>CAZSBH010000006.1:0-83251 GCA_964604845.1 uncultured Spirochaetaceae bacterium
AGCGGATCCGTCTGGCCTCGCAGCTGGGATCCAATCTGCGGGGGGTGTGCTACATTCTCGACGAGCCCACGATCGGACTTCACGCCCGGGACAATCAGCTGCTCCTCGATGCTTTGGGCCGCCTGAAGGGCAAGGGGAACACCGTGGTGGTTGTGGAGCACGACGAGCAAACGATCCGACAGGCGGAGCACGTGATAGATCTCGGCCCCGGCGGCGGGGTCAATGGGGGCAGACTCGTTCATGCCGGATCGGTGGACCAGCTTCTCAAGAAACGGTCTTCCCTGACCGGTCGCTACCTCAATCAACCGTTAAAACATCCCCTCTCTTTCCGGCGCCGAGCCGGGGCTGCACGTGAAAGAATCGGTAGAAGCGAGCCGCGGGTAGAGATCGTCGGGGCTCGCCTGCACAATCTCAAGAACCTGCGGGTCCGCTTTCCCCTCGGCAGGCTCATCTGTGTGACCGGAGTGAGCGGCAGCGGTAAGAGCACTCTGGTTCGCGAGGTGCTGTACGAGAACCTCCGTGCCCTGGTTGCCGCCCGTCGGGGTCGGCGAAGGACCGCTCAGAGCAGATCATCCACCCGTCGGGTCGGCTGCGACGAGATTCTGGGTTGGGAGCAGGTCGGGCGGGTCCTCGAGGTCGATCAGACGCCGATCGGCAAGACTCCCAGATCCTGTCCCGCTACCTACGTGGGCTTTTGGGATGAGGTGCGCAAGCTCTACGCGCGCACTCCCGAAGCGCGGATGCGGGGCTACACTCCCAGCCGCTTCTCTTTCAACGTTTCCGGGGGCCGCTGCGAGGAGTGTGCCGGTCAGGGAGTGCGGAAGATCGAGATGAGCTTTCTGCCCAACGTATCCGTGCTCTGCGATGTCTGTGGGGGTCAACGCTTCAACTCGGAAACTCTCTCTGTGCTCTACAGGGACAAGAGCATCGCCGACGTTTTGGCCATGAGCGTCGACGAAGCGGTGGTTTTCTTCTCCGCCCACCCGGCCGTACATAGGGCGCTGCTCCTGCTCCAGGAAGTGGGCCTGGGCTACATCACCTTGGGCCAGCCGAGCCCTACCTTGAGCGGCGGGGAGGCCCAGCGTATCAAGCTGGTCACCGAGCTGGCCAAGACCAAACTCCCCCCGGCGGATAGCACAGGCCGGCTGATCCCTGCCGGCGGATCCGCCTCGGGGGCGGTGCGGATGGGACGAGCGGCAGTGCAAGGATCGGCGGGTACGCTGTATGTGCTGGACGAGCCGACGATCGGGCTGCACATGGCAGATGTGGAAAAGCTGATACGGGTTCTCCAGCGCCTGGTCGACGCCGGTAATACCGTTGTGATTATCGAGCACAACCTCGATATCATCGCCGAGGCGGACTGGATCGTCGATCTGGGCCCGGAAGGGGGCGGCAAAGGCGGCCGGATCGTGGCCAAAGGAACCCCCGAATCCGTCGCGGCCGGAGCCGATGGATCTCATACGGGTCGATTCCTTGCTGAATTCCTGAGGGACCGCAGTGTATCGTCCTAAGGTAGTAGTTTGATCGGATAACGAGGGGGATGCCGTTCAGGCGGCCTGTTCCCGGGTTCTATGCACTTTTGCCGGTTGCACCGCCTGTCTGGTACCGGTTCCTTCCCGTTCCATAGCCCGGTACATCCTGCTGATGCTCCGCTCCAGATGCTCCCTGATGCGTATGCGTTCTTCCCCGTAGGGAGCGTCGGGGTTGAAGCGGACGGGTTCCCCGACCCGGATTCCCCGGACATTTTTGTTGACCGCCACCGGATAGAAGCTGAGGATCTTGTGGGTTGTTTCATACAGCCGACGGGCCAGGCGGATGAATCCGGTGTCCAACATGCAGATATCCTCTCGTATTTTGCTCTCGTCGTTTTCGGGAAAGACGAGCAGGGTCTTGCCCGAATCGAGGTAGGAGAGGCTGATTTCGAAGGTCTTGACCAGTTGCCGGCTCTTTCGATATACGGGGATCGCTTTGAGGTAGGACATCAGGTTGACGCAGATACGGCCGATCAGCCGGGATAGCTCCCGGCTCGCGAAAGACCTCAGCCTCAGCTCCTTTTCCACGAAATCCCGGCGGATGTAGTCGGCGCAATCTTTCAGATTGGTTACTTCCTGGACGACCCACGGATACAGCTCTTGGGTGAGAGAAGACATCAGGGCAAGAGGTCCAAAGGATCCGAGGTGGTTGGCCACAATGACGGCATTGGCGTTCCCCAGTGCCTGTTGTATGCCCCGGATGTGGGCCTTCACGTAGAAGACCTTGATGATTTTCGCCAGCAGCGTATACACAGCTATGCTCATCAAACCTCCCTCCGGCTATCTACCTCGTCTACCTATATACTAATGCGGATTTTCGCGCTTGGCAATCGTTGAATTTCCTGTGTTCGGACACCTTCTCTTTTGCGACTGCCCATGAACGTCTTGACACTCCGCCGACCTTGGGCTCTCAATAGAGGTATGCACGAAAAGCAAGACAAGATCGGTCGGCCGCGGCGCTATACCCTAGAGCCGCCGGCGGGATTCGCCAATACGGAGCTGGCCCACGGCGTGGCCCAACTTCAGGAATTGGCCGAGCGGGTGTACGATCAGATCGTCGACCTGCCCGGGGAAGCCCTGGACTACACGGCTCAGGAAACTACCCTGACCATTTCCATGTTGGTGCTGCATATGGCTTGGGCGGAAGCCTTGTGGGTTCGGCGGATTTCCGGGGCAGAGATTCCCGATTCCTTGAACAAAGAGATCGAGAAGGGCAGCCTTGGTAAGCTCAGCGAGCCGCCGCCTCCCGGCTACGCCGCTTCCATGCTGATCGAGCTCTGCCGGCAGGTGCAAAAGGATTATTCTCGACCAGCGCTCGCGAAAATCGAAGATATCGACGCGGTTCTGAACAAGGATGGCAGCACCTTTTCCGTGCGGGGAATCATGGGCCAGCTTGCCTGGCACTGGACCTATCACTCCGGGCAGATCGGACTGCTCCGGCTTCTCTGGGGTTCGGATTACCAGTGGAGGGGTGAAGATATCGTGGCGCTGCCTCCGCGCTGAAAGGTCAAGACTATGGTAGATGTAAAAGAAGCGGTCGGCAAGGCGATGGACTACCTCAAGCATATGTACCAGATCGACCAGTTCAAGGACGTACTCCTAGAAGAGGTGGATCTTTCGGAGGACAACAAGTTCTGGAACGTCACCGTCGGCTTCACCAGACCCCAGGAATCCACCTCCGGAGGACCCATGGCCACCCTGATCGGGCAGTCTGCCGAGTTCAAGCGGGAGTTCAAGGTCTTTCAGATCGATGCGGAGAGTGGTGCCCTGCGTTCGATGAGGAGCAGAAAAGGGGAGTAGTGGACCGCGATTCAATCAGCCTACCCCACTCGGGACCTGTTCCTGATGTATCTCTAAATCGGCTTACCAGAGCTCGGGGCAGTTTCCGAGGCAATCTACCAGGCCCACGCTTCGCCCGGTGTCCTGGATAGCGGGCCGCGGCCGCAGCTCCTCGAGCAGCTTCTCGGACACGTAGATCTCTTCGAGGTGGAGGGTGTCCCGGATCCGCATGATTCTCTCATGTCCCGCTGCGACAGCGCCGCAGGAGCGCAGGGCGATGTCGATAGCCTTTTCGTCAGATTCGGCAACAATCGGCACCTTGGCTCTGGATAGGAATGAGCTGGTATAGGCGTTTTCCAATGTCGCTCGGAGATCGATCTTGTCATAGAGACGACGGCTGACCACAGCCAGAGAGATGGTGGAGCCCGCGGTGATGCGGCTGGAGAACTTTTCCAGCTCCTCGGCTAGATGGGATTCAAGGTCATCGATCCGCGGAGCCTCGAATTTCTGTACCAAGCCGTGTAATTCGATGCGGGGAACGTCTTGCTTCTTCATATAGCCACTGAATCCTCCCCAGTACCGGCAGGGGTTGCAGCCAGCTTCACCGCCAGTTCGATCGCCGCCACCATACTGTCTTCGGAGGCGATCCCTTTGCCGGCGATATCGAAAGCCACGCCGTGATCGACGGATGTGCGGATGATCGGCAACCCGAGAGTGATGTTGACTCCCTTCACGCTGGCCCACCCGCCCTGTCCGCCGTCCCGACGAAAGCCTTTTATCTTTACCGGAATGTGGCCCTGATCGTGATACATGGCCACCGCCGCGTCGAATTGTCCGGCCGCGGCGCTCGCAAAACAGGTGTCCGGCGGCAGAGGGCCTTCGACCTGCATGCCGAGGGACCTGGCTTCTGCAACAGCGGGAGCGATCTCCAGCTGCTCCTCGTCGCCGAACAGACCGCCCTCGCCGGCGTGGGGGTTAAGGCCTGCCACGACGATGCGGGGATTTTCGATACCGATTCGGCGGAGCGTCGCCCGGGCCAGCCCGATCACCGCCAGGATCCTCTCCTTCTTCACCCGCTCTATCGCTTCCCGTAGAGAAACATGGGTCGAGACGTGAACCACCCGGAAATCCCCCTCCGCCAGCATCATGGCATAGTCTTTGGCCCCGGTGAGAGATGCGTAGATTTCCGTATGTCCTGCGTAAGAAACACCGGCCAGATTCAGGGCTTCCTTGTGGATCGGGGCCGTCACGGTGCCGTGGATTTTTCCTTCCATCGCCAGCCGGACAGCGGTCTCGATGTATTCGTAGGCGGCTCGACCGCACGTAGCCGAGACCTTCCCGTATCCGAGCCTGGCCGTGTCCACGTTGGCCAGATCCATGACGTTTATCCGTCCGGGGTGAAAGCCTACACTGTGTGGTATGGTATCGAGGCCGCAGGGCTGCACATCGAGGTTCAGCCTGGCGATCTGCCGGGAAGCCTGCTGCATAACTCGCAAGTCTCCGATCACCAGGGGACGGCAGATTTCCTGAATCGTTTCACGAGCAAGGGATTTTACGATGATCTCGGCGCCTATCCCGGCGGGATCTCCCATGGTGATTCCCAGCAGAGGTTTCATTTCGTTGACGCTCCCCGCCCGATCGTTGTAGTTTGGCACAAATGGTGGAACTGCTCGTGCTGGCCGACGATTTCACAGGCTCTCTGGATACAGGGGTGCAGTTTGCCCAGCAGAGCGTACCAACTCTGGTTTCTACCAGGATCGAAGTGCTTGATCAAGGGGTGGATGAGGAAATCTCCGCCGTCGTGCTCGATCTGGAGACCAGACATCTCTCCCCGACGGAGGCCGCTGTCCGGGTAAGACGAGCGGTGCAGCTGGCTCAACAGAAGGGAGTCGAGTCGTTCTATAAGAAAACCGATTCTACGTTGCGAGGCAACATAGGCAGCGAGCTGGCAGCGCTGCTCGACGCGGCTGGCGGCTTATTTCTATCGTTCGTTCCCGCCTATCCAAAAAACGGCCGAATCACCGCCGCCGGCAGACAGTACGTCGACGGCGTTCCGGTTCACCTGTCTCCCTATGGTCGGGATCCTCAGAACCCGGTTTGCAGCAGCTACGTAGCGGAGATCATCGCCGGCCAGACATCGATGCCTGTTCATCTAGCCGAGTCCCACGACAGCATTCAGCTCGAGGGGCTCAAACAGGCGGAGAGCCGGATCGTCGTGTTCGATGCCCGGAGCGATGAAGATCTTCGGTTAATTGCAGAGCGGCTAAAACGACGCGGGCTTCTCCGAGTCACGGCTGGATGTGCAGGGTTCGCCGAACAACTGCCCACCGCTCTCGGTCTGAAAAGGCGAGCTGTGACCAAACTCGTCTGTCCTTCCCAGCTTCTCATCGTCTGTGGAAGCACAAACCGGATATCCCTCGAGCAAATCGAGGCGGCTGTGCAGAGCGGGGCGGAGCGCATCACTATTCCTCCCGAGCAATTGCTAAGTCGGCGCGGAAAGCATAGGGAAGTTTTATTTGAGAGGTCTCTGCTGCCTCGGATCGAGGGGCTGTTGTCCTCCGGCGGCGATCTCATTCTCCAGACAGCCCGTGGGGAGGAGGATATCAACCGCTTTTACCGGTTCGCACGGGAGCACGGTTTGCAGGAACAGAAAGTGCCCCGATTGGTCACCCAGGCCCTCGGTGACCTGGTTGGCAGGATCCTGCGTTTTCACGGCAGGCTGACTCCGGTGGTCTTCGGGGGTGATACCGCCATCGCAGTCATGAAAACGCTCGGGCTGCCGCAAGTCCTGCCGATCGAACAGATAGCACACGGGGTTGTAGTCTCCAGGATGATCAATGCTTCTATAGACCTACCCCTGATCACCAAAGCGGGGGGTTTCGGCCCGCCTACACTGGTACAGGATATCCAACGATTCGTGAGCTGAGTGATTCCAACTGCCGCTCCCGCCCGTCCCGGCCGGCGAACTGAGACGAGCGCTGGACGCCAGCCGCAGCTTCCCTCGCGGCAGTGCAAACTTAATCGGTAGATTTGGGATCCAGGACGATCTTGACTCCCCCGCGGGCTTCGAATTTTTCGAATGCTCTCTTCCACTCGGTCAGCGGCATAATGTCGGAAATCAGGGGTTTGAGCCGAACTTTGCCTTCCGCCGTCAGGAGCAGGGCTCGTTTCCACGACATCCAGTGCTGCGACAGTGACCCGGTCACCTGGATCTCTTTGTAGGCAATCTTTTCGAAATCAACCGGAAAAGGCCTGCCGAACAGGCCGATTTGGGTGTATTTCCCTTGCTTTCTTACCAGTTCCAACCCCAGAACCGCCGCCTCCGGAACCCCCGAGCACTCCAGCACGACGTCCGCGCCGCTTCCATCGGACAAGTCCCGGATAGGATCGACGGCGTTTTCGCTGTTGATATCAACAATTTCATCGGCCCCGAGGGATTTCGCGAGAGCCAGACGGTCTTGGTCTTTTGCGGTTCCGGTTACCACGACCCGGCCGCCCTCTGCTTTGGCGATTTGCAGAGCAAGCAATCCGATAGTACCGGGACCGCTGATCACCACCAGATCCCCGGCGTGGATGCCGGTTCGCTCCTGGACCGCATGGACGCAGCAGGCCAGGGGTTCGGTGAGCGCTCCTTCAATATACTCGACGTTTTCGGGAAGGCGATGGACACGGTGCGCGCCAACCCGCACGTGTTCGGCAAATGCCCCGTCCACCCAGTATCCAAGAGTCTTACGTTCGGGACAGAGGTTGTCGAAACCATTGAGACAGTACCGGCATCGTCCGCAGTTGATGGCCGTGGTCATAGAGGTGACCCGATCGCCAACCTGCCATCCGGCAACCTCGATCCCGATTTCGGAAATCGAACCGGAAAACTCATGGCCTATGATCATGGGGGGGCGCATGGGGAAGGCGATATCCCAGTGGTAGATATGGAGGTCGGAGCCGCAAATTCCAGCGGCCTCCACCTTTATAATCACTTCCCCGGGTCCCGGCTTTGGTACAGGTACCTGTCGTATTTCGAGATTTCCGGGTCCCGAAGCCGTTTTAAACAAACCAATCATTGGGCCACGTTCTTGATCCGGGAAAGATCGCCGTCCCTGGCCGCCTCGAGAATCGGCCCCATGTACTCGTCGATCATATCCGCGGTCAGGGGTACCGGCATGTTCTGCAGCTTCATCTTGAGCTGCGGGTTCTTGGCGGCGATCAGGGCCCGGGTAATGTGATCCTGGCTGAAACCGGATACTTCGCTCAATCGGGTGGGAAAGCCGATCTTTTCAGCTAAGGCGAACATCGCTTCAGCCACGGCGACGCCGAGGTCCCGCCCTCGAAGATTATCGACATCCGCCGAGGTCAGACCGGCATTCCGGTAGATCTCCCCCAACATCCGCAGCGCATCCTCGATCGCAGGCGCAAAGAATACAGTGTAGTAGGGATTCATCATGGCGCAGGCGCGGCCGTGGCTGAGAACATCCACCAGGGAGAAGCTGGTTAGATGGCCGCCGTTGGTCCCGCCGACCATGATGGAGTAGCCCCCGAGGTCCGTGGCCAGGCAGAGAGCTTCCCGGGCAGCTTTGTCCTTGGGATCTGCCATCACCTGCGGCAGATAGTTGACGACCAGACCGATTCCCACACGGGCGATCCCCTTTATCTTGTCGTAGGCCGGTTGGCCAACCGCGCCGTACAGAACCTCCAGACAGTGGGCGATTCCATCCAACGCCCCGTCGGCGGTAAGACTCGGCGGCGCGGCATGGGTGACCTGGTGATCGAAGAGCGGATTGCTCGGCACGATCGCCTCGTCTACGATCAGTTTTTTCTGACCCGTATGCACATCAGTGATGTTCGAATATTTGGTGAGGTGGGCTCCGGAGCTGGCCGCAGTCTGGATAGCTACATGGGGGCTCAAGATTGTACCACTTTTTTTTGCCGTTTCCGCGACCAAACCGGTGCCGAAGTAACCTTCGATGTCCCCGCCCAGGGTCCGAAGTACCTCTGCGGCTTTTCCGGAGTCGATAGTGCTGCCCCCGCCGAAGCTGACGATTACTTCAGGATCGAGCTGTTTTAGGGAATCAGCAATCCGGAACAGGTCCTCTCGCGGGCAGTTGGGGCCCGCGCCCTTGATCTCGCCGGCTACATCGACTCCCGCTTTAGCCAGGGAGTCACGGATCACCGCCACATAGCCGTCACTTCCGGGAAAGGAATCCCGGATAAGAGCGGCTTTTTTCCCCGCGGTCGCGGTAACCGTTCCTACCTTGTCCAGGACGCCGGCTCCGTACACATAGGCATCCCCTTTGAATTCCCAAAGTAATTTTTTGGCTTTTTCGAAAACGTTCATGTATCACCTCTCTATTGGCTTTGAATTATTGGCCGCTCATCAATGGTAGTCAAGGATAAAATTCCCCTTAGTTTATAATGGATCGCCCGTTCTTTTTAGACTTTCTTTTTTGCCGAAACCGTGCAGAAATCCGAAGGCTTCGCTTGATTATACAATAGACATAGGAGCCCTTACGATTCATTATAATCGCATGCGTACTAACATAAGTCGGAGGTTGAGAAATCATGGCCAAGGGATTTACGGGCAAGATACTGCATATTGACCTTGCTACCCGGACAAGCAAAGTTGAGGAACCGGAGGAACGATTCTATCGGCGCTACGGAGGCGGCAGTGCAATGGGCACTTACTATCTGCTCAAGGGAATGCCGGCTGGTACAGATCCGTTGGGGCCGGAGAATGTCCTGACCGTTTTTGTGGGTCCGGCTGCAGGCGCCCCGATTTCCGGACAGAGCCGAGTCAGTGTGAATGCCAAGTCTCCACTCACAGGCGCCATTGGAGATTCTCAAGCAGGTGGTTTCTGGCCGGCTTATCTCAAGCGTTCCGGGTTTGACGGCCTGGTCGTAAACGGCAGGGCAAGCGAGCCGGTCTATCTTTGGCTGCACGATGGTCAGGTCGAGTTTCGCGCAGCACACCAGTTGTGGGGAAAGATCACCGGAGAGGCGGAGAAACTTATCCGGAAGGAACTGGGTGATGACAAGGTCCAGGTGATGCAGATCGGTCCGGCCGGGGAGAAGATGGTGCGCTTCGCCTGCATCATCAATATGAGCAATCGGGCGAACGGCCGCACCGGGCTGGGCGCGGTCATGGGCTCGAAAAATCTTAAAGCCATCGTTGTCCAGGGCAGGAAAAACCCCGAGTTTTCCGATCCTGAGACAATCAAGGACCTTGCCCGTTGGGGCGCGGACAACTTCAAGGATTCGAACGCCTATGAGCTCGGCCTGCATGGGACCGCCAACGTCATCCCGGGACAAAACGACACCGGCGGTCTTCCCACCCGCAACTGGAGCAGTGGGGTCTTCGATGACTACGAGAAGATTTCCGGGCAGAGGATGAGCAAGACGATACTCAAAGAGCGGGATACCTGCTTCGGCTGTGTGATCCGCTGCAAGCGGGTGGTGGAAGTCACTGAAGGCGATTTCCAGGTAGATCCGTACTACGGCGGTCCGGAATACGAGTCCATCAGCACTTTGGGGTCCTACTGCGGGATCAACAGCCTGGAAGCCATCGCCAAGGCGAATGAGCTGTGCAACAAGTACGGCATTGATACCATCTCCTGCGGCGCTACCATTGCCTGGGCCATGGACTGCTATGAACAGGGATTGATTTCGAAAAAGGACACCGGCGGCTTGGAGCTGAATTTCGGCAATGCCGCCGCCATGGTGACGCTGGTGGAGCAGATCGCCAAGAAGGAAGGCTTCGGGGCTTTGCTGGCCGAAGGATCTGCCCGGGCGGCGGAGAAAATCGGTCCTGATGCCGAGAAACTGACAGTCACAGCGAAAAAGCAGGAGTTTCCCGCCCACATGCCTCAGGTTAAGCGGTCGCTGGGATTGATCTACGCGGTGAATCCCTACGGCGCCGATCATATGTCCCATGATCATGATCCGTCTTATGAACCCGGTACCGAGTTCGCCGGCAGGATGGCGGCGATCGGCCTGCTGGATCCTCAGCCGCCAAGAGAGTTGGGCCCGGAAAAGGTCCGCTTTGCCCACTACACCCAGTGGATCTACAACGCCTGCAACAGCCTCTGTCTCTGCCAGTTTGTATACGGTCCCTCCTGGCAGCTGTATTCGACCGGCCAAATATCGAAACTGATCCGAGCCGCCACCGGCTGGGATTTTACCGTGTTCGAGCTGATGAAGCTCGGCGAGCGCACGGTAAATCTGCAGAGGGCGTTCAACGCCAGGGAAGGATTTACCGCCGAGGACGATGTTCTGCCTGAAAAAATCTCCCAGCCGCTGAAAGGTGGTGAAAGCGACGGTGTGTCCGTCCCTGTAGGTCAAATCGAGAGAGCCAGAGCCCTCTACTACCAGATGTGTGGTTGGAGCAAGGAGGGAATACCCACCCGGCCAAAACTGGAAGAGCTGGGAATCGGCTGGGTAGCCGATCTGATAGAAGGGAAATCATGAATAGCTGATCCACGGTTCCCGGCAATTACTTTCGGACAACCTCGATTGGCCTGGCCGGAACATGCGAGCGCTCTGGCAATTTTGGCGGTATCTGGAACGGTTGTTTCTACCTGCCTGCGGCATTATGAAAAGCAGTATGGTGGAGGTGAAAGAGGAGGAGTCAATGACAGGGGCGAAGGTTAAGCAACCTCTGGTGGATGATCTGTTCGGCCTGGAGGGAAAGATCGCGCTGATCACCGGATCCAGCCAGGGTCTCGGGTTGATACTGGCCCGCGGGTTGGGGCGAGCCGGAGCGACCGTGGTTCTGAATGGAAGAAACGAGCAGAAGCTTGAAGCGGCGGTCAGCCGATTGAAAGAAGAAGGGGTCAGTGCCCGGGGGTACGCCTTCGATGTGACCGACAGCGGGCAGATTCACGAGAAGATCGGGGGGATAGAAAAGGAGGTCGGCCCGATCGACATCCTTGTGAACAACGCGGGCATCCAGCGCCGGGGACCTTTGGAGGATTTCTCGGAGAAAGACTGGCAGGATATCCTGAACACCAATCTGACCGCCGTGTTCCTGGTCAGCCGCCGGGTCGCCAAGGGCATGATCGCCCGCAAGCGGGGAAAAATCGTAAACATCCACTCCCTGCAGAGCGAAATCGCCCGGGTCACCATAGCCCCCTACAGCGCCTCCAAGGGAGGGGTGAAGATGCTTACCAAGGGAATGGCCACGGATTGGGGGAAGCACAACATCCAGGTGAATGGAATCGGGCCCGGCTACTTCATTACCGAAATGACCAAGCCCCTTGCCGGCAATCCCGAGTTCGACGGCTGGATCAAAGGACGAACCCCCATGGCCCGCTGGGGGGATCCGGAAGAGTTGGTCGGCGCGGTAATCTTCCTCGCCTCTGAAGCGTCCAGCTTCATCACCGGTCAAATCATCTACATCGACGGCGGCATTCTGGCGACGATCTGATATTCCGGGTCACAGAAATGTTCGACGTTCGCGGATTCGGCGCTACCCTTTAAGCATCCCCTCGCTCAAACCCTTTATGAAGAAGCTGCGGAAAATCAGGAAGAGGATAAGCACCGGCAGGATGGTCACCACTACCACGGCGCCGACCTTACCCCATTCCTGGCCCTGGGTCTCTACCAGCAGGAACTTGAAGTACACCGGCAGGGTGTAGTTGCGCACGTTGATGCTGCTGGCGAAAAGGAACTCCTCCCAGACGAAAACGAAAGTGATGATCGTAGCGGCAGCCAGCGCCGGCTTCAGGATGGGAGTGCAAATGGCGAACACGAACCGAAACTCGCTGCAGCCGTCGATGGTCGCCGAGTCCTTCAGGTCTAGAGGGATTGTGGAGAATGCTCCGCGCATGATCAGCAGTCCCCACGGCAGGTTGAGCGCGACGTAGGGGAGAATCAATCCGAGCCAGGTGTTGCGCAGATCGAGGTACATCTCCATCACGAAGATCGGTACGAGGTACATGATGTAGGGTACGGCGAGTACCAGGGTAACCAGGAAGAAGAGCATGTTCTGTCCCCGGAAGCGGCGCATGCCCAACGCGTAGCCGCCCATCAGGCTGGAGAACAGGACGATGAGTACGGTGCTGCTGGTGATCACCACGCTGTTGAGAAAAAACCTGGGAAACTTTTCCTGGGTGAGGATATAGCGGTAGTTGTCGAAGTTGAAGGCCTCGGGGATGATGGTGGGCACCGCCTTGTAGATGTCGGCCCTGGGCCTGAGGGAAGTGAGCAGCATCCATGCCAGGGGAAACATGAACACCACCGCCGCGATGATGACGATCAGAAATATGACAACGGTTCTCCGTGAGCTTTGATTCTTCCTTGTCATCTACATCCTTTTGCCCGTCTTTAAGGTTTCAGCCTCGCTGCGCCGTCTCCGGCCGGAAGATCCTGTTGAATACCCAGGAGATGGCCAGGATCACGAAAGCCGTGATAAAGGACACCTGGGCCGATCTGCCCATCTCCCAGTACTCGAAGGCCAGGGTCCAGGCCCGATAGTAGAGGGTGAGCGTGGCTGTACCGGGCCCGCCGAAGGTCACCACGGCGGGCAGGTCGAACTCCTTCATCGAGTTGATCAGGATCCAGGTCACCCCGATCAGAAGATACGGCTTGAGCATGGGCAGCACCACCCGGAACATCTCCTGCCGGAAGTTGGCCCCGTCGATCTGGGCCGCCTCGCGGACTTCCTTGGAAATACCCTGCAGGCCGGCCAGAAAGATGATCAGCGTGAAGCCGGTCATTTTCCACGAGCGGGCGATAACCAGACCGAACAGGGCGTAGCGCGGGTCCCCATAGACGTTTACCGGCGGGGTCTGAGCCAGTCCCAGGCGCCCCAGCACCAGGTTGAAGAAGCTGTTGCCCGTGCCGGAGAAGATCCACAGGAAGATCCCCCCCACGATCGACAGGGGGATGATCATGGGCAGGTAGAAGATCACCTGCAGGGCTCCGGTGCCCTTTCTTAGCTCATTGATCAGGATGGCCAGAACCAGCGAAGCGGTGAAGGTGAGGACGAAGTAGGACACGGCGTAGATCGACTGGTTGCGCATCGCGGTGTGAAAGAAGCTGTCCTTGAAGATGGTATGGTAATATCCCCTCAGGCCGATGAACTTATGGGACTCGAAGATATTGGCCCGGATATTGGTCAGGCTGAGGTAGGCTGATGAGAGAAGGGGGAATGCCAGAAACACTATGATGAAAAAGAGGGTCGGCAGCAGGAAGATCAGGAGGCTTCTCTTCTCCCGCAGCCTCCGTCTTGCCCGCATCCGCCGTTTCTCTGCTCCGATTGAGCTGCTCATGAGCTTAAGGTCTCTTGAAAAATCTCCCGCGGGAGCGCGCGAGGCTCCCGCGGGAGCAACAGTATAGCACGATTTTGTTGTCCGGTCCTCGAACCTAGGTAGGCTCGAACTTATTTTGCTCGAACATCGGTGAAGTCGAGGTTGGCCGACTCCGCCTTGATCTTACCCAGGGCCTCATCGACGCTGATCCTGCCGTTGGCCGCATCGGGCAGGTACTTTTTGAGGATGTCCGCGTAGGTCTGCAGGTCCTTGAACAACGGGACGGACTGGGAGTTGTCGGCGATGTTCAGGATCATGGGCATGTAATCATTGTACCTCTCGATACCGCTTCCGTAGGCCTCTTTCAGTGTGGGCAGCTTGCCCCAGTTGTTGAACTGCCACTGCTGGAACTCCTTGGAGAATACCTGCTCGCGGATGAACGTCTTGGCGACGTCTTTGGCCTTGCTCGCCTTGGGAATCCAGACCGAGTGGGTCCAGATGATGCTGCCATTGCGCTCGGAACCCGGCCAGCTCACGTAGCCGATGGCATCCTCCGGCGCCCCGGCGCTCATGACCAGTTCCATGGTGTGCCCCTGGGCGGCGAAGAAGGAACCGGCCTTGCCGGTCTTCCAGGCCTCGTAGCCCGCCGTGTCGGTGACCGTCCAGTTGCCCAGCTTCTCCGCGGCCATTTTCTGAACCATGCCCAGCCATTTCTTGGCCTCGGGGCTGGTCACATCGAAGCCCTTACCGCTTGAGTCCATGAAGGTGCCGTTCATGGCCAGGATCGGGCCGACGTAGTTGTACTGTAGAAATTCCTTGTCCCAGATCTGCACGTGGGCTCCCTGGTCGGCGAAGGGCTTCATCTTGCGAAACCAGTCGAAGAAGGCCTGCTCTTCCCAGCCGGGTATCGCTACCGGCCCGTCTTTCCAAAGACCCGCCTGCTTCATGATTCCCGTGTTGATCCCGACGATGGCCACTTCCCCCAGGAAGGGGATCATCGGGTAGAAGGCGCCGCTGCCGTCGGGCTTCTTGTAGTACCCTTCACTCAAGAACCCGCCGACGATATCGTTCTTTGCCATGCTGCCCGTGAGCATGTCATCCAGAGGCTCCAGCCAGCCGTCCACGATCAACGGAGCCAGCATGGTCCCGGTGCCGCTGACGAACAGATCGAACGAGGTTTTGCCGGCCTGCCACTCCGGAATGTAGGTCGGGCCGCCCCACTTATCCACAGTGATCACTTCGACCTTCACATCGGCATGGGCTTTCTGGAAAGCCTCGGCCGCTGAAAGGGTGGCCGTCTTCTTCTGGATCCACGGCGGGGCAGCCAGCAGTAGTGTCTTCGGCCCTTCCGTCTCGCCCTGACCGCCGGCAAAGGCGACGCCTGCTACTAGGACGGCCAGAAAGAGGATGAGTAACTTTTTCATAATTCCCTCCTTGCTTGTTTTCCGCTGCTTACCGGTAAACAGGTATTCTCCAACCTGCTTTCGGAGCAGCGAGGATTCCTTTTCTATAACTAAAGCAAGAACCGTACCAATCCTGAAGAATTGGTCTGATCTCCGGCAAGAGCGTTGTAATAAATGTATACATGATAGAGAATAAAGAATGTCGTTCCGGGTTCCGGAGAGCTCGTCCCGGATCGAAAGAACTCAGGCAGTGGGTAGGCAAGACTTGCCTACCAGACCGGCACTTTTTTCCTCATTGCACGGCCCTGATGCGCTCAATGATGGGCAGAAGCCCGGCCGCGTGCTTTGCATACACCGGCTCCATCGCCCGGATGAAGGGCTCCTTGTCCAATTCGGTGATGATCTCACAACCGGCGGACACAGCCTTGCGTATAGATTCTTCCACCATATTTTTCCAGAGCTCCCGCTGGTAGGGGATCGATTCCCGGGCAGCTCTCAGGATCAACTCACGGTCCTGCTCGGAAAGCCGGTCCCAGGTCAGCTTGCTGAACAGGATGATCTCGGGAACCAGGGAGTGTTCGTTTTGAGTATAGAAGCGGGCCGTCTCGAAATGCCCCTTGGTCACCCACGAGGGGTAGTTGTTCTCCGCACCGTCGATTATACCGGTTTGCAGTCCCGTGTAGACCTCTTCAAAGCTCATCGGTATGGGTACCGCCCCCAGGGCACGGATCATGTCCATCATGATCTCCGCCTTCTGCACCCGAATGCGCAGGCCCTGCAGGTCTTCAAGAGATCGGATCGGGCGGATCGAGTTGTAGAAGCTGCGCTGTCCCGAATCATAGAAGCCTAACCCCACCAGGTCTTTGCTCTCGAGGGTCTTCATCAGCTCCCGTCCGATCTCCCCGTCTACGACCTTGTGCATATGCCCGATATCCCGGAAGATATACGGCAGGGCGAAGGCCTTGAACTCAGGAACGATCTGGGTCACCGGATTGATGTTCACCCGGTTGATGTCGATGATTCCCTGACGGGTCAGCTCGATGGTCTCCCGTTCAGAGCCGAGCTGGGCCAGAGGATACACGACGACCGTGATCCTGCCCCCCGTCCAGTCCTCCAACAGCTTCCCCATGCGCACCAGACCCTGCGTGGTGGGATAGCTCAGCTCGTGGTCGTCAGCGGCTTTCAGGATCATCCGTTCACTTTGCCTGTTTTCTCGATTTCCCCCGGCCTGAAGAAAGACGGGCAGGATCAGCAGGCAGAGGAGGATCGTTACGCAGTACTTCATATTCGGTTCTTCATCACAGTGGGAACAGTACCTCTACCCGACCGTGGCCGTCGGGGCTGTTCTTCAGATCGATTTTGGCTCCGTGGGCCGTGATGATCCTGTAGGCAATGGACAGTCCCAGGCCGGTTCCATCTTCCTTTGTTGTGAAATAAGGCTCGAACATCCGGTCCACTTTCTTCTCGTCGAAACCGGGCCCCGTGTCTGTGATGCTCACCTGAACTCCCTTTTCAGGGAGGTATTCCTGCTCCACTATCACGCTGTGACCGTTCTGCACCGCCGAGCCTGCGGAGCGGACCGCCTCGAAGGCGTTGTCCAGCAGGTTGGAAAACGCTTCCTCCAGCCTGAGGATGTCTATGTAAAACTCCGGGATCTCGTTTTTTTGCCGGCACTCGAGGCTCACCTCGAGGTCCTCGGCGACCAACCGGTATTTTTGCCCGATCTTGTCCCACAGAACGGGTAGAGAGTACTTCTGCAGGTTGAGCATGTCCGGCCTGGCGAAGTTGAGGATCTCTTTCAGGAAGCGGTCGGCGTTTTCCACCTCCTTCAAGATGAGCTGCGTGTATTTTTCGCTGAACTCTCGCCTGCCGCTCATGCTCTGGGCCGCCAGGTGAATCACGTGCAGGGGTTTGCGCA
This sequence comes from uncultured Spirochaetaceae bacterium, assembly GCA_964604845.1. Classification (GTDB taxonomy): domain Bacteria; phylum Spirochaetota; class Spirochaetia; order SZUA-6; family DRHE01; genus JAFGQJ01. The sequence continues at coordinate 16,874 of CAZSBH010000006.1, forward strand.
TCTCATGGGCCATGCGGGCGGAGATGTGTCCCAGGAAAACGAAGCGGTCGTCCGTGCGGATCTGGATCATTCGATCGCTGAGTCGGTTGAAGCTGTCCGCAAGGGTCTTCATCTCGTCGTGGGTCTCGATCTTGACATGCTGGCGGTAATCCCCGGACATGATCCGCTCCACGCCCTCGGTAAGCTTGAGAATCGGTCGGACGATACGGGAAGTGGTGGTATAGGAAACAACCAGCAGGATTACGACGATCCCGAAAAAGAAGACCACCACAAGGCTGTTGATCCGCCGGATCGGGCTGAGTAGAACATTCCGGGGCTGGAAGGTCACGAATTTCCAGGTGGTTTTGAGAACATTGACGAACACCATCTGTTCCCCGGACCGGGTAAGCTGGGTAAACTCCCGACCGTAAACCTCCCGTTCCGACTGTCCCGACAGCGAACGGTCCGAATGGGCGATGATACGGCCGAACTGATCGATCAGCATGTAGGAGTCGAACTCCGAGAAGGTGAAGAAACCGATCATCCTGTCGATCACGGAGTAGGGAATGACCCCGGCCAGAATGGCGAGGATCTCCGGCCCGTCGTAGATCGGTACGGCCACCACCACCGCATCGACGAAACAGGGCTCGCCCTGCACGGGACCCATATAGAAGTACTTGGGAATCTCCCCGGCGAAACTGCTCAAAAACACGGTGTTCTCCAGAACGCCCTGTTGTCCGCCGGTGTTCCAGTAGCTGCCCGAAAGTGCGACGAAACAGATCTCCCGATAGATGAAGGACAGACTGGAGCGCCAGTCCCCGAGGTATTCCCGGATCGCCTCCAGGTCTCCGGATTGGACCGTGGGTGTCCGGGACAGCTGGATGATCTCGGAGATGCGGGTAATCAGCCAGTCGTTGACCGCCCGCGACACGTTCTGCACTTCGTTACTCTTTTGGGTCACTGCCAGTTCTTCGTAGTATCTGTTGACATAGAACAAACCGGATAAGACCACCACGGCGTAGATGATGACGATGGGAATGAATGAGCTTAGGAAAAATCTAGTCCGAAGCTTTTTCATTGTGCAGCTTGTAGCGAAGCCCCCGCACGGAGATGCCCAACCTCGCGGCCGTTATTGTCTTGTTCCCTCCCAGGCTGTCCAAGACCCAGTGGATGTAGCGCTGCTGCAGCTCCTTCAGCGGCACGACACCGATCTCCGAGAAATCGAAGATGCTTCCGTCGTCCGTATCCAGATATAGGGATTCGGGGCCTATCTCCGACCCTTGACAAATGATCACCGCCCTTTCGATATAGTTGCGCAGCTCTCTTATATTTCCCGGCCAGGAGTAGGAGAGAAGACGTCGCTCGGCTTCTTTCGTGAGTCCGGAGATCCGGCGGTTGTAGTCCTGGCAGAACCTCTGCAGAAACCAGACAGCCATGTCGATTATGTCCTCTCTGCGTTCCCGGAGCGGAGGGAGGGTAATGGGCAGCACATTGATTCTGTAGTAGAGGTCCTCCCGGAACTGCCCGTCTCTTACCAGCCGCTTCAGGTCCTTGTTGGTGGCCGCCAGGATACGCACGTTCAGGGCGATCCGGCGGGTCGAACCCAAAGGGGTGATCTCCGGATCCTGGAGGAAGCGCAGCAACGCCACCTGGGCTTTGGCGGGAAGCTCGTTAATCTCGTCCATGAACAGCGTGCCGCCGTCGGCGATTTCCAGCTTGCCCTTCGTGCGCACTTTGGCATCCGTAAAGGCACCCTTCTCGTAGCCGAACAGCTCGCTCTCGATGAGGTTCTCCGGAATGGCGCCGCAGTTGATGGGTACGAAAGAGCCGCCCGCCCGGGGGCTTTGGTCATGGATGTAACGGGCGATCACTTCTTTTCCCGTGCCGGATTCTCCCTGCAGGAGGACGGTTGACTGGACATTTTTCACGCTCTCTATGGTCTCGAAGATCCTGGCCATACCGGCATTCTTCGTACCGTATAACAACTCATCCCGTTTCCGCAGCTCGTGCCTGAGAAAAATGTTCTCAGCCCGCAGCCGGAAGTGGTTGATGGCCTTGTCGAGGACCAGGGCCAGCTCCTCCAGCTGAACGGGCTTGGCGATGTAGTCGAAGGCGCCTTTCTGCAGGGCTTCGACGGCGGTTTGGATAGTGCCGTAGGCTGTCAGCATGATCACGGGAATATCCGGGTAGGCGCTCACCATATACTCGAGAAGCTCGATTCCGGATTTCCCGGGCATTTTCAGATCTGTGATCAGGGCATGATAGTGCTGGGATTTCAGCTTCTCGATTGCCTCGTCAACGGACGAGGAGGTGGCAACCTCGTAGTCCTTTTCAGAGAGGATATCACACATGAGGTCGAGCGCCGTTGTGTCGTCGTCAACCAGAAGGATTCGCGGCTTGAGGGTCATCGCCACCGTCCATTATAGACCGGGGGCAACGGCTGCTGCAACCGCCCGGCCTTAAAGGTTGGCGCGGTTGCCTTCGCGGAAATACCACGTCATTCTGTCATAAAAACCCTTCAATTCCAACAAAATGAATATCCGGTCAGGCTCAGACCCATCCACTGGATATTGCCGTACTTTTCTGCTATCAATGGCGAGTCCGGGCTGACTGAAAGATCGGCCTCGGCAACACTTTTGAATCTGTAGCAACGCAGAGTGGCGAAAGGAGAAAAGGAAGTGGCAGTCAAGGAGTTACGTACCGGCGGCAGTGCGGTGGGAACAATGGTCCGCCTGATTCGAAATCCCGGCATCGCCTGGATCGCCAGGCAGGCAGGATTGGATTTCATCATGCTGGATTTGGAGCACGGATCGAGCTCGCTGGAGACCTTATCCGATGTTGCGGCCACCGGGCGCGGGGCCGGGGTGGAGGTCTTCGTGCGTGTCCCGGAGTTGGCCAAGGGCTATGTCTCGCGGGCGTTGGACAGCGGCTGCACCGGTGTGATGGTTCCCATGGTGGAGTCCGTGGAGCAGGCGGAATTGCTGGCAGGGTGGGCCAAGTTCGATCCCGTAGGCCGAAGGGGACTGGGCAGCATCGGCAACCATACAGGCTACGCCGCGGTGAGCGGCGGCGAGGCATCCGGATTTATGTCAGCGGCCAATGAACAGGTGCTGGCCATCGCCCAGATCGAAACCGCTGCGGCGATCGAGGGGGTCGAAAGTATAGCCGCGGTGCCGGGAATCGATGCTCTGCTGATCGGGCCGAATGATCTGGCGGTATCTCTGGGGTATCCCGGGGATCTGCAGAATCCCACCGTGCTGGCCGCGATCGACAGGGTGGCCGAGGCGGCTGACCGGAACGGGAAGATTTTTGGAATACACGGACCGGATGCCCTGATGGAGAGCTATCTGTCCAAAGGTCTGCGTCTGATCATGAGCAAGTTGGATATCAACATGCTTCTGGCCGCCATGAAGGAGATCGCGGCCAAGTGGAAGAACGGATAAGGTTCCGGGTCTGAAGCCGGTGCAATTCCACTTCCTCCCGCCCAGGCATATACTACAACCCAACTATGAAGACCCACCATTTCCATCCGACTGAATACCACACCACCCTCGGCCCTCACAAACCTGTTCTGGAGATCGACGGCGGGGATACCGTTGTTACCACCACGGTTGACAGTGCCGGGCGGGATGCCTCGGACACCGACGTCACCCTGCGGGGAAATCCTCAGACCGGTCCCTTCTACGTGCGCGGTGCCGCACCGGGGGATGCCCTGGCCGTTCATTTCGACCGAATCGTTCCCAATCGATCAGTCGGCCGTACCCGGACCTACATCGCTCCTCATGTGCTCGAAGCAGGGTATGTCGAGGAAAACAGGCGGGACGGGGCGCCAGGTCAAGAAAGCCTGCTGGAGTGGCGAATCGATACCGGCGCCTGGACCGCCACGCTGCTGTCCCCGACCTTTCCGGCGGGAACCTTGACTCTGCCCCTCGACCCAATGGTCGGCTGCTTCGGTACGGCGCCGCCGCGGGGGCAGTGCATCGCTTCAAGCACGGCGTCCCGCTACGGCGGCAATATGGATTACCGGGGCTTCAAAGCGGGAGCTACCGTCTACCTGCCCGTATTTGTCGAAGGCGCCCTGTTTCACCTCGGGGATGTTCATGCCCTCCAGGGAGCCGGCGAGATCGTCGGCACGGGAATCGAAGTATCCGCCGAGGTGGAGTTCACGGTGCACCTGATCAGGGGCAGGAAGATCAACTGGCCCCGCGCCGAAAACGCAGACTGTATCCTGACCGTCGGGAACGCCCGGCCTCTGGATCAGGCCCTCCAGGAAGCGACCACCGAGATGGTACGCTGGCTGGTCGATCTCGGTTTGGAAGAGAAGCTGGCCCACATACTCCTGGGTCAATGTGTGGAATATGAGGTGGGCAATGTGTTCGATCCCGCCTTCACGATGGTCTGCAAGGTCAAGAAGAGCCTGCTTGAGAGCGTCGGTCTCGAGTTGAATTTGCCGTGAGAAATTTAGCGTCAGCCTCCCGGTAAAGACAGCCGCGATCCAACCGCCGATTTACCTGAGTTACTACGGGGGATCCATCTCCCCAGCGCGGCTTGGGAATGGAGTCTTCCCGCATCGACACCCGGCTAAAAACCCCGGTCCCCGCCGGTCATTCCGCCCAAGCCCTGCAGGAATCCGCCGCGGCGGCTCTCACCCCGGTTGATCCCGGAAGCGGCGATCACCCGGTCGGCCAGCCGCGAGAAGGGTAGGGTCTGCAGGTACACGACCCCGGGTCCGGTCAGGGTGGCGTAGAACAATCCCTCTCCTCCGAACAGGGCGGTCTTGAAGTCACCGACGTACTTGATGTCGTAGTCTACCTGTTCCTCGAAGGCCACCAAACAGCCCGTGTCCACCCGCAGGCTCTCCCGCTCCTGGAGGGTTTTTTTCAGCAGGGTACCCCCGGCGTGGATGAAAGCCAGACCGTCACCGCTCAGACGCTGCAGGATGAACCCCTCTCCACCGAAGAACCCCGCACCCAGCCGCTTGGTGAAGGCCACGGAGATGTCGATGCCGTAGGCCGAGCAGAGATAGGCGTCCCTCTGACAGAGCATCGGCCCGGTTTCATGAAGGGCGAGGGACAGGATCTTGCCGGCTCATTCGGCCGGGCTCACCGGGGCCACTCGCACCTCGGTCTTCATCCTCCACGTGACCGGTAATTCCCGCAGTTCCCCGATCACTTCGATCGTTTCACTGAAGAGGATGTCCGCCGAGGATATACCGATCATGAGTTCGAATTCCCCTGGCTCGATCACGCGGGTCGTTCCGGAGGTGGTGAAACTCAAGAGATCCACAGGCAGGGTGAAGGACACCCTTTTCCTTTCGCCCGGGTTCAGGGTGAGCCTCTTGAACCCTTTCAGCTCCTTGACGGGCCGTACCAGGCTGGCAATAACGTCACGGACGTAGAGTTGTACCACGTCGTCTCCCGCTCGCTCACCGGTGTTCTTCACCGTACACGACACCTCGATTTCTCCGTCGATCCGGACCTTCCGGCTCAGTACCTGGAAATCGGAGTACTCGAAGGTCGTGTAGCTCAACCCGTGCCCGAAGGGAAACACGGCTCCGAACTCCGGGTGAATCGGGGAACCCGCAGATTTCAACTTATGATTATAGAAGTAGGGCATGGCGCCAGCGGACTTGGGAAAGGAAACCGGCAGCCTGCCGCCGGGATTGATATCCCCGTATATAATTCCCGTCAGGGCATCTGCACCTTCCTGCCCCGGGAACCAGGCCTCAATCACGGCGTTGGCCCGGGAGAACGCCTCGCCGAGGTTGTAGGGTCGACCGCTCAGCAGGACGATCACCGTGGGCTTTCCCAGAGAAAGCAGGGCGTCGACAAGCTTCTGCTGCACTCCCGGAAGAGTGAACGAAGAAGCGTCGGAGCCTTCTCCGACCGTTCCGGTGAGAAAGAGGCCGGACAGATCCCCCACGACCACGATGATCCGGTCTGCCTTGGCAGCCACAGCAAGGGCATCCTCCAAGCCGCTTTCATCCTTACTGATGGTGCTCTTCTTCTGTCCCTGCTCGGCATCGACATCGCCCGGAAACACTGGCGCTTCCAGCAATCTCTCGGTGAAGATCTCGCAACCCCTGCTGTAGAGAATCGTGCCGACGGACGCTCGGCCCTCAAAGGCTTCCCGCAGGGTTTGCGCATAACGGGTGTCCGTGTCCATCAGGCGCTGAGCCCTTATCAGGTGCACTGGGAACGAGTAACCGCAGAAGAGGGCAAGCTGGTCATCCGCCAGGGGTCCGACCAGCGCCGTCGTCCCCTCGTCTTGCAGCGGCAGTATCCCGTCGTTCTTCAACAACACCACCGAGCGTGCCGCCGCCTTAGCGGCGATCTTCCGGTGCTCCGGGGTGTTGAGGGTGATCGCACCCTCGTCTACATATGGGTTTTCAAAGAGGCCGAGCCGTGACTTCTCAACGAGCACGCGGGTCACCGCCTCGTCCACGATGCTCATCTTCAGAATCCCGCGGGACAGCGCCTCCTCGACGCCCGTCCCGAAGCAGGTGAACCCCGGAAGCTCCACGTCCATCCCGGCCTGGAGCGCCTGAGCGGTGGCTTCCGCTTCATCCCGGGCCACACCGTGATGGGCGTACAGCAACCGTACAGCCTCATAGTCGGAGACAACCAGGCCATCGAAGCCCCAGCGCTCGCGCAGAATCTTGGTGATGTAGCGCCGGGAGGAACTGGAGGGCTCCCCGTCTATGTCATGATAGGCCGGCATGACCGATCCTGCGTCTGCAAGCTTCACGGCCATCTCGAAGGGCAGGAGAAAGATGTCGTTCAGCTCCCGCTCGCCGACCCGCACCGGTGCATGATTGCGACCCCCTTCGCTGAAGGAATGGCCTGCGTAGTGCTTGAGTGTGGCCAGCACGCGCCTGTTCTCCCCCTGCAGACCGCGCACGTACGCCGCAGTCATGCAGCCGGTCAGGTAGGGATCTTCCCCGAAGGTCTCCTCGGTTCGGCCCCAGCGCACATCCCGGCTCACGTCGGCAACCGGCGCTAGGCCCTGCCTGGCGCCGACACTGTAGAGCTCGTCGCCGATAGCGGCGGCTATTTCCCTCATTAGCTCTTCATCCCAGAGAGAGCCGTAGTTGATGGCCGCCGGGAAGAGCGTGGCCCCTTTGGCCATGAGTCCAGGGAGGCATTCCTCATGAGCAAGCGCCGGTATCTTCGAGCGGGTCCGCTCCACCAGATATTTCTGAATCCGGTTGAGCCCTCTTATACAGCTCCTGGCGTCCACGGGGCGGGTGCCGAGCGGACGCGTAATCTGGCCGATCCCGTGCTTGAGGATCGATTCGGGATCGGCGCTGCTCTCTTCAATGAACCCGTCATGGGCCCTCCGAAAGGTGAAGCTTCCGTCCTCTTCGATATTCAGCCACACCGAGTGCAGCTGGGCGACCTTCTCCTTGACGGTCAATTTCCTTAAAAGCTCCCGGGCTCGTTCATGGTGATTGATCATGTTAAGACCTCCTGGACAAATAAATTTACGGCATGGGATAGCGTGCTTGATTCCCCAAAAAGGGCCCCGGACGTTCACGGCCAGCATAGCATCCAGCTCTTCCGCCGACATCCGTTCGATATCCTTTCGGATGTTCACGCCGGCATTATTGACGAGAATGTCCAGCCGTCCGAAGCGGTCCTTTACGGTCCCGAGGACACGTTTCCAACTGTCCTCCGCACCCACGTCCAACAACAAGAACTCCGCCCGATCGAAACCATCGATCAAGGAGTTGATCTCGGCGGCCGTGCGCCGGCCTTCTTCCTCCTGGGAATCGCAAACAAAAACAAAAGCTCCTTCCTCCTGGAAGCGCTTCGCGATAGCGGCACCGAGACCCTAGGCTGCGCCGGTGATGAGCGAAACTTTGTCAGCAAGCCGCACTGTTCACACTCCTTAGCATAATCCTCCGTTTCAGCTGCTCAAGCTCGGTTACAGCCTGGCGATGCTGCTCTTCAGTCAGGGCTGCATTGTGGAAGGTCGCGTCGTTCTCGGCGAAGGAGATACCTTTCCCTTTGATCGTGTCGGCCACGATGACCGTGAGCCTGTCCTTCGTCCTCTTAGCGGCTTTAAGGGCTTGGGTGACCGCGGCCACGTTGCGGCCGTCGCGATGGACAATCCCTGGCTGAGGGAACCGGTCACCGCCCCAATACCTGGGGTCTTCTCCATGTCTGGATGCCCCTGAAGCGATTCGCCCAGGTGCCCGGCCTTACCGACTCCTATCATCTCAAGCAAATCGAACCTGAGCTGGAGCGCCGTCTTCTGTAGCTTGATCTTCGTTTCTGTGGGTACCATTGCTTGCTCCCCGGATCCCGGTGCCCAGGTTCACTGCTTCTGCGGGCTGAGCATTCCCGTTGGAGACTGGGGCGCGGCGTATCCTCCCTCAGTACGCAGTCGCTGGATGGTACGGGCTATATGCTCCTCCATGATGCTTTCCGCCCGTTGCGCATCATGGGCCTCGATCGCGTCGATGATGCTCTGGTGGTAGTCCAGACCGTCCCGGGTGCCGAGGGTTTCCACGATGTTCTCCATGGAAACGCTCAAAACGTCCTTGATGATGCTGTTGACCTTCATAATGATCGGATTACCGGAAACTCGCGCCAGAGTAAGGTGAAACTCGAGATCTGCGTGGGCAAAACCCCTGTCGTCGTACTGCCGCCGGACCATGGTCGCGTAACTGCGTTTGAGCTCGGCGATATCCTCAGGCGTCGCCTTCTCTGCTACCAGGGCGACCGTTCCCTTCTCCATGATCCTGCGGTACTCGAGCACATGAAAGACGTCGGCGGGATCAAGGGCCAGCATGGGCAGCAGGGCATTCATCGAGGTCCCGGCGTCGTACTCGCATACGAAGGTCCCCTCCCCGTGCCGGGTCTCGAGCAGGCCGAGACTGACCAGGCGCTGCAATCCTTCCCGGACCGAGACCCTGCTTACGCCGAGCTGTTGGGCGAGCAGGTTTTCCGAAGGAAGCTTCGATCCCGGCAGCCAGACGCGGTGCAGCACCTGCGTTTTGAGCTGTTCATAGACCTGGGTCGTGACGCTTTTCCGCTTGACCCGTTTCAGCGTTGTTTTCTTCATCAAAGATAGCCTTACAAAATTTGTAGTACAACTGCCAACCAGATGTAGCATAACTTACAAATTAATGCTTGTCAAATGCTTTTAATATAGGAAAATAGTTGACAACTACGAGTTCGATATGCGAAGATTTAGATAGAAATTCCGTCAGGATTGTGTCCCTGATGAAATAAAACTGAGGAGGTTTCATATGAAGAAGTTGTACGTGTTACTGCTCTGCTGCCTGTTTCTTCTTTCCGCGGCACTTATTTTCGCCGGCGGACAGAAAGGGGCGACGGCTGAGAAGGGGAAGCTCGTCGTTTGGGACGTGCAGACGACCGGCGTGCTGCCGGGCATCCTCGATCAGACGGGCCAGGAGTTCATGAAGGCCAACCCCGGCATCGAGCTGGAGATCGTGCACATCCAGAACGACCCCTTCAAGACCAAGCTGAAGGTGGCCATGGGCGCCGGCACACCGCCGGATATTTTCCACAACTGGGGCGGCGGTCCGCTCAAGGAGTATATCGACTCCGGGATGGTGGACACGATCGACGAGATCAAGAGCGATCTGCTCAAGACCTATATCCCCGCATCCTTCGATCCCGTGACCTTCGACGGCAAGACCTACGGGGCCGCCTATTCAGGCCTCACCGGTGTGTTCTTCTTCTACCGTAAAGACCTGTTCGCCCAATACGGGCTTACTGCCCCCAAGACCCAGGGTGAGTTCATCTCCATGGGAGACAAACTCAAAGCCAGCGGCGTGGTGCCCATTACCCTCGCCAACAAGACCAAGTGGCCCGGTTCCTTCTTTTATATGTACCTGGCCGACCGCTACGGCGGGGCAAATATGTTCCTGGACGCCCTGTACCGCAAACCCGGCGGCAGCTTCGAGGCTCAGGGCTACATCCAGGCGGGACAGGCTCTGCAGGACCTGGTCAAGCGCGGTTTTTTCCCTCCGGGCTTCAACGGCATGGACGAGGACACCGGACAGTCCAGGATGCTGATCTTCTCCAAGAAAGCGGGGGTGCACCTGATGGGCAACTGGTTCGTCGGACAAGCCACGAAGGAATCCCCCGAGACCCTCGACCAGCTGGATCTGTTCCCCTTCCCCTCCGTGCAAGGCGGCAAGGGTGATCCCAGCAACCTGATCGGCAGTCCGGGACAGAACTACTATTCCATCTCCGTCACTTGCAAGAACAAGGCCAAGGCCCTGGAGTACCTGAAGACCAACATCATGAGTCAGGCCTTTATCGAAGCCCTGGCCGGAGCCGGCTACGTGCCGCCTGTCAAGGGTGCATCCACCTATACGAAAGATCCACTCATGAAGAAGGTCGCCCTGGCCTTCGAGGCCGCCGGGCATGTCCAGGTTTACTACGATCAGTTCCTGCCGCCGGCCATGGGCGAGCTGCACAAGGACCTGGTCCAGTCGCTGTTCGGACTCTCGATTACGCCGCAGGAAGTAGCCAGCAGGCACGAGCAGGCGATCATCGAAGAGACAAAAAAATAAGAATCTATAATCGCTGACACCCCCCGGCGCTCCGGGGGGTGTTTTTCCCTGTAAAATCCGTGATCTGGGCATAGCCGGACAGAATATGAAGAAACACAATTTTCTCGCCGCCATCCTGTTTGTGCTTCCCGCTCTGTTGATCTACTGCTTCTACTTCGTCTATCCCATTCCGGCTTCGGCTTACTACAGCCTCTTCCGCTGGAACGGCATCTCCCCGCAGAAGCTGTACCTCGGCTTCGGGAACTGGGTTAAACTTGTTCAGGATGAGCTTTTCTGGAAGAGCCTGACCAACAACCTGATCCTCGTTGTCGCCTCCATCGTGATCCAGCTTCCCATGGCCTTGGCTCTTGGTCTTCTGGTGTCCTCTCAGCTGAGGGGAGCCCGGCTCTTCAAGCTCCTGTACTTTATACCCATGATGCTCTCGGCCGTGGCTATCGGGATCACCTGGAAGTTTATCTACGAGCCGAACTACGGACTGCTCAACGGAGCGCTCCGTCTAGTCGGGCTGGGCGGCCTGGCCCGCGGCTGGCTGGGAGAGCCGAGGCTGGCCCTGGCCGCCGTGATCGCCACCATCTGCTGGCAGTTCATTCCCTTCTACATGGTGATCTTCGCCGCCGCACTGGCCGGGGTTCCCCAAGAGCTTATAGAGGCGGCCTACATCGATGGGGCTTCCCCTGCGGTTAGCTTTTTCCGGATCACCCTTCCCCTGCTGAGGAACACGATTCGCACCGCGGCGATCCTTTCCCTCACCGGCTCGCTCAAGTACTTCGGTCTGATCTATGTCATGACTGAAGGCGGGCCCGATCATGCCACCGAGCTGCTGGCCACCTACATGTACAAACAGGCCTTCACAGGCTTCCGCATGGGCTACGGCAGCACCGTGGCCGTGTTCATGTTTCTGATCTCCTTCCTCTTGACCGTGGTGGTTTTGAGGCTGGGCAGGAGGGAGACCGTATATGCTTAGAAGCGGAAGCACCACGGCCTCACGGATATTGGTATACACTCTGGCGGCGATCTGGGTTTTGATTACGATCTACCCCCTGGTTTTTCTCATCCAGAACTCTCTCAAGACGTCGACGGAGTTTTACATGGGGAATGTCTGGACGCTGCCGGGACGGTTCTCGCTGGCAACCTACCAGAGAGTCTGGGAGACCCACTTCGCCCGTTTCCTTGTGAATTCGCTCTTCGTGGTCAGCATCTCCCTCAGCATCCTTCTCCTGGCGGGAAGCTCGGCTGCCTTCGGTCTGTCTAGAATCCGCTTTCGACTACGGGGTTTCCTCTACTACCTGTTCGTCGGCGGCCTCACCATACCGGTGCATATCACGCTCATCCCGGTGTACATCATCACCCGAGACCTTGGTATCTACGACACCCTCTGGGCCTTGGTCGGACCCTTTGTGGCCTTCAATATGCCTGTGGCTGTTTTCGTGCTGGCGTCGTTTATGGCGGATATACCGGCAAGCCTGGAAGAAGCCGGATACATCGATGGAGCCAGCCGCTTTCAGGTTTTCTGGAACATAGTGCTGCCCATCTCTCGGCCGGCGGTGACGGCCGTGGGCATCTACAACGCGGTGATCCTCTGGAATGAGTTCATCTTTCCCCTCGTGCTCATAAACTCGAACGCGAAGCGCCCGCTGACTCTTGCCTTGTGGAACTTCCAGGGGGAGTTCAGCGCCGATGTCCCGGCCATGATGGCCGCTCTGCTGTTATCCATGATCCCCCTTCTCGTCTTCTACGCCATCACCAAGGAGCGACTCATCGAGGGGCTCGTGGCCGGCGCGTTGAAGGGATAGGAGTCTGTCGGAATACCCCGCGTTTTCAAACGCCACGAGCGGGCGTTGACTGAGTTAGCACAACCACGAACTTCGGGGGTGTCGATCCTACCGCCTTCCCAACTGAAATACGTATATTTGATCTCCGTTCGGTTCAGGTCGAGCACCCCTGTGCGCAAGGTGCTCAAGGAAATAATCCTGGATCTGGATGCCACCGATGATCCGCTTCATGGATATCGAGAGGGAAGGTTCTCCCACGGGTACTGCGATTGCTACCGTAACCTGCCACCGTACATTTTTTGCTGGGATAAGCTGCTGTGCCTCGCCCTTTGATCTGTCCTGTATTTCGAATTCGATACCTTCTTGAAGGTTACACTTATAGCAACTTTAATGTAAGCAATTCTCAAGTGTTTGATGACAGTCATTCTGATAGGCGCGCGCCAAGTATAGAAGTAAGCGGGTCTTTCGGGCTATCCTGTCTGTGGGGGATTCACCAATGCAGAAGATCGACTTCAAGAAGAGACTCAAGCAGCTGTACAGCGCGCCGGCCAAGGCTCCGGTCATTGTGGACGTGCCGCCCATGAATTTCATCATGATCGACGGAACCGGAGATCCCAACACCTCTGCGGAGTTCCAGCAGGCGGTGGAGGCTCTGTTCGCCGCGTCCTACACCCTCAAATTCATGATCAAGAAGGGTCCTATGGCCATCGACTACGGAGTGCTGCCCCTGGAGGGGGTCTGGTGGGCCGACGATATGGCCAGCTTCACTGCCGGCGACAAGGCATCCTGGAATTGGACCTTGATGATCATGCAGCCGGAATATGTTACTGCCGAGTTATTTGAACAGGCCCTGGAGCAGACGAGGAGGAAGAAAGCGCTGCCGGCTTTCGATCAGCTGCGTTTCGAGTCATCCCACGAAGGCTTGTGCGCCCAGGTGCTTCATGTCGGACCCTTTTCCGAAGAAGGTCCTACCATCGAGCAGCTGCATCGGTTCATCCACGACAACGGCTACGGCAGAAACGGCAGGCACAGAGAGATCTATCTCAGCGATTTGCGTCGGGCGGCACCGGAGAAGTTGAAGACGATCATTCGCCAGCCCATAGCCAAAGGCTGAGCATTCCCGGCGCTAAAGGTGCTCGAAACATTCATTGAACACCTCGCGCGCATAGTAATGTCGTTAGTGAAACAACATTCCCTGGAGCTCCCGAGCGTTCTGAATCGCCCTGCCGCGGCTGTGGTTGTTGAAGATCACCAGCAGAAGCTGGGCTTTGGCCAGCATCCGTTCGATCATAGGCAGCCACTCGGACAGTTCCTCGGAGTCGTACAGATAGTCGTAGCGGCTGACATTGTCCCCGGTCCACCAGTTGGCCTCGTTTCGTCCGTGAAAACGCAGGTAGGCCAGATCGGAGCTGACGATCTCGGTGGGCGTCGGGAGGTTGGGGAGCCGGGGTTCATCCACGTTGACCAGAGCGGCGCCCACCCCCCGAAGCCCTTCGTACACCGAATCCCTCTGCCACTCGGCGCCCCGGAACTCAACCGCCTTGGGCAAATCGGCGAAGGCCTCGCAGAGCCTCTGCAGATGCTTCCGGCACTCCGGGGTATAGTGAAAGCTGTAGGGAAACTGGAACAGCACTGCGGCCAGTCGATCCGCCTCCGCCAACGGCCTGATTCCCTCTTTGTATCGCTCGACCTCTTTTTGAAAATCCTCGCTGATCTTGTGGGTCAGGCTCTGATGAGCCTTGATGGCAAAGCGAAACCCATCCGGAGTTTTTTCGAGCATCCTCTCCAGAGTTGAAGCGCTGGGCTGGGTGTAGTAGGAGAAGTTCAGCTCCACAACGGGAAACTCGGCCGTGTAGAATCCCAGGAAATCCCGCTTGTGCATGCCCTGTGGATAAAAGGGCCCCACCCAGTCCTCGTACGAGTAGCCGCTGGTGCCGATCAGGATTCGCTCTTTGTTTATATGTGCCTTGTCCATATGTGCCTTGTCCATGGTACATTATAAACCGGACTACGGGTTCCGCCATTGAATTCTTACCGTTTTCGCAATACCTTTAAGGCTGTATGAAGAAAGTCCTGTTGATCCTTGGGGTTCTACTATTTGCCGTCCTGAGTCCGGCCTTCTCCGCCACCGAGCCGGAGCTCTTCTCGGAAGCGGAGAGCTACTACCGGGCCGGCAATTACCTGCTGGCCTTGGACACCTATGCCGAGTTTATTCAGACCTATCCGTTATCGGACCGGGTTTCCGATGCCCAGTATCGGCGGGGTGTCAGCCTGTTCCGTCTGGGGCGTCTTCGGGAGGCCCTTGGTCTGTTCCAAGAGATAGAGCGGCGCTACCGCAGCACCCGTTTCTTCGACTACATCTATTTCTGGCAAGGGGTGGCCTATTTTCGTCTGCAGAGCTACCCGGAAGCCAGGCAAGCCCTCGGTGTATTTCTGGGGGCTTTGCAGGATCAGGAGCTCACACCCCAAGCCTACCTCTACAAGGCTCAAGCGGAGATTGCGCTTCAGGATTTTCGCAGCGCTTCCGGGGATCTCGAGGCTCTGGTCGACGGGTATCCCGCCTCGGAATCCGCTCAGTACGGCTTGGCCCTGCTGATGTACTCCTACCTCCAGCAGGGGCGGTATCAGGAGATAGAGGAACTGGCCGGAACCTCCAGGAGGGATGGGCTTTCGGAGCAGAGGAAGGCTCTGTTCGACCTGTACACGGCGGAGGCTCTTTGGAACGATGGAAGGGCTGAGGAAGGGGAAGAGATTTTCGATCGGTTGAGGTCCGCGGAAGATCAGGTAGCCTCGGTTGCCTATCGCCGTCTGTTCGTGGCCGCAGCCCGACGGGGTGAACTGTCCCGGATGGAGGCGCTGGTGCGCCAGGCGGAGAGTCGTTTCGCCGGGTCCCCCGAAGTGTTGGAGGATCTCTGGGTCCAGGTGGGGGTGGAGAGCTATCAGCAGGGGAAATTCGATTTGGCGGATTATTTCCTGAGCAAGGTTTGGGGCTTGCCGGAGAAGGGCGAGATTCGCGAGACCGTTCCCATCTATCTGGCGGAACTGGCTATACGGAACGGGAATCTGAATCAGGCCGCCGCCGTGCTCGAAGAGTATCTGGCGGCGAATCCCGAATCAGCCGACCTGAGCCTGCTGAAATTAGCGGATGTGAGGCTGATGCAGGGCGATTATTCCACGGCCGAGCAGATTTACGCTGAATACCTGGAGGATCATCCCGATTCCCCCAACTCCGAGGACGCCCTCTACCTGCTGGCCTATACCCGATTCCGCCTCGGCGATCTTGCCTCTGCATTGGAGCTGGCCGGGGATCGGCTTCAGAAACCGATGGATCCCTCTCTGCGCGCCCTGCGTGCGGATTGGTTCAAGCTCGCCGTTGTCCTGCATCGCCGCCGGGGTGAACAGGCGGACGCGGTTTCCCGGCTCCGGGAATACGTCGAACTGTATCCGGAGGATCTCAAGGCTCGCATCGATCTGCTCAAGCTGCTCTTTGGTCTCAAAGACTATTCCGCAATTGTCGGCGAGACCAGCCGTATGCGCCAGGAGTTCCCGGATCTCGATGAAAGGGATCTATACGTCTATCTGCTGTCCAACTATCTACGAGGGCTGTCGGAGATCAGCCGAAAGCGATACGACAGCGCTCTGGAGGCTCTGAACAGAATCACAAGGGGAGCTGCGGATCAGACCGGTTTGACGGCGATCTGGCCGTACACGCTGTACTATCAGGGCTGGGCCTATTACCGCAGTGCCAAGTATGAAAGCGCTCGGGATCGAGTGTCCCTGCTCATGGAAACCGAGCCCTCCCATCCTCTGCTTCCTCAAGCGCTGTTTCTATCCGGATGGGCTTCTTTCAGCCTGGCTGATTTTCGCGCTTCTTCCCAATATTTCGCCCGTCTGGCCAAGATGAACACCCCTGAGTCTGACAAGTCGGCCTTCCTCCAGGCTCGGAGCCTGATGAACCTGCGGGATCTTGATACGGCGGCGGTGCTGTTTAAAAGCCACTACACGACCAGGCCGAATTCTTCCTTCGCCGACGATGCCCTGTTTGAGTACGCCGGTATTCAGGCGGAGCTGGGCAGGACAGCAGAGGCGGCGGATGCCTATTTGAAGCTGGCCAACACCTATCCCCGAAGTCCTTTAGCGGAAGAATCCCTCTACAAGCGGGGGGAGGTATACGGCGCCGGCGGACAATTCCAGCAGGCCAAAGACTCGTATTACGAATACCGGACCCGCTTTCCCCGAGGCAGACTGGTCGACGCTTCCCTGTACTGGGGAGGCCTGGCCTCCTATGAACTGGGCGAACGTTTCGGTGCCGTGCTGCATTGGCAGCGCCTGCTGGAAAACTACCCCATGAGTCCTTTCCGCCCCGACGCTCTGCGCCGAACCGCGGAAGTCTATGCCGATCGCGGGGATCACAAAGAGGCCATCGAGATGTACAGGATCTTGATCGATCAATATCCGGAGGAAGCGGCGGTTTACAACGCCGCTCAGAGGATCGATGAGTTCCGGTACCTGCTTCAGGGATTGAGCGACAGAGAGGCGGTGCTTTCCAGCATCATCGGCACCGAGGGCGGAGCCAAGACAGCCAAGGGCCGGGAAGCGATGATCGAGCTGTCCCGGCTGTATATCTACGAGGGTTCCCGGCGTATGGATTTGTCCCTGGAGATGTTGCAGAAGGTGGTGGACAGGGCGGAGCCGGTAACCGCCTCCCAGGCACAGTTTCTTATCGGGGAGTATTACTATAGAAAGTCCGACCCCGTCCAGGCGGCCAGAGAGTTTCTCAAGGCGGGATATATCAATCCCGATGATCCGGATCAATTAGCCGCTTCGATCTATCGGGCAGCGGAGATGATGTATCTGGCCGGGAATATGGCGGATGTCCGCGAGCTGGTGGGCAGACTGGAGCAGCATTTTGCCGGTTCCCAGTGGACCGAGGAGGCAAAGAAACTTCTCGAAGGGGGGCGTCGCTGATGAAACGATTGCTGATTGCTGCTCCGTTACTGCTGTCCCTCGTGGTTCTGGGCGCGCAGGAATCGGGTCCGGCCGTCGAACCGGAAGAACCGGATATCGTGCTTCCCGAGGTTATCCTCAGGATCGAGGATTTTAGCGTGGAGGAGGTGGAGGCGGGGCTTCCCGGAGAGGAAGAGCTGTCCGCCCCCGAGCGCACCATACCCCTGCCCCAAGTGGAGGAACTGGATATAGAAGAGCCGGAGATCCCCTTCGGCGTTACCGAAAGTCGAGACCTGATCTCTCCGGAGCGGAGTTCCGGCCTGTCCGCCCAGGCGATTCTCGGTGTGGGCACATTGAGCCATCTCTACAGCCAGATCTCTCTCAACCGGATCGGGGGGGAAGAACCCCGTTTCAAGCTGCGCTTCTTGCACGAGATGCTCGACGGGGTAGCCGGATCGACGGGCGCCTCGGCGGGATCCGGGTTTCAAACCCGGGAGGATCGTCTGGAAGCGGGCATCAAGCTGCACCTCGGCAAGCTCGGCCTCGCGGTCGAAGGCCTGCTGCAAGACCAGGAACGGGGGATGCAGCAGATAGTCAACACCAGTGACTACATATCCCATGTCGCTCGGCAGGGGGGGTTGGATGTCCGGCTGGAACTCCCCCTGGGAGAGCGCTTCACGCTGACCGGGCAGGCGGACACCTCCTTCGCTTCCCAGTTGTTGACCGGAACGACCCCCCAGGACACCACCGAGATTTTGGCCCAACCGCTTCTCAACCTCGAGTTCCGTCATAAGAGCATCTGGTTGGGTTTGGAGGGGGCCTACACCTATAGGGACGTTCTGGACAGCGCGGTGGAGGCGCTGCAAAGGACCGGAGTGCAGGCGTACTTCGGAGCCGAGTTCCTGACCAACTACCGCTTCGAGGCTCGGGGCGGATGGACCTGGAACAGCGATCTCGGTCACCTGTTCCCCTTTTCTCTTACTCTCTCCGGGACTCCGTTCTCCACTTTTTCCTTCCAGGCCAGCGGGGGATACAGGGTGGATCCGCTGGATTATGCCAGTCTGCTCGGCGGCTATCCTCTGGCCGAATTACCTGCCGGGATCCTTTCGGACAATCACGGCTGGTTCGCCGATTTGGGCATGAGTTTCACCTTGACTCAAAACCTATCCCTCCAGGCTAAAAGCTTGCTGGCCTGGAATTCCGCCCTGCTGTTCCCTGACGGGAACGGAGCGGACCCGACCAGCGGGCTCTTCGTTTTTGCCCCGAGTACGGGAGTCCAGCTGAACACGGATGTGCGGCTTCGCTGGAATTTGGGCACCCTGGTTACACTGAGCGGGGGTTTGCATACGGAGTTCATGGAGAGGGCGCCCAACACCCCTCTTCACTCCGCAGTGGTGGAGATCGAAGGCACGAATGCAACCTCCCGATGGGGGGGGACGGGCAGCTTGGAGTTCGCCCTTGGATACTCGCCGTCGGAAACCAATGTGTCCCTGATGCCCCTGCTGTCGGCGAGCGGATTCTATAACATTACAGATACCATTTCCCTGATCGTCGAGGTCGAAGATCTGTTATATCCCTTTTCGGAGGAGAGGTGGCTGACCAGCCGGCTGCCCTCCGGCGAGCTTTTTTCCTGGCATCCCTACGAGGCCCCCGGAGTGCGGGGGACCGTGAAAGTTCAGATCAATCTATGATACATGCTGAAGGAGTGAAGGTATGTTAGAAGTCATTATGAAGGGCGGCGTCGTCATGTACTTCATTCTGCTGCTCTCCCTGATTGCCGTGGTGATCATAATCGAGCGGCTGTTGTACTTCCGGCACATCCGGGTCGATGAGGAGAGTCTGATCCGGCGCCTCAAAGCGGCGTTGGAAAAGGGACATCACGACGAGGCCATGGCTATCTGCGAGCAGCACCCCAGCCCGATCACCAACCTGATGCGGGTGGGGATAGAGTATCGTCACCAAACAAAACAGGAAATTCGCGATGCGATTCTCGATGCGGCCAGCCTGGAAACCCCCAAACTGGAACGCTCCCTCTCCGCTCTGGGTACGATTTCCACCCTGGCTCCCCTTCTCGGCCTGCTGGGCACGGTAACGGGCAACATCCGTGCCTTCGGGGTGCTCGGGCAGTTCGGCGCCGTCGGCGACCCCGGTCTTCTAGCCCGTGGTATAGCCGAGGCGCTGATCACAACGGCGGCGGGAATTATCGTCGCCATACCGGCGATCATTTTCTACAACGCCCTGGTTACCAAGGTGAACCACATCATCCTGCGACTGGAGAACAGGGTCAACGAGCTCGTTCTCCTCCTGGGGGGTACAGGAAATGCGCTTTAAACGACGGCTGTCTACGCAGTCGGCCCCGAACTTGATCCCCATGATCGATGTGGTGTTTCAGCTCGTGGTGTTCTTCATGGTATCTACGACCTTTATCATCACGCCGGGAATCAGTCTGGTTCTTCCTTCCTCACAGACCGCGGAACCGGTGGTGATGAGCAAGCTGGTGATCACGGTGGTGGCCCGGGACGAGATCTATTACAACAAGGAACAGCACACCCTGGCCAGTCTGAACGGACGACTGGCAGAAATCACCGAGGCGGAAAAAGAGCAGATCAAGACCGTGGTCCTGGAGGGGGATCGCTCGATCTCCTATAGCCTGCTCGTGGAGATCCTCGATGTGCTCAGGAGAAACGGTTTCAAGGGAGTGAACCTAAGAACTCGGGACCTATGATGCGCGAACGGCTTGTTATCAGTGTATTTCTGGCAATCCTGACCCACTTCGTCCTGCTGCTCGTGCTGCAGCTGGTGTTGAAATTCGAGAGGTCTCGGATCCCCGAGTATACAGGGCCGCTGTACGTAACCCTGGGGGAGACCCCGGATGTAGCCCCGGTTATCGAGAAGGCTCAGGAGCCGAAGCAGCTGCCGCGGATGGAGCGGGAGCAGCCTCGGGTCGAGCAGGAACCGACGGAGCAGGCCCGTCCGGAACAGAGCAGCGAATCCGCCGGCCTTCCCCGGATACGATCCGTGCCGACACCCCGGACAACTCAAGAGACTACGGAGCGTCCCAGAACCGGCCTGCGATTCCTGGATCCCGTAGAGACTCCGAGCAGCGACGAACGCTACCTTCCTCCGGAGCGGGAGGCCCTTCAGAGCCCTCCGGCTCAGGTAGAGACCTCCAGACAACCCGTGCCGGCTCAGGAGGTGCCGGCTCCCCGGCAGTCCGAAGTCAGGCCGCAGGAAAAGCAGGACCAGCCCTCTGTTCTCGATCTCAGACGCCTGGACTCGAGTCTGACCGAGACGGACACCGGCACGGGAACCGAGAGCGGCAGCCGGGAGGGCGGACCAACCTCGCAGCCCGCCACCGGGGCCGAGTCCACCGCAGCTCAGGAAGGTCGGGAGGGAATCGTGATTCTTTGGGACGATCCTTCCCAGGGTCGAGAGCCGACCTCCACCCCGCGGCCCCAGATCCCCGCCTGGGTTTCCGAGCAGGGGCTGCGACTTCAGGTGGTGGTTTTCTTCGTGCTGACCCCGCAGGGAGTGCTGCAGGACGTGAAGGTGGAGCAGGGTTCCGGGTACAGCGATGTGGACATTGCGGTTTTGGACGCCTTGAGACGCTGGAAGTTCCGCCCCGTGTCCTCGACCCGCACCGTGACCGGCCGGGTCCCTTACACGATCATTCCGCGGTGATTCAACGGGGCGACGCCTTTCTTCGCAGTTTGAGATGTAGTTCTATGGCGAATTCTGTAGGTCCGTGAACCGGCGCCATGCTTCCTGTGGTGATAAAACGGACACCCGGCCACGGCAATTTTGTGGATAATGCTTTGTGTTGCCCGTTACGAGGATAGGCGGGTTTGCCTCGGCTGCAACTTCAAGGAACAGGGTGTCGTCCTTGTCGGGCGGTGTATACCCGCGCCATGGCATGGGGGTTACCCAATCTTGAAATTGTAGGACAGCAAGGAATGCCTCCAATCGCTCTTCTTTAATCTCGAATTTTGGGCGGGATAAGACTTCCCTGTACTCAGCTTCTATACGCCCATCGAGGGTCATTCGGAGCTGTCGTGCAAGCACCATGTCGATAAGCCGCCCGGGTGGACCGAGGGGAGACAACAATCCGGACACCACCACATTTGTATCGAAGACCCAGCTTGGCGCCTCATCCACGATCTTGTCTGTCCTGCCTCCGCGCCCGTACTTTCCGGATTTCTGCGTCAATTTCCTCCGGCATCAGCCGGTCTAGACCTTTTCTGGAGGCTTCAGAACGGATCCCTCGTGCAGCTTTACGAGCCCTGGAAAAAACAAGTTCCTCTACATCTTCTACCATGGTAGCGTCGGTGGTAGGAACCAGGATGCCGAAAGGAATGCCGGCCTTCGTAATTACGATCGCCCCTTCCCGTTCCAGGTCTTCCCAAACCTTTCCCGGGCGTGCGGACAGTTGTCGTGAGGGGATGAACTTCATGCTCAACATATACACAATAATTCGTTGAGCGTCAAGAGGCATTCCATACAAATTTGGAGCAAATACCGAATTTCACACTCCCTGTTTCCCGCTAATCTCATCGAGCTCGATTTCGATGATCCCGACACTCTCGACATCCCGGGCTGAAAAATCGAAGCTCCGCCCGGTGTATTTTCCCATGAGCAGCTGGAGGGCTCGTCTTTTCTCCTCCTCCGCCTCCACGAACTTTGCCCTGCCGAAGGCGATCAGGCTGCGGTAGCGGCTGCCATAGCCGCAGGCCTTCTCGGCGGGCTTCAACCCGAGGTACTCGTCGATCTCCACACAAACCTTGGGATTATTCCTCAGCACATCGATCTTTCGACCCTCCCGGGCTGCATGGACCAAGATCCGTCCCTCCGAGTAGACGAAATGAACGGGTACGACGTAGGGATAACCGTCCCTGTCCGGCCCGCCCGCTCCCGCCGCCAGACCGATCCTGCACACCGGAGCGCTGTGGAGCAGCTCCTCCACGACCTGCGGGTTTTGTATTTCCTTTTCTTTGCGCCTCATCAGTCTTCCTTTCGGTACGGATCGTTTTCTTCTCGAGGGACCCGAAGCCCGTCCGTACTTGACGACAGTCCCCAGAAGGACTAAAATTTAACTGACGTGGGGTGGTTCCACCCAGGATAATGGTTTGCCCGCGGCATCCGTCGCCGACTCATCCATTGTCGGGAGCCTGAGATTACACCCGTTGAACCTGATCTGGGTAATGCCAGCGCAGGGATCCTTTGGCGGTCCATCCACACTCGTCATTTTACTCTATGGCCGTTCGTCTTTCAAAGACGGGCCGGTACCGGCAGCGGCCGATTCGTGTGCCGGTAAAGGCGAGGAGGGGTTCCATGAACAAAACTCAAATCTCCATGCTGGCAGCAGGGTTGGTGCTGCTGCTGTCGCTTGCCGCCGGGGCGGCGATCGCCGCTCCGGCGATCGAAGAAGAGGCGGAGCTGGTGATCTACGCCTACGATTCCTTCGTGGCGGAGTGGGGGCCGGCACCCAAAGTCATTCCTAAATTCGAAGAGACCCACGGTGTCAAGGTCAAGATCATTTCTGTGGGGGATGCCGGACAGGTACTGAATCGGGCGATACTGGAGAGGGACAATCCCCAGGCAGACATCGTCCTGGGAATCGACAACAACATGCTCTCCCGCGCATTAGAGGAGGGCGTGCTCGAGCCCTACCGCTCGCCGAATCTTAAGAACGTACCCGATGAGCTGATCTTTGACGCCACCCATTCGGTAACCCCCTTCGACTACGGGTACTTCGCCTTTATTTACGATTCCAAAGTCCTCGAGGACCCGCCGGAATCCCTCGAGGAGCTCACCGATTCCCGCTTCCGCAAGAAGATCATTGTCCAGGATTCCCGCACCTCCAGTCCCGGTCTTGGATTTCTGCTCTGGACCATCGCCGTGTACGGTGAGGAGTATCTGGAGTACTGGGACAGGCTCCGGCCCAACCTGCTCACCATCACCGACGGCTGGGACACGGCTTACGGCATGTTCACCAGCGGGGAGGCGCCCATGGTATTGAGCTACACCACCAGTCCGGCCTACCACGTCGAGTATGAGCAGACCGAGCGCTACCGGGCCTTGCTTTTTGCAGAGGGGAACTACCTGCAGATCGAGGGGATGGGCATCCTCAAGGGGGCTCGCCATCCGCAGCTGGCCAGGAGCTTCATCGATTTCATCCTGACTGAAGATTTCCAGGAGGAGATCCCCCTGACCAATTGGATGTACCCTGTGGATCCGACCATCACTACCCCGGAGTCCTTTCGCTACGCTCCCAAGCCAGAGCGCTCACTACAGCTCCCGGCCGAGGAAGTCCGCAAAAACCAACAGCGCTGGATCGATGCGTGGGTAAAACTGGTCAGCCGATAGAGGCGGCATGGGCCGGGAGCCGACGGGCAGCGAAGGGGTCTGCTGTCATACTTCCCGTGCTCCTGCTCGCCGCTCCGGTCTTCTTTCTGCTGTTGTTTTTCTACTTCCCCCTCGGCAGCGTCCTGGTCGGCGGACTCACGGATCAGAGCGGCAGATTCAGCCTCGGGATCGTCGCTGCCCTGCTGGGCAACCCCTATTATCTCAAGATCATCGGTTTCACCGTGTGGCAGGCGATTCTCTCTACTCTGCTCTCGGTGCTCATGGGACTGCCCGGCGCGTATCTTTTAGCCCGCTATGATTTTCGGGGCAAGCGCCTCATTCAAGCCCTGACCACCGTGCCCTTCGTGCTGCCCTCGATCATCGTAGTGCTTGGCTTTGTCCGTTTCTTCGGCAACAATGGAGTTCTCAACCGTTTCCTGGCGGCTCTGTTCGGTCTGAAAGAGCCGCCCCTCAAGGTTCTGTATTCCCTTCAGGCGATCCTCCTGGCCCACGCCTTTTACAACTTTCCCATCGTGGTCCGTATCGTTTCTTCACTGTGGCGACGGATTCATCCCAGCACGGAGGAGGCAGCCCGAAGTTTGGGGGCTCACGGTTTTCGCTTATTTTGGCGGGTAACCCTGCCCCGGATCCTTCCGGGAATCCTCTCCGCCGCCGCCCTGGTCTTCATCTTCTGCCTGCTCAGCTTCGCCGTCGTACTGGTGCTGGGAGGCGGACCCCGCTACTCCACCCTCGAGGTTGAAGTGTACAGGTTGGCCAAGGTAAGTTTGGATCTCAAGACCGGCAGCGCACTATCCCTGGTCGGTGCGGTCATCTCCCTCGTGTTTCTCTACATCTATATCAAGTTGCAGCAGAGGAGCAGCTTCGCCGAGCAGATGGCCGAAGACTACGAACGTCCGCGCCTGGGCGCGATGCTTCGCTCTGCTCAGGGAGTGTTCTATCTCCTCTACCTCCTGCTCATGGCGGTGGTCGTCCTGGCACCGATGATCACGGTGGTCGCCTATTCCTTCCAGGCCCGAAGCGGCTGGGGGCAGCAGGAGGTCAGTGTGGAGTGGTACCGGCGCATCTTCTCCGGCGGAGGACCATACCTGCGAGCTGTGCTGAACAGCCTCTTTTTCGCCGTAATGACGACGCTCCTGTCTCTGCCCCTGGGAACGGTGTTGGCCTATGTCGGATCCCGCAGCCGCTTTGCCGGCAGCCAGCTTTTAGAAGCCCTGATGATGCTGCCCATCGGAATCTCTTCGATCATACTGGGTTTGGGCTACCTCAAAGCCTATCAGAATTTTCCCTGGAAGATCGTGGGCAGCTGGTACGCCATCGTCTTTGCCCACACAGTCATCGCCTATCCCTTCGTCATCCGTGTCGCCTCGGCCACCTTCCGTAAGATGAAGTCCTCCCTGCCCGAGGCGGCCCGCAGCCTGGGAGCGGGTCCCTGGCAGTTGTTCTGGTATCTCGAGCTTCCCCTGGCCCGTTCCGCCCTGGTTGCCGGTGCGGCCTTTGCCTTCGGGATTTCCGTCGGAGAGATCAACGCCACCCTGATGCTCTACAACGAAAAGCTGGTCACCATCCCGGTGATGGTCTATCGCCTGATTGGTTCCTACAACTTCATCGGAGCCTGCGCCATGGGTTCGGTATTGATGCTCTTTTGTTTTTTTGCATTCCTGATCATCGATCGAGCCGGAGGGGAGGTCGGATAGTGAGCTTGCGTATACAGACCGTCGAAAAGATCTATCCCGACTTCCGCCTGCAGCTGAGCTTCGAGGTACGGCAGGGCGAGCTTCTTGCCCTGCTGGGTCCCTCCGGCTGCGGAAAGACCACCACCCTGCGGCTGATCGCCGGCTTCATCGATCCGGATAGCGGCTCTTTGCACATGGACGGCCGCCGGATCGACACCCTTCCTGCCCACCGGCGGGGCATCGGCATCGTTTTCCAGGATTACGCCCTGTTCCCCCACCTGAATGTGGGGGACAACATTGCTTTCGGCACCTGCATGCAGGGCTGGAGCAGGAGGGACTCCAAGCAGAGAACCGAGGAGCTTCTCCGACTGGTGTCTCTGAAAGGGTACGGGAAGAGGAAGGTGACCCGTCTGTCCGGGGGGGAGCAGCAAAGGGTGGCACTGGCTAGAGCCCTGGCACCCCGGCCGCACCTTCTGCTTCTGGATGAACCCTTGAGCGCCTTGGATGCCAAGCTGCGAAAGAGCCTGCGAAAGGAAATCCTCCGTGTGCAGAGAGAGCTCTCCGTCACTACGCTGTACGTCACCCACGATCAGGAGGAGGCTTTGGTGCTCGGAGACCGAATCGCGGTGATGCGGGACGGTCATATCGAGCAGATCGACACGCCCGAAAGGATCTACAACCGACCGAGAAATCTGTTTGTCGGTACTTTCCTTGGTCAGGCCAACATCATCCAAGGCCGGTTGGCGGAACGGAAAGGGGAGCTGGCCGTGGTGAAGACCTCGGTTGGATTGCTCAAGGCATCTTGGCCGGCTGAGGAGTTCGACGTCGGCGATGAGATTGTTGTCTTCTTCAGACCGGAGCACTGTTCGTTGGGTAGGGACCGAGCCAACCGGATCAGAGGCCGGGTGATACGGAAGGAATATCTCGGCAGCCACGCGCTGGTCGAGGTCGAGGTGGGAGGGGAGCCTTTCACCCTGGATCTGTCCGAGGAGCAATCTCTTTCGGTCGGGAGTGATGTGGAGTTTTCCGTCGATCCCGGCCGGTGCTGTCTGTTTCCGGCCGCTAGATCTTGACCTTGCCCGCGGTAAGGGAGCTCCACAGGGTATCCAGCAGCCCCATTCCGGGCTTGTAAAGCTTGCCGGATAGATACAGCTGCTCCACCGCCAGCTCGCGAAGGTCTGCCGGCTTCATCTTAAGAGGGTTCTTGTTCAAGACGACCATATCGGCGATTTTTCCCTGCCCCAGAGTACCCCGCTCCTGCTCGTCGAAGCTCATCCGGGCCACCTCGTAGGTGAACATCCTGAGAGCCTCGGGAATCCTCAGGGACTGTTTGGGATCATACGGATGGTTGCAGGCGCCGTAAATACCTTCGATCGGATCGGGGGGTGTTACCGGTGCATCGGACCCGCCGCTCACGTGGATACCAAGATCCACCATGGTTCGAAGGGGTGAGCTTGGTTTCACCCTGTCTCCCAGTATTTCTTGTAGATACTCCGGTGGTTCGAGAGGGCTTATTAAAAGCGCAGGTTGGAGCGTGATCCCGATTCCCAGCCTGACACAGGTTTCCAGATTCTTGGGGGAAGGCAGGCAGGCATGGATGAGAGTGTGCCGGTGATCCTCCCTGGGATGATCCTGAAGCGCCGCTTCCAGGGCTTTTATGGCCTGGTCGATCGCCGCATCACCGATCGTGTGGAACTCGATCTGAAGACCCTCCCTGTTCGCCCGTTTGGCGAACCCGATCACCTCCTCATCCTTGTAGAACAACAGACCCTTGTTGGCTGGATCATGGGCGTAGGGCTTGTTCAGAGCGGCATCGCAGCGGCCGAAACAGCCGTCCAGGGCGGTGGCGAAGCAG
The DNA here is from genome assembly GCA_964604845.1 of uncultured Spirochaetaceae bacterium. GTDB lineage: Bacteria > Spirochaetota > Spirochaetia > SZUA-6 > DRHE01 > JAFGQJ01. The sequence continues at coordinate 44,015 of CAZSBH010000006.1, forward strand.
CCTCCGATCCGCGGCAGTTTTCGCCGCAACACCTTGTCCACGTCCATGGTTTGAAAGAACAAGCGGGTGTTGAAGCGGCTTTTCTTGGCCCGAGCCTTGGCGATCAAGCTGACCATAGTGACGTCCAGGTCCTTGGGGAATCCTATTCCTTCGACCGGATGGATCATGCCGATACCCTTCTCGGCCAGCAGGTCGAAACCGTTGATGATGCTCTTGACCAGCTTCAGCGTAGGAACGGTATTGGTGATATGATCCGTGGCTGCGTAGTAGGCTTCGTGAAAGATATGTCCCCTCTCAGCATCGAAGCCGTGGGTCTTTTTGATCGTTTCGGGAAACATCGCGAGCATTTTGCTGTTTATTACAGCTGAATGGCCGTCATACCCGATCAGATACACGGGACGGTCTACTTCAAACCCATCCAAATCCTCCCTTGTCAGCAGGCGCTTTTCAGCTACGCTGTGCTGGGACAATCCGAAACCAGCCAGGACTTTGGATGTCTTGTCCGTCTGAGAGAAATCCCTGATGATCGACCCCATCTCATCGAGATTTCGCGCCTCCCGCACGTCAAAAAAAACAGTGGCCACCAGCGCCCAATTGGAAAAGTGCAGGTGACCGTCGCCGAAGGAGGGCAGAAGCGCCCGTTCTCCGAGCTCGATCCTGCTTCCCCCCCGGGCAAATTCCGCTGGAAGCTCGTTCCCCACATGGAGGATACGGCCGTTGTTTTCCACAAGGTATTCGAACACGTGTGTGACCCGGTCGCAGGTGACTATATCGCCGTGAAAGATCTTCATAGGCACCAGCATATGACCGCCGAATCGACTGGTCAAGTGAAAGGGGCGATGATGCCGGGACGGCCTGCCGCGTCCGGGCAGCGGGGCACTTGGCAGACGCGGGAAAAGCGGGTATAAATCCTGAGAGGTTCTGTCATGTATTTGAAACTCATCGCCTGCGACGTTCTCACCCGCGAAGTATGTCACTGCATCGCCCGTTCACCCAACACCGTGGATGTGGAGTTCACCGAAAAAGGGGCGCATGAGGACAGCGACCGGCTGCGTCTCCTGCTCCAGGAGCGGATCGATAAAACCGCAGAAAAAGGCAGCCCTTACGACGCGATCCTGTTGGCCTATGGATTGTGCGGGAATGCGACGGCCCGGCTCACGGCCCGGAATATCCGGCTCGTTGTGCCCCGAGCGCACGATTGCTGTACCATCTATTTGGGCTCCCGCCGGCGCTTCAAGGAGCTTTTCTCCGACAATCCCAGCCGTCCCTTCAGCTCCGCCGGGTATATGGAACGGGGAGATTCCTATCTGCACGACGGCGACACCGGCCGGCTTCTCGGACTGGACAGGAGCTACGAGGATTTCGTGGCTCAGTACGGGGAAGAGAACGCAAAATACATAATGGAAACACTCACCCTTTCCCGGGACGCAAACACGGACAGCAAGGTCATCTACATCGACGTTCCCGAGACCTCTCAGAAGGAGTACGCCTCTCTATGCCGGGAAAAAGCAGAGAAAGAGGGCCGGCAATTCATCCGCGTCGAGGGCAGTATCGGTTTGATCCGCAAGCTGGTCGAAGGTAACTGGAGCGACGAGGAATTCCTGATCGTGGAGCCGGGACAGCGGATCCGGGCGGTATACGACTGGGAAGAGATCCTCCGGGTGGGTGATTAGCTCATGTCAGAAGAATCTACTTCAGGCTGTTCAAGACCAATTCGGGAAACAACAGCACTCTATCGACGTCCCTGGATTTGATTACAAAAGGCTCCACATCTGCGGCGAGTTTTCGAAGATCCAGATCTTTACATCTGTCGATTAGCCGTGCTCTCACCTCGGAGACGCTCCTGACACCGATTTTTGCATCCAGATATTCGAGGTTAGCCTTCGTTTTGCCCATAAGGAATGATGCATCGTAGAAATCACGCCCCATGGCACGAGGACGGGTGAGTATACAAAAGTACTTCTGGGAAAGCAGAATATCGAGGGGTACGGTCAGGATGCGGCAGAAAACGTCGAACTTGTTGAGAATTGCCGGTTGTTTTTCGTAGGCGAATCCTTGAGACTCGGTATCTATCTGAACAAGGAGCTTCTGAGTCCGGTGTCCCGTGAGACCGCTGTCATGAAGTATCGAGGGAAACCTGTAGTAAGCGTGATAGGCGCCTCTTATCGTTATTTTCAGCTCGACCGTGCACCCTTCGAGCCTCAGTTCATTTTCGATCCACGACGCCAGGCGCCGGAACTCAAGCGCAGTTAGGTCGTCGTTATCGAAATCGAGATCCTCAGAGAACCGCGGGCTTCCGTGAATTAGATGAATGCATGTTCCGCCCATCAAAGATAATCTGGATGCGAAGGAGGATCTAAAAACCGCCTCGAGGATTTTGTACTGCAGGTATTCGCGCAGAATACTCATACGAAACTTCCGAATACCCTCGGGGAAGAAGGATTGTATCTGTTCGAGACTAAGCATAATTCATCCACTCGAAAAAGCGGTTTATTCGCCGTGACAAGGCCGCCGATCCAACTCTATCAAGCAGGGGCTGCAGCCTTGTCTCTTCCAATTGGTCCGATAATGCGTCTCGATCGACACGCAGAGAGTCGTATGCTTTCGGATTGTCTATCCCCGGATTGAGATAGAAGAAATCCAGTAATGTCTTCTCGACGGTTGCAATCTTTGCCGCCTCAGATGTCAGCATGTATCCAAAAAAGAGACGCGGGGAAACGGTGCGGAAAGAAAAGTGCGCCAGCGAAGTTTGAAACCGGTATGTTCTGCGGGTACTGACGGATGTCACGCCGTAAACGGCTTCCGGAATAAGCTGGTAATGGGCCATCGCCGTTTCCAGCGAGACGTATGATGGCCGGTATAGCTTGTTAGCAATTCGAAAAAGCATCGATTCGTCGATATCAACATCGCTGAATATGTACAGACCTTTGGATATTTTTCGGATGTATCCTTTGCCTTGCCACTCGTTGAGACGGCGACGATCGAAATTGGAATCAACGGTTCGGATATCGGCTGTTGAGAACACGGGGAAGTCATTCAACGCCGATTTGAACTGTAAAAAGTTCATGATGTTTCGGATATGTGTTATTTATAACAACAATACGAAATATAACCCGCAACCGAAAGGATGTCAATGTTTCAGAGGGCACCGCAATAGCCAAAACTTGGCGAATTGTTCCCCTGGGCAGAGAAAGATCATACCCTGCTGTAGTTTGAGGGGTTTACCTGGCCTCCGCCGTCCTCAAAATACAATGCAGGAGCACATCGGCTCCGGCTTGGCAGTGCTCCCAGGTCGTGTTTTCCACCTCTACGTGGCTGCGTCCCCCGATCGAGGGGACGAAGATCATTGCCGTGGGGCAGATCTGGTTCATGTAGCTGGCGTCATGGCCGGCTCCGCTGACCATGTGCAGGTAGGAGTAGCCCAGCTCCCCGGCGCTCTCCATGACCCGTTTGACCAGTTTCTCGTCGAAGGGAGCGTGCTCCACACGCCAGGTCTCCTCTATCCGGATCGGGCAGCCCCGCCGTTTCGCGATATCCTGAAAATCTTTCTTCACCCGTTCCCAGGCATTGAGGGCGTGCTCGTCGTCCCAAGAACGGATATCCACCGTGAAGTGCACCTTGTCCGGGATGATGTTGCGGGAATTGGGGTAGTTCTGGATCTCCCCAACCGTGGCCACCATGTTTCCTCCCATGCGATCGGGCAACTCGTTGACCTTGAGAATCATCTCTGCGGTGGCGCAGAGGGCGTCGTGGCGTCCCTCCATCGGGGTGGGGCCGACCTGGTTGGCCTCTCCCTCCAAGTAGATGTCGTACCAATGCAGGCACAGGATCCCCTTGGGGGCGCCGATGGTTTTTTTCTCCCGCTCGAGAATCGGTCCCTGTTCGATGTGGTACTCGAAGTAGGCATGGACGGGCCACTTCTTGGCCGGCGCGGGTCCCTTGTAGCCGATACGCTCCAGCTCTTCCCCCTGCTTCTTGCCGCTCAGATCGGTCCGGGCGTATGCCCAGTCCCGTTCAAGAGCCCCAGCCCAGACACCGGAGGCGACCATGGCGGGGGCGAAGCGGGAGCCTTCCTCGTTGGTCCAGTCCACGATGACCACGGGATGATCGGTCTCGACCTCGTTCTCGTGGAGGGTCCGCATCACCTCGAGGGCACCCATAACACCGAGGATGCCGTCGAAACGTCCGCCCTTTGGCTGGCTGTCGATGTGGGAACCAGCCATTACCGGCGGCAGATCGTTGTTTTTTCCCGGGCGGCGGCCGAAGATATTGCCCATCTGGTCGGCGGTGATCTCCAAGTCCAGCTCCTTCAGCCATTTTACGAAGAGGTCTCGAGCTCGCTTGTCCTCATCGGAAAGGGCCAGCCGGGTCACGCCGCCGCCGGGAGTGCCCCCGATCTTTGCCATTTCCTCGAGAGTCGATCGCAGCCGCTTGCCGTTTACCCGTAGCTTCTTGGTATCCATGAAATCCTCCAAATAGAAATCAAAATTATATTTGAAATTATTGTACCCAGTAGCGGGAGAAAGTCAAGCCAACGACTTGTCTGAATAACTGTACGAAGCGAACCGTTGTGAAACCACGTATCCAACCTGCAATAATTCCTACAATTTTCGTTTGCAGAGTCCGGACCGGGGAGTACAATAAGAAATAGATGAAAAAAGCGAGCCGATATTGCCCGATCCTTTTCCTCCTTGCCTTTTTCCTGTCCCTCAGTTTTCCCCTCTATTCTCAAAGCAAGCGCCTGCAGCTGACCTTTGTCGGGGACATTATGGTTCATACCGCAAACTACCTCACATCGGAGTATTCCGCGATCTACGCGTCTATAGCGCCGTTTTTTCAACGGGACGATCTGAGCTTCGCCAACCTGGAGTTTCCGGTTGATCCTTCCCGGCCTTTTTCGAGCTACCCGCGATTCAACGGCACCCTGGAATACCTGGAGGCCGCGGTTGAAGCGGGGATCGATGTTTTTTCTTTGGCCAATAACCATGCTTTTGATCAAGGCCGGGACGGCGTATTTCAGACCTTACGAGCCTTGAATAAAATCGGCGAAGAGTCCTACCGGAGGCTGCATACGGCGGGTGCCCGTGGGAATCTCAAGGTTCCCTTTCTGCCTGCTGAGATTCGCCTCAAAGGTGTTCGGATCGGTTTTTTGGCTGTCTGTCAGATGGTGAACGCCCCCATGCCGCATTGTTACGTGAACGTCGTCGATTATAGAAACCGCCTGCACCGGGACTTCTTCCTTCGCTACATAGAGAGCACTGCACCGGAGTACGATTTGTTCATCCTCTCCTACCACGGAGGACGGGAGTACTCGAGGCAGCCGGAGGCGGAGAAGATGCGTTTCTTTGAAACGCTCCTCGCAGCGGGGGTCGACATCGTCTGGGCTCACCACCCCCATGTCCTGCAGCCACACGAGCTGGTTGAACGGGAGGAGGGGAGAGGTTTGATCATGCCCTCGACGGGGAACTTGATCTCCGGGATGTTGACAGATTTGGAGCCGCTGAAGCCGGAGAGTGATCTATCCTGGACCGCGGACTCCGCTGTTTGGCTCGTATCTGTTGCAGTTGAAAACAACAGGTCAAATATCGAGGAAGTCGTACCCCTGCCGATCACTAACTACAGAAACCGCCGTGGAGAGGTCCTGGTGGAAACGTTTCCTGGCATGGCCGGGAAAGAACTGCCTGAGCAGTGGCAGCGCTACTACAGGGAGAGGGCGCGGCTCCTGCGCCCATCCCTCGGGGAGTCAGCGGAGAAGCAACCGTTTCCCGCAGGGCATGAGTTGTATCGACTCGCCTATCGATGAACCGGATTATGACCCGGCTCTAAAAGCGGTCGCCCCGCAGGTTACCCTGTTATGGCTTGAAGTAGTCGGGCTCGTTGCCCGACTTCTCCTACTTCTTATTCACCTGTCGTTGCGCGGCCGCTTCGAAGCAGCCGCAGCATTGCCCGGCTGTCCGTCACGGGCAGCTCGCAGGCGTAATCCCGGCAGACATAGGCCGTGGCTTTGCCGTCGATGCTTCCTTGAAAACGGGTGAAGGGCGCCAAATCCACAATCTCCGGTTCCTGCTCCTCAACCGGTCGAAAGACCACCACCTTGTTCGGGGCAAACTCCTCCCGCAAGAGCTGAGCCATTTCCCGGGTGTCCGGGGCGCCGCTCCGTCCTGCGATCACCACCTCGAAGGAGGGTCCGATCTTGAAATCCAGGGCGCTGAGCAGAAAGGTGAAGGCCAAGGGACTGCTTTCAACGAGCTGTGCGGTTGCTTGGATCAAGGCGATCGCCTTGTCTTCGTAGTCTTTGTTCTGAAGCATACGGCCCAGCTTGAGCAAATCCAGCAGGGCTACGGATCCGGCCGAGGGCAGGGCGCCGTCGGTGTCGTTTCGCTGGCGCAGCAGAAGTGTCTCCGCCTCGTCGGCTGTGAGGAAAAATCCTCCGCCTGCGTCCTCATCCCAGAAATCTTCGATAAATCTCCCCATCAGCTCCCCTGCCTGCCGTAGGTAGGTGCTTGTGAAGGTCGATTCGTACAGCTCGATCAGGCCCCAGATCAGATAGGCATAGTCCGTGGCATACCCGGGGATAGCGGCCTCCCCTTCACGGTAGCGGTGCAGCAGAGCTCCGTCCTCGGTCCGCAGTCGGGCCAGGATGAAATCCGCTGCTCTTTCCGCCGCCTCGATATAGGATGCCTCCCCGAAAACACCGCCGGCCCGGGCCAGAGCGGCGATCATCAGACCGTTCCAGCTGGTCAGGATCTTGTCGTCCTTGAGGGGGTGTACTCGCTCTTGACGAATGCGGAACAATTTCTCCCGTATCGAATCGGACAGCCCGGGTGGGGCCGCCTGTTCCTGCGGGGTCCGGTCACCGTTTTGGAGCATGTAGAGGATGTTCGTCCCGGTCTGCTCCCCGGTTGCCTCTTCCTCATAGTTGCCCTCGGCTCGAATAGCAAACAGCGCCTCGAGCTCTGCCAACTCCGCGGGGCTAAGGACGGAAGACAACTCTTCGTAGCTCCATGTGTAGAACTTGCCTTCCTCCCCCTGGCTGTCCGCGTCCTCCGCCGAGGCGAACCCTCCCTCGGGAGCCCTCATGTCCCGCAGTACGTAGGTCAGGATCTCTCTTGCCGTTTCGGCGTAGAAATCCTTTCCCGTCGCCTGATGGGTTTCGATGTAAGCCAAAACCAGTAGGGCCTGGTCGTACAGCATCTTCTCGAAATGAGGCACTCGCCAGCGGGCGTCGGTCGAGTAGCGGTGAAAACCGTATCCTATCTGATCGAAGATGCCGCCCATGCGCATTTCCGTCAAGGTTTTCTCGACCATCTGCAGGGCCTGCTCCTTCCCGCTTCGAAGCCGGTAACGCAGGAGAAAGAGGAAGTTGTGCGGGCTGGGGAACTTCGGAGCGGAACCGAAACCGCCGTAGCGCTCATCGAAGCGCTCGGACAGCTCCTCGTAGCTTCGCTTGAGGATCGATTCGTCGAGAAAATTTCCAACGCTGCGGGATTGAGAAACTCTTTGCAGGGCTTGGAGGATGGACTCGCTCGAAGAGTTTACCTCCCCCCGCCGGGTTTCCCAGACCTCGGAGATCCGGGGGATCAGCTCCAGCATGCCCGGGCGGCCGTAGCGGCTCTCCTTGGGTATATAGGTGGAGGCGAAGAAGGGCCGCTGATCCGGACCCATAATGATGGTCAGGGGCCATCCTCCCCGACCGGTCAGAAGCTGGGCCACGGTCATGTACAGCTCGTCGATGTCCGGGCGTTCCTCCCGGTCCACCTTGATGTTGATGAAGGTTTCGTTCATCAGGCGGGCCACATCGGGGTCTTCGAAGGACTCGTGCTCCATGACGTGACACCAGTGGCAGGTGGAGTAGCCGATCGACAGGAAGATCGGTTTGTCTTCCTCTTCAGCCTTACCGAAAGCCTCGTCCCCCCATGGATACCAGTCCACCGGATTGTCGGCGTGCTGGAGCAGATAGGGGCTCTTCTCATATTGTAGACGGTTCAAGATTGGTACGCTCTCCTTTGGGCCTCCCGCTGCTGAGGCCAGGGTTGTAGTGAAGATAAAGATCCAAAGAGATGCGAGGGTGCGGCGGGAAACCATATTTCTATAAGAAAATAATTATGAGCGGAAAAGTCAAATACTGCGGCCCCGGCGACGCAGCCGGCCGGGTTCGATCCAACTAAGGGGGCGCAGACCCGCACACCCGGCATTCCGGGTCTTTGTCGAAACGGACCTCCTGGAACCGCAGGCTCTCCCCGTCGCAGAATAGGAGTCGTCCCTCGAGAAGCTCCCCCGTACCGGTCAAATATTTAAGGGCTTCCATAGCCTCCAGGCACCCGAGGACTCCCGCGGTGGCTCCAAGAATGGGAAAGATTTCCGACGGCGGGGCTTCAGGGACCAGACAGGCCAGACAGGCGGTCTCCGGGGGGTGAATGAAGGCGATCTGACCGCAGAAGCCGTTCACACCGGCGTGAACCAGAGGAAGGCCGGTTTTTACGGCATACTCGTTCAGGATGTAGCGGGTCTGGAAGTTGTCCAAGCAGTCGACCATCAGCCGGGCCTCCCCGACCAGAGATGGGATGTTGTCCGCGTCGATCCTTTCGGAGAGCGGGATGACCTCGACCAAGGGATTGACCGCCCTCAAGGTCCTCTCCGCGGAGAGGACCTTTTCTTCCCCGATCCGATCGTCCCCGTGCAGGATCTGGCGGTTGAGGTTGGAGAGTTCCACGGTGCCGGAATCGCAGATCCTCAAGGCACCGACCCCGGCAGCGGCCAGGTATAAAGCGACCGGGCTGCCCAATCCCCCCGCCCCGGCGACGAACACGCAGCTGTCCTTGAGGACTCTTTGAGCCGCCTCTCCCCAGGAGGGAAGGATCATCTGGCGATTGTAGCGTAGTATCTCTTCGGGTGTGAGCGGGACGGACATCAGGACTCCAAGAACTGTTCGTACCCCGCCGAACTCAACAGGCCATCGACCTCCTTCGAATTCTCCATGTGGAGAGTGAAGATCCAACCAGCCCCGTAGGGATCACTGTTTATGATCTCCGGTTCATCCCGAAGTTGGACGTTGATCGAATGGATCTCTCCGCTTAAGGGACAAGTCAGGTCGTTGGTGGATTTCACAGATTCGATGGTGCAGACGATATCCCCCTTCTGAACTTTTTTCCCCTTCTCGGGAAGCTCGACATACACGATATCTTCGAGCTCTTTCTGGGCATGGTCGGTAATTCCGAAGCGGGCGTTCACCCCTTCGATGTGCACCCAGAGATGTTCTTCGGTATACTTCAGCTCCTCCTCGTTCATGTCCTGCTCCTTCCAGCGCCTTCTTTATGGATACGGCGATCTTAGGCAGCACTGATTGATGATGGTTGCTGTCTCCTTCATAAGATCGCAACTGCGCTGTCCTTCGTAATACGGTAAATCAAAACCTGTGACTTGGCAAGAAAATCGATCGGCCGCGCTTTTGCCTTTCACCTGTACATAGGGTATTCTATATAGTAGGTTATTAGCCGGTGTTGGCACCTTGATCCTAAAAAAGATGAAGTGGGGAGGATGATACTCATGACCAAACAGGAGATACTCAATACCCTGGAGATGATTCTCAACGAGGCTCACACGGCGGTTCTGGCCACAACGGATCAGAACGGCAAGCCCCACATCCGTTGGATGACCCCGGCCCTCCTGCGCGGCAGGACAGGGGCCGTCTATGCGGTGACATCCCCGCGGTTTGGCAAGGTCGTCCAGCTTGAGGCGCATCCGGAGGCGGAGTGGATGTTTCAGACTCCGATCCTGGATACCATCGTCACGGTGCGCGGCCGAATCAACATAGTGGATAATCCGTCGATCCTTTCGGAGGTCCTGGAAACCCTTGGACCCTTCATGCGCTCCTTTTGGAAGCTCACGGGAGACGAGAGAGACCTGGTTGTACTGGAGACGATCATCGAGGAGGCGATCTACTACAAACCCATGAAGGGGGTGAAGGAGGTAGTCGCCGGTTGGAGAAAGGGAAGCTAGTATGGGGAAGAGCAAAACCGATGCGAACCACTCGGCGGGCGCCGAGGACAAAAAGAAAGCGACGAAAACCTCCGGCAGCAGCGAGAAATCCTTCCGCATCGAGCTGCTACGGCGGATGCTGTTGATCCGGCGTCTGGAGGAGAAATCGGCCCAGATGTACGGATTACGTAAGATCGGGGGCTTCTGCCATCTGTACATCGGCCAGGAGGCGGTGGCTGTAGGAGCGGTGGCAGCTCTGGATTTGAAGAAAGACTACGTTCTCACCGCCTACCGGGATCACGGGCACGCCTTGGCCTGCGGGATGGATCCCAAAGCCATGATGGCCGAGCTGTACGGCAGGGCGACCGGCTGCTCCAGAGGCAAGGGCGGTTCCATGCACCTTTTCGATGTGGACAAGCACATGCTGGGTGGCAACGGCATCGTCGGCGCCCATATCCCCGTAGCCACCGGTGTTGCCTTGAAGATCAAGTACAAGAAGGAGAACGGCGCCGTCCTGTGCTTCTTCGGGGACGGAGCGATTCACCAGGGTTCCTTCCACGAGAGCCTCAACCTGGCCAAGATTTGGAATCTCCCCATCGTCTACATCTGTGAAAACAACCAGTACGGGATGGGAACCGACTTCCGGCGGGTATCCTCGGTGACGGATTTTTCCAAGATGGGTGCTTCCTACGAAATTCCCGGATCCCAAATGGACGGCATGGACGTATTGAAGGTCCATGCTGCGGTAAAAGAGGCCGTGGACAGGGCGCGGAAGGATCATCAGCCCAGTTTCATCGAAGCGGTGACCTACAGATACAAGGGGCACTCGATGAGCGATCCCGCCACATACAGGAGCAAAGAGGAGTTGCAGGAGTACAAGGACCAGGACCCGATCCTGATCCTTAAGGCGGAGATACTGAAATCCGAACAGCTCAGCAACGAAGAGTTTGACAAGATCGATGCCGAATGCAAGCGCATCAGCAACGAGGCCGCCCAATTCGCCGAAGACAGTCCACAGCCGGCGATCGAAACGATGTACGAAGACGTACTGGTGTAAGGGAGGAGAGGGATGCCTGTTATTGCCTTTCGTCAAGCCCTGAGAGATGCCATGGACGAGGAGTTGGCCCGGGATCAGAACGTCATCCTGATGGGCGAGGAGGTAGCCCAGTACAACGGGGCCTATAAAGTCAGCCAGGGTCTGCTCGACAAATATGGTCCCGATCGGATCATCGACACCCCGATCACTGAAGAGGGATTCACCGGCGCAGGGATCGGAGCCGCCCTAGTAGGCTTACGACCGATCGTGGAATGGATGACCCTGAACTTCTCCGCCCAGGCCTTCGACCAGGTTCTGAACAACGCCGCCAAGATGCTGTCCATGTCCGGCGGCCAGCTCAAGGTGCCCATCGTGTTCCGGGGTCCCAACGGGCCGGCGGAATACCTGTCAGGCCAACACTCCCAGTCCTTCCAGGCTTTTTACACCCACATTCCCGGAATCAAGGTTGTAGCCCCCTCCACTCCCTACGATGCCAAAGGGATGCTGAAATCGGCGGTCCGGGATGACAACCCGGTGGTCTTCCTCGAGACTGAGATGATGTACGGCTTGAAGGGAGAGGTTCCGGAGGAGGAGTATCTCGTTCCCCTCGGCAAGGCGGAGATCAAACGAGCCGGGGAGGCGGTAACCCTGATCAGCTTCTCCAGGCCGATGCAGATGATTTTAGAGGCGGCCGATGTGCTGGAAAAGGAGGGTTACAGCGCCGAGGTGATCGACCTGCGATCTCTGCGGCCGCTGGATGAGGAAGCGGTCTATTCATCCGTGGTCAAGACCAACCGCTGCGTCATCGTCGACAACGATTGGCCCACGGCCAGTTTCGGCTCGTACCTGGGTTGGTTGATCTCGAAGAACTGCTTCGACAGTCTCGATGCCCCTGTGGAAATGGTAGCCATGGAGGATGTCCCCATGCCGTACAACCACGCTCTGGAGTTGGCTGTTCAGCCATCGGTGGAGAAGATCGTGGCCGCAGCCAAACGGGTGATGTATGTATAGAGGAGAGCAAGCGAATGGCTGAGCAGGTATTGATGTTGGCTCTCTCCCCCACGATGGAGGAGGGAACGATCGTTACTTGGCATAAAAAGGAGGGAGATTCGATCGCCCAAAGCGATATCCTCTGCGAGGTGGAGACGGACAAAGCCACCATGGAGTACGAGTCTGTCAATGAGGGTACCCTGCTCAAGATTCTGGTTTCCGACGGCGGACAGGCCAAGGTGGGAGATCCCATCGCCGTGGTCGGCGAACCCGGTGAAGATATCAGCGGACTTGACAAGGCGGCGGAGCGGAAGGCAGAACCCGCTACAGTCACGGCACAACCGGCAGCTCCAGAGCCAACCGTTGCCCCGAAATCCGCCGCCCCTCAGCCGGCCACCCCTCAGGTCTCGGCGGAGCAGCTCAAAGCCTCCCCGCTGGCTCGAAAGATGGCTACGGAGCGCGGCATCGATATGCGTGTCCTTCAGGGCAGCGGTCCGGCGGGGCGGATCGTAAAGCGGGACATCGAGAAAGCTCTCCGGCAGGTAGCCTCTCGCGGACCTGCGGAAGCGATCGGGATCCAGGGACCAGCAGGCCCGGCGTTTATCCCAACGGCGGCCGGCCCTGCGGCGAAGGACGAGCGGGTTCCCCTTTCGGGGAAACGCAAGATCATCGCTCAGCGTTTGGCGGAGTCCAAGTTTTCCGCTCCCCACTACTACCTGCGCATAGATGTGGACGCGGGGGCGATGATGGCGGCCCGGCAGCGCCTCAATGCCCTCCTTCTCAAAGATCCCGTTGGAAAAGTGTCCCCCAATGCCTTTCTGATCAAGTTTGTTGCGGAAACGTTGAAAAAGTATCCCGTGGTCAACTCAAGCTGGCAGGGTGATGCAATCCTGCGGTTCGGGAAGATCGACATCGCCCTGGCCGTCGCTCAGGAGGACGGGCTGATCACTCCGGTAGTGCGGGACTGCGGGTCCAAGGGGATCGTTCAGATCGACAGGGACCTGAAGCTCTTGATCGACAAGGCCCGCAACAACAAGCTGACTCCGGAGGAGTACAACGGAGCGACTTTCACCATCAGCAGTCTCGGCACCTCGGGAATCCTCGAATTCACCGCCATCATCAATCCCCCCGGATCGGCGATCCTGGCGGTGGGGCGGATTCACAACGCTCCCGTTGCCGGCGAAGACGGTACGATCAGCGTCCGATCGCAGATGATCCTGACCCTGTCTTGCGATCACCGGGTCATCGACGGTGCCGTCGGGGCGGCTTTTTTATCGGATTTGAAAGCGTTTATTGAATACCCAATAGATCTTTTGTACTAGAAAATCGACCGGGGGCGAAACAGCGGTGTGCGCAGATGCACCAGCCGCCCGATTTTTTTGAAATCGAGGAGATAGACATGGCCAATTACGACTATGACCTACTCGTGCTCGGGGCCGGCCCCGGAGGCTATGTAGCCGCCATCCGGGCCAGTCAACTGGGGATGAAAGCGGCGGTCATTGAGAAGGATAAACCGGGGGGGGTCTGCCTCAATATCGGCTGCATACCCTCTAAAGCACTGATTCATCAGGCGGAGCTGATGCGTTGCGGAAAGGAATTGGAGGAGATCGGAGTCAAAGTCGACGCCTCCGGGTTGGACTACGGCAAGGTCTTGGCCTTCTCCCGCAAGGCGGCGGATACGCTGTCCCGCGGTGTAGGATACCTCCTTAAGAAGAACAAGATCGACCTGATCGGCGGGCAGGGGGTAATCACCTCGGCCCACGAGATCGAGGTCAAAGGGCATGGGAAAGTTACGGGCAAGAATCTGCTCGTTGCCACAGGTTCCAGACCACGGTCGATTCCCGGTTTTGACTTCGATGAAAAGACGGTGCTTTCATCCACCGCGGCTCTGATGCTGGAGAAGCTGCCCAAGCGGGTCTGCGTGCTGGGAGGCGGTGCCATTGGTGTGGAGTTTGCCCACATCATGAGCGCTTTCGGTGTAGAGGTGCATCTGGTGGAGATGCTGGATCACCTGCTGCCCCTCGAAGACGAGGAAGCTGTGGAGGTATTACTGCGCTCGTTCAAGAAGAGGGGGATCAAGATCTACACCTCCACGAAAGCTACTGGGTATAAGAAGAGCGGCAAGGTCGTCAAGATCAGCCTGGAGGGCAAGGAGGGAAAACAGGATCTCGAGGTGGACCAGATCCTCCTGGTAGTCGGCAGGGTGCCGAACACCGACGGTATCGGTTTGGAGTCACTCGGTATCAAGCTGGAGAAGGGCTTCGTCCCGGTGGGCGACTACTACCAGACCTCGGTGGCGGGGGTCTATGCCATCGGGGATGTGGTCAACTCACCGATGTTGGCTCATGTAGCCTCCAAGGAGGGGGAGATCACCGTGGAGCATTTGGCGGGGCATCAGACCCCGGTCAAACTTGATCCCAATGCCATCCCCGGTGCGGTCTACTGCGAGCCCCAGTTGGCCAGCTTCGGATACACGGAGAAGGCGGCCAAGGAAGCGGGTCTGAAGTTCGAAAAGGCGGTGTTTCCCTACCGCGGTGCGGGGAAATCTGTGGCTATCGGCAAGACCGAGGGGCTTCTGAAGCTGCTGGTGGAAGCTGAGACCCGGGAGATCCTGGGTGCCCACGTGGTGGGTGCCGAGGCGACCGAGCTGATCCACGAGATTCTGCTGGCCAAGACCGCGGAGCTCCTTCCCGAAGACATCGCAGTGATGACCCATGCCCATCCCACCCTCTCGGAAGGGGTGATGGAAATGGCCCGCATGGCCGAAGGCTGGGCCATTCACGTTTAAGAGGGACCGCAAGCTTCAGCCATGAGCCTGATTGATCTATCCGGACAAAACGCCCTGATCACCGGAGCCGCCAAACGGGTCGGCCGGGTCATTGCATCTTCATTGGCCGACAGGGGTGTGAACATCGTCGCCCACTACAATACCTCCCGGGCTGAAGCGGAGTCTCTGACCATTGAGCTGAAAGAGCGCGGCGTCGGCGCCTGGGCGCTTCAAGCCTCCTTGGACGATCCCGATCAAATCGAGGGGATGTGGCGGCGGGCGCTGGATTACGTACCCGGAGGACAGCTCTCCATTCTGGTGAACAATGCCTCGATCTTCCCATCGGACACTCTGAGTACTCTCGGTTTGGAGGCTCTGGAACAGAATCTGAGCATCAATGCCCTGGCACCTCTGCGGTTGATCCGACTCTTCGCCGACCAGGAGCGACCGGGTTGTGTGGTCAATCTTCTTGACAGCCGGATCGGCGGCTACATGAGAAAGCACGTTTCCTACGCCTTGAGCAAACGCATGCTCTTCGATCTGACCCGCATGCTGGCCCTCGAGCTGGCCCCGCGGGTTCGGGTCAACGCCGTGGCTCCGGGGATGATTCTTCCTCCGGAAGGGGAGGGTGGGGAGGCGCTGGAGCGGCTGGCCGCCCGGGCACCCCTGGGTCGCTGGGGAGAGCCGGAGGACGTTGCCGGCGCGGTGATATTTCTGCTGCGAAACAACTATCTCACCGGCCAAGTCATCTACGTGGACGGGGGAGCCTTCATCAAGGAGGACTTGTATGGCTGATCCCCTAGACAAGATCTTCCTGCAGGAGCTGCGGGTCGCCTGCAGCATCGGCACCCGCCCGGAGGAACGAAGACGCAGCCAGGAGATCGGGATCGATGTCTGCCTGCACCTGGATCTGGAGGAGCCGGGACGCACTGACAGGCTCGAAGATACTGTGGACTACAGCCGCCTGGCCGGCGAGATTACGGCCATGGCGGAGAGCTCCTCTTTCCAGTTGCTGGAGCGGCTGGCCGAAGAGGTAGCGGCGCTCGCTCTGGCCCATGCCAAGGTGGAACGGGTGGAGGTCAAGGTGAGCAAACCCCATGCCCTGCCCAGGGGCCGGGCTGCGGTCGTCGAGATCTTTCGCGACCGAAGCTCGAGCAAACGCCCGATGGGGTTCGGCCGCTTCGTTTGAAGTAAATCTTTGTTGGTATTTCCCAGGCTTTACTGTACGATCTGATTGAATGCGAAGTCGAGGCAAAGGATAAGACTGATGGAAATGAAGATCGGCATCGACAGCTACTGTTACCATCGCTATTTCGGTGAAGTCTATCCCATCCAAACGGCTCCCGATACAACCATGACGGTTGATGATTTTCTTGTCCGCGCCGCGGAGATGGGAGCGGACGGGGTTTCCCTGGAGTCCTGCTTTCTGCCCCGGCGGGATCCTCAGTACCTCTCGGAGCTGAGAGGGCGACTGGACGAGCTCGAGCTGGACCGGGTTTATGCGTGGGGGCATCCAACCGGATTACTCGGTGGTAAAAGTCCCGAAGCCTACGAGGATATGCTGCGGAGCCTCGAGCAGGCCAGGGCGCTCAAGACGGATGTGATGCGGGTTGTGGGCAACAACGGGCGCTTTCGCTTCGACGAGCATGAAAAACAGATCGACAGGCTCTCGAAACTATTTATCGATGCGGTCAAGGAGGCCGAGCGACAGGGGATCCGTCTGGCTATCGAGAACCACCAGGATTATACCTTTGCAGAGCTGGAGACGCTGATGGAGAATGTGAATTCGCCGTTTCTCGGGCTGACCTTCGACTCGGGCAACTGCCTGCGCATCCTCGATGATCCTGTCAAAGGGCTCCAGCGTATCGGGCACCAAGTGTACGCCACCCACATAAAGGATGTTCGGCTTCAGAAAGGAATGCCCGCGGATATGTGGCAATTCTTCGCCTGCGTTCCTGCGGGTCAGGGGGTCGTCGACCTGACGCGGATCATAGAGATTCTCGATCAGGCGGGCTACCGGGGCAGCCTGACCGTGGAGGTCGACTACCTGCATTCGGATTTCCAAAACGATGAGGACAGGGTCGTTGAGTTGAGCATCGAGACCCTGCGGAAGATGGTCGCAGCAAAGGATTAGGAGTACTGCTTCTCCAGGCCGGCCGCGGGAATGCCGTTGGAATCCCAACCCCGCTTCTGATAGTACAGGTCCAGGAGCCTTTCGAAGTCTTTCTTATCGATCACCTGACCGGCGGTGGGGCCGGTCTGCACCGGAGCCGAGTGCACCTTGTAGGGCATGGTATCATCGGCACGGCTCATCCCCAGTCGGGTGTTGATCAGCCGGGTCAGGTCGTAGATCCGGTTGGACTTTTCCAGCAACTCGGGCAGGGTAGCAGGCTCGCCGGTCACGGAACTGTAGAAACGTTCGTAGTGCTGCTCGTTCAGACCCAGCTCGATCCAGGGCAGGCGGCAGACGCCGAGCATATCGAAGAGCGGGCGCAGAGTCTGGTGATAGATGACCAGCTCCACCTTCTCCTCGTTGGACCAATCCTTTCCCAACTCGATCTCCTTGGCGATAGTCCAGGCCCGGGTATGGTGGGCTCCGATATCGCTGGTGGCGTAGGCCAAGGCCATCGAAGCACCGGCCCGGCTGTCATAGGCACTTTGCTCCAGGCCCTTGACCTGCAGGATCAGCTTGTCCATCTCCGGCCAGGTTTCGATGACCTGCAGAGAACCGTTAGCCAGGATATCCCCGATCCCTTCCCGGTGGGCGATTTTCCTGATCAGGTCGAGGATCGCCTCCTCGTCACCCCAGGTGATCGGCCGGCCATCCAGGTCTTTCAGGCTGAGGATGCCTTTCTCGTAGCCCTCGATCGCCGCGCCGATCAGGTTTCCCGCGGAGATCGTGTCGATTCCGTACTCGTCGCAGGCCTGGGCGGCGCGGAGCACGGCTGCGAAATTGTCGATCCCCAGATTGGACCCCAACATGGCGCAGGTCTCGTACTCCGGTCCCTCGACCACCGTGCCGATGTATTTGCCCTGTTTTACCAGGCAGATATTGCCGCAGCACATCGGGCAGGAGAAACAGGCGCTGTCGCCGATCTTGTAGCTGTCCAGCATGGTGTCACCGTTGATCTGACCGATCCGGGCGAAGCTGGCATCCTTGAAATTGTAGGAAGGCAGGATGCCCGCCGCATTGGCGTATTCCATGACGTTCATCAGCCCTTCCCGCTGCCACAGATCGAAGAATTTGTGATTCCGCATATAGGCGTAGGCCTTTTCCGCTTCAGCGATCAATCCGTCGAGATCGTGAACCGGAAGATCCTTGGCGCCCCGGACGGCGACGGCTTTGAGGTTTTTCGAGCCCATGACCGCGCCGATCCCCGTGCGTCCGGCGTTTCGAGACCAGTCGGCGTTGACGCAGGCGAATCGCACCAGGTTTTCTCCGGCCGGGCCGATAGTGGCTACGTTGATTTCGTGGCTGCCCAGGGCTTCCTTGACGAGCCCCTCGGTCTCCAGACAGCCCTTGCCCTCGAGCTCCGGCATGGGCAGGATCTTGTTCTCCCCGTTGTCGATCAGAAGAACCGACAACTGCTCGGCTCTGCCGGTGATGCTCAGCACGTCGAGGCCGCTCTGGCGCAGCTCGGCACCGAAGCTGCCTCCCATGGAGCTGTCCCCGTACACCCCGGTCGACGGGGACAGGCTTATAAAAGAGCATTTTCCCGAAGAGGGGAGGTACAGGCCGGTAAGCGGTCCGGGGGCGATGACCAGCAGATTCTCCGGTCCCAGAGGATCCACCTTGAAATCGTGGGCTGCGAGATTGTCCCATACCATCTTGGCCCCGAATCCCCGCCCCCCGATATAGTCCCGAAGGAAGGACTCCTCCAAGTCGACCCGGGTACAGGAACCTGCGCTCAGATCTACAGCCAGATGTTTCTTGAAATATCCCGACTTGATGCTCATGGCGCGCTCCTAAAGCTCTTCCTTGCCGATTTCGGCATACTTGATGGTTTTCTTCTCGCCCTTTTCCATGTACTCGATCTCTTTCATGTGGGCGTAGCTGAGCACATTGTTCAGCCTCTTCGACTCCCCCAGTACCTGTTCGGGGATCAGCCGCAGAGCCTTCTTGGGACATTTCGCCACACACTGGGGTGTGCCGCCGCACAGATCGCATTTGATGGGATAGTCCACCTCCTCGTGGGCGTAGATGGCCCCGAAGGGGCAGGCATCCACGCACTTCAGGCAGGAGATGCACAGATCCGTGTCCAGCTCGACCAGATCCTCGGTCTTTTTGAGCGCCTCCACCGGGCAGGCATCGGCGCACACGGGCTGCTTGCACTGGCTGCAGACGATCGGCATGCGGACAACCGGGTGGGGATAGGTGATCAGCACCCGTATCGCGCTCTTTTTGGGATTGTTGACTCCGAAGTGTTCGATGGCGCAGACCAGCTCGCAGATTCTGCAACCCGAACAGAGCTCGGGGATGACGGCAAGTCGTTTCGACACGGTGCTACCTCCGCTCACCTAACAGGATGATGTGTAGCTATTGTCCATTTTTAGGGATTCCCGTCAAGGCGTGGATATTTCACCTGTACCGGCCGCAGTCCTTGTACGCCTCGAACAGTGCCGCCAGATTTCTCATGGGGGTATCGGCCTGTATATTATGGGATGTGCCGGCGATATAGCCGCCCCGCGGGGACATGATATCCAGGATTGTTTTCACGTGCTCTCGCACGTCCGCGGGGGAGCCGTGGGGAAGGATTTTCTGAATCGAGATTCCCCCTTGAAAACTGAGTTTGTCTCCGAATTCTTCTTTGATAACTCTCGGGTCCATGTTCGCCGCCTCAGGTTGCAATGACTGCAGGACATCGAGATTGCATTCGATCATATCCGGGATTAGAGGATAGATCGACCCGCATGTGTGGTGCATGACGTAGATATCATGGTCTTTTCCCAGTTCGACAAATTTCTTGAACCCGGGTTTGAAGAATTCCCTCCACATGGACAGGGAGATCAATAGGGCGTTTTGGGTACCGAAGTCATCCCCTGTACATAGAATGTCGATTTTCCCATTCGCAGCTTCCAGGATCCTCCGCCCGTATTCCAAGTAGAACTCGGAAATGTTCTGAAAGACGGCTCTCGCAATTTCAGGATTCTCTATCATATCGATGAATACCTGTTCGAATCCCCTCAGATAGCAGGCGGGTTTCAATTGGGCTATCCTGTTCAAACGGTCGCCCATAAAAACGGCCACCCGCCCCGCATCCTTGATCCTTCGGCACTGCTCCTCGATCACACTGTAATCAAACCAATCCGGCGAAGGCCAGTGATCGTATCCCATGATTTCATCTATAGAACCGGCGTCCTGCAACGGACTGCGGATCACTTGTTTGTAGCCCTCCGTGTACTCACCAGCATCATCCTTCAGATGCACGTTCACCAATTTACGAGTGACTCCCCAAATGTCGATGTTCGACGAACCCGCACCGCCGGCAGGAGCCGGACCGTTATACCGCGGGCCTTGAATGTAGCGAAGATCCACATCATTTTGATCGAGGAACCGTTCATAAGTAGCGTTAAGGTTTTTTTCTACTTTTTCCTGCATCCCTGCGGACATCCAGCAATCCACAGGGACACGATCCGGTTGTTGATGCTCGAGTGACAAAAATGTTCTCTCTCGTGAATCCACTACCGTGCCTCGTTGTCAAACAACTCAACCATGAATTCCTTGGCCTTCTCGGCGCTTTCCAGTGGGGGGGGTGTACGCAGCTCGAAGATAAATGGTCCCTCGAAATCGATTTTCTCGAGTGTCGACCTCACTCCTTGCCAATCAATGGTGCCGTCCCCCGGCAGAGCATGGTCGTCCTTCTTGCCGAAGTTGTCGGATATATGAACTTGAACGAGTTCATCCCGGAACTCTTCGAGCATGTGCAAAAGATAGGTGTGATCCCGTTCGTGGTGCAGATTGGCGTGGCCGGTATCCACGCAGATTCCGAAGTTCTTCATGTCTGTTCTGTCTTTCAACCGATCACGGACCCACTTCAGAATTTCCGTCGTCCCGTTTTCCAGGGCCAGAAGGACTCCCTGTTCTTCTGCATACCTGATGATGCCCAATACTCTCTGGAGATCACCGTCATTCAGCTCAACAGAAGGACAAAGTTCCAGCGTGCCCGCCTCTACTCCCAAAGAAATCGGATGAAGCACAAGCAGATCCGCCTCCAAGTAACGGCAGAGGTCGATTTCTTCTCTGAGGGTCTCAGAGGAAAAGGTTTTGGTGATCCGAGTATGCAGGCTCAATCTGGTACAATCTGCACAGCGTCTTTTAATGACCTCCCAATTGTTCCTCTCATACAATCCGGGGTCGAGATGCCAGTCCAAGAACAGCTCCAATCCAAAACCACACCGCACAATTTCATCAACGGCTGTGAACAGATCACCTCCGGCATCATTGTTGACGAGATAATTCCAGGTGCTGACGCAGAATCTCATCTTATCCTTTCAATGCGCCGGCAATCAGGCCGCGGGTCAAGAATTTTCTAATCAGAACAGAGAAGAACAGCACCGGTAGAGTAAGAACGATGGAACCGGAAGCCATCAATCCCCAGTCCTCCGCCTCTGCTGCGAGGAACTTCATCAGCGCAACCGTTGCCGTGACGGCCCGGTGACGGGTCAGAATAAGGGGGAATACGAATTGATTCCAGCAAAGGATGATCGACGTGATGCCGGCTGCCACGGCGCCGGCGGCGACCAGGGGCACGATGATCCGGGCGAAGGTCTGGAAATCCGAGGCGCCGTCAATTTTTGCGGCGTCCTCCAGCTCGCCGGGGATGTCGTCGAAAAAGGCGCGCATCGACCAGATGACCAGGGCCAGTGTAAAGGACAGGTAGATGATGATCATCCCGAGGCGGGTATCGATCAACTTGATCCGGACATATACTGTGAAGTAGGGGATGATGAAAAGAATAGGCGGGGCCATCTGTGTGGCGAGGATGGCGAATAGGAGTGCATTCTTGCCCCGAAACGTCCCTCGGGAAAGGGAATAGGCGGCTGGAACACCAACTAGAAGGGCCACCAGCGTAGCTCCCAGGCTCATGATGATGCTGTTCAGGAAGTAGAGCAGGAATTTTTCCTGAGCGAACAGGCGAACGTAGTGACGGAACGTGGGTATGAAAATCAACGACGGGGGGGTGCGGAAGGCTTCGATCAGGGTCTTCAACGAGATGGTCATCAACCAGTACACCGGATAGATGAAAACCACTAGTGCTATGAGAAATATAATTGTTAGGGCTGACCAGGAGACGGCTCTGTGCAATTTCGTCTGGTACATCAGCGAATCGCTCCCGTCCGGCGCCCATACCATCCCATTCCCAGAACGATCACGAGGATAAGAAAGAACATCATCACCGCGATCGTCGACGCGTAACCCACTTTGTAGGCGGCAAAGCCTACCCGCCAGATATGATAGCTCATGGGCTCTGTTGACACCCCCGGACCGCCGCCGGTCATGATGTACACCAGACCGAAGATCTTAAGGGCCTGAACCGCACGATAAATCGTCGTGAAGATCAGCACGGGTTTCAGCATCGGAAGGGTAATGAAAACGAAAATCTGCCAACCGTTCGCACCGTCCACATAGGCGGCGGACACCGGCTCCAGCGGAAGGGATTCCAAACCTGCCAGGAGCATGAGCATCACGTAGGGAACGCAGTACCAGGCGTGGGCGATGATGATCGCAAAGCGGGCGGACCAGCCGTGGTCGAACCAGGCCGGGCCGTCGATGCCGACCAGGCTGAGGAAGTAATTGATCCCCGGCAGCACCGAGGAAAACAACAGTCTCCACACGATAGCCACCACAACCGGTGGAAGGACGATGGGAACGACGAAGAGGCTTCTACCCAGTCGGGATAGGACGAAATCTTTCTGAACTACGATGGCGAGCCCCAAACCAACGCTGACCTGCAGCACCAGGGAAATGCTCGCCAGCAGGAGGGTTACGGTCACGGAGTTCCAGAATCGCTTGTCCTGGATGAGCTTGAGGTAGTTTGCGAACCCCACGAATTGTTTGGATGCCGCCAGCAGCTTGGTGTTCGTGAAGCTTTGAGCAAATACCTGGCCCAGAGGCAATGCGACCAAAGCGACCAGCACCACCAAAGCGGGTATCAGAAACAAGTAGTCGATCCTGCGCATAAACGAGCTCCGGGGCGGCGAATTTTCTGAAGAAGGGCTCTTTTATGAAAACACACAAAAGAGCCCTCTATTTGCCGCGATTCTTTTCGGGTGTGCTATTCCTTGTAGTAACCCGCCTCTTTGTAGATCTCGTACAGTTCCTTGTTGGCTTCCTTGAGTGCGCTGGCCGCGCTCTGCTCCCCGGCCAGGACTTTGGACATGGCCAGAGCTGTCGCGTCTTCAACCTCGCCCCATTCCGCGGTCATGGGTCGATAGAAGGAGCGGACCTGTTTGTCGAACTGCTCAGCAAGCACTCTCATCAACTCTCCGTCGGCATAGTTGAACTTTTTGAGGTATTCGGGATGAATCAGAACCGATTTTCGAGTGAGGGCCATCTCGTTTTTCTCCAGACCTGCCCGCAGCTGCCGCTCGGTGCTCAGGGTCCACTTCACAAATTCCCAGCTTGCCTGCTTGTTTTGCGATCCCGTTGTAATAGCCAATCCGTGCGCACCGAATGCCGGCCAGCGTCCCGCCGGACCACCTGGCACGTAGTGAAAGCGCAACTTGCCGGCAACCGTCGACTTCTCCGGATCTTCGTAGGGGCCGACACCGGGGTAACCGTCGATCAGGATCGCCATTTTCCCCTGCTGCATCGCCAGGCTGACATCCTTGTACTGGGCTGAGAGAGTTCCCTTGTAGCCGTATTTTTGCAGCAACTCAGCGTAGTATTCGGCAGCTTCGATGGCTTCGGGACTGTCAAACACAGGATGCATGTCCTTGGGGAAATCTTTGACGATGCGACCGCCGTAGCCGTAGAGCACCTGCGGAAAAGGCCACATGACGCCGCCCCTTACCCGAGAGCCCCGCATCCCGATCGCACCGACTTCAGGCGTGTGGATCTTCTTGGCCACCTCCATCAGTTCGTCCCACGTGTCCGGCGGCTTGGCGATTCCGAATTTTTCGAAGATGTCGCCCCGGTAGAACATCACCTGAGTCGTATTCAGAATCGGCAGGGCGTAGAGTTTCCCTTCAACGTCAAGAAAACGAAGCGAGCCCCCTAGGAAATCCTCGAAGTTGAAACTGGCTGCATCCGTCCATTTCGGATCCTTGATGATCGGTCCGATCTCGACGATCCAGCCGCTCAAGGCCCAACGGCTGTAGGATCTTCCCGTCGCCCATATCACATCGTAGGCTCCACCGCCGGCGGCCAGCTCCAGCTCGACCTTGGTGTCGTAGTCGGCGGCAGGAGCGTAGGTCAGCTCCTTAACTTTGATCAAAGGATGTTTGCTCTCGAAATCAGCGAGCATGTCGTTGAGGCCTGTGCCTGCCGCAGAAGCCATCAGGAGAACATTGATCTCAGACGGTTCGGCAGGCTCCTCAACAGCGGCCGGTCCTGATTGCTGGCCGCCGGACCAGCACGGCGAGATCGCCAGCAATGACAGGGAAATGATTCCCAGTAATAGAAACACCTTTTTCATTTTAAAATCCTCCTCAGTTTAAAGAAATCGGTTTCAAAGGTTTGTTTTTCCGGAAACCTCCGCTCACGGCATCGGTTTCCTGCAACTTTTCAGGTTTTGCGGCTTAAGGCACCTCCTTTCTTTAGTTTTTCTTTGCACCCGTCACCTCCCTTCTTCAATATCGAGCTGATCCGAAAGGTAATAAACTCGAGCAGAGCAAGTTGGGCGATCCGGGGCTGGCAGGAGTAGCTGCCCAACAGAGTTTCAGGCACGGTTGTCAGGAGGGCCAGATCGGCGAGCCTGGCAACAGGGGAGGAAACAAAGTTCGTCATCCCGATCGTAAATACCCTGTTCTCCTTGCCGCGCTTGATGGCATGGACGATCTCCTGTGTCTCCCCGGAATGGGAAATCCCGAAGATCAGATCCTCTCTATCCAGTCGAGAAACGAACCGTTCCAATTCGACCCGGTCGGAAATGTAGGTGCTCAGTATCCCCAAGCCCAACAGGCAGTCATTGAAGATCCGGGCCACTCCCGCCGACCCGGCAAGTCCTGCAATGAGTATGTGTTCGGCTTGACAGATCTTGATCGCCAGGGTGCCGATGGCCTTTTCGGTGTATCGATCCAATGTCTTGGCGATGTCTTTGGCCAGATTCTGCAGGAATTTGTTTTTCAGCGAACTAAAATTGTCGTCGAGGGCGATTTCCTGATACAGACTCGTCCCCTTTTTCAACAACTCCGGCACAAGGGCTGCTTTAAAATCCTGATATCCGGAGAATCCCAGAGAGCGGCAAAACCTCAAAACGGAGGCGTCGCTCACTGAACATTTTTCCGATACGACCTGGAGTGACGAGATAATGGTTTTGTCGGGGTGGAGGCGCACATAATCCGCCACTCGTCTTTCGGTTTTGCTCAGCCTCTCGTAGTGTTTCTCGATTAATTGGATCGGATTCTCTTGTTCCTGCATTGCCAAATAATATTGTGAATGCTATAATAACAAATAAAATGTTGTATACGCAACATAGTAAACCGTGATTTGAATTCTGTCAAGGGAAAAGCGGGTACGTCAATTTTTTTCACCGCCTTGACCTCACCCGGCAAATCCGATTTCATTCTGACTGGAAAAAGTGATATCAAACCGTTTCAACGAAGGATTTGCACGACTCCGGGCAGCGGGAAGCGGAATACCCGATCGCGTCCCATTTACCACGCAGATGCACGAGTTCGCCATGAACTGGGTCGGAGTACCACCCGACCGTTTTTATTCTGAGGCGGAAACCTTTGTCTCCGGTCTCATCCATACCGCCGAAGAGTTCGATTTCGATATTCCCAGCCTCGGCTACGATGTGTACAACATAGAGGCCGAGGCCATGGGCCAGCCCTTGCACCTCACGGAGGGGCAGGCTCCGGTGATCGACAAAGATGCGATCCTGCTTAAAGAGAAGGTGGATCTGTTGCACTTGAGGCCGCCGGAAGCTGGCCTTGCCGGACGGATGCCCTTTATACTCGATGTGCATCGACTCTACCGGGAGCGTTTGGGGTTTGACCCGGCCTTTCAGTTTTGTGCCCCCTTTTCCCTCGCTACCTTGGTACGAGGGTACGTAAATTTCATCCAGGATATCTACGCCGATCCGGAATTCGCCCACGATATTCTAATTTTTCTCACCGAGCAGGTCATTGCCCCGTGGATCAGGGCTCAGAAAAGAGCCTTCCCTGGGACTATGGCCGCGGTGGGGGCCGATGCCTTGTGCTCTCCACCTATGGTGAACTCACAGATCATCGAGCAGTTCTCCATCCCCTATATCCTCCGCTTAAGAGAGCTGTGCGATCTGGATGTCATGGTAGTAAACTGGTGGGGAGACAGTCACTTCGAGGATGTAGAGTGGTTCCTGGAGTTGAAACTGCGGGTCGCCTGTGGTGTCATTAGAGCGCAGGATCCCGATGTCGCCCGGCTGGGGCCGAGGGTATTCAAAGAGTTCGCCCGCAAGCACGCCCTGACCCTCGAGCTCGGCCTCGGAGATGTCCTGCTCAATCAAGGACCAAGGGAAGAGATCGAAGAGCGCATCCGGTACTATATTTCCGAAGCCGCCGAGGGCGGCCGCTTCATTTTATACCTGGCGAGTATCAATTCGGATACGCCGCCGGATCATATACGCACTGCCGTGGCTGCAGTGAAGGAATTCGGCAGATATACATGACGCAAGCTTCAGTCCAAGCCTTGCGTCTTTCCGCGAAGTACTGCAGAGCTTGAGGAGACACGAAAACCGGCCGACAGGATGAAGCGGTCCCGGTTGATCCACTGCGGATCTCCGGGGTTGTGCTTCAGGATCTCTCCGTAGATCAGTGCCCCCAGCCCGGCGCAGCCCAGGGGCAGCCCGGGATGTCCGGACTGGGCTTTCTCGATAGCATCCGCGGTCAGAGCTCTGATGGTCAAGGCTGAGGCGGCCAGATCGTCTTTTACAGCGGAGGAGAGTTTACCCATCGTTCAATCCTTCATCATCAGATGCACCCCTGCGGTCTTGAAAGTTCGGGGCAAGGCCAGGATGTTCGGATTCTCGCCGACGTACTTCTGTTGGGCGTCCTTCAGGGCTTCCTCGAAGGTGCCCCGGGTCTTCATTCCCATTGCCCGGGCGTAACCCGGCTCATAGGCGCCGACGATGTAGACTGCGGAACAGTGGTCCTCGGCAATGTGGCCGCAGCTCACCATGGAAAAGCAGTGATACGGGTGAAATCCGTAGTTGAAGCGATACTGTTTAATGAACTCTTCATTACTGCAGAAGTACTCACCGTATTTCTCCACGTCGGGCAGCACATTGTGATAATCGGTCTGAAACAGCTCGTAGAGCTGCCTGTAGGCGGTGAACTCTTCGTCGTGAAAATAACCGTTGCAGATCGATGAGCAGATCACAACGCTGCGATCGCTCAACACCCGCCGGTGGCGGATCACGTTCGCCGCGATAGCCTGGAGGATGAGAATAGGATTTGTTCCGTGCCCGTTGCCGTAGTGGAAGAACTGGGGCATACCGAAGATCATCACATCATACTTCTTCTCAGCCCAGGGGACGAAGGTCCTCTTATCGGCTACTTCCCAGGACACAGACTGCATCTCCTTGCCGAAGCCGCTGAAAACGGCTATTTGCCTGGCTCTGGTGTCCAAGACCGCATCGCAGAGGAAGAACTTCCGGCCCATCTTCTTCTCCATATATTGGCCGATGGCGTCGAACTTCCGCCGCATCAGGCTCTTTGCGCTGACAGGGGTGAAGTCGCTCCGGTGCATCACTGAAGGCACGTGGTTTGAAGCGATCGTACGCCAGTGGGTGATTCCGGTCGCCACGTGTTTGTAGCCGCCTGAGTATCCGCCGTAGGGATTGCCCAGGGTGTGACCGATGCAAACCGCAAGGTCGCTTTCGAACACATGTTTGTTCATTATTACCGGGTCCCCCAGTTCGTCGTAACCGAGATCGACCAGATTGTCCCAGTCCTCCGAGTCGTGGTTGACGATCTGGTGCGTCCCCCAGAACCGGTCGAAAACGCCATCCCCCAGAATCTGTCGTATTTCCTCTCTGGTATTTTTACGGTGCAGGCCATTGGAGCAGATGAGCCGTATGTCCTGTTCCCGGACTCCCGCCTTGAGGCATTCTTCTATGACGATAGGGATTGCAGTCTTGCGGTGGCTCGTCTGTTGGAAGCCTCCCTTTACCCGATCGGGAAACACGATTGTGACCCTCGACCCCGCCGACACCAGTTCCGGTATTGCCGGCATTCCAATCGGGTTTTGGATCGAGCGGCGCGTTTCTTCGGCCAATTTTCCCTCAGGTATAAACGGCGGATCCTCGACCGTCTCTCCGGGAATGAAAATGTCCGCGGTGTCCGGAAGCCGGGCGCTCATCACCCCTTGCCCGTATTCAAACTCTACAGTTTTCATCCGTTGCCCTTCCTCTCCATGTATTTCTCAACGATGATACGCAGGTCGTTCGGGTCGAAGCCGATCGGTTCAGTGAACTTGGTAAGTGCCACCAAACCGCCGTCGATCGTCGCCACGCTCCCTATCTCCTCTGCATTCCCCTCTTTCAGCCCCCCGCCGTAGACCACGGGAGGAACGAATCCGTGAGCCGCTTCGCTTGATTGTTTTATGTAACCGGATACAAAGCCGATGTATTCCGCCCCGGGGGGAGTTTTGCCGGGACCGATCGCCCAGATAGGCTCATAGCCGATTGCCAATTTCTGCTTGTCGAGATAGGATGCCACGCCGTTCAGACCGATTTCCACTTGAGAGCCGAGGGCGGTTTGGATGCGCGGCTGCTGCTCTTCGAAGCTGCCTCCTCCTCTTTCCACAGCGGTCTCCCCAATACACAGGAGCACATTGAGCCCGGATTCGAAGGCACGGCGCACTTCCTGGTTGATCAGCAGGTTCACGGTTTCCGCGGCCTTTCCGAGGGCTTGCTCGGAACGATCGATCTCAGCATCGTAGGCGGCCAGGATGCCGAGCTTGTCTTTCCTCTCCTCGGAGTGCCCGATAATAGCCCAACTGGCGCCGAGATTGACCGCTGCCGCCGCGGGCAGGTTGGTGGTGAAGGCGCCGAAATTGCCGCCGGCTGCGATGTTTTCTCGGAATACTCCCTGGCAGCCGATGGCGATAGTGCGGGTTTTGGTTTGGGGATGAGATTCGAGTTCATCCCGCGCGGGGATTAGAAGTCCCTCCGGCAGAAGGTAGACCAGCTCGACACCATCGAGCCGTCCAAGTCCCTGGGCAATCGTCTCTTTGATTACCCAGCGCGTCCACTGCTCCGGATTTTCTTGGGGACAGATCCCCCCGAGGGTCCGGGGGACGTCGAAACGCTTCAGATTCACAAAAATTTTGCTCATAATACCTCTCGATAAATCAACACTTGATCGTAGCGGAACATACGGTCTAGATCTGCTGTGTCTAAGAATAATTTCATTGAATGAACCTTTTTGCTGATTTATTTTATCGGTCCCCGATATTATAAACCAGCTCCGAGGTGCTGTCAACTGACACCGCCGGACATGGGTACACATGTAAAGGATTGATTTAAATATCACGGTAAGATATTATTATTATCGATCCAGAAACCCCGGGTGGAGGGATGCCTGGCGTTCAAGCAGGGGTACATCAATGCAAAATATAAAAAACGATAAGCCAAACGTAATATTCATTCTCTCGGATGATCAGGGGCCGTGGGCCGCCGGTTGCTATGGGAACGAGGAGATTCGTACTCCCAATATCGACCGCTTGGCTGCAGAAGGGCTTTTATTCGAGAACTTCTTCTGTACATCTCCTGTGTGCTCACCGGCTCGAGCCAGTATATTGACGGGGAAGCTGCCTTCGCAGCATGGAGTGCACGATTGGATTCGGGAAGGGAACATGCCGCCTTATACAGCGGCATATTTGGAGGGGACGCACTGTTATACGGATGTACTGGCCCGACGGGGTTGGCACTGTGGTCTGACCGGCAAGTGGCATCTGGGAGACAGCTTGAATCCTCAAGCCGGATTCAGCCACTGGTTCTGCCACCGCAAAGGGGCCGGTTCGTATATCGATCAGCCGATGATCCGAGGCGGTGCGTTGGAGCAGACCAAAGGGTATCTAACCGACGTTATCACCGACGAGGCGCTTCGCTTTCTGGAGGCAAAGAGGGAGGCGCCGTTTTATCTGAGTGTTCACTACACCGCACCGCACAGCCCATGGACGGAGCATCCAAAAGAGATTGTAGCCAGTTATGACGGATGTCGTTTTCACAGCTGCCCCCAGGAAAACCGTCACCCATGGGCAGGACCGTTGACAAGCTTGAGCTTCGGAGACCGGGAGTGCCTGAAGGGGTATTTTGCCGCGGTAACAGCAATGGACGCGAACATCGGACGGATCCTGGATAAGCTCGAGCAGTTGGGGTTGCGGGAGCGGACCCTGGTGGTGTTCACAAGTGACAACGGATTCTCCTGCGGGCAACACGGTTTCTGGGGGAAGGGGAACGGGACCTTCCCGATGAACATGTATGAAAACTCGGTAAAGGTTCCGATGGTGGTCAGTCATCCAGGAGTAATCCCCGCGAATCGACGGACCGAAGCGATGATGAGCCAGTACGATTTTTTCCCGACCTTGTTGGAGTACCTGGGATTGGATGAGGTCGATGCGTATGAAGGTCCGGGCCGCAGTTATCGGAACGTTTGGTTGGGAGACAGCGTGGAAGCGCGGGAGGATGTGGTTGTGTACGATGAGTACGGACCGGTGCGGATGATCCGGACGAGGGAATGGAAATACGTGCATCGCTATCCTTTCGGCGTGCACGAGCTCTATGACCTGAGGAGGGATCCGGGGGAAAAACACAATAGAGTCCACGAGGAGAGCTGCAAAGCCGTAGTCCGCGAACTGCGCACACGGTTGAGCCGGTGGTTTGAGCGTTTTGTCGATCCAGTCAAAGATGGCAGCCGGTTCCCGGTCTCCGGATCGGGACAACTGCGTCGTATTGACCCGGTCTATGCCGGCGAAGAGTGTTTCAGTACAGATCGGATAGTATTGGGGGAAAGCGGATTCCCCAGGGTAAATGATCAAATCGATCTAGAATCGTTCCAGAAGGCAGCGGAGATCACCACGTGATCTGCCAAGTCCGGCTCGTGGGAGCTTATCGTTTCTGATCGAGCTGGATCGGAATATCCACGAAATAATCGGTTAGGACGAGGAGTGCCGCTCCGCGAGTATGTCCATTCGGATCGAAGGGGAAGTAGGATAAGTTGACTTCAGCCTTGGGAAGGATGTTGGCCTGAATCACGTCTCTAAGCGGCTTGAGGATCACATCTCCATCCGGACCGAAATGTCCGCTTATGATGATGTTGTTGATATCCAGAACCGTAATAGCATTAGCAATACAGTGCCCCAAGTAGCTGGCTGCAGTGTTGATGATCGCCTCGGCAGGTTCCTCTCCCCTTTTTGCACGGGTGAATAAATCGGCCAATCCTTCGAACAGGGAAATCTCACTCGATTTAGCTGACCACCCTGTCTCCTTGATTACATTCGTCCGGTATTGTTGAAAAAGGTAGTTCTGATTGACGACTGTTTCCATGCACCCGGAGCTCCCGCAACGGCAGGGCGGACCATTGGGAACAACCTTCATATGACCGATCTCTCCGGAAAGCCCGTGGGTGCCGTTGAACAAGTTTCCCAGATAGAAGATGCCGGTACCAACTCCGGTCCGGATCGAAACGAAGATAAAATCCCTGTACGAAAAGGTTTCGTTGCTCCACTTTTCGAACACCGCATAGGCCTTGGTGTTGGTTTCGATGCGGATCGAGGTATGAAAAACCTCGCTCAAATATCTTTCCAGAATTCGTGCCTTCTCGATATTGTCCCTGCGGGAGCTGGTTGGAAAACCGATGCCGGGGATCCCGATCCCGATTCCGTCCAGGCTGGATTGTTGAATTTTATTTCTACGTATGAAGTCCTCGATTGAACCTCTAAGAAAATCCTTTGTCTCCTGGTCGTTCACATGTTGCGGAGTCGTGTAAGTTCCCAAGGCCAGAGCGGTGCCTGATAGGTTGGTCAGCACGATTCGAGTAGTTTTGTACTCTACATCCACACCGATCGCCAGTGGTTTGTCCGACGTCAGCCCGTAGAGGTAGGCATTCTTGCCTTGCCGTTTCGTCTCCCTCCGCGCAACACCTGAACATTCTGTGATTCCCTCTTCCATCAATTGGGTGATAGCCTTCACAACGGTAGCCCAACCCATGTTGCCTTTTTCCGTGAGAGCACGTTTCGTGTGGGGGCCGCCCTTGTACAGCAACGTAATGATCCGCCGTTTACTCTCTGTCAGTGGACCCTGCTCTCCATTAAGCACGCGTCACACTCCCATCAGTATAATTTTTTAAGGTAGTTGATGGACCGCCGAGCCGCTTCCACATTGTCGGGTTGGGTCAGCACTTCTATACCCACCCATCCTTTGTACCCCACTTTGTTCAGTGTGCCTACAATGGCAGGAAAGTCAATGTGACCGGATCCCGGTGAAAGTCGGTTCGAATCGGAGAAATGTATGTAACCCAACAGATCGCTGTATTTCTCTAAGACGGCACACATATCCACGTCGTGGATGTTCATATGAAATGTGTCCGCGTGAATCCTCAATTCGGGAATCTTTGCTTGGCGGATGTACCTCCCTACATCTTCAACGCTGTGTAGCAGGTTTGTCTCGTACATATTCATCTGTTCCAACAGCAATTTAGACCCCAGGGATTCGGCCAACCGGCCCACCGATTGCAGGCATTCAGTCAGCCGTTGCAGTGCTTGTTCTTTCGTATCTCCCTCGTGCACGTAGCCTCGTACGCGGCTGATGTTGACGTCCGCACCGAACTCGGCGGCTATCTCGACGATTCCCTTCACGATGTCCACCGCTCGCTTCCGTATCTCCCCATTGGGGTGAGTAAACCAGGCTTGCTCCATCGTGAATACCTGTCCCGTGGAGATCACGGGGAGTTGGAGTCCGTGCTGCTTGAGCAAGGCCTTGAGCGAAGACACGTCGATGTTGTCCTTCCTCCAGAGGGCAAGTTCGACACCGTCGTAGCCAAGCTCAGAGATGACCGGCAGGCTCTCCTCCAGGCCCCGAAACACGACCATTGCCTGTGGGAAGGCGTCCTTCAAAGAGATGGTAACAGCAGTTTTCACATCACTTCCCTTTTATAGTTATAGACTGAATTCCGACGATCCCGGTCACCAGGCGGTGTATCCTCCATCAAGCAGGAGATTGCACCCCGTTATGTAGCTTGCTTCCTCTGAAGCCAAAAACACGGCGGTCTTAGCGAACTCTGCGGGCTGGCCATAACGCCCCATGGGTGTCATGGCCAGTTGGGTTTGGTACAACCCTGGAATGCTCTTTAGACGCTCGACCATCCCGGTATCCATATAGGCCGGACTGATGGCATTAACTCGAATGTTGTACTGGGCCCACTCGGTGGCCAGAACTTTGGTCAGTCCTATTACCCCGGCCTTGGAGGCGCAATAGGCACCGTGCCCCAAAACTCCCCGATTGGCCACTACCCCCGACATCGAGGCCACATTCACGATCGATCCTGCCCGCTGTTTGATCATCTGAATTCCGACTTGCTGGTCCACGAGGAATGTGCCTTTTAAATTGACGTCGATGATCGTATCCCAGTCACTTTCCTCGAGTTCTTCCATGGGCCGCCAGCGCCCGTTCAGCCACTGGTGCTTCCCGCGGGCGATACCAGCGCAGTGCAGCACTATGTCTATCTTGCCGAACTCCTCGCTGCAGGTCCTAACCATTCTCCCGACCTGCTCCCTCGAAGTGATATCGACGGCCACCGCGAATGCCTTGCCTCCGCTTCTCTCGATTTCGGCGCATACCTCTTGCCCACCGGCTTCGTTGAAGTCCGCTACTGCTACAGCGGCTCCTTCTCGAGCGAACGCGAAGCTGGCCGCTTTGCCTAATCCCGAAGCAGCTCCCGTGATCAAAGCTACTTTTCCATCGAGTCTTCCCATGTCTTTCTTCCTCAGAGTTGCGTCTGTCCGGAAGGAAGGGGATCAGCTGTACGGACCTGCAGTTTCCGGTAAATTTCTATACACCGCCGTTTGGATCTATCGACCCAAAGGAAATCGAGATAATAATTCATCATATCACGATGTTAATAATAGTTGTATCCGCTGTCAAGCTCCCCTATTTTCATATATCCGCCTCGAAAATTGGCTTATGTGCCGGGTTTCATGCGTGTAAGCCACATAACAGGGCGGATACCTCTCGACCACGTGGTAATTGTAAACTCAAACAAGAATTACAATGCCGGTATTTGACAAAATTAATTGATTTTTATGGTGAGGAGGTTTTCCAAAGGAAATATCTTTGTGAAAACAATGTATTGACGGATTGAATCCTCTATGTTAATATCGCCCCAAGATACAAAAATTGCGGTAAGCGAAGCCAGCCAGAGTATTTCAAGCTGCTCATACCCATACTGGTGGCTGTCTTCTTATTGATCATCATTTCCCTGTCATCTGTAATCGGACTCGCCTTTGCCAATTTCAGTTTCGTCACCATGAAGGAGAACCGTTTCATCGGTCTGGCAAATTTCGTGAAGATGGCAACGGACGAACGGTTCTGGGACTCGCTCAAAGTCCGGCATGCTGGGGGGCGCCCTGAAAGGATAACCGGCGCCGATTCCGGCCGAGCCGATACAGTACGTATTGCCCTTCAAAAATCAGCCAGTCTGGGAGGGAGGGGATCGGCGGTGATCATCTGCCGTTCCAGGCACTTTTGAAAATAGTGCTGCTTGACATCGCCGAGGAGGGGGTCATTCCACAAATTCTGATGTTCATCCGGATCCTTTTCTAGATCGTACAGCTCCCCTTGCTCGAGGCCGGCATAAACGACGATCCTGTAGTGTTTATCCCGAACCGATATGAGATACGGGAGCGGATCCCGGTGCTCAGGCATGGCATTGTAGTACTCGCTGTATACGCTGGTTCGATGACAATCGGGATCGAGTCTTCCGATGCATAATTCGTAGAGCGAACGACCCTGCATTCCCGGATGTATCTCCAATCCGGCGGCTGCCAGCAGCGTGGGAGCTATATCCACGAGTTCGACCAGAGCAGGGCTCACAATTCCCCCTTGGAAACCCGCCGGCCAGGACATGACCAGTGGAACTTTTGTCATCGAGTCGTAGAGGTAAGGGCCTTTCAAGTAGATTCCGTGATCCCCGAGCATCTCACCGTGGTCGCTCATGAAAACGACCAGGGTATTCTCCCTCTGCCCGCTGCTTTCCAAATAATCGAGAATTCGCCCGATATTGGCATCGATGTTTTCGATCATGGCGTAGTACGCCGCCGTGATTTGCCGGTGCTCATGATCGGAGGTGTCCGAAAAGGACAAACCCTTGCCCCCGTAGGCGCCGTGGTGATCGATCGTCTGGTAGCCGGGTTTTTTCTCCAGTTCCCCTTCCACGTACGCCGGCAGGGGCATATCTTCCGGTGTATACCTCTGCAGGTACTCCTGGGGCGGATCAAAAGGGTGATGAGGGTCAAAGAAGTTCACGCTGAACAGCCAGGGTTTTCCCTGATGTTTGCGAATGAACTCGATTGCCTTTTCCGCGCACCAGTACGATTGATGCAGATGGGGTGGCATGCCTGCCCACGCAAATTCGCCATCTACTCCGATTCCCTCCGGCCCGAGCCGGTTAGCTATGGAAGGAGGGATCGGGTAGATCTGTTCCCATGGCCTGCCCTGCTTGGTCACCCAGTCGATATATTCATTTTCTTTCCATTTGGGAAACGGGCCATGGCTCCAGTGAAACTCTGAATATCCATCGTCGATGCGTTTTTCCACCCGGCCTTGGCAGGGACTTAGATGCAGCTTCCCCGACAGGCCGCAAGAATATCCAGAATCGGCAAGAATCCGGGTTACCAGCACCGTATCTTCAGGTACCTGTTGGCCGTTTTGCCTCAGACGGGTCGTACTAGGGTATCGTCCGGTCAGAAAGCTGCCCCGGCTGGGCGTGCACACCGGACACTGACAGAATGTATTTACGAAGGAAACCCCGGTTTTCACGAGTTCGTCGAGATTCGGGGTCCGAATGATGGAATTACCCAGAGCGGCGATCGTGTCGAAGCGCTGTTGATCCGTGCAGATCCAGAGAATGTTGGGGGGTGTTTTCATCATCTCACGATATTAAAATTGAGCGTACGTGCTGTCAAGCTGACCTTCAACGAGTTGTTTCTGCGAGGATATTTCACTGACCAGGGGGTGGATCGGTTCAGCATACTTAAATGAATCGCCTCTGGGTGCGGGAATTTTCCGTCAAAGCCCGAAAAAACTCATCTGTCGCAAGGAAATCCACTGGAGATCGTCGATGTGCGCCCGAGACACCCATGAACCTTGACGAGTTTACGAGACTATGTTAATATCGTGCCAAGATATAAATAAGGCAGGACATTTCTGGATGTCAAAACCGAATATTCTGTTCATTATGGCCGACCAGTTCCGTTTTGATGCTACCGGTTTGAACGGTGGATGGGTCAAGACACCTTTTCTGGACCGCCTTGCCGGGGAGGGAATTAATTACACGAATTGTTATGCCAATTCGCCCATCTGTATGCCGACCCGCATCAGTATGGCCACCGGCCTCTATCCCCACAACACGAACGTGTGGTCGAATATTCACTATTTTTTACCCACGAACACGAAATCCTGGACCCAAGTCATCAAGCAGTCCGGTTATCGTACTGCTGTATTCGGCAAGACCCACCTTTACCACCACCACGTCAAGGATATGAGGGAACATGAAAATATATTGAAGGCCTGTGGATTTGATGTGATCGACGAAATTCCGGGTCCGCGGGCGTGCGCCCGGATGATGAGCAACTTGACTGCACGCTGGCAATCCAAAGGACTGCTTCAGGCATACGTAGAGGATTACAAAGATCGATTTGCCTCCAAACCTCAGGTAGTGCGACCGTCAACCCTCCCTCTGGAGGAGTATGCCGATGTATATGTGGCAGAGCAGGCGAGACAATATCTTTTAAATTACCGGCAATCCGAACCCTGGTTCTGTTGGCTCAGTTTCGGTGGACCTCATGAACCCTGGGATACACCTGAACCGTACGCCAGTATGTACGATTCCGGTGAGATGCCCGAGCCGATCATGCCTATCGAAGACGACCATCCTCGTCCGCTCGGCAATTTGGACTACCTTCGGGGAAAGAGATCCCCGGCGTGGATCAAATCTCAGACGGACCGAACCACTGCCTCGGATGGACGGGCTGGCGAACACCAATACGTTAGCAGTTTGGCGGAGGTACCGGAGACGAACAAGTCCAGTCCGGATTTTGAGCCGGATGATATTGGGCAAATGCGAGCCAATTATGCGGGGAGCGTTACCCTGATAGACGAGCAAATCGGCCGAGTTTTGAACGCGATAGAGGAGCGGGGAGAATTAGACAACACAGTCGTGATTTTCACCTCCGACCACGGCGAAATGAACGGGGACTACGGCCTGGTTTACAAGAAGAACTTTCTCAACAGTGCGGTCAAAGTCCCTTTGATCGTCAGGACACCTGCATCCTCGCGGGGGAACGCCGGTGGAAAAAGGTGCCGCAGCATGATCGAGTGGTTCGATATCGGTGCGAGCCTAACGGAGATAGCTGGAGGACGGTTGGAGTACCGTCATTTCGCCAGATCATTTCACAGGACTCTGGAAGATCCCCATGCCTCGCACCGCGAGGATGCTCTGTCCGAGGTCGTCGGCGAGCATATGCTTGCCGATCAGGAGTGGAAAATCGCCGTCAACACGGAAGGAAAGGCCTATCTGCTTTTCAATCTGGAGAAGGATCCGGCAGAGCGAAGGAATCTTGCGGGATTGCCGGAGTATCGGGAGACCGAAGACCGATTAAGGCTGCGGATACTCGAGAGGATCGCCGCCAGTCACATCGATGAGGGATAGACCAAAGAAAGGTTGTTTTTATGAAGCAAGGCAGAAAAATTCTGCTGGCAAAGAACCCTGCCGTTTGATCACATTGCTGGCAGGGAGCTGTGCAAGGAGGTGATGCGCTATGCTCCAAATGAAGTGACTTTTGATCATGACTAATCATCATGATTAAAAAAGGTCTACTTCGATCATAGATTTTGAATCGTTATAGGAGGAGAAAAATGAAAAGGTTTCTTACAATTTGCACCGCGATTGTACTGACATTGATCATCGCGGGCCTAGTCTGGTCCGGCGGACAGGGAGAACAGCCGGCAACCGGGGCCGGGGAAGAGGCGGGGTTGCCTTACGAGGGAAAGACCGTCGATGTTCTGTTCATGGCATCCCCTATCGTACAAAAGTTCGAGAATCTGGTCCCCGATTTCGAGGTGAAAACCGGAGCGAAAGTCAATATCCTGCTCATCACGCCGGCGAATTACGATCAAAAAGCCGATATGGAGCTGGTGAGTCCCAAAGGAGCCTATGATGTGCTCTGGATTCCCTGGCGCACATTTCACCGGTGGGTCAAGGCCGATTGGTTTGCTCCGATGGACGAGTTCATGAACAATAAGAACCTGGTGGATCCTGCCCTGTTGAAGGTGGAGGGATTCGCCCCGCTTGCCTATCAATCCCTCAATGTCGATGGCCTGCAACGTTCCTTGCCGATCATGCAAGGCGCCACGATTCTTCATTACAGGACCGACATATTGGAGCAACATGGGTTGGGTGCTCCCCCGGATACGTGGGCAGAGCTCGAAGAAATGGCCAGTAAGGTGCATTCTTCTGAGATAGCAGGGGTGGGGATGCGTTGTGCGAAAAAGTCCGGACAGGTCGGCCTGCACTATCCGATGGTCCTGGCTGCGAACGGGGGCAGCATCGTGAAGGACTATCCGAACGACATGCATCCGAGTCTGGATGAGCCGGTGGCGATCGAATCTGCAAAATACTTCGCCAGGTTATTGCAGAACTATGGCTTTCAGGGAGTTCTCACTTCAGCCTGGCAGGAGAATGTGGTCCAGTTTCAGCAGGGAAAACTCGCTTTTTATCCGGATGCGAACGTCCTGACCGGACAGATTCTCGACCCTGAAAAATCAACGGTCGTCGACAAAACGGGCTTTGCCGTCGTACCTCGTGGAAGCGCAAAACGCGTCGCGGCCAGCGGAGTGCATAGTCTCGGAGTTCCCAAGAACTCACCCGAAAAGGATCTGGGATACAAGTTCATCGAGTGGGCACTGAGCGACGAGGTTCAATTCGACAACGCCATGAAGAACGACTACCCGGCGCTGATTAGACCGGAATTGATGATGCGCCCGGATTTTCTGGAGAAGTACAACTGGGGAAACGGCAACTACGTTAAGGTCGTCAGTGAAAC
>CAZSBH010000007.1:0-81839 GCA_964604845.1 uncultured Spirochaetaceae bacterium
TAGCCGACCAGTACTAATTTCCCGTGAGGCTTGACCATATCTTTTGTTCACCCTTACTACCCAATCTATATAACGTATTTACATAGGAAAATTACAATAATTTTCATAAAAAAATGTAACCAAAATCCGCCTAAGTTGTTTGTTAAATTGAGGCGGTTAAAGGCGGAATAACATTCCGAAGGGCAAGTTTCACCTCCTTTCCTTGCCCTTTTATGCCTCAAAGCAGCATGGGGGATGGGCCTGCAGGTTCATCCCCTTTTTTTGTGCGCTCGGCAGGACTCGGCGTCCCCGGCGCACCCACTTGGGGGTGGAAGTTCACTACAGGCCCGGCAGGGGGAACTGTGCTGGCAACGCTCAGGAACTGAACCAGGGCAAGGGGTGGATTTTAACCCACTCGCAAGACAGCCCCACAGCGTTCAGGACGTTTGCCGTACATCTGGTCGAAGCATACATGGCCGCGCCGCTTAAAGTAGCGGCGGCCTGCCGCGGTATCCTGATCGGAATGGGCGATTGTATCTCCGTGTGGCCTTATATCTTCGCCGGGGCAATCATTCCCCTGTTTGCCGCCCTGTGGTCGGTCGGACAGGTGGTCGGAGGAATCGTAGGGGCGCAGGTACTGATTCGTATTAAATCAGGATCGATTCGCTTGCTCCTGTTCGGGGGTCGCGCCCTTGGCGGAAGCACTGGCGAAATTTTTGCGAGAAAAACCGCTTCAGATCGGTTGGACGTTGGTCGCTTCGCTGATCGTGATCCAGATCCTTCTGTCATTGCTGGGCGTGTATCATCCCTAAAGCGCGGCTACGCCTCGATCACCGGGCAGGGTGCGCGAGCAATCAGGGTGTCCACGGGAGAGCCAAAAAACCGTTTGACCCATTTGGGCCGATTTGTGCGCGTGGTGATGATGACCTCGGGCTGATAGGTTTTGGCCAGCGCCAGCGTTTTCAAGGCGAATCTCCCGGTTTGGACGTGGTCCTTAACCGCAATCGAATGCTCTTCGGCCCGTCGTATGATATCGGAAACACGAGACCGGGCCATCCGTCGGTGCTCTTTCAGAATTTCCCGTTCGCATTTAGATTTGAGGTTTTCATACAGACCCACATCGCTGCCAATAAAATAGCGAGCCAAATTGACGTCCACGATGTAGACGATTATCAACTGTCCGGCACGCTTGGCTCGCTCGATGGCCAAATCGATGGCTTCCTGGGAGTGACGAAAAGTGGACAGAGCGATCATTACGGCGGCTATGGCAGACTCCTATACACGTCTGTCGGATACCCGCTGGCAGGACCGGTTGAAAGCGTGCACCGTCGCTTCTTCTGGATAGCGCCTATCATCGGGGAGTGCCTGTTTTGCGGGCGGTCGGTATCCTAACACCGCTAGAGTATAAGGCAAAAGCGCTTCGGCGTTAAGCGATCCCGCTGTGATCGGTGTTTCACCTTTTCGTATGCACCGGGCGTTCCACGGGATCATGATGGGCATAATTGTAGGCTTGCCCTTTGCCGCCGGCTGTCTCCTCGAGCAGAATAACCTGGTAACTGCATTAGCTGCCTTGGTACTGGGAGCTGTTTACGGATTGATCGTCGAGCTGTTCACTACTGTCGTTTTCAAGGCGACCGCTTACAGACGTTGAGTTCTTACGACCTGAGACTGGACGTGTTCGAGCATCAAAGATCGCTGGGCTTGAATGTGAATGCCTGTTCCGATGATTCAATGTAGCCGACTGCAGGAAAGGGAAAGTGGTATAGATGCACAGGTAATTCCAGTCTTGCAGCCTCCCCCAGCAGATCCCTTCTCGTTGTGCGGGCTAAATCAGGATCCACATCGAAGCGGGGTGACCATTCCGGATGCTGCATCTGAAACACCGCGTGGATCGTGTCGACGAGCAGCCACAGGCGGGTTCCCTGCGAGCTAACCGCGATCCCGATGTGTCCGGGAGTATGCCCGGGAGCCGGGAGAGCCTGAATAGTTGTGCCGTTTGACTCGAGGATAGGGGAATCCATAGCGATGCATTCTATCTGATCGCGGCAGATTGAGAACGCGGTTCGTTGAGCCACGGAGGCATCCTTGCCCAAGAGGCGCTCAGCTTCTCCGTTCATCCAGAAATCGAACTCCTGCCGGGAAACAACCACGCGGGCATCCGGCATGGCCGGAACGCCGGCCTCGGTCAAACCGCCGATGTGGTCCCCGTGTCCATGGGTAATGACGACCGTATTCACGTCTTCCGCGTGCACCCCGCATTCGGCGAGTAACTGGGCAGTTCCCAGCCCCGGCCCCCCGGTGGAGAAGCCGAACCCCGTGTCAACGAGAATCGCGTGGTTCGGGATCCGGATCAACGCCGAGTTGAAGTACCAGTCAAGGTATTCCCCGTCGCTGTCGGGTTGTACGCCTCGAATCGCCTCTCGAAGCTCGCCTCTCTCCACCGTGGGAAAGATTCCCGCCACCTGATCCAGATCGCGCCGGGCCGTTCCTATACCGAGAATGCTGATTTCCACCTCACCTACCGTAAGCTTGCTTGCCATGACCGAAATCATAGTGATTGCCGCCGAGGGTGTCAAATTGCCCTGATGGCTGTGGGCTACTGCCAGGACAAGGGTATGACCGTGATCGGCGGTGAATGTATCCTGATGTTTGCCGAGCCGGCCGCCTTGACTGCACTCCGGTTGTGGATATAGGGTTTTCAGATCAGGGGGTAGGGCATGAAACTGCTTCTGATCTGTCCCTTTCCTGTAGAGTTCAATGCCTGCAGGGAAGTTCTATCACTGAGGGAGGCCAAACCCGTCTCCGGCTGCAGGTCGGCCCGGGGCGTTGCCGGCAATGCCGATGTGTTCGCCATCGAGTCCGGCCCTGCGAAGGCCAGGGCGGCTGCGGCAACCGTGGCGGGATGCTTCAAGTATACTCCTGGTCTGGTGATCGATTCCGGTTCCTGTGCCGGAACCGAATCCGGAGCATTCGTGGGAGAGATTATCCTCTGCCGTGACTGCTACGAGTATGACATCGGAGGGAACGGATTTCCCTCTAGAAGTATCCCGGAGATGAAGCTTCCCTCTGCATTCAGCCTTCTACCCTCCGCCGAAAGGGAAAGTTTGTATCGGGAAGCAAGCGAAACCGGCAGCACGGAGAGCTTTCAGGTGCGGGTGGGAAACCAGGCCTGCGGCGAGCTTTTGATACAGTCCCTCGAGATGCGAGAGGCACTCTACACCCTGTTCCAGGCCTCCGGAGCGAATTGGGAGACCGCCGGTGTATTTGTCGGTGCCTTGAAGAACGGTCTGCCGCCGCTGAGTGTCCGCATCGTTACCGATCTGGGCAACGAACAAGCTCTCAAAGAGTTCCGATCCAATATTAAGAAGAAGGCCAGAGAGCTGTATCAATACATAAAAGTACTGGCTGAGTACGGATGGTTCGATCAATTCCTGGAGTCTTGGCAGATGCTGGGGGCCGCGAACATAGACAAGTTGCCCCAATACGTTCTGCCATAACGTGGTTGACTTTTCTTTACCAATTTGTACGCGACCTTACCAAGTCCCTGAATACACCGGCTGCCCTGCTTAAATATACCCGCGAAGCTCTGAAATCGGCACCCTGGCCCGTATTAAAGGAGTTCCCCCGGAGCTGGTTGATTACCTGCTGCCCGAACTTGCAGGAGAACCGTGGACGGATTACAATAGTAGTGAAGACTGACGAGGAGGCTCTCAAGGTGTCCAGGACCTATGTTGAAACCTCGACCTTTCTTTTGGAAGAAATCGATGAAATGATCCAGGAAGGTTATTATCATGATCGCACGGAAGCGGTAAACGAAGCTATCAGGATGCTGATCAAGCAGTACAAGGTTTCAAAGCTTCACGCCAAAGACCTCCGCTATTCCTCCGGTCATGAGCCCAAGAAGGGCGCACAGAGCGAAAAAACGGGAGGTTCAAGTTGATCGGACAAGTTGTGGTCGGTATCGACGGTTCTGATTTCTCTCTTTCCGCGTTCAAGTATGCGGAACATTTCGCCGCTAAGCTGGGCTGCGAGCTCAAGGCGGTCTTCGTAATTGACTCGAGGAAA
Source organism: uncultured Spirochaetaceae bacterium (assembly GCA_964604845.1). Classification (GTDB taxonomy): domain Bacteria; phylum Spirochaetota; class Spirochaetia; order SZUA-6; family DRHE01; genus JAFGQJ01. The sequence goes on from CAZSBH010000007.1 coordinate 4,045, forward strand.
ACCGAACTGCCCATTATTTACGCCACCGGTCACTTTGACTATGCCTTTGCCAGAACATATATTCCCCCCGACCCGGAACTAAAGAGCTTCTACAACAAGATTAAAAATGATCTCGAGGACTTTGCCGCCAACTGTCTCGACAATTGCAAGGAAAGCTGCACAAAGAAAAAAATTCCCTTCATCGCAGTTCAACGGGAAGGGCTGCCTTCCCAGGTTCTCGCCGAGGAGAGCCGGTCGGGGGACCTGCTGTTTATCGGACAGAAGGGAGAAAATGCCCGGTTTGCTCGTACAATCGTCGGTTCCACCGCGGAGGATGTGGTCCGATCTTCTCCTCGACCTGTAATGGCCTGCCCCCAAGCCTTTCGTGCCCCCGAAAAGATACTCTTTCCCTACGACGGTTCTTTGAACGCCGAACGGGCTCTCCAGTTTTGCGTGAACGCCTTCGGCACATTCTGGAAAGAATTTCTGATCCTATCCAGCGAAGAAGAAGAAGGTTTAACCGAGCGGGAGCACAGGTATCTGAGCAAACACGCCATAGAGCACCGCCTGGTTACGGAGAAGGGTTCCCCGATTGATACGGTTCTCGAGGTTGCCGAACGGGAGGGATCGGACCTGCTTCTGATCGGCTCCCACGGTACCCATAAAATACGGGACTATATTCTCGGCTCTACCACGGTTCACCTGCTGCGTCGCAGTCCCTTGCCCGTACTCATCGTCTACTGACCCGTATCGTGAAAGTAACATATCCGGACAATGCTTCCGCTGAGAGGATGGTGCGCACTCAGATCGCATCCAGAGGTATCCGTGACCAGAGGATCCTCGACGCGATGTCCCGGATTCCCCGTCATTGTTTCGTTTCAGGAGTTCGCACCGTAGAGGCCTACGGGGATTTTCCCCTTTCCATCGGGCACGAACAGACCATATCCCAGCCTTACATGGTAGCGTTGATGACAGAGGAGCTGCGCCTGCGGGGAGAGGAAAGGGTTCTCGAAATCGGCACCGGCAGCGGCTACCAAACAGCGCTTTTGGCGGAGCTGGCCCGGATAGTCTACACGATTGAGTTGATCCCCTCCCTCACCAAGCGCGCGCAGAAGGTGCTCGATGAGCTCGGTTATGCCAATGTGGTGTATCGTGTCGGCGATGGATCTGAAGGGTGGGCCAAGCACGGTCCCTACGATCGCATCCTGGTGGCGGCAGCCGCAGCTACCATTCCACACCCACTTACGGCCCAGTTGGCCGACAATGGGATCCTTGTGATTCCAGTTGGGGACAGCCGCCATTTCCAAACCCTGATTGTGGTCCGTAGGATCGGGAATCGTTTCGATACCCGAGAGAGCATCGGCTGCCGATTCGTTCCCCTGGTCCGGAAAAATTCGACATATTGAAAAAGTAGGCTAAACTTTCTATTCTTCAACCATCAAGGAAATTGCATGCTCATCCCTGTGAATCGTCCAACGTTACGTCGAAAAGATTTTAACAGCGTTCTCAATTGCCTGGTTTCGGATCAGATCGCTTCCGGACCGCTGAACCAGGAGTTCACCGCCTCCTTGAGCCGGGCTCTGACCGTACCCGGAGGAGTGAGCCTGATCAGCTACCGCTCGAGTATCCACTGCGCCCTTGAGCTGCTCGAGCTCGAGGAAGGAGACGGTGTAATCATCTCAGCCCTTGCCCCCAAGGAGTATCTACAGGTCATCGAGTCACGAGGACTGGTCGCCCTGGTGGCTGACGTCGATCCTGAGCGACCGCTTCTGTCGATCAACTCGGTGCAGCACCAACTGGCTTCGGGGGCGAAGGCTATTGTGCTGTACTACAGCCTGGGGTCCATGCCTGCGGGAGATGACCTGTTTCAGCTCGGAGTACCGGTAATCGAAGATATAACTCAAAGCCTTGGGGGAGTTTGGAGCGATCAACCCTGCGGCAGCCGAGGACGGGTCGGGGTACTGTCTTTGGATTCCGGTGGGCTGATTACTGCGGGTTGTGGTGGGATGGTATTTTCCCGAGACCGTCGGAGTGTGAGAACTCTGAAGGATATCGCGGGTAGGGATTTTTACGATCAGCTTCTCCCGGACATGAATGCTGCCTTGGGAATCACCCAGGTGCGAGAGCTTCCGCGATTCCTCGATAAACGATCTGAAATAGCTCAGGTTTTCCGCGAGGCATTGCTGCGCTCCCGCCACAGCCCCCTCTTCAATGAGGAGGACTGGGAATATGTAGATTTCAGTTTTCCGATTTTGCTCAAGGATGGAAGACTTGAGGTCATGCAGTATGCCAACAGGAAGGGCATCCAGAGCGAAGCCGCTTTCAAGGAGGCGATCGTTGCCGTTGAAGGGTTTGAGGAGGGCAATGATGGGCTCGGCGGCTCTACCTCTTCCGGGTCGGATTCCACAGGGAGCAGGGAGATCAATCCCGTGAGGCAATTCCCCAACGCGCGGGATCTTCTCTGGCGCTGTTTGCTCTTTCCCTTGTATCCCTCACTGGCCAGAAAGGACGTACAGCTGATATGCAAAGTCCTGAGCACACTTCCTTGATGGGGTATCCGGGAACCGATATAGTCTAGAAGAATACGCTCTTACGATATGAAAAAAAGAATTCGCAGAGTCGTTATCCTCGTTAATTCTCTTAAGGAGGAAGCGATTGCCCTGCTTGAGGAGGTAGAGAGCTATCTCCACAGCAGGGCGGTCGACGTAGAGGTGATTCCTGTGGATGAGGCAAAAGTCCCGACAGTTCCTCCAAAAACGGATCTGGCGATCACCCTAGGTGGAGACGGTACCCTCTTGTACGGCGCTCGAATCCTTGCCGGCTGCGATGTGCCTATCCTCGCGGTGAACCTTGGAAACTTCGGCTTTATTACCGAGGTGTCCCGGACCGAATGGGCCGATGCACTGGAGAAGTATCTAGATGGCCGTTTGGGAGTGAGCCGGCGGATTATGTTCGAGGCGGCGGTACAGCGGGGCGGCAGGATGCTGCAGAGTTTCAGTGGTTTGAACGATGCGGTGGTGCGGGCCGGCGATTTTGCCCGTGTCGTCGCATTGCGCGTTCATCTTTCTCGCACCTACGTGGCTCGTTATCGGGCCGACGGTCTGATCGTAGCCACTCCCACCGGTTCGACAGCCTATTCTATGTCCGCCGGTGGACCGATCCTCCATCCGGAGATGGATGCTTTCGTGTTGAACCCCATCTGTCCCTTCACTCTGTCAAACCGTCCGATCGTGATTCCCGCCAATGAACCCGTCGAGTTGGAGGTCGAGGAGAGGCAGCGCACCCAGGTTGTTCTGGTGGTGGATGGCCAGGAGGTGTTTGATCTACAGCCGAAGGACCGGGTGGTTTTCTGCAAATCCGACAAGTACTCTTTAATCATCCAATCGGACAAGAGAAACTTTTACGAAGTACTGCGGAGCAAACTGAACTGGGCGGGGGAACCCCATGCTTGAAGAACTGGTGGTTCAGAACTACGCCCTGATCGATCGACTTCAGGTTCGTTTCTCACCGGGTTTGAACATCCTGACCGGTGAAACCGGCGCCGGCAAGTCCATCCTGATCGGTGCCCTCGGACTCATCCTTGGGATGAAAGCGGATACCGAGGCGATTCGAGCCGGGACCGAAGAGATCGACGTATCCGGCATCGTAAAACTTGACAACAATCCGGACGTACAGACCTGGATGGAAGAGAAGGGAATTACGGCGGAAAACAACAGCATCATCATCCGCCGGGTCGTGAAGAAAAGCGGCAAGGGTGCGATTTACGTCCAATCCACTCCGTTCACCCTCACCGCCCTCCGAGAGCTGACAGGCATGCTCTTTGATCTGCACGGTCAGCATGAGCATCAATCTCTGTTGACCCCGGAAAACCACAGGCTGCTCCTCGACCACTACGGCGATATCACCGCCGAGGTGACAGCATTCTCCGCCCTGTACACCCGGCTTCTCAAGGTGCGGGAAGAGCACTCCGCGCTGATTGCGGAACAGCGGGAACGGGTTCGCCAGGTAGAGTTGTTGGAGTACGCGATCCAGGAAATCGAGGACGCCAAATTGAAGGTCGGCGAGGAGGACCAACTCCGACAGGAGCAGAACCTGCTCGGGAACCACGAAAGGTTGATTCACCTGGTCGAAGAGGTGTACGGCGCAACAGCGGAGAGCCGTGGTGGTGCACTCAGCAATCTCCGGCAGGCTCGGGGGCTGCTTGCGGAGATCGTCAAGATCGACTCCCACCTGAATGACTCGAACCGACAACTCGAAAATATCTTTTTCGAGCTCGAAGATTTCGTAGAGAGCCTCGGCCGATACAAAGGATCGATCAATTTCGATCCCGGGAGATTGGACAAGATAGAGGAACGCCTCGATCTGATTAAGCGCCTGGAGAGGAAATATGGGGGTACGATCGAAGAGGTGCTCGCCCATTTAGAGGAGAGCCGTAGGGCCTTGGAAGGTATCCAGAACAGCGACGCAAACCAGAAAAAGCTTGAGGAACAGATAGCCGGCCTGGAAAAAGAGCTCAGGCAGAGGGCAGCGAACATTACCCGCCTTCGGAAGCAGGCTGCAGGCGGGCTTCAGGAGAAGATCGTTTGGGAGTTGAGGCAGTTGGGGATGCCCAAGGTTCGATTTCAGGTTCAGATCGAGGATCGTATGAGTGACGGCGGGAAGCTCCTGTACTCCGGATCGGGCAAAGACAAGGTGGAGTTCCTGATCTCTGCCAATCAGGGAGAGCCCTTCAAGAAGTTGGTGCAGATTGCCTCCGGTGGCGAACTGTCCAGGATTATGTTGGCTATTAAATCCGTACTGGCCGAGTCGGACCACATCAATAGCCTGATATTCGACGAAGTGGATGCGGGTATCGGTGGGGAGGTGGCCATCGCTGTAGGTGAACGGTTGAAAGGGTTGGCCAAGAGCAAACAGGTATTGTGCATCACTCACCTTGCCACGATCGCGGTTCAGGCCGATAATCACATCAAAGTAGAAAAGATCACCCAGGCGGATAGGACGGTTACGCGGGTGAGTGCCGTCACCGGTGCCGAGCAGCAGGAGGAGATCGCCAGAATGCTTGCAGGTGACAGGACCGGCGACACGTCGCTGAAACATGCGCAGGAGCTGCTGCAGAAATATGGTTCTCGAGGTAGACGTGGATAGAGGGTTTTAGCAAAAGGTAAGAAGAGCAGATGGAAAAGATCAGCAGCGAAGCAAAGAAAAGATACGCCGAAAGAATTAATGAGTACAAAGAACAGATCGAGAAGATCGAAGGTAAGAACACAGAGCTTGCCGCTTCGATCCAGAAGACCAGCAAGTCTCAAGGGTTGACCAGCGGTCAGTACCGCGGCGACCAGTTTGCAGATCTTGATGCCCTGAAAGAGGTGAACTCCAAACGCTTCCGACTGGCCGACCAATATCTCGATATCGTGTCCTACTACAACCTGATGAATGCCCTGTCCCTCTCCCTGCTAGGGATAAGGAATGAGAGTTTTCTTAACGACGCTCGTAAAGCCTGCTACAAGAGCATCATTTATATGGAAGAGAACGTCAGTCCCTATATAGACGCTCCTTTTTCCGATTACCAGCTGGGCGTGGATAGCCTTCAGGATTTCGAAGATAAGGAGAAGTACAGTTTCCTTTGCAAACTCGGTTTCTCGATAGACTCGGTAATAGAGGGTTTCGGTGCGGGTTCAAAATGGAAGTGGTCCTTTGTGGAGCTGCAAAGCCGGTACACCGTTATCTCGAAAAATCTCCTGAACCTGAAAACCTTTATTGCCCAGCTGGATCCCCGGGTCGAAGGATACTCCGAGCGTTTGGCTCACATGCAGCTGGCAAAAAGACTCCTCCAGCAATCAGCAGATCGCTACCGGGAAAAATACGAGCTTTCCACCATGCGTCTGGACGATATCAAGAAAGCGATTTTCTTTCTTGCCGCTATCAAACGTCTCCATACAATGCTCGGCGAGATCGAGGAGGCGGAAATTGTGAAGAAAAAGATGGAAATCTGGAAAGCGAAGATGGAGGACGATCAGAAGAAAAGAGAGATTGCTCAAAAGATGGAAAAACTCAAAAGGCAGGGAAGCTAAGGCCCTTTCTTCAAATCCTGCAGGGAGTCAAACGGGTACAGCTCTCCGAGGGTTGTTTCCACTTTCGCCGAGTTACCGGCAAAAACAACGGGGAAATCCCCCCGAGTGAATTCACTTAGGACCTGACGGCAGGCACCGCAGGGGGCGACTGCTTGTTCGCTATCGGGTGAGTAAACTGCAATCGCCTGGAACTCCTTTTTCCCCGCTGAAATAGCGGTGAATATTGCCGAACGTTCGGCGCAATTCGTCAATCCGTAGGATCGATTCTCAACGTTTGTCCCGGTGATCACCGTCCCGTCTTTGCACAACAAAGCGGCACCAACCCGGAAATGAGAGTACGGGGAATAGGAATCTTCGGCGGCCCGGCGGGCTGCATCGAGCAGTTCAGACAAGTCGGCCATGAATTCTCCTCTTCATTGACAGATCAAGAAGGCTTATTATACTATGACGTTCTATCTTTTGTTATCCAGGGTTTGTTGACTTGTTAACCTGTCCATGGCAGATAGTATTTTTCTAAAAAAGAGAAGGGGACGGGCCCTGTGGCTGATCCTCCCAATTACAATTTTTCTCTATCTCGTGCTTTTCCCGCGTCCTGTTGGCAGGGAAATATATCTACGCACGATTTGGGCTAAGAGCCTTTCCCCTGCATCCACGGTGCTTTCAGATTCTGCCGCCCCCCGCTGGCCTTTCCGTGCCTCCGATACTTTTGGATACGCGGATCTCGACGGCAATCTGTACTACGTTGGTCAGAGGCTCCATAACCTCAGTCTCTCCGATTCGGGATTTATCAATTATGGCAGCGTTCCGGATTATATCGTTTTCATGAATACCCGAGGTGAGTTTCAGTTCAGTATAAAGAGCTTCGGGTATCCCCTACTGGACTCGAGCGGCGAGTTTCTCTATTCGATCAATACAGATCTGAGCGGCCTGAAACGGATCGGCAGAGAAGGCCAGATCCTGTGGTCCCTGGCTTTTCCCGCACCCCTCACAACGGCTGCTCTGGCCGGAGAGGAATGTGTCATAGGGCTCATGGATGGATATATACGGTTGATCGGGGCCGATGGGGAAGTTTTATATGAGCGGGAAACCGGGGGGAGCAGGATTGCCGTGATTCTAGGTACGGCCATATCAGAAGACCGGCAGCGGATCGCTCTGTTTTCCGGGATCGATCCTCAAAGCTTGTCGATTGTCCAGCGTCGTGATAACGAGTTCGTTACGGAGGTCGCCGTGGATTTGGATTCGGATTTCCGGAGAGAGGTGGATTTGAGTTTCAGTCCGGATGCACGGTTTCTATATTTCGAACTCGCGGAAGGTCTCGGAGTGCTCGATATACGTAAGAAGATCACAGCGGAGATCCTCAGCCCCGGGGTGCTGAGTTCCGTGGACACCGCCTCCGCTTTTTCCGCGGCGGCCTTTCGTACGGAGAAAGGCGCGAACCTGCTGATCTTCCGCCCCCTGAGTTCGGTTTTGCTGTCTCGACAATTGGCTGTTTCGGATATTTTCTTGAAGATCATCGATAACTCCCTGATTCTTGGTATTGACGGATTTCTGTTGCGGGCTGACCTTACGGAGGGATGATGCGAAGATTGTTGCCGGTATTTCTGTTGATCTGTCTCGGGGTGTGTGTGCTCTGTGCCTTCGATTGGCCTGTGGAACAAATCGTGCTGACTTCCACCTTCGGGGAGCACCGGGGGGACCACTTCCATGCCGGAATCGATCTAGGCGGTGGCGAGCAGCCCATTTTCCCGATATCTCCGGGGGAATTGGTTTTTTGCTACCAAGAAGGTGAGGACTATTCCTCCCTTCCTGTCGGCCTGGGTAATTTCATCGTCCTGCAGCACCAGGGTGGAATACGTTCGCTGTACGCCCACCTGGCCGAAGGGAGTCTGGATCCAACCCGAAGGCTGTACGACCGCAGCCGGCCATTAGGCGTTGTCGGTTCCAGCGGGTACTCCTCGGGAAAACATCTGCATCTGACCATCATCGATACGGAAATGGATACCATAATCAATCCTCTGCTTCTGCTTCCTCCGCTTCCCGACGGCCAGGCGCCGGTAATCAAGGACGTGTCGATCCGCACCGGTCAGGATCTGATCGCTCTGGAAGATGGAATGACCGTTGACAGGGCCGAGGTGGCGATCTTCGCAACGATCTACGATCTTCGTGAGGATATTTCCTTTCTTTGGAGACTGGCGCCATATAAAGTGTTCCTCTCTCAGGATGGAAGAGAAATCTCGAATTTCACATTTGATTCCCTGCTCGGCAGCCGGACGGCGGGCTCGGGGTTGGAGGCACGGCGGCTCGTCCTGACAAACACGGAACTAGAATTCTCGGCACTCTACGAATCGCCGTGGCTCCTTCGGTTGGGGACAATCAACCTGATTCCTGGGGAAACAGCTCTGACCGTGTTCGCCTCAGATTTTGCCGGTAATGAGAGCTCCAAAGAGTTCGCTCTGACTGTGCTGGAGTAGTGATGAAAACCTACTCGACAAGCCCCGGTCACGAAAAGGTCAGAACCATTTCCTGCAATCTCTGCGGCGGCCGGCGCTATCGGAAGTATCTAACGGCAACGGATTATTCTTTCGTCAAGTGCTCCAGCTGTGGTCTTGTCTATCAGAATCCGCAGCCGGAGTTCGACGATTTGAAATACCGCTATGGGCAGGGTTATTTCGAATATGAACTACGGAATGAGGAAAATTTCTTCCGACTGATGAAACTCGGTCTCCAGGACATCCGCTTCTTCGAGCTTACCGAAGGCCTGGAACGGCAGGGGTTGTTCTTGGATATCGGCTGCGCCACCGGGATGCTGCTCGCCTTCCTGCGAGATCGCGGTTGGGGGGTTCGGGGTGTCGAACTGTGTCGCGAGTCGGCGGAATACGGGATAAACGGCAGGAAGCTCGACATATTCATCGGCACCCTCGAAGAGGCGGCATTCCCCAGCGCCCATTTCCCGGTCATTCATTTTTCCCACTTGATTGAACACGTACCTGATCCAAGAGATTTTTTGTCCGAGGTGAACAGGATCCTTTGCCCGGGCGGGTATGCCGTTATTGTGACGCCCAATCTATCCGGCCTGCAGGCCAGGTTGTTTCGGGAGAGATGGCGCTCCGCGATAGCGGATCATCTTACCCTGTTCTCGCGGCGGACCCTGCACAGAATGCTCATACAATCGGGTTTTGAGATCTTGAAAACCGTGACCTGGGGGGGATTGGCCAAGGGGACCGTGCCGGTGTCGGTTAAAGGCCCCGTGGATTATCTGGCCAAGAAAATGGGCTTCGGAGACGTGGTTCTCGTATTGACCCGCAAAGTCAGCGGGGCTGATGTGGTTAGATACATCTGACAAGACCGGCAAAGCAGGGCAGCCAGCCAAGACGGGTTGACATTTTTTTTCCCCTTATCTTAGGATGAACGAGAGAGCAACAGCGCCATACGGAGGTCTGCATGACCAGAGAACGCCTCCAGTCGATCTCGCTGGAGGAGTTGGAAGCCCTTGCTCGTAAGCAGGGGTGCGAATTCACCGGTGCGAATGATAGAGCAGCTCTGACAGAGTTCATCCTGGAAAACTTCAAAGAACTGGAGAGGGAAAGGGAGGATGAGAACAATCCTTCTATCCGGGTAGAAGAGAGCAAATACCAGATCACAGAGCGAGAAACCCCTGACGGCGAAAGCGCAGATACCTATCCTGTAGAGAAACGATACAATCAAACAAAAGTAGTCTTCATGGTTCGGGACCCCAACTGGGCGTACGCCTACTGGGACCTGGACAATAACCTATTAGAGAAGCTGAAGAAGAACGTCGATGGAGATCAGCTGGTGCTGCGGGTTTATGATGTGGACCTGATCGATTTCACGGGGTCGAATGCAAATTCCTCGTTCGACATCCCGATTCAAATCGATGACACGAGTTGGTACATCTATCTTCCCAACCAGAACTGCAGTTACATCCTGGAGCTGGGGATCATATCGGAGGACAAATATCGGTGCCTGGCCAGATCCAACCTAATCAGGACTCCCCGTAACGATTTTTCCGACAATTACCCAAGCGTCGACCAGGATCTTACCCTCGATCTGCTTTGGGGATTCGATCCATTCGAAAGTATTGGCAGCTCCAGTGGAATCCCTCAAAGGATTCTCGCTGTCCCCAGGGAGTAGAGTGTGGGATACCTCTCCCTGGTGTTGCACTGGCACCTTCCCTTTGTAAGGCATCCGGAGCACCCGCGGTTTCTCGAAGAGGACTGGTTCTTCGAGGCATTATCCGAGACCTATATACCCCTCCTATCCGTATTCGAGCGTCTCCAAAGCGAGGGAGTGAGATATCGAATAACCCTTTCGATATCTCCTACTCTGGCGGAAATGTTTAGAGACGAATTCCTGCAGAACCGGTATCTCGCTTATCTGGATCGCATACTCGAGCTTGCCCGGCTCGAGGTCCGGCGCACTTCGGAGGACCCAAGGACCCACCGACTGGCCCGGATGTACCTCCATCGTTTTCAGGAGTGTCGCCGAGCATTCAAAGATCGCTATCGCTGCAATCTTCTCGATGGACTGATTCGCCTGGAGAAAGCGGGTCTCGTGGATCTGATCACCTCTACAGCTACCCATTGCTTCCTTCCGCTGTTTCAAGTGGTGCCCCAGGTTGTAAAAGCCCAAATCGAGGTGGCCGTTCAATCCCATGTCGAAAACTTCGGCCGCTATCCAAAGGGTTTCTGGCTGCCCGAATGCGGGTACTTCCCTGGGGTGGAAGAGTATCTGAAAGACAAGAGTCTGTCCTATTTTTTCTTGGAGACTCACGGAATCCTCTTCGCAGAACAGCGGCCCCGCTATGGAGTGTATGCACCCCTGTACTGTCCCAACAAGGTGGCCGCTTTCGGTCGGGATCCAGAGTCTGCGAGGTCGGTTTGGTCTTCTCAGGATGGGTATCCCGGCGACCCGGTGTACCGGGAGTTCTACCGAGATATCGGCTACGATCTGCCGGTGGAGTACCTGGGGCCTTTCCTCCCCGGCGGAAATGTGCGGGTCAGTACCGGAATCAAGTACTATGCGATAACCGGGCCCGGGGACCAGAAACGGTTGTACAGTCCCAAAGCAGCGGAAAAAAAAGTTGTGGAGCATGCCGACCATTTCGTTACCGCCCGGATCAATCAATGCAGGCGTTTGTCCGCTGGGATGGACCGCTGCCCTCTGATCGTATGTCCCTTCGATGCCGAATTGTTCGGGCACTGGTGGTTCGAAGGTCCCCAGTGGCTGGAGATCGTCCTTCGCCGAATCGCCGCCGAAAAAGATTCTATCTCCTTGACCACACCTGGACAGTATTTGGCGGAGCACCCGGAGCAGCAGGTCGCTCAGCCATGTTTTTCCAGCTGGGGGAACAAGGGATATGCCGAAGTATGGCTGGAGGGAAGCAATGATTGGGTGTACAGACACCTGCATCAACAGGCCGTGCGTATGTCAGAGTTGGCCCATCGTTTTCCAAAAGAGAAGGGGATGCGCAAGCGGGCTTTGAATCAGGCTTTTCGGGAGATGCTCCTGGCCGAAGCGTCGGATTGGCCTTTCATAATGAAGACCGGGACCACGGTGCCCTATGCGGTGCGGCGCACGCGAGAACACATCTACAACTTCACCCGGATCTATAACTCCCTCATGACCAACAGTCTCCAGCAGGAGTGGCTTCTCGAGGTGGAGGGCAGGAACAATGTATTTCCGAAAATCGATTATCGGAGCTGTGTATCCTGAGGCGATTCAACGGTCGATGCTTACTAGTCTGTCGAACTTGATCAGCTGAAAGGTATTGTACAGAGCATCGCTACAGCCGTTGACTCGGATATCCCGATCCTGTTCCGTTAAGTTTTTCCGCAACAGCAGGATTTTGCCGATGCAGGTGGAATTGATAGAAGGAACTTCAGAGAGATCGAGAGTAATCGTCTTGTGCTCCCCCGCCGCCAGGTCGTGGAGAGATTTCTGGAATTCCTCCGCTGCGTCGCTACTCAAAGGACCCTGCACCCGCAACTGCACTTCGTCTTTAGAAATCTCATTGCGAACAAACATTTTATCCTCTCACAAATTTTTATAGGCCAAAGTGGCATCAAGACTGGGCATCGCCCTCTCGTCCGTCTCCCTCGCTGTGCTCGCTTCCTTCGGATTCGCTCGTACCCTGATCAACCAGAGTGAACCGGCGAACCGCGCGCTGTTGTTCATCGACCTCTTCGATCAGCAACACCGTCTGAAAGGGAATCATCAGGTGCTTTGAATTTCCGAAGGCCTTCATAATATCGTCTTCCGCAGGATTGATTATCAGTTTTTTCTTATCTGTGAAAACCAGGTCCTTGATTGATACGAAATAGGGATGGGTTAGATCGAGACTCTTGGCGGTGAGTTGGATCTCTTTATCTTTCCACTTGAAGTGAACTCGGTACAAGGACAAATTTCTTCTCCCTACAAATCTTCCCGGGAACTCGGCTGCATGCAGCGCACCTTCTCAAGATACAGATTTCTCTTTACTCCGTCAATTTGGAAGTTTTGCATAACAAATATATAGTAAAATAAACCTTTCCTGATAGAAATCTCTCCTCTGATAGAGAAAAGAATGTTGACAATTGTAAGAGATCGGATAGTATAGATATCAAAGTGGGAAAAAGTGGGAGATTTTACCAACTAGGTGGTAGGCTAGGGTATGTTGACGGGAGAATATCGCTATTCCCTCGATGATAAGAACAGGTTGATGATCCCCTCTCGGATCCGTAACGACATCACGGGAAACTCCGTTGTGTTGACCCGGGGGGTGGATAAATGTCTCTGGCTTTTCCCTCACGATGAATGGAAGAAAATCTCCCAAAGTCTGATCGGATCCACCTCGTTGTTTCAGGAGAAGGCCAGGCTCATGCAGCGGCGGATCATTGCGCCCGCCCAGGAGACCGAGATCGACAGATCCGGAAGGATCATTATACCGACTACTCTGAAAGAGTTCGCCGGGTTGAAGAAGGAATGTATCATTCTTGGAATTCAGACCTATATAGAGATCTGGGATGAGGAAAGCTATCTGGCCTACCTCGAGCAGAACGAGAGTAAGTTCAAGGAGGCTGCTGAAGAGATAGGGAATAAGATCGCTTTGTAGCAGCGGGGAGGGGAAGGTGTTCATCCACAAGCCGGTTCTTCTTGAACAGGCTTTGACTCTGCTCGGAGGGCAGGGAGAAGGGTTGGTGTTTGTCGATGCCACTCTTGGAGAAGGCGGGCATGCGGAAGCCTTTCTATCTGCGGATCCCCGACTCGTGCTTTATGGAGTGGAAAGGGATGAACAGATCCTCGAGCGCGCGCGGCAGCGGTTAGACCGTTTCGGCCGGCGGGTCAGGCTGTTCCGGCTGGATTTTTTAGAGTTTTTTGATTCCTTCTCGCAGCTGGTGGACGAACCACCGCAGCGTATATTTTTCGATCTGGGAGTATCGATGTTCCATTACCGGGCTGGCGAACGGGGCTTTTCCTTTAGCCGAGACGAACCGCTCGATATGCGACTCGATATCGAAAAAAGCGTAAGTGCTGCGGAAATCGTGAACACCAGCTCCGAGGAGGACCTGCGTCGGCTGATCCTGCGTTTTGGCGAGGAACGCTATGCTGCCATGATCAGCAGGGCGATCGTAGGCGAGCGTGAACGAGGAGACATCGAAACTTCCAAGAGGCTGGCCGAGGTAATCTGGAACGCCGTGCCTCCTTCCTATCGGTACGGGAGGATTCATCCGGCCACTCGGACCTTTCAGGCTCTGCGTATCGCCGTGAACAGGGAGCTGGATCTTCTCGAGGACACCTTGCCGGTGGCCTTCGAAGTCTTGACCGTAGGTGGAAGGCTGGGCGTCATATCCTTTCACTCATTGGAGGATCGTATTGTGAAGCGTTTCTTTCAGGAACGCAATAAGTCCTGTACCTGCCCCCCGGAATCGCCGATCTGTCAATGTGGAGGCCAAAGGCGGGCACGAGTAGTGACGAGGAAGCCGGTGAGAGCTACAGAAGAGGAAATGCGGGGAAATCCTGCTTCCCGGAGCGCCCGCTTCAGGGTCTTGGAGAAAATTGCATGAGGCTTCGATCGCCCTTTTTTATCATCATAGCCCTGGCGTTCATCGCTCTGTTCTTTCTCAACACGTGGCAGGGATACCGCTACCAGGAATTGGAACAGGACGTGGGGAATCTGGAGCTGGAACAGAAGGACTGGCTGGAGAAAAACAAGAAGGTGATCGCTGCACTGGCCGTTTTGAGCTCCCCCGAGCGGGTTGAAGCGCTGGCCGTGGATAAGCTGGGATTGAAACCACTGAAAGCGGAGGATGTGATCAAAGTAAACATAAAGGGCGGCCGGGGTGACTAATACGATGTTGCGGAACGGGCTGTTTTCCCCTGAACAGGCGAGCCGCCTTGCCGGTGGCCGTTTGCACATCAATGGGAGTCTGGATATTCTTCAGGTTGTTATAGATTCCCGTCAGGTCGAGCAGGGGTGTCTGTTTGTCGCCCTACCGGGAACTCGAGTGGATGGGCATGAGTTTATCCCTGAGGCTTTCAAGCGGGGAGCCGCGGCGGTATTCGCATCGCGGCGGCAATGGGAAAAACGACGGGAGGATCTACAACCCGGGCTGCAGGACAGGCCGGGAATCAGCGTGATCTTGGTCGAGGATACTCTGAGCGCTCTGCAGGAGCTGTCCAAGGGGTACCTGAGGCAGTTCCCCCACCTGATGAGGATCGGGGTAACCGGGAGCAACGGGAAAACAACGACTAAAGAGATCCTTGGCAGAATCATCGCTCTGGACAGCCCCACGGTGATCAGCCAGGGGAATTTGAACTCCGAGATCGGCCTGCCCCTGTCCTGTTTCCAGGTTCGAGAACATCACCGCTTCTCCGTTTTTGAGCTCGGCGTCAACCATCCCGGGGAGATGGATGTGTTGGCGGATATCTATCGGCCGGATATGGCGGTGATAACAAATCTGGGCACTGCCCATATCGGGCTGCTTGGATCCCGCGAGTCTATTGCCCGTGAGAAGAAAAAAATTTTCCGCTATTTTGACGGGACCCAGAAAGCGTTTGTCTTTGAAACGGAGGATTTCTATCCACTGTTAAAGGAAGGACTACAGGGGATCATTATCCCCTTTGGACCGGAAAGTACCAGAGGGTTTGAAGGAAGTGAGGATCTGGGGCTGGATGGAACGATCATCCACTGGGAGGGGCTCCGGATCCGCTTCCCCTTTTTTGGCGCTCACAATGTTCGAAACGCTTTGGCCTCAATATCGGTATCGGTTGAATTGGGTATTAGCAAAAGCAATATCAAAGAGGGGCTGGAGAGCGCCCGACCCCTGTTCGGACGTTCTGAGATCATCCGAGGTTCGGTAACGGTAATCCAGGACTGCTACAACGCCAATCCCGACTCCTTTCGCCAGGTGTTTTCCTTCGTGTCGGCCCTGCGCTGGCAGGGAAGGAAGATCGCCGTTCTTGGGGCGATGAAGGAGCTGGGTACACAGAGTGGGGAAGCCCATCGGGAGATCGGCCGGGAAGCCGTGGATGCCGGTTTTCAAGGACTGTTCCTCTTCGGAGAAGAGATGGAGGATGCATTTCAGAGCATCGAGGAGATTGGCTTCAACGGCATCGTGAGCTGGATGACGGACTTCGAGCACTTGAGAAAGGAACTGCTCCTGTATCTTCGGGAGGGAGATCTGGTGGTAATCAAAGGATCCAGGGCTGTAGAGCTGGAACGACTCCTGCCGGAAATAGTTGAGGTGTAAGGTATGGTGCTGAAGCTGCTCTATCCACTGGTCAAATACTTCACGGTCTTCAATGTTTTTCAGTACATTACTTTTCGTGCCGCCTATGCCGCTCTGACGGCTCTGGTGCTGTCCCTGGTCGTTGGCCCCTGGATGATTCGCAGGCTCCAGGAATTGAAAACCGGGGAAGCGATACGCGTTGATGTTCCGAAACGGCATCTGGAAAAAACGGGTACCCCGACTATGGGGGGGATCTTGATTATCTGTGCGATTGTGTTTTCCGTTCTCCTGTGGCAGGACTGGAACAATTTTTATACGTGGATCCTGTTGGGGGCCACCATCGGGTTCGGTCTGATCGGATTTGTCGATGATTACCTGAAAGTGTTTAAGAAGAAGCAAACGGGCTTGCGGGCAGGTTTCAAGTTTTCAGGTCAAATCGTGGTATCCACGGCAATCGTGCTCCTGCTTTTCCTCTACAGAAACGAGCAGACAACCCTGCTCTACCTGCCCTTCTTCAAGGCTCCCGTTGTGGATTTGTCGTATCTGTACATTCCCTTCGGTGTGCTCGTCCTGGTGGGATTCAGCAACGCCATAAACCTGACAGACGGACTTGATGGATTGGCTACGGGGTTGGTCATCATGGTGGGAATTACCTTTGCAGTGCTGTCCTACTTGGCCGGTCGCGCCGACTATGCGGCCTATCTTCAGATTCCCTTTATTCAGCAGAGCTGGGAGATCAGCGTCTACAGCCTCGCCTTGGTGGGAGCGGCGGTGGGTTTTCTCTGGTTCAACGCTCATCCCGCGGAGATCATGATGGGCGACACGGGCAGCCTCTCTCTCGGCGGGGTCGTTGGGGTTATCGCCCTGATCATCAAAAAAGAAATCCTTTTATTCATCGTCGGCGGGGTTTTTGTCATCGAGGTTCTCTCAGTCATGATACAGGTCGTTTCCTTCAAACTAACGGGCAAGAGGGTGTTCAAAATGGCCCCTCTTCATCACCACTTCGAACTGCTGGGGTGGTCCGAGACGAAAGTGGTGATGCGGTTTTGGATCCTGGGGGGATTGTTCGCCATCTTGAGCTTGTCCACCCTGAAGATCCAGTAGGGAGGAGATGTGGAAAAAATCGGAAAGCCACGCGGGGACGCTCTGCTGCTGCTCATTCTGATTGTTATACTTGGAATCGGAATATCCGTCCTGTTTTCCGCCTCTACCTACTATGCCCAGAGGCTGTACCAAGACCCCTACTACTTTTTCAGGCGCCAGCTGCTCTGGGTTGTCCTCGGTTCGGTGGCCGGCATTATTGCTTCACAGATCCCAATCGCGACTGTTCGCCAGGTTACCCCGATGGTTGTGGTCACGGCCTTGATACTTACGGTGCTTACCTTCGCCCCGGGAATTGGCCGGCCGATCATGGGGGCAAGGCGCTGGTTGTTTGTATTTGGTCAGTCTTTTGAACCGTCGGAGCTGGTGAAGTTTTCCATCGTGCTGTACCTGGCGGCGATATTCAGCAAGAAGCAGGACAGGATCAATGATCCGGTCAACTCTCTTCTGCCGCCCCTGCTGGTGGTTTCGCTGTTCGTCACCCTGATTTATCTTCAGAATGATTTCTCGACGGCCTTTTTCATACTTCTGATTGCGCTGGCCATGTTTCTGATCGCCCAGGTTCGGGTTCTCTACTTCATTCTTTTGAGTCTGCTCTTCGTGCCTCTTGGGGGTATGCTCCTGTTCACCAAGGCGCATCGGGTCCGCAGGCTCATGGCCTTCTTAAATCCGCTGGCCGATCCCAGTGGAAGTGGGTATCAAGTGATCGCAGCTCAAACCGCTTTCATCAGCGGCGGTTTTTGGGGCAGGGGATTGGGCAAGGGAATTAAAAAACTGGGAGGACTTCCTGAAGCCCATTCGGATTTTATATATGCCGTCGTCGGTGAAGAGGCGGGATTTCTAGGAGCCCTGTTTGTGCTCCTGCTCTTTCTCGTCTTGGCCTGGCGGGGTTACTCACTGGCTATCAAGGGTAAAGACAGCTTTACCCGCTATCTGGCCTTCGGCATCACGAGTACCATCACCCTCCAGGCTCTGCTCAACATCGCTGTCGTGACCGGCTTGGTACCGGCGACCGGCATTCCCCTGCCCTTCTTCTCTTCAGGCGGATCGTCCATGCTGCTGACCTTGGTAATGGGTGGATTGCTGTTCAATCTCTCGCGCCAGCCCCAGGGGGCGGAGGCGCATAACCGTTCCCGGGTGAATCTGGATCCACTGCAGAGTCGCGACCAGGGATGGAGGGGATAGAAGATGTCGGAAGTCCTACTCTTTGATAAATACGGCAAATACAAACGTTCAAAGACATCTCGCAAGCAAATCAGGGAATCTGTGTTCAACCGTGCACTCGTGATCGTGGTCATCGCACTTTGTCTGTTCCTTGCCGGTGAATTGGTATTTCATTTTGTCATTGCTCCTCGTATGACCGTCCGAAGTATCACAATTAAGAGCGAACTTGGTTTGAGCAAAGAGGAGATCCTGGCGATAGCCGGGATCGAGGAGAGCGTGTACTATTACAACCTGGACACGGTGCAGATTCGTGAGGATCTGGAAAGCTTCGCCCTGGTTCGCGAGGCGGTTGTGGAGAAGGTCTTTCCCGATTCTCTGATTATTACGCTCTACGGGCGTGCCCCGCTGGCTATGTTCTTCTTTACAACACCGGAAGGAGCCAGTGTTCCTCTGGTCATCGACGATCAAGGGGTGGTTTTCGAGATCGGAAGCGGAGTAAGTGATTGGGATTTGCCGGTAATCACCGGGGTCAAGTTCCAGCAGCTCAAGGTCGGGATGAAGCTTCCCGAAAGGGTCCGACCCATACTGGAGGATCTACGCACCCTTCAAAAACAAGAACCCGACCTGTTTCGGTTGATTTCCGAGCTGCGGCTGATCTCGAAATCAACGGGTGCACTCGAAATCCTCTTGTACCCGATACAGTATCCGGTGCGCTTGCGCCTGACCGCCGGATTGGATCCGGCGGTGATGCGCAATGCCCTGATCATTTTGGATCTGCTGGCCGGGCAGGAGGTGCTGCAGCGGGTCAGAGAGCTCGACTTGAGGACCGGGGAGGTTGTATACAGGATGGAGGAGGGCTGATCTGTTGGCAGCGGAAGATCTGATTGTCGGATTGGATATCGGGACCACCAAAGTCTGTGTAATTATAGGCCAATTCAACGACAGTGGTCAGTTGGAGATTACCGGTGTTGGAACCACACCTTCCCGGGGATTGCGGCGGGGCGTGGTGATCAATATCGAGACCACGGTGCGCTCTATCGCCGCGGCTGTTGAGTCTGCGGAGATGATGTCCGGTCGAGAGGTGATTTCCGTATACACGGGAATCGCCGGGGGCCATATCGAGGGAATCAACTCCCGCGGGGTCGTCGCGGTTACCGGCAGGGGCCGGGAGATCACCCGGGAAGACGTAGATCGCGTGATCGACGCGGCCAAAGCCATCGTGATTCCGATGGACCGGGAGGTGCTGCACGTAATCCCACAAGAGTTCGTCGTGGATGACCAGGGGGGAATCAAGAACCCGATCGGCATGATCGGGGTACGGCTCGAAGCGGAGGTCCATATCATCACGGGGGCAGTGACATCCGCCCAGAACATCGTCAAGTGTGTAAACAGGGCGGGGTTCAAGGTCAATGATATTGTGCTGGAGCCCTTGGCCTCTTCCAAGGCGGTGCTCACCCAGGATGAAAAAGAGCTGGGGGTCCTGCTGATCGATCTTGGCGGGGGAACCACGGATGTGCTTCTTCATCTGGAGGGCGCCCCCTATCACACGGAGGTCCTTTCGGTCGGAGGAGACCAGGTGACCAACGATATCTCGATCATGCTCAAGACTCCCCTGGAAGCCGCGGAGAAGCTGAAGAAAGAAGCGGGCTGCTGTTATGCCCCGTTGATCCAGGAGGACGAGGAAGTTCATATCCCGGGAGTGGGAGGACGTCCTCCAAGAACGATCATGCGCAGCGAGCTGGTCGAGATCATTCAACCGCGTATGGCTGAGATCCTCGGTATGATTCGGGAACAGATTGAACGGAAAGGATATCTCAACATCCTAGGCGGTGGAGTGGTAGTGACCGGCGGTGGATCCCTGTTGACGGGAACCGCGGAACTGGCCACGGAGATCTTCAATCTTCCCGCCAGGACCGGATATCCTGTGAAATTGGGTGGTTTGGTGGAGGAGTACTACAATCCGATGTACGCCACGGGCGTGGGGTTGGTAATGTCCGGTGCGGCCAGACGCGACGTGGATTATATGGACACCAGCTCCAGTGAAAAGACATTTTCCAGCGTTTGGGATCGAATGCGGAATTGGTTTAAAGAGTTTTTCTAAAACTTTGTATACAGGGCTGCGGCGCGGCCCTAATAACGGAGCTATCTCTTGGGAGGGGAACGTGAATATAGAATTTGTCGACGAGCTCTCGGGTAACCTCACCGTCATCAAGGTAATCGGCGTTGGCGGCGGCGGCAGCAATGCGGTGAACCGGATGATCTCCACTGGCCTCAAAAATGTTCAGTTCATCGCTGCCAACACCGACCTGCAGGCATTGCAGATGGCCAAAGCTCAGACGAAATTAGCCCTGGGCACGAAGCTTACCGGCGGCCTCGGAGCAGGAGGTATTCCGGACATCGGTGAGAAGGCGGCCCTCGAGGACGAGGATAAACTGCGGGAAACCCTGAAGGCCGCGGATATGGTGTTCATCACCGCCGGTATGGGGGGAGGAACCGGTACCGGAGGAGCCCCCATTGTAGCCCGTATTGCCCGCGAGCTCGGTTCTCTAAGTGTGGCGGTAGTCACCAAACCCTTCGATTTTGAAGGCCGCCGTAAGATGGAGCTCGCCGAAGAGGGAATAGCGAGACTACGAGATGAAGTGGATACCCTGATCGTTATTCCCAATCAGTACTTGTTGAAAATCGTTGAACGACGTACCCCAATCCGGGAAGCCTTTCTCATGGCCGACGATGTACTGCGTCAGGGTGTCCAGGGTATCTCCGACCTGATTACCGAACCGGGAGAGATTAATATAGATTTCGCGGACGTAAAAACGGTAATGAAGGGCAATGGGGATGCTCTGATGGGTGTGGGGATCGGTAATGGAGACAACCGGGCCGTGGATGCGGCGACAAATGCGATCAACAATCCACTGCTCGAAGATGCCAAGATCGAGGGGGCCAGGGCGATTTTAGTCAGTGTCACCGGCGGCAGCGACCTGTGCTTGAGTGAGTTTGAGGAAGTATTGAAGATAATCACTGTCAGCGCGGACAGGGAAGCCCTGATCATCGCCGGGACCAGCATCAACGGCACCATGAGCGAGCAGATCAAAGTAACTGTGGTAGCCACCGGATTTAATGGGCGAAGACAGCTTCCGGTTAAAGAACAGCCCGAGGATGAGCAGAAGGGTGACATCATCTCCTACGATGAGTGGATCAAAATGCGGAAGGGAGTCTCCGCTGCCGCTGCGGGCGCACAAGCGGGCAGTGCCGTCAGCAGCAAAGGTCCGGGGGATTTTTTGGTGGGCCGCAACTCCAAAGAGGCGGATCTGAACGTCCCGACCGTACTGCGGGAGAAGAAGCTGCTGCAACAGGGGGACAGTTAGGCAGCCCCTATGGACAAGAAGATGAAGCTGCTTCAAAGTTACTCGGATTACCTGACCGCGGAGCTTCGCCTTTCGCCCTCCACGGTTTCTGTGTATACACTCGAAGCCCGGCTGTTTCTCGAGTACTGTGGGGAGGAACAGGTTGAGCTTCAGAGCACCACCGTAGGCAATCTTATCGAGTATCTTATAAACAGGCAGCTTGAGGGAATCAGCCGCAAGACGACGGCCAAAGCGGTGAGCTCCCTGCGTTCTTTTTTTGCCTTCCTGTTTCGGGAGGGGCTGATAAGCAGCAACCCCGGTATCCACCTGGAGCTGCCCCGGATGTCCCGTCAGATACCCGATGTGTACTCCCAGGAGGAGGTAGAGGCGATCCTTGCGGCCATCGACACGAGTTCCCCTGCCGGTATTCGAGATCGCTTCCTTTTCGAGCTGATATACTCCTGTGGACTGAGGGTTTCCGAGGCTGTCGCTCTGAGCCTGGAAAGGATCTACGCAAAAGAGTCCATGCTCCGCGTTGTGGGCAAGGGATCAAAAGAACGGCTTGTGCCAATGGGAGAGCAGGCCCTACTGTGGATGCGGCGCTATCTGGAGGAGGCCCGGCCCGCTCTTCTGAAGGGAAAAAAGGAGCGGGCTTTGTTTATTAATCACACCGGCAGAGTGTTGACACGCAAGGGAATGTGGAAACGTTTCAAGGAGATTGGCTCGCGGGCCGGGGTGAGCGGTAAGATCCATACGCTTCGTCACTCCTTTGCCACGCATCTGCTGCAGGGCGGGGCGGATCTCAGGGCCGTGCAAACGCTTCTGGGTCATGCGGATATAGGTACGACCCAGATCTATACCCATGTGGACGAGAGGGAGCTTCACGAGTATCACAAGAGATATCATCCGCGGGGATAGAATCAGGAGGTTCGCTTCTTACGTTATAGAGATCAAACAGTGACTTTGTACATCATGAAACTAATGAAGTCTTTACTCTCGGGGATATTGACAATCCAGATCTGTATCCTGGTCTCCTGCGCCAGAATCGACAGGGAAGAGGAAGCCCGGGACCAGCTTATAGAGATGGAAGGTGATATTTACAGGGATCAGGAGGTGTCGGCGCAGAGGATCGAAGAAATCGAAGAAGCCATAGGGCGCTACCGCCAGGAGGTAGAGCGAACCGTTGATGCCATGGGGCAGGTGGGAATCTACTACAAGATGCTTGCCATCGAGTACATGCGGGGCGGCATGTATGGGGCCGCCTACGACGCACTGAAGCAGGCCATCGAGATCCACCCGGAGAATCCCATTCTTTTTTATTACTCCGCGGTCTGCGCAGCCCGCATGAGCAAGGCTCAAGTTCTGCGGGAGGATCGAGAACGATGGCTGGAAAGATCAGTTGCCCTGTATCGCAGAGCCATCGATCTGGATCCCGGTTACGCCGACGCCCTCTACGGACTGAGCGTCCTGTATGTGTTCGAGCTGGAACGCCCCGAAGAGGCGGAGGCTCTTCTGGAAACGATGTTGATCGTCGAGAGCAAAGAGATCGAGGGGCGTTTCCTGCTGGCAGGGGTTTACTACAGGTTGGGTAAGCTGGAGCAAGCCCTGGAACTGTACAAGGAGATCGAATCTCTCAGTGCGGTTGAGCAGAAGCGGCAGGAGGCCCGGGACAACAGAAAACGAATCGAGGATGAGCTGTATGGCGCCCAGTGAGCATTTAGCCCTGGCGGTGAACCGCGTACCCTTTCTCCGCCCCCTGGAAAAGTTCCGAGTGATGGATCTGTGCCCGACGGTAAGGGACTTCGCCGGGCTTTCTCGGCGGGACCTGGAGGAGATTCTGAGGCGGCGATTCGATGATCCCGGCTGGCCGTCTCAGGCTTACCTGAAGGGAGCCGAGGCCGATCGAAAAGGCTTGACTCGTGGACAGTTCCGATGCACTTTTTACTGGAAAAGGGAATTCCCCCCTCAGCTGCGGGAGGTGTACGACCCGCCAGTGGTTCTATTCTACCGCGGAAATCTGCCCGACTGGTCTCAACCCCTCGTAGCAATTGTCGGGACTCGGCATCCAACCGGGCGGGCAAGGGAGTGTTCCTACGCCCTTGCCTTCGAGCTGGGGACCGCCGGATTGACAACCGTGTCCGGTCTGGCCAGAGGGATCGATGCGGAAGCGCACCGTGGAAGTTCAGATGCCGGAGGTGGAACCATCGCGGTATTGGGGAACGGGATCGATCGGATCTTTCCCTATTCGAGTACAGATGTGGGGTATCGCTTGCTTGCAGTCGGCGGCGCCCTGGTTAGTGAGTATTCCCCGGGAGCTCCTCCGCTGGCTCGTCACTTTCCCGCTCGAAACCGGATCATCAGCGGTCTGGTCCGAACGGTCGTGGTCGTGCAAGCCCCGCTGCGGTCCGGTGCATTGATTACCGCCGACTACGCTCTCGAGCAGGGACGGGATCTGCTCGTTCACAGGGTTGGTATCTCCGGGCAACGGGCGGCGGGGTCGGGGCGACTGGCGGAGCAGGGGGCAGAGATCATTGACGGAGCCGCGGATATACTTGCCGGTTGGGGTTGGTCTGCAGGTAACCAGCCTGAGGAAAAAAAGTCTGCTGACATACCCAACGGCCTCGCGCCGGGAGGCCAATTAGCGCGATTGCTCGATATGGAGATGGCCGGTCGTATAGTCTGCCGCAGCGGTAGAGTTTTTGAGAGAGAGATAAATGGGAAATAACAGCAAAGAAATACTGATCATTGTAGAATCCCCAGCCAAAGCGAGAACCATCGAAAAGTATCTGGGACCAGGATTTGCGGTGGAAGCCTCGATGGGTCATCTGGTCGACCTTCCGAAATCCAGACTGGCCATCGATGTTGAGAACAATTTCGAGCCCGAATATATCACGATACGCGGAAAGGCAAAGATCCTGAAAGGATTGCAGAAAGCGGCGGGGAAATCCGCGGAAGTGCTTCTGGCCTCGGACAACGACAGGGAGGGCGAGGCGATCTCCTATCATCTGAAAAACGCCATACAGAGCAAGCAGCCGGAGCTGCCAATCAAGCGGATCATATTCAACGAGATCACACCCCAGGTTATCCGGGAAGCGGTAGCCCAGCCGCGGGAGATCGATGCAGCCAAGGTTGATGCGCAAAAAGCTCGGCGGATTCTCGACAGACTGGTGGGCTACCACCTCTCTCCCGTCTTGTGGAAAAAAGTGAAAAATGGACTTTCCGCCGGCCGGGTTCAATCGGTGGCCCTGAGGCTTATCTGCGAGCGGGAGCAGGAGATCGAATCCTTCGTGCCCGAGGAGTACTGGAGTCTCGAGGTGGAGCTGCGTAAAGGCAACAGTGTCTTTCGCGCCCCGCTGGCGGAGTATCGGGGCAAGAAGAGCGATCTCAAGACCCAGAGCGACTGCCTGAATATCGTCTCCGAACTGCACGGCAAGGAGTTTCGGGTCAGTGATGTGAAGGTGACTCAGAAGACACTCCGGCCGCGTGCTCCATACACGACCTCTAAGCTTCAGCAGGAGGCGGCCAACCGATTCGGTTTTACCTCCCGGAAAACCATGCAGATCGCTCAAGGGCTGTACGAAGGCATCGATATCGGTTCCGGTCGGGTCGGGCTCATCACCTACATGCGTACCGATTCTACCCGCGTATCCCCCGTTGCCTTGAAGGAAGTGCGGGAGTATCTGGGGAAGCATTATCCGCTGGACCTTCCCGAGAAAGCGAATACCTATATCTCCGGCGGCAGGACTCAGGATGCCCACGAGGCGATCCGGCCCACCTATGTTGCCAACACCCCCGCCGATGTGAAATCTCCTCTGACGGCGGATCAGTTCAAGCTCTACTCCCTCATTTGGGAACGCTTCGTATCCTCCCAGATGAAGCCCGGTCGCAGCTCTACGGTCAGCGTTGAGATCCGGGCCGGAGAAGCGGCCTTTCGGGCCAGTGCAACCTCCGTGGTCGAACGGGGTTATCAGAAAGTGCTGCATGTGCTGGCTCCGAAAGAGGTCAAGAAAACCCTGCCGAAGCTCGAGGTGGGGGACGAGCTGGAGGCGCTTCGCTTCCATCCGGAGCAGCACTTCACCTCGGGACCGGCTCGATACACCGATGCGACGATCATAAAAGCTCTGGAGGAGAAGGGAATCGGACGTCCCTCGACCTATGCGCCGATCATCTCGGTTCTCCTCGACCGCTATTACGTGGTACGGAAGAATCGGCAGCTCGCCGCTACACAGCTCGGCAGAATCATCAGCAACCTGCTCACCGAGAATTTTTCCGAGTTGGTGAACGAGAACTTCACCGCAGAGATGGAGAGGCGTCTGGACGACGTGGAGGGTAGAAACGAGAGTTGGGTGGAAGTGGTGAAGGAGTTCTATCGGGATTTCAAGCCCCAGGTCGATCATGTCATGGAGACCCTCGAGTCGATCAAAGGGGTTCTGGACGAACCAACGGACCTGCTCTGCGAAAAATGCGGCCGACCGATGGTGAAGAAGCTGGGAAGGTACGGCTTCTTCATCGCCTGCACGGGATTTCCGGAGTGCAGGAACACCAAACCTGTGCCTCTTGCCGATTGCCCGCGGCCGGATTGCGACGGGAAAGTCGTCGCCAGAAGGCGTCAGAAAGGACGGGGCCGGGAGTTTTACGGGTGCAGCAACTATCCGGATTGTGATTTCGTGACCTATAACAAACCGACAGGATCGAATTGTCCCCGTTGCGGTCAATTTCTGGTGGAGAAGCAGGACAAACAGCGGGGCACCTACAAGGCCTGCATCAATCCGGATTGCAGATATCTGCACACTCAGGAGTCGGAGGACAAGAGTGCCTGAGCAGTACCTCCAGTATCTAGGGCATGTACGTCACCTCTCGGCCAACACCCTGCGGGCCTATCGCCGGGACCTGGAGCTGTATTTCGCCTTTCTCGGGAACCAGAGCTGGCAGCCGGAGAGCATCGACGCCGGCAAGGCTCGAGCCTTCGTCGGCTTTCTATCCAGGCGGGGATTATCCTCCCGGTCGATCAATCGTGTGCTCTCCGCTGTGCGCGGCTACTATCGTTTCCACGACAGGGTTGGAGGCAAAGCGGGCAATCCCTTCTCGACGGTCAAGTCTCTCAGGATTGAAGGCAAGCTGCCCACGTTCTTGTTTGAGGAGGACGTCGAGCAGCTCTTCGAAGGTGAGCCGGAGGACTTCTGGCAGCTGCGGGACCTGCTTATCCTGGAGTTGCTCTATTCGACGGGGTGTCGGGTCTCGGAGCTGGCTGCCGTCAACCTGACGGACCTCGATCTTAAAGAAGCCGCCCTTCGGGTTTTAGGGAAGGGAGGCAAGGAGCGCCTCGTGTTCATCGGCGGAAAGGCGCTTCAACGCTTGCGGGAGTACTTAGGCCGCCGCAAGCTTCAAGGGTTGACCAAGGCTGACGGACAGAAGGCGTTGCTGATCAACCGGAGGGGGACCAGACTCTCGGTGCGCGGCATCCAACTGATCGTTGATCGGCTGATCTCGGGCACCGGTCTGAACAAACCCGCTTCACCCCACACCTTCAGACACAGTTTCGCCACTCATATTCTCAAAGGTGGGGCGGATATACGGGTTGTGCAGGAGCTTCTAGGTCATGCCAGCCTGTCAACGACACAGGTATATACGCATCTGGATATGGAACGACTCCGAAGGGTGTACAGATCTGCTCATCCCCATGCCCGGGTGAAAGGCAAGCAGGTCTCCAGACCGGCAAAGACCCACGCTCGTGTTTCAAAGCGGGGGGACGGGTCAAAGGATAAGCCGCCCGAGGCGGGTGATGAGACGAGCCGCATGGGGAGGGAGACGAGATAATGGAGAAAATGCACGCAACCACGATCATATCGGTTCGAAAAGATGGAAAAATGGTAATGGGCGGTGACGGACAGGTGACCTTCGGCAACACGATCATGAAGGCCAGAGCCCGCAAAATCCGCAAGATCTACGACGGCAAGATCGTGGTTGGTTTCGCCGGCGCCACCGCAGATGCTTTCACACTCTTCGAACGCTTTGAGGCAAAGATAAAGGAGTACGGCGGCGACCTGCGTCGGGCCGCGGTGGAGCTGGCCAAAGACTGGCGCACCGACAGAGTGCTGCGACGCCTGGAGGCAATGCTTCTGGTTGCAGACCGGCAGCATATGCTGCTCATCTCCGGGACCGGAGATGTAGTCGATCCGGAAGAGGATGTAATCGCCATCGGTTCGGGCGGCAGCTTTGCCTACGCCGCGGCCAGAGCTTTCCTCGAAGGGACGAGTTACTCCGCGCGGGAAGTGGTGGAGCGATCCCTCCGGATCGCCTCCGAAATTTGTATCTACACGAACTCGGAAATCATTGTCGAGGAATTGGAATGAAGATAGATCTCGATTCACTTACACCGAAACAGATAGTAGAACAGCTTGATAAATATATCATAGGCCAGAACAAGGCAAAAAAAGCTGTGGCCATCGCTCTGCGCAATCGTACCCGTCGCCAGAGGCTTTCCGACGAGATGCGGGACGAGGTGGCACCGAAAAACATCATCATGATCGGGCCTACAGGCGTTGGAAAAACCGAAATCGCCCGCCGGCTCAGTCGTCTCTGCGGAGCTCCCTTCGTAAAAGTGGAAGCCACCAAGTATACCGAGGTGGGCTATGTGGGCCGGGATGTTGAGTCCATGATCAGGGACCTGGTTTCCGTGGCTGTTTCCATGGTCAAGACGGAGCTGCAGGAGCAGGTGCGGGAGGAAGCCCAGAAAAGGGCGGAGGAGGCTTTGCTTGATCTGTTGCTGCCGGGGGTGGGAAAAGCGCCGGCAGCCGCCCCGGGCGCGAAGCCGCAGATACAGCCGGGACCGCAGCTGCCCGCCGCAACTTCCAGCACGCGGGAAAAGTTCAGAGAAAAGCTGCAAAACGGCGAACTGGAGGACAAGAGCGTCGAGGTGAACGTCGCCAGCAACCAGTTTCCCGCGATCGAGATCTTTTCGGGTACCAGCCTGGAGGAGATGGACGTGAATATCGGCAACCTGGGGAACATCTTCGGGGGCCGGAAGAAGCGAAAGAAGACCACAGTGGCCAGGGCTCGGGATATTCTATTGGCCGAAGAAATGGACAAACTGATCGATATGGAACGGGTCACCGAACAGGCCGTGAAGAGGGTTGAGCAGATGGGGATCGTGTTCATCGACGAGATAGACAAGATCGCCTCCCGGCAGAACGTGAGTGGAGTCGATGTGTCCCGGGAGGGGGTGCAGCGGGACATCCTGCCCATCGTGGAAGGATCCAAGGTGCACACCCGTTACGGTATGGTAGACACCTCCCATATCCTGTTCATCGCCGCGGGAGCTTTCCACATGAGCAAACCATCGGACCTGATCCCGGAGCTCCAAGGCCGCTTCCCCCTGCGGGTAGAGCTCCAGGCCCTGAACAGCGAGGATTTTGTGAAAATTCTGACCCAGCCACGCAATGCCCTGATCAAACAGTACGAAGAGCTGCTGCGCACTGAAGAAGTGGAGTTGGTCTTCGACGAGTCGGCGATCCGCCGCATCGCTGAAATCGCCAACGAAGTCAATTCCCGGACGGAGAACATCGGAGCTCGAAGGCTTCATACCATCATGGAGGCCCTCCTGGAAGAGGTTTCCTTCAACGCCACCGACATCGAGGGACAGACGGTAAAGATTACCGAGAGTTATGTGGACGAGAGGTTAAAGGATATCGTGGAAGATGAGGATTTGAGCCGCTTCATCCTCTAATCAAGGTTGGTGATAAGGCCGAAACTATTAGAAGAGGAGGGGAGAGAAGAGGATGATTTTTCAAGGACGTTTTGAAAAAACAATCGATCTGCTCAAGCGAGGTATGGATATTTCCGTCTTGAGGCGAAACGTAATCGCCAACAACATCGCCAATGCGGAAACTCCAAACTTCAAGCGGACGGTTGTGAACTTCGAGTCCGCACTGAAGCGGGCATTGGACTCGGAAAAGGTGCGGCCCCCGCGGCAGTTCATCACCGACAGCCGGCATATCCCATTTCATCAACCGATAGACTACAGAACCGTTCGGCCGCGGCTGGTGCTGGACTACCTTACCACGGCAAAGAACAACGGCAACAACGTGGACATAGAAGAGGAGGGCATGCTGTCTCTGGAGAACCAGCTGCTCTATCAAACCATGGCGCAGGCGATTTCCAGCGAGTTTACCCGGGTGAACCTGGTGCTTCGCTAGACCGCGGAGCTGCAGCAGGAGGAATAGATGGGTTTATTTACAACGATTAACACGGCGGCTACGGGGCTGACGGCGCAGCGCACACGCCTGGACGTGATTGCCAACAATATCGCCAATGTGAACACCACCCGGACGAGCGAGGGAGGAGCCTTTCGCCGCAGCCGGGTCATCTTTCGACCCAGAGTTTCCCAACCCTACTGGCGCAGTCCCTTTCTTCCCGCCTATCTCAAAGAACAGATCGGCAGCGGAGTGAGGGTGGTCAACGTAGAGAAGGATTACGACGCTGAAGTGAGGTTGGTATACGATCCGACCCATCCCGATGCCATCCAATCGGGACCCCGTAAGGGTTATGTGGAATACCCAAACGTGAATGTGGTAAACGAGATGGTGGATATGATCTCGGCCTCACGGGCTTATGAGGCCAATGTGGCGATCATGAACGGCAGCAAGAGCATGTTCTTGAAGGCTCTGGAGATCGGGAGGTAATCGATGGATCTGCTTTCACCTTTGTCAGCCAAGGGACACGTGATCGAGCTTCAGGCGAGCGATCCCCGGCACATTTCCACTTCTCGCGGGGCGGTGAAACCCCCGGCAGGTTCTAGTCCCGAGGCTGGGTTCGGGAAGCTGTTTTTTGATGCGCTGAACAACGTCAACGATTTGCAGCACACAACCATGGACCTTACCGAGGCGATGATGACGGATCCGGACTCTGTGGACGTTCATGATGTCACTGTAGCCATTGCCGAGGCAAATCTGGCACTGTCGATGACCAAAGCGATCATGGACAGGGCGATCCGGGCGTATCAGGAGATCATCAACACGCGATGATTATGAAGCTTACGTAGGAGCAATCGTACGTTCATATATGGGAGGGGAGAATGAACGAGTGGTTAAGACAATTTCTGAACCAGATAAAAACTCTCTGGGGTAGGTGGAACCTTACCCAGAAGATCATCCTGTTTTCTACAGTCGGTGTGGCTGTTCTGGCCGTCATCCTGATTGCGCTGTTCAGCTCCGCACCGACGATGGTGCCGCTGATCGGGACGCAAATCACGGACGAAAACAATCTGGCCCGCATCGTTACGGTCCTCGACGAGGAGGGAGTCACCTACAAGGTGAGCCCGGAGAACATGATTTATGTGGCAGACGAGTCCACCGCCCGCAGGATCCGAGCGATTTTGATCCGAGAGGATCTTATCCCTCCGAAGACGGATCCCTGGGCGATCTTCGACGTGGAACGCTGGACTCTGACAGACTTTGAACGGGATGTGAATCTGCAACGGGCCATTACGAGAAATCTTGAACAGCACATCCTCGCACTGGATGACGTGGATGCGGCCAGTGTGACCCTGGTGGTGCCTCGGCCTGAACTCTTTGAAGAAGACCAGGACCCGGTGACCGCCTCTGTGATCATTACCCCCAAGCCGGGCTCGGATATCACGGAAAATCGCAAGAAGATCGAAGGAATCGTTAGCCTTATCAAGTTCGCCGTAGCGGGTCTCCAGGATGAGAACATCGTGATCACGGATCAGAACGGGCTGCAGCTCAACGATTTCGCCGGTCTGGAGGATGTCGACAGAATCGAGGTCGCCCGTCGAGAGATCAGAACCAAGAAGGAGCTGGAACAACAGTACAAGGCGGAGATCCTCAAATCGCTGCGGGCCATCTTCAGCTTCAACAGGGTGGAGATCGTCAAACTGGATATCAATCTGGACATGAGCAAGCAGACCGTCAACACGGAGGAGCATTTTCCGGTCACCATGAAGAAAGACAATCCCCGCACCCCCTTCGACGAATCGGAGGTAGTGCCCTCTATAACCCTTTCCAAGGAGGTAACGGAGGAGCACTTCGAAGGTACGGGATTCAATCCCGAAGGTCCTCCGGGCCAGGAGGGGCAAACTCCCCCGGCCTACAAAGATCTCTCCAATCTGGTGGGGAAATACGATCAATCCTCCCTAATTCAGAACGAGGTGGTCAATAAGAAGAGCACCTATGAGGAAAAGAGTCCGTGGAGCATCGACAGGATCACCACAGGGGTGGCTATTGATGGAGTGTGGCGCAGGGTATACAATGAAAATGGTCAGCTGGAGTTGAATCCGGATGGCAGCATCAAGCGGGAGTACACTCCGGTCAGCGACGAAGATTTGAGCAAAGCGGAAGCTCTGATCAAGGATGCAATCGGCTATAACCGCGATCGGGGGGATTCGGTCACCGTAGAGCACATTCCTTTCGACAGGGGTGGTCAATTCGGGTCGGAGGATGAAGAGTTCCGCCGACAGCGGCAGACGCGAACCACGATCATTTCGGTCATCATCGGTATCGGGGCGATTATTTTTGCCGCCATCCTGTATCGTTTGATCGCCAAAGAGTTGGAGCGCAGGAGGCGGCTGCGGGAAGAAGAGCTGGCTCGCCAGCATCAGGCTATGCGCGAGGCTGCCTTGCGCAGAGCTGAAGAGGAGGGAGCGGATGTCGAGCTCTCGGTTGAAGAACGGGCTCGGATGGAGATGCAGGAAAATGCGGTCAATATGGCCCGGGAGCATCCCGAGGATGTGGCCCAGCTGATCCGAACCTGGCTGTTAGAGGAGTAGGAGATGGCAAAGAGGGAAGCAAGCGCTGCCGTCCAGGCGGCACCGCCGCCGGGCAAGAAGACAAGAGCCCACGTCGGACCGAAGAAGCAGCTGACGGGCCGCCAGAAGGCAGCTATATTCATAATTACTCTGGGGCACGAGATCGCCTCGGATATCTTCAAGCATCTGAGGGATGACGAGATCGAGCAGCTTACCTTCGAAATCGCCCGCAATGAATCGATAGATCCGGGGGATCGGGATCAGGTCCTGATGGAGTTTCAGGAGCTGATGATGGCCCAGGACTTCATTTCCACGGGTGGCATCGAATACGCCCGAGAACTGTTGGAGAGATCGGTAGGCAGCCAGAAAGCCGTAGATATCATCAACCGTCTGACCAGCTCTCTGCAGGTACGTCCCTTCGACTTCATCCGCAGAACCGATCCAGCCCATCTGCTCAACTTCATCCAGCAGGAGCACCCCCAGACCATCGCCCTGATTCTGGCCTATCTGGAGCCCAACAAGGCTTCGGTTATCCTCGGCGCGCTTCCCAGCGAGGTGCAGTCCGACGTAGCCAAGAGGATTGCCACCATGGACAGAACCTCGCCGGAGATTCTGCGGGAGGTTGAGCGGGTGCTGGAGAAGAAACTCTCCACGCTGTCCTCGGAGGACTATACCGCCGCCGGTGGTGTAGAAAGCATCGTCGAGATTCTCAACCTGGTAGATCGCTCAACGGAAAAGGGGATCATCGAGCGTCTCGAAGAGGATGATCCGGAGCTGGCCGAGGACATCAAGAAGCGGATGTTCGTGTTCGAGGACATTGTGCTACTCGATGACCGGGCGATACAGAAAGTTCTCCGTGAAGTAGACACCACCGAACTGGCCAAGGCCCTGAAGGCCGTCGATTCGGAGGTGCAGGATAAGATCTTCCGCAACATGAGCAAGCGAGCAGCAACCCTCCTGAAAGAGGATATGGACTATATGGGACCGATCCGTCTTAAGGACGTGGAGGAGGCTCAGCAGCGGATCGTTTCAATCATCCGCAAACTCGAAGAGCAGGGAGAGATCGTGGTCGCCCGAGCCGGCGAGGACGAACTGGTAGTTTGAGTGTAATCCGAAGGTGCCCGAAGGGCAGTGGCCGAAATGCCGGTGCAGCCATTCCGGAGGTGTCCGAAGGACAGTAGGCGGATCAGCACCGGCGTGAGTGTAATCCGAAGGTGCCCGAAGATCAAGGAGCTGTAAGACGTGGCAAAGAATGTCTTTAGAGCAGATGAGATTCTCTATCAGTCCCGCAAGGTGTTTATTAAACCTCCGCAGGTCGAAGTGGAGGAAACGCCTGAGGAGATCGTAAGTCTCGAGGAGTTTGGCGTACCCACCGTGGAGGATCTGCGGCGGGAGGCGGACGAGTTCAAGACGAATTGGGAAGAGGAAAAAGCCCGTCTGATTCAGGTCGCCCGGGACGAGGCGGAGGGGATCAAGAAGGAAGCTGAGCGGGCCGCCTTCGACGAGGTCAAGCGCAAGAACAACCAGGCCCAGAAGATCCGCCAGGAGGCGGAAGACGAGGCTAAACGGATCGTTGAGGAAGCCAAAAAAACGGCGGAGGAACTGGAAGCGGAGATTCAATCGAAGGTCGACAAAGTGGAGAAGGAGGCCTTCGGAAAAGGCCACGCCGAAGGCAGGGAAGAAGGTTTCCAGGAGGGCCGCCAGGAAGTGGAACGCCTCGTGGATACGCTGCAGAAAATCGTTTCCGCGGCCATCGATAAGAGGAATGAGATCATTCAGGGGTCGGAAACTCAGGTCATCAATCTGGTTCTCCTGATTTCCAAAAAGGTGATCAAGGTGATCTCTGAGAATCAGAGGAACGTGGTCATCAACAACGTGGTCCAGGCGCTGCGCAAACTAAAGAGCCGCGGCGATGTGGTCATTCGGGTGAACCTGGACGATGTCGAGCTGACCTCCGACCATATCAACGATTTCATGAAGATGGTTGAAAATGTGAAATCCGTTACCGTTCTCGAGGATAGCTCGGTGGACCGGGGGGGGTGTATCATAGAGACCGACTTCGGTCAAATAGATGCGCGGATCTCCTCTCAACTCCACGAGATAGAGGAAAAAATTGTAGAGTTGGCGCCGATCCGCTCCAAAGGAGAAGGATAACGGCGAAAACCCATTTTTCAGGGAGGGGAAAAAGTGGGACTATTCGATAAATACGCTTTCACGTTAGAAAAAATCGATCCCATTAAATACACAGGAGTGGTTCAGAGGGTCCAGGGGGGGCTGATCATTGAGTCGAAGGGACCCCGGGCAGTGGTGGGGGAGCTGTGCCAGATCGTCCTGCCGGAGAGTCGAAGGATCATCTGGGCTGAAGTCGTGGGCTTGCGAGACCAGACCGTTCAGATCATGCCCTATGACGAGATGGAAGGCATCACAGTGGGTTCCAAGGTCATTGCCATGGGCGAGCAGCTCACCATCCCGGTCTCCGAAAAGCTGCTGGGCAGAGTGCT
The DNA here is from genome assembly GCA_964604845.1 of uncultured Spirochaetaceae bacterium. Classification (GTDB taxonomy): domain Bacteria; phylum Spirochaetota; class Spirochaetia; order SZUA-6; family DRHE01; genus JAFGQJ01. Next base: position 38,695 of record CAZSBH010000007.1, read on the forward strand.
CGACGCCATGGGTAAACCTATGGACGGGAAAGGGGATATCGGTTCTTCCGTCTGGTACCCAATCTACCAGTCCCCTCCGGATGTGCTTCGCCGTCCCCGAATCGAACAGAAGGTCGGAACGGGAATCCGGTCTATAGACTCCCTGGTCACTGTAGGCAAGGGGCAGCGGATGGGAATTTTCTCCGGCAGCGGTATCGGCAAATCCACTCTTCTGGGTATGATCGCCCGCAATACCTCCGCTGACGTCAGTGTTATCGCCCTGATCGGTGAGCGCGGGCGGGAAGTACGGGACTTCATCGAAAACGACCTGGGGCCGGATGGTCTGGAACGTTCGGTGCTTGTCGTCGCCTCCTCGAACAAACCTCCCCTGTCGAGAATTCGGGGTGCCTATGTAGCCACGGCGATCGCAGAGTACTTCCGTGACCAGGGGAAAGACGTCATGCTGCTCTTCGATTCGGTGACTCGTTTTGCCCGGGCGCAGCGAGAGATCGGCCTGGCCGTAGGCGAGCCGCCGGCTAACCGCGGATTCACCCCTTCGGTATTTTCTCTGCTTCCCAAGCTGCTGGAGCGCAGCGGGACCTCCCCGAAGGGGACTGTGACCGGTTTCTATTCTGTTCTAGTCGAAGGGGATGATCTGGACGAGCCGATCTCTGATGCTGTGCGGGGGATTCTCGACGGGCACGTCGTGCTTGCCCGCAATCTGGCCCAGAAAAACCACTACCCCGCGGTGGACGTGCTGCAGTCGGTGTCCAGACTAGCCGAGAAGGTAACAGGAGCGAATATCAAGAAAGCCGCCGGCAGTCTGCGCCGAATGCTCGCAACCTATAGAGAGGCGGAAGATCTGATCAACGTAGGAGCGTACGTGGAAGGGTCGAACGCCGAGATTGACGAGGCGATTGCCAAGATGCCGGAGATCAACGAGTTCCTCGTTCAGGCCATCGATGAAAAGCATCCGATAGAAGAAACGTATCGTCGCTTGGGCGAAATCGTCGGTATATCCATCCCGGAGGAGGAATTGGGGAGTGAAGCGATTTCGCTTCAGGCTCGAGCGGCTACTTGAGCTCCGTTCGTATCGGGAGCGGCAGTGGTTGGCCAAGCTGGCTACCGCCTCCGGACACTGTATCCGGCTGTCCCACAGGATCACAGAAACCAGTGAGGCAGCCCGAGGAGCGTTCTACACGGATATCAGGAGGGGACACGAGCTGGATCTGTCTCTTCTTACCTATAGGGAACACTACATCAACAGGATGAACCTGGAGCAGAGGAAACTAAAAAAGGAATTGGAAGAAAAGTTGCGCCGCCGCTCGGAGGTGCAGAAAAAGTACCAAGAGGTCTCGCGGGACAAGAAAGTGCTCGAAAATCTGAAAAGCAAACGAGAATCGGAATACTATGCACAGGCAAAACTGGAAGAGTTTAAGATCACCGACGACCTGAACTCCAGCCAATTTATCAGGAAAAGCCAATGAGAGGGGATAGAGCCGTGACGGATTACAGTTCAGTTGGAGCGGGTTTCCGGATTTTGATACTTCTGCTCCTGGTGGCGGTTCTCGTGTTGGGCGGGCTGGTTTGGTTCGATTACCTGGGAATTGTGGATGCTCAAGGATTGCTGGCGCCCGTCTTCACCATGATCCGGGGGGAGAAAATCGTGGTGGATGCGGAGGATCCCCTGCTATTGGACAAGGAAAGGCTGGCCAAGCAACTCGAGGCGTTGTCGATTCGTTCCGAGGAACTGAATGCCTGGGAGCAGGGCCTTGATGCCAATCAGGCCGAGGTCAATCAGATGATGGAGCAGCTGGAGGAGCGGGAGAAGACGGTCGAGGATCGAGAAAAAGTGTTTAATGAACGTTTGCAGGCATTCGACAATAGAAGAGTGAACCTGCGGCAGAATGCGGATTATCTGGTAGGCATGCCTCCGGAAAACGCTGTGAAAATTCTGTTGCAAATGGAAGATCAGGACGTGATCGACATCTTTCGTATGACAGAGGAGCAAGCCCAGGCAGCCGGGGAGGTTTCCCTGGTGTCCTATTGGCTCTCCCTTATGCCTGCCGATCGGGCTGCGGTTCTTCAACGGAAAATGTCGCGAAAGCCAGGGGGTTAGAATTTGCTCCAGTCCCTTTTAGAATTTGCTTCCCCGAAGATCGCGAAGACAGAGGCGGTCGCTCAAAGCCCCGCGTCTCCAGCCGCTCAGGCCCTCGCGGGAAAAAAGGCCGGCGAAAAAGTGGGGGAAGCCCCCGGTAACTTTGCCAAGAGCCTCGAGGAAGCCCGGCGATCGAAACTCCGTCCGCCTGTAGAATCGGAGTCCGGGGAAGCGCGGGTACAGACCGGAAAGCTCACTGGAAAAGATCTACAGAAAAAAATTGAACAGTTCCTCGCCGGCATCAGCCTGGAGGAGCTTTCCAGTCTGCTGTCTCAGCTCAGTCCCGAGGATTTGGCGATTTTTTCCGAAATCCTCCGAAGCAATAATTTAAAAGCAGACCCCGTCTTTTTTTCTGACGGTGCATCTGCGGCAGCGGAACCGGTTGTTGGAAAGCATGTGCAAGGAAACCGTAAGCTGGCCGATCTGCTCGACCGTCTAACCAAGTCTGTTGGCGCTGAGCGGGTTCTGAATGCAGGCGCCCTCGGTAAGGGTATGAACAAAGCCCGGACAGAAGACGCGAGGGAAGCCAAATTCGCAAAAGTTCCCAATATCGACAAGGTGGGTACAGCCGGAAACGAAGGAAAACGGACTAAGGTTGTGGTCCTGGATCTACGCAAAGGACGGGGGGAGACCGAACAGCTTCGGGAGGGTTTGACCGTTGAAAAAGCAGCTGCGGCCCGCGGCGATGGGAAAGCGGGATCGGTGGAGGGTGTGGAAAAGGATTTGTCCGTTCTGTTCCGGGGCAATTACGCCCAGAGAGTTCCGGCCCCCCCTGCGGAGGCGTCCCAGAGTGTACGAGCTCAAACGTTGCCCCAGAGATTTCAAGAGCGCTTCGTGCCGGAGGTGGTGAAACAGACGGGCATCATCCTTAAGGAGGGAGGCACCGGGGAGATACGATTGGTGCTGAAGCCGGAGAACCTCGGCAGCGTTCGGATCCGGTTAGCTTTGAGCGAAAGCAGTTTAGAGGGCCGTATAGTTGTCGACAATAATAGTGTTAAGGAGCTGGTCGAATCCAGTCTGGATAGTTTGAAAAACGCCTTGCGTCAGGAGGGTTTTCAAACGGCCAGTTTGGAGGTCTCCGTCGGACATCGCCGGAGCGGGGAAGGGGCTGCCCAAAACCAAGGGGAAGTGAGAACCCCGCTTTCAGGTTCATGGGGCGGTAGTTCCGAAGAGTTCGAGAAGGCGATCCCGATTTTTTGGGACTTCAGGCCGGACTATGAGCTGATAAATCTTTTCGTGTAGACCGGTGAAACGAAGTGAAGGAACAGAAGGGCAATGGACATAACATCGTTACTTTCAGCCGATGACCTGGTGAATCTGACCAGGCAGGTGGAAAATTACAACAACGGTTTGAATCCGGCCAAAGCGGCCGGGCAGGGTCAAAATCTGGGGAAGGATGATTTCTTGAGGATTCTTCTGACCCAGCTGACCCACCAAGATCCAACCTCGCCGCTTGAAGACAAAGAGTTCGTGGCTCAAATGGCTCAGTTTTCCACTTTAGAACAGATGACAAACATGAGCGCCGAACTGGCAAAGGTCTTTGGAGTCATGGCCAAGAGCCAGGCGATTGGGCTTTTAGGAAAGACCGTTGATATCGTACTAGGAGAAAGCAAAATATCTGGGAGGGTTGAGGAAATCACAGGTAGTGAGTTTCCGCAAATTCTGGTACAGGGCCGATACTACGACATCTCACAAATAGTGAGTGTGAAGGAATAGCAAGGAGGAGCTTGTAAAGCCATGATGCGTTCGCTTTATTCCGGTGTTTCCGGTCTCCAGAACCACCAGATTCGAATGGATGTTCTGGGAAACAACATCTCCAACATCAACACTACCGGTTTCAAGAAGGGGCGGGTTAATTTCCAGGACATGCTCTCTCAGACCCTCTCAGGCGCCGCGAAACCCACCGATGAGGTGGGCGGGGTTAATCCGAAACAGGTCGGTTTGGGGATGGTGATCGCCACGATCGACACGATTCATACCCAAGGGTCGTTGCAAACGACCGGGGTGATGACGGATCTGGCCGTCCAGGGAGAGGGCTTCTTTATCCTGCAGGACGGGGAGAAACGCTTCTACACCCGCGACGGCTCATTCGGCATCGATCAGGATGGCCGTTTGGTCAATCCCGCCAATGGATTACGGGTTCAGGGATGGCAGGCCATCACGATTGACGGGATTACCAGGATCAACAATGCGGCAGACATCGATGACCTGATTATTCCCGTTGGGGACAAAGACCCGGCGGCGGCTACCACAGAGGTCGAGCTGGCATGTAATCTGGACAAACGCACCACCGAGATCCCCCCCGGAGCGGCTCCGCAAACCGTTCTCGACGGAACCTGGACGACAACTTTCGATATCTATGATTCCTTCGGGAATGTCCATCAGCTGCAGGTCAATTTTACCAAGGTAGTGGGGATCGCCAACCGGTGGCAGGCCGAAGTAATCGTGGATCCGGCCGCAGAGACCCCTACCAACACGCTGGTTGAAGTGGGGGGAGTCAACAACGCGGATAATCTGTTCTTCATCGATTTTGACAACCTCGGCTCTCTGGCCGCGGTTCTGGACGCCCAGGGGGATACGATTGCCGAAGGAACGCTGCAGGTCCAGGTGGACTTCGATGTTCCGGAAGCCACGATTCCTGCCGGGGAGGTGGCCGTGCGCCAACTGTTCAACCTCAATCTCGGAGAGGTGGGAAGCTACAGGACCGCCGTGACCCAATTTGCAGAGAAGAGCTCGACAAAGGCGATCATCCAAAACGGGTATCCGATGGGCTATCTGGAGAGTTTCAAGATCGACCAGAGCGGGGTGATTACAGGAGTATACTCCAACGGCACCAATCGGGGTATCGGACAGGTTGCGCTGGCCGGCTTTACAAATCCGGGGGGCTTGGAAAAGGCCGGGGAGAACACCTACGAAGTGTCCAACAACTCCGGAGCAGCGCGTATCGATGCGGCGGGGATCGCCGGGAAGGGGAAAATCATCGCCGGCGCTCTGGAGATGAGCAACGTGGATTTGGCTGAGCAGTTCACGGACATGATCGTGACCCAGAGAGGGTTCCAGGCCAATTCCCGGACCATTACGACCTCCGATCAGATGATCCAAGAACTGTTGACATTGAAACGGTAAAGGAATTAGATGAAATAGATGATAGAGGTGACCAGGCTTGATGGGAGGACCTACTATGTGAATCCGCACCAGATTGAGTACATCGAGTCCAATCCCGACACAACTATGGTCATGCTCTCCGGGAAGCGGCTAGTGGTGCGCGAGCCGTATGAGCAAATTTTGGAGCGAATTGTGAGCTATCGCAGGCTCATCGGGGCCTTTAAGAACGAGGAGTAGCGTGTGGATCTAGCGACGGTTGTCGGCCTATTGGTTGGATTTGCGGCCCTGGTAGTTGGTGTTTTCTGGACCGGCGGATCACCAATGGGCTTTGTCAGCATATCCTCAATCTTCATTACGATTGTGGGTTCCTACTGTGCTCTGATGGTGGCCAACCCCTTGAGCCGTGTGTTGGGCATCATGCGTTACTTCCGCCTTACCTTGCGCATTCCCAACTACGAAGAGGAGCGCATCATCAGTCAGCTGGTCACCTTCTCCGAGAAGGCCCGCCGGGAGGGCCTTTTGGCATTGGAGGACGATCTGGAGGAGGTGGAGGACGAATTTTTGCGAAAGGGAATCCAGCTGGTCGTAGACGGGACAGATCCCGACATCATCAAGAACATCCTCTTCAACGAGCTCAACCAGATCCAGTCCCGTCACGCCATCGGCATCGGCATCTTCGATGACTGGAGCAAAATCGCTCCGGCTTTCGGGATGATCGGTACGTTGATCGGCCTGATCACCATGCTCGCCCAGATCGAGGACAAGTCCGCTATCGGTATCGGTATGTCCACAGCGTTGATCACCACCCTCTACGGAGCTATCTTGGCCTACTTGGTGTTTCTGCCTGTAAAACGGAAGCTCGAGGATCGGGATAATTCGGAAAGCCTGGTGAAGGAGATCATGATCGAGGGGATCCTCTCCATCCAATCGGGGGACAACCCGCGAATACTCGAGGAAAAGCTCCTCGCCTTCCTGCCGCCGCTGCGTAGAGAGGCGGTGCGCCAGGAAGCGGTGAGGGAGTAGCACAGAATCGATGCCCGTACCGAAAAGGAAAGAGCGGAAGGTCGAAGAGGGATCCCCCCAGTGGCTGGTCACCTATGGGGACATGACGACCCTCCTGCTGACGTTCTTTATCCTGATGTTCACCACTGCGGAGATCGACGGGGCGGAGCTGCGGATGATCCTGGCGGCCTTTCAAGGCCTTGGTTCCCTCCGGGGTGGCAACACCCTCCAGGTCGGCAAGCTGGCCGAGCTGGGACACACGATCATGCGCCTGCCTTCGCGGGAGGCGGGAAAGGCTCTGGACAAGGCTCGGAGAACCGCGATTTCCCAGTTCCAACCGGAGCTCAAGACCAAGAAGGTGCGCATTAAAGAGGACGAACGGGGATTGATCATTTCCCTGGCCGCGGATTCTTTTTTTGAAGCGGCCAGCGCCGAGATCAATATCGAGGAATCCCGACAGGTGTTGCAGAAGGTGGCAACCCTGATAAGCTCCCCGGATCTGAGCGGGCGTAAGTTTCGCATCGAGGGGCATACGGATAATATTCCCACCGATCCTGGAGGGACCTGGGAAACGAACTGGGAGCTTTCCGCTGACCGTGCGGTCAATGTTCTCCACTACCTGGTGGATTTCGGAGTGGATGAGCGCCAGTGCCAGGTGGCGGGATTTGCTGACACCGTGCCCCTGGCCTCGAACGATACCCGGGAGGGCAGAGCGTACAACCGTCGCGTGGATATTGTTCTGCTTACAGAGGGACATCTATGAGAGGTTTGATTTGCCGGGACAATTTCTCTAAATTTGTAGTTAGGAGCTGTTCATGTCCGACGAAGAGGGCTTGAGTTTAGAGGATGTAGGTGCGGGACCCGAGGAGATAGCTCCAGCAGGGAGAAGATCGGGTTTCCTACCCACCTTTTTGGTACGAATTCTCAAATGGGTGGCGATTGGTCTGGGTTTCGTCATACTGGGGGTTACCACCACCGTCGTGACCTTCAACCTGGTAAATCGGGGCCGGGCCGGTTCTGAACTTCGGGACATATCTCCCGCGTACAGCGCACGGCCGGAACCTTTGAATTACGACGATACACTGGAGGAGATACGCGGAGTCACTTCCGATGAAGTGCCGGCCATTTTCAGTGCGCGGATCAGTCTGGGATACGAACTGGGAAAGCAGCAGCTGGCATTCGAAATCGCAGCCCGAAAACGGGAAATACAGAACATCGTTCTTCTGTATTTGAGCAACAAGAAAAGCGATCAGCTCAGACCCGAGCGCTACGCTCAGATTCAAGAAGAATTGAAGAGCAGCATCAACCGGGTGCTCAAGGAAGGTCAGATCGAGCAGGTGGTTTTCCGGGATTTTGTGGTGACCCAGTAGGAGTTTGTAGTTCATGGCGGAAGTACTTTCCCAGGACGAGATAGACCAACTGCTTTCGGCGATCTCAGCCGGAGAGATCTCGACGGAGGAGATACACCAGCCGCGGGATCAGCGCAAAATCAAGATCTATGATTTCAAGCGGCCGGACAAGTTCTCCAAAGACCAGATCCGCACGGTTTCGATCATGCACGAGACCTTTGCCCGGCTTACCACGACCTCGATGTCGGCTCAGCTTCGCAGCTTGGTACATGTCCATGTGGCTTCCGTGGATCAGCTCACCTATGAAGAGTTCATCCGTTCGATTCCCAACCCGACGACTCTGGCGGTGATCGACATGGATCCCCTCAAAGGTTCGGCGATTCTGGAAATCGACCCGGCCATAACCTTTTCAGTCATCGATAGGCTCTTTGGGGGTCAGGGCGAAGGGGCCAAGTTCTCCAGAGATCTCACGGATATCGAGCAGGCGGTCATGGAGGGGATCATCGTCCGAGTTCTGGGAAACCTGCGGGAGAGTTGGAGCACCGTGATCGACCTTCGGCCCCGTCTGGGCGGGATCGAAACCAATCCTCAGTTTGCCCAGATTGTGCCTCCTTCGGAAATGGTCATCCTGATCACTCTGGAGACCAAAGTCGGCGAGGTAGAGGGAATGATGAATCTCTGCATCCCCTATCTCACGATAGAGCCGATCATCTCGAAGCTCTCGGCCCAATACTGGTACGCTTCGACTCGACGTGGAACCACGACGGAAAATTTGAATATACTGCGGGATCGTTTGGCCGCAGTGACAGTCACGATGATGGCTGAGATCGGTTGTATGGATATCAAGGTCCGTGACGTGCTGGCCCTGCGAACCGGGGATATCATTCGCCTGGATTCAGTCAGGATCAACGATCCGCTGACTTTGCGGATCGGCGAGCGAAGGAAGTTCCTCTGCCGTCCCGGAGTGCTGGGGAACAAGATGGCTGTACAGGTGATCAAGAAGCTGGAAGATATCGACCAGGCGGATTTTGAGGAACTAACCACCGGTGGGGAGGAAGAGGTATGAGTGACGGATCACTATCCCAAGACGAAATTGATGCACTATTGCAGGAAACGGAGAGCTTGGAAATCGAGACGGGTTTCGGGGGAGGAAGTGAGCCTCTCTCGGACGAGGAAAAGGCGAGTTTTCTAGCGCTCCTCGAGGGTGTCATTGACTCTCAAGCCTCGAATCTGTCCATACTGACGCGGAAAAACGTCAATCTGGAAAAGCCCACTCTCGAGCTGGTAATGGGAGAAGAGATACTGGAGCAGCTGCCCGACGAAGTCGTCGATGTAAAGCTGGATTTTACGGATGCGGTGCAGGGGGAACATTCCTACCTGGTAGATTCTGCTACCGCCCGAGCGGTCGCCGGCTTGATGATGGGTCAAAGCGGAGTCGAGCTTGACGACGCGGCTCTTTCCGCGGTGGCCGAGGCCCTGTCCCAGATCAGCGGGCCGGTGGCTACCGAGATCGGCAATCAGAGCGCGAAAACGATACAGAATGCCCCGCCGGATTTTCAGCTGGCCACAAAAGACAAGGTTCGCCTGCCCCAGGGTGAGGTGGTCGTCAAGCTGCAGTACCCCCTGATGATCGAAGGGGAGAATCCCGCCCAGCTCGTGGAGCTGTATTCTCTGTCTTTGGCCAAGGAGATACTCAATATAACCGCCGGAGCCGCGGAACAGGCCGGCGCCGCATCAGCTGCCGCCCCTAGTTTCGCCGGAGCAGGTGTGGGTGCTCCGGCTCCGGGAGCCCAGGCAGGTATCGCCCAGACCTTTGGGCAGGCTTTCGGAGCCCCCCAGGGCATCGGGCTGGGCTCGAGCCAGGCTCCACCCAACGTCCAACCGGTGCAGTTCGCGAATCTTCAGAGTTCCGGTGTCCAGGGCGAACAGGGGAATATCGGGCTGCTCATGGACGTATACATGGAGCTGACCGTGGAACTGGGTAGAACCCGAAAACTGATTCGGGAGATCCTGGGTATCGGCGAAGGTACGATCATTGAATTGGACAAGTTGGCAGGTGAGCCGGTGGACATACTTGTGAACCACAAGCTCATTGCCAAAGGCGAGGTCGTGGTTATCGACGAAAACTTCGGTGTCCGGGTGACGGAAATCGTATCACCTATGCAGAGGATGAGTGATTTGACTTAAACTTAAGATTGGCGTACAATAAAGGGCTTAGAGTTTTTGGGAGGGGAACGTGAAATCCACACATCATATGCCGTACTGGGGGCGGAGTAGGCTTTTATTATTTCTGCTGTTGCTTCTTCTCGCGCCGGTCGTCGGTTCCCAGGCGCAGGAAAGTGCCGAAAACGCCACCGCAAAGACAACGGTGGGACGTCCGCTCGAAGAGTCATTGCTGATCCTCGATCCCGGCGAACCGACCGAGGCTGCCGATACCGAGGAAGTGCAGGGGGGACCGCTGGTTTCGTCGTGGGACTTTCTGCGTATGGTATTGATCCTGGCCGCAGTTGTCGGGGTGATCTACCTGCTCTTTTGGCTGCTCAAACGGGGTATGCGGCGGCAACTTCCACAAAACGATCTCATACACCTGCTCGGTACTCGTAACCTGACGGGAAACCGCGCCTTGCACCTTGTCGAACTGGGAAAGCAGGTTTTTCTGGTGGGTGCTGCCGAAGGGAACATCTCTCTGATATCGGAAATAAAAAACCAGGAAACGCTGGACACGATAACCCTAGAACAATCGCAGATGCAGACCCGTGCGACTCAGGGTTTCTCGCATTTTTTCCAGTCCTTCCTGAAGTCGGGTAAACAACAAGGATCCTCGGTAGGGGATACGATTGATTTCATGAAGCAGCAGAGACAGCGCTTGGAGAAGCTATAGCGACGTCATTTAACTGGGAGGGGAAATGAAAAAAAAGACTCTACTACTACTATTCATATTCGGGGTGTTGCTGCTGCCCGTCGTTGCCTTCCCTCAAGATACAGGATTAAGGCCCGCGGCACCCGGAGCTCCCTTTCCCTACGTTGACCTGAACGTGCGGGAAGCGCAGAGCAATCGGGAGGTCGTTCTTTCGATACAGTTGCTTCTGCTCCTGGCGGTGCTGACCCTCGCCCCCTCGATTCTTATACTCATGACTTCGTTCCTGCGCATCGCCATTGTCTTCGATTTCGTCAAACGCGCCTTGTCCCTTCAGCAGGTTCCCCCGAACCAGATTTTGATGGGATTAGCCCTTTTTCTGTCGCTGTTCATCATGTGGCCTACGTTCAACTCGATCTACAACGAGTCCTTCAAGCCTTTTGCCGAGGGGGAGATCGGGATCGATTCGATGTACAGGAATGCTGAAAGTCCTCTGCGGTTGTTCATGTACAGGCAGATGCAGAAAGACCCGGAGAACATCCGCCTGTTCATGAGAATGCGCGAGCTGCCTAAGCCGAATACTCTCGCCGATGTGCCTACCGAAATTCTCATTCCCGCCTTTGTGTTGCACGAGCTCACCGTGGCTTTTAAAATCGGGATCCTTCTGTTCATCCCTTTTATCATCATCGATATCGTGGTGGCTTCGACTCTTATGTCGATGGGAATGATTATGCTTCCGCCTGTGATGATTTCGCTTCCCTTCAAGCTGATCTTGTTCGTGTTGGTGGATGGGTGGAATCTTCTCACCCTTCAGATCGTACAGAGTTTCCGATAATAGAAGAAGGAGGGGAAAAGTGTCTATAGGATTTGCCATTAACTTGATCCGCGGCGGAGCGCTTCAGGCGCTGATGATCGCCGCACCCCTGCTGCTGGTAGGGATGCTGGTCGGACTAATCATTTCAATTTTCCAGGCGACGACTTCGATCCAGGAGCAGACCCTTACCTTCGTGCCGAAGATAGCCGCCATTCTCGGAGCTTTGATTCTTTTCGGGCCGTGGATCATTGTGTCCATGGTTCAATTCACCCTGAGATTGTTCGGTCGAATCCCGGAGTTGGGTGGATAGCCAGTGATCGGAACCCTGGTCGTAAATTTCCGAGTGTTTCTCATAATCTTTGTACGGGTCGCAGCCTTGATCCAGGTTGCGCCGTTGCTTTCCTCCGGGGCGATCCCCCAGACAGCCAAGCTCGGATTCGCCCTGTTCGTATCCGCGGCGATTTTTCCCTGGGTCGCCGAGCAGGGTTATCTTCTGCCTGAAAACGCCGTGGATTACTTCCTCGTAGTCGTGGGGGAGGCCATGATCGGCATCATCCTCGGCTTTTTCCTGAACATCATCTTCGCAGTTTTTCAGGTCGCCGGGCAGTTCTTCTCCCTGCAGATGGGTTTCGGAGCTTCCCAGGTATTTGATCCACTGGCCCAGATCGAGATCCCCCTGATGGGGCAGTTCCTCAACATCGCGGGGATGTTCACATTCCTGGTAATCTCGGGGGCCCAGAAGCTGCTTCTCGTCGGGGTGTACAGATCGTTTCAATCGATTCGAGCGGTCGATCTTGTCGCCGGGCGATCGTACCTGTTGTCGCTGTTTTTACGAAGTCTCGGAGAGCTGTTCGTCAATTCCCTGACGATTGCCTTTCCGATCTTGGGTACCTTGCTTCTCGTATCGGTAACCATGGGGCTGTTGGCAAAGGCCGCTCCTCAGATGAACCTGCTGATGATGGGCTTTCCCATCGCAATCGGCACAGCGCTGATTGTCATCGCGGCGGCCACACCCTTTCTGATCGGAGCCTTCAGCAGGCTGCTCGAAGGCGGCTTTGAGCAACTGGGATCGATAATAACGAGTCTAAAAGGATCGGGAGGATAAGCCGTGTTCGCAGACGCCACGAACTGCTGCTGTGCAACCGTTTATCCGACCAATGCTCCAGGTTTCAAGCAAAGGACCCCCTTTGACATTCATCTCCAATGGTTCGCCGCCGAGGACGAAGGCCGAACCGAGGAACCTACCGAGCACAAACTGCGCAAGGCCCGGGAAGAGGGTAAAGTAGCCAAGAGCGCGGAATTGAGCTCCTCCCTGGTGCTATTGTTCGGGATCGCTACCCTGGGCTTGATCTCTTCCTACTTTCTGAAAAACATTCTTTCGATGCTGCGCTTCTTTTTGCAGCACTCAACGGAGTTGGACATCACCTCGGATGGGGGGCTGGTCTCGGCGTTCTACAACTACTTCTTCAGGCTCACCTTGCCGGTACTGCTGGTCGCTTTCCTGGCGGCATTCCTGGGAAATGTAGTACAAGTGGGATTCCTCTTTTCTTCTAAACCGATTACTCCGGATCTGGATAGAATCGTACCGCGTTTCGGTCGTTTTTTCAGAAGAGCCATGTTCTCCGGGGAGGCTGCCTTCAATCTCGGCAAGACCCTGATGAAAGTGGCGGTGATCTTCTCCCTTGCTTTCATCAATATACGAGTCCAGCTGCCCAAGCTCGTGAATCTTATGGACATGCACTACATGACGGCTTTTCGATTCGTTGTTTCGATTGCTTTCCGGATCATTGTAGAAGCGGCCATTGCCATGATGATACTCTCGATTCCGGATTATATGTTTCAGCGACGGCAGCACAGAGAGTCTCTGAAAATGTCCCGTCAGGAAATCAAAGAAGAGCGGCGAATGTACGAGGGAGACCCTCTGATAAAGAGTCGATTACGGGAGCGAATGCGTGACCTGTTGACTCGCAATATGATGCGGGCTGTACCCAAGGCGGATGTTGTGATAACCAACCCGACCCACTATTCGGTGGCTGTGGAGTACGACCGGCTGGTCATGGAGGCTCCCATGGTTACGGCTAAGGGGGTGGACGCCATTGCCATGAAGATCCGGGAAATAGCCAAGGAAAACGATGTTCCGCTGATCGAGAACAAACCCCTGGCCCGCACGTTGTACCAGGAAGTGGAGATAGGGGATGTAATACCGGAGAAATATTACGAGGTGATGGCGATAATCCTTGCCGAGGTGTACAAACTGGGTAACCGCGAGGCGACGGCATGAGAACAACCAGTTCGGGTGGAGCACCGAGCGGTGAGGTAACCGTCAATTGCGAGGCGCCTTCACGGAGGGTGGCGTCCTCGCCTTCACGGAGGGTGGCGTCCTCGCCTTCACGGAGGGTGGCGTCCTCGCCAGCTTGAGAGGTGGATAAATGGCGGATGTAAGAGGAATACCAACAATAACGGGTGCGCGGAGGAGCGACATATTCGTAGCCGTCGGTGTCATTGCCGTGGTGATGATGTTGATCATCCCCCTGCCCGCTTTCATCCTCGATACGCTGATGTCGGTGAACATTGTCCTGAGTCTGCTGACTATTTTGATCGTTCTCTACACGCGGCATGCCCTCGATTTCAGCGTATTTCCCACACTCCTGCTCATCGCAACGGTTTTCGGTCTGGCTCTCAACGTCTCTTCCACCAGGTTGATCCTCTCTCAGGGCAGTCAGTTCCAAGGCAAGCTGGTACGTGCTTTCGGAACATTTGTCGTCGGTGCGGCCGGGGTGGAGGGCTACGTAATCGGGTTGATCATCTTCGTGATCATCATCGCTGTGCAGTTCATTGTCATTACCAAGGGCTCCACCAGGGTCGCTGAAGTGGCGGCCCGTTTTACCCTGGACGCCCTTCCCGGCAAGCAGATGGCCATCGAAGCGGAGTACAACTCGGGACTGATCACCGAAGAGGAAGCCACCCGCAAGAAAAGCGAGCTTCAGCGTGAGGCGGATTTTTACGGAGCGATGGATGGTGCCTCGAAATTTGTGGCTGGAAATGTCAAGGTGGGAATTCTCATCACCTTGATCAACGTCATCGGCGGTATGATCGTGGGCATGACGATCCACGGGGAGTCGTTCAACGTCGCTCTGGATACCTACGTATCCCTGACCATAGGCGACGGCCTGGTAACCCAGCTTCCCGCTCTGCTCATATCCACATCTACCGGTGTTATCGTCACCAGGGCTGTATCCGATGAATCCTTCGGCCTGGATGTAACCCGACAGTTCTCCTATCAGTCCCGTCCATATCTGATCGCCGCCGGTTTTCTAGGGGTTCTGGCCGTGCTGCCCGGATTTCCCTGGTACGTCCTGTTTCCACTTGGCGGCATGTTGGCTGGACTGGGCTTGACCCTGCGGCGGAGAAAGCAGGCGGCGGAAGAAAAAGAGAGGGTCAAGGAAGCGGAAACGCGAGCCAAGGTTGCTCCCGTAGAGATATCCCCGGTGGTGCCCCTGGATCCGCTGTCCCTCGAGATCGGCTATGGATTGATTCCTCTGGTAGACAAGGACAAGGGAGCCGAGCTGCTGGACAGAATCACCCGTATAAGGAGAGAGGCGGCCCTGGATTTAGGATTGGTGGTACCGAGGATTCGTATCATCGACAATATGCGTCTCGAACCCTCGGAATACTGCTTTAAGATAAAGGGAGTTGAAGTGGGGCGGGGGGCGATCAAGATGGGCAGCTACCTGGCGATAAATCCGGGGGGTATCAAAGAAGAGCTGGCGGGGGAACCCGCGAAGGACCCAGCCTTTGGATTGCCGGCTACCTGGATCACGGAGACAGAGCGGGAAAAAGCGGAGCGGCTGGGCTATACCGTCGTAGATCCACCCTCGATCATCGCCACCCACCTTACCGAAATCATCAAAGCCCATGCAGGGGAGATTATTGGTCGTCAAGAGGTCCAGTCGATCCTCGATACCCTGAAAAACGACTACCCCACAGTTGTGGAGGAAGTGGCCAAAGCATTCTCTGTTGGGGAGATTCAGAAAGTACTTCAGGGATTGCTGCGCGAGCAGGTTTCCATTCGAAATATCGTGGTCGTTCTGGAAACCATGGCCGATTACGGTTCTGTGAGCAAGGACACCGCCTTTCTCGTGGAGAAGGTCAGACAGGCTCTTGGACGGCAGATCTGTTTGCACTACAGCGGTGACGATAAGACAATTCATGTGATGACCCTGGATCCGAATCTGGAGCAGAAGATCATAGAGGCCAGGGTGGACACCGCCACGGGTCCGACCGCGGCTCTCGA
Organism: uncultured Spirochaetaceae bacterium; assembly: GCA_964604845.1. GTDB lineage: Bacteria > Spirochaetota > Spirochaetia > SZUA-6 > DRHE01 > JAFGQJ01. The sequence goes on from CAZSBH010000007.1 coordinate 54,253, forward strand.
ACCCCAGGTGCAGAGGCAATGGATTACTTCCCTGACAAATTCGGTACGAGCAGTTCAGCAGCAGGGGCACCTTCCGGTGATTCTCTGCTCCGAAGCAGCCCGACCCCTGATCAAAGGCAGTACGATACGGGAGATACCTCACCTCGTCGTTCTGTCGGTTCCGGAGATTGTTCCGGATGTAAAAATCGAAACCCTCGGTGAGATAAGGATCGAAGAATGATCGAGAAAGATCTGCAGTACTTCACGATCGAGGCCCCAACTCCTCGGGAAGCCCTTGAGCAGATGAGGCGACGGTACGGTCAGGAAGCGCGAATCTTGACCCACAAGAGTGTCCGCCGCGGAGGGGTTTTCGGTATGTTCGCCCGAGAGGGGGTGGAGATAACGGGGTACATCAGTCAAAAACCCAGAAACAAGCCCCCCGCCCCTTCGGCAGCTACATTGGAGGAGTCCCGGCAGAAGATACTGGCAGACGCCCGAAAAGAGCAGTCATTGCAGTTGATTCTCAACGAGATCCAGAGCTTGAAGGAGAATCTCTCCAAAGATGATGGTGGAAAAAAATTCCCCGCCGACACGCCCGGCGGTCTGCTGCGAATCGAAAGTATCCTCCAGCACAACGACTTCTCCCCGCCGTTTATTGAAGAAATACTCGGGCGTGTCCGCAAAGAGTTCTCCCTCGAAGACCTGGACAACTTTTCCGTCCTGCAAACCCAGGTCTTGGACTGGATCGGTGACAAGGTCCAGATCTATCCAGCGCTGCAGACACCGGAGCAGGGAGAGCAGAGTTCAAAGGTATTTATCATCGTCGGCCCAACCGGGGTGGGAAAAACCACGACGATTGCCAAGCTGGCCGCCATTTTTGGAGTCAGCGGTTCGAACTCCGCGTCTCCCAAAGCTCGGATCGTGACGATTGACAATTACCGGATCGCCGCTCTGCGGCAGATCGAGACCTACGCGGAAATCATGAGAATACCCGTGACCTGCGTTGAAAGTGTGGGAGAGTTCAAAAAGTTCCTGGCCATGGCTGAGGGTACCGGTTTGATCTTGGTCGATACCATCGGCCGCAGTCCCCGGGATCTCTCCAAATTAGCCGAAATGAGGGATGTGCTGGACGCTGCGGGGACACGCAGCGAGATACATCTGGCCGTCAGCGCCACGACAAAGGCAACGGACGTGGAAGATATCCTGAAGACTTTTGAGCCTTTCAAATATAGAGCGGTCATTTTGACAAAAATCGATGAAACCCTCCGGATAGGGAACATCATCAGTGTACTTGCCGCTTCTCACAAACCGATCTCCTATATCGCTGACGGACAGTCGGTTCCCCAGGATATCGAACAAGCTTCGGTGATGCGGTTGCTTATGAATCTAGATGGATTTCACATCAACCGGGAACGACTGGAAAAACGTTTTGGAGAGAGGGCGAAGATAAATGATGCATTTTGGAGTTGACAGTGGCTGATCAGGCGGAGAAACTACGAGAGATCATGCGTAACAAGCAACCTTCATCCCGGGTCGAAAGCTCGCCCCCACAGAAAGCTTCCCGCATCATCTCCGTTTCCAGTGGAAAGGGAGGGGTGGGTAAGACCAATATTGCAATTAATCTTGCCCTGGCCTACGCGAAATTGGGGAAGAAAGTCATAGTCCTGGACGCGGATCTCGGCCTGGCAAACGTGAATGTCGTCCTGGGAGTGATTCCCCGCTATAACCTGTACCACCTGATTCGGCAGCAGAAAAAGATGAGAGATATACTTCTCGACACTACATACGGGATTCAGATAGTTGCCGGGGCCAGTGGTTTTTCCAAGATTGCCAATCTTTCCGAAGAGGAGCGTAAGGGTTTCATCGAGGAGCTCTACGAGCTGTCCAGCGCCGATATCATCATTATAGATACAAGCGCGGGGGTCTCCAACAATGTGTTGACTTTTGTGGCGGCCTCGGATGACGTGATTATCGTGACCACCCCGGAACCTACAGCCATAACCGACGCTTACGGAATAGTGAAGATCATAGCCACTGAGATCGATAATCTCGATTTGGGGTTGAAGCTGGTGGTTAATCGGGTCAAGTCGGTAACGGAAGGCAGAAAGGTAGCAGAAAGGGTGATCAACATCGCGGGACAATTCTTGAACATCAAGCTGGATTATCTTGGCTTCGTGTATGAGGATATTCTCGTTCAAACCGCCGTGATCAAGCAAAGACCCTTTCTGACTCTGGATCCGAAGAGCAAAGCCTCTATTTGTATCGACCATATTGTTCGTCGTTTGGAAAACATGGATTTTAAGGAGGGAAGCGGGATCTCCAAGTTTCTAAAAAAATTCTTTGGTGCTTAGGATTTAGGATCGAGGGTTTTCGAGGCTATCTGACGTGCCTTGACGACCGATTTTATTTCCCCTAAGCTTTTCGAAGAGAATAGGCAGGGCAAGGAATGACAAATTGGAAAATACCAGCCGGGTTCGCTGCCTTTGGTTCCCTCGTGTCGCTCGCCGCCGGAATCATCGGAGGGAATCCTGTCGGCGTTATTCTCCTCAGGTTGGTCCTGTCGGCGGTGGTTTGTGCAGGTTTGGGTCTGATCGTCAACGTTATCCTGAAAAAATACCTCCCCGAACTCTCCACCTCTGCTACCCCTGCGACGGTTGATGCGGCAACGGGAGAGGAGGTGGATATCGTCATCGATGAAGATATCCCTATCGAAGTAGAGGGTCTGGTGCAGGAGGTCGCCGAGCCTGAAGGAGAGCAGGCAGAGGAAGAAGCGGAACTTGTCTTGGCCGAGGAAGGCGTGGATGAGGAGTCTGAGCAGATGGAAGTCCTGCCCGAGGAGACGGGAATCCCGGAACCTTCCGGCGAGCAAGCCCCGGACTCAGCCGCGCTGTCCCCGGTAACCGACTTTGAGGATCTTGATACGCTGCCCGATATCGACCTGTTCAGTCAAGCTGCCGAAGAAAGCTCACCCGCACCGAAAGAGTCGAGGAGGAACGCCCAGGTAGAAGCGGTGGTTAAAGATCAGGACCCGGAGAACCTGGCCCGGGCGGTACGGACATTTATGAAAAAGGACCAATAGAGAGCAAGCTATGACTGAAATCATGTTAGAAGGTAAGACGGAGGAGGATCTTTGGCGGGTTTATAAAAAGAAGAGGGATACAAAGATCCGCGACTTCTTCGTAAAACAGTACGCCCCTTTGGTCAAGTATGTTGCCGGTAAAGTTGCCATCGGCATGCCCAACAACGTTGAATTCGATGACCTGGTTGGATTCGGTGTGTTCGGTCTCTTCGATGCCATAGAAAAATTCGATCCAGACAAGCATGTCAAGTTCAAGACTTATGCGGTAACCCGGATACGGGGTGCGATATTCGACGAGCTGCGTACGATAGACTGGGTTCCCCGATCGGTTCGGCAGAAGACTCGCGAGGTAGAGGAGACCATCCGCAAACTCGAAGCGTCCCTGGGCCGAGCAGCCTCGGATGAAGAGATAGCCAAATCCATGCGGATCGAGATGAAGGATTTCCACCACCTCATGTTGAAAATTTCCGGAACCTCGGTTCTGTCTCTGAACGAGGTGTGGTACAGCGGCGAGGACAACGACAAGATGTCCATCGTCGAAAGTATCGAGAGCCCTTCATCGCTGAATCCCGACAGCATCGTTGAAAAAGAGGAGATCAAGAGGATCATCGTAGAGGCGATCAATGAGCTGCCGGAAAAGGAGAAGAAGGTTCTCGTTCTGTACTATTATGAGGATCTAACCTTGAAGGAGATCGGGGAAGTGCTCGAAGTGACGGAATCCCGAATCTCCCAACTTCACACAAAAGCGATACTCAGACTCCGGGCAAAGCTCTCCCACATCAAGAAGGGGATTCTATGATCACCCTTGAATCAGTACGGGAATACATGCGGGATCAGCTGGAGAGGGACCGCGCCAAACAAGCCGTGAAAGTCAGTGGAGCAAGCATAGAAGAGGCGCTCGGACAAGCTGCGATAGAACTAGGAATGCCGGTAAAGCATCTGGAGTACGAGATTGTTGAACAAGGGATGAAGGGCGTGCTTGGCGTCGGCAGGAAGGATTGGATCATCCTGGCCTACCCCGGGGTGGCGAAGAGTGAATCCGCCGGAGAGAGTGCAGGAGAGCTGGGAGCAGCGGAGGGAAAAGCGGAGGAAGTTGTAGTCGATAAGGATGCGGAAGTTTTTGTCCGCTTGACCTCTGAAGGAGTATTTCTCAAAGTGACGAAACCATCGGGCAGGGGGAGCAAGGTTCAAGAACGCCGGGCACTGGAGAAGCTCTCTCTCCGTGGGGTAACAAACTTTGATACCGGTCTGGTCTCAAAGGTCATACGCCATGCAGATGGTGAGTATATAAAAATAGGAGACTATCAGTTCAATCCGGTCAACCAGTCGACCCTGTCCGTTGATATAACCGACATGGAGATGAAAGCATATATAGCGGTGACACAGCCGGGGCCGGGTGGTGCCGATCTCTCCTTCGACGAAATCAGAGGATTGGTGCACTCCGCGGGGGTGGTCCACGGAATCAACGATGAGGCAATTAGAAGGCTCATCGATTATCCCAGTTACAATGACAGAGTGCAGGTTGCCGAAGGAACAAAGCCGGAGAATGGCGCTGATGCCGAGATCCTGTACAACTTCAACGTATACCGCGAGGAGGTGCAGCTAAAAGAGAAAAACGGCCGGGTGGATTTCCGCGAGCTGAATTTAGTGGAAAACGTTGAAGCGGGTCAAATTCTTGCAACCAAGAAGCCCCCTGAGGAGGGAGTAGCGGGCCGTACCGTTACCGGGAAGATTCTGCCGGCAAAACCGGGGAAAAAAGTTCAGATCGAGATTGGAAAGAACGTCAAGTTGTCCGATGATGGAATGAGCGCCGTTTCCACAATCAACGGGCAGGTTTTACTGATCGGCGGCAAGATCAACGTGGAGCCCATCTATACCGTTGAGGGGGATGTCAACTTCAAAACAGGCAACATTCTGTTCCTCGGCACTGTATTTGTGAAGGGAAATGTCGAGGACGGGTTTACCGTAAAGGCAGCGGGCAATATCGAGGTGATGGGGAGCGTGGGCAAGTGTGTTCTCGATGCGGAAGGCGAGATAATCGTACATCAGGGGATCCTTGGTAAAAGCGAAGGGAAAGTACGGGCGGGAAGTAATCTCTTTGCCAAGTTTATCGAGAACGCTCGGGTTGAAGTGGATGAAAATGTCCTGGTCAGCGACGGTATCATACATTCCTTCGTGGATGCCAACAAACGGATCCTCTGCCAAGGCAAGCGTGCCTCTATTGTAGGGGGACGGCTGCGGGCGTCCAATGAAATACATGCCAAGACTCTTGGTTCGGTGGCCGGGACGGAGACGATTTTGGAAGTCGGGATTGACCCGAAGCGCAAGGAAAAACTGTCCCAGGCCCTGCATCGTAAAGGAGAGTTGGAAAAAGAACTCGAGGAGCTGGTCAGGAATATTAGTACTTTTGAGAATCTCAAGAAGGTTCAGCGGGATTTTTCCGAAGACAAACAGAAGAATCTCGTCGAGCTCAATGATAAGCGGTCGCAGATTCTCCAGGAGCTGGAAGAGATCAATGGGGTAACAGCTGAGATAAACACCTACCTCCAGACCATCAAAGTCAGCGGGAAGGTATCCGCATCCGATCATGTATTTCCGGGTGTAAAAATTTTTATAAAGAACGAGAGCCTGATCGTTCGCAACGAGTTCAAGAGTGTTACCTTCTGTCTCGAGGAAAAAGAGATCCGTATGACGAAGTACGAACCTATGGATCAGATATTCTCTCGGAAACTTGCCCATGCCCCTTCTACCCATTGATCTTCAGATCATGTTCAGTCAGCTGAGCCACGTCGGCAAGGAGCAGGCGGTTCAGCGGGATGTAATGCCTCAGTACCAGTTCGTTCAGGGTACGGAGATGGTCCAGAAGGCGGCCCATGACGATAGTGCTGTGAATCAATCCCAGCAAGTAGGGGAGGGGCCTGAGAAAACCAAAGAACAGGAGGAGCGGGAGAAGCGCAAGCACTCCCAGGGACAGGCGAATTCCGATGCGCGAGGTTCCGGTAGCGAAGAGGAGAAACAAATCTTCGAAGATCCTGATCTCGGTCATCACGTAGACCTTGTCGGGTAAAATGGGAGCCGATACCTTTTGGAACGCCTTATTCTGTACAGCGCTCTCCTCATCGCCGGTTTTTTTGTTGTTTATTTGATCCTCAAACAACAGTTGAGCAAATCCTTCGATCCCCAAACGGTCCTGGAATCGATCAGGGAGGAGGTCGACAGAATCATTGTCGAGCTCAACTCCACGACAGACAGAAATATCACTCTGCTGGAAGATAAAGTTCGGAGTCTTACGTCGTTGATCGAGCAGGCGGATAAAAAAATCAGTATATTGCGTCGAGAAATAGAGAAGCACGAATTAGCGGGCAAGGTTTATTCTGAGCTGGCCGGGAAACGGATCCAGGAACCGGAGGAGCAGGACGTCCACGCCCAGGCTGTGCAGCTGCATAGACAAGGAATCTCGGTCCCGGTGATCGCCAAACGTCTTGGTATAACTCTTGCGGAGATCGAGCTGATAATATCGCTGGCAAACAAGAACCGATAACCCGACAAGGTAGGTAATGGGCAAGAAATATATAGTTTTCCAGATCGGTGAAGGTCATTATGCGATCCCACTGACCGAGGTCTCCCAGATCATTCGTCATGAAAATGTCACAGACGTTCCGACGGCTCCTTCCTTTGTGGAAGGAGTCATCAATATAGGCGGGGAGGTAATCCCAGTTATCAATCTGCGTAGTCGTTTCTCCCTGTCCGCTGCGGAAATCACTCGCAAGAACAGGGTGATCATCGTCCAGCGGCAGGACAGTCGCTACGGAGTACTGGTTGACAGCGTTCGGGAGATCCTTGATCTTGACGAAAACAGCATCGCACCGGAAGCCGCGTCCGTATTCGGTATGAAGGCTGAGTTCGTTCGGGGGATCGCGAAAATCCGCGACAATGTGCTCGTGCTGCTGGATATCTTCAAAGTCCTCTCGATCGCTCCCGAGGTATCGATCAAGGAGTAGGGGAGAAATGACGTTCTCAGGGCTTGACGAGCGAAAACTTCTGCGGGCATTTCTCGAAGAATCGGAAGAACTGCTGGAAAAACTAAACGACAATCTCCTGCAGTTGGAGAGAGACGCCAGCAATCCCGATTCGATAAACGAAATATTCCGGCTGACCCATTCCTTGAAGTCCGAGTCTGCCTTGCTCGGATTTGTCCGCTTGAGCGAGCTCGCTCATCACCTCGAGGATGTATTCGACGCCCTCCGCTCGGGAAGGATATCTCTATCCAGACCGCTGATGGATGCCATCTTCTCAGCTTCGGATTTGATACACGAGATCATAACAAGAATCTCTATAGGAAAAAGCGATGAAGAGGTAGACAGCCGATCGCTCATAAGAGAGCTGAAACAGCTGGCAGAACTTGCTCCGGAGATCGGAACCCAGGAGCATGGAGCAGTTACTCTGGATGGAGCCGAACGGTTCGGCGACGGGGAATTGGTTTTAGGGGATTTTCAGAATTTCCAGATCATAGAAGCCCTTGAACGGGGAGAGCAGATATACAAGTTGACCGTCAAGGTTTCAGAGGAGGCGGAAATTAAGTATCCTCGGGTCTACCTTGTTTTCAATACCCTGGAAAAGATCGCCAACGTCATCCAGACGGTCCCGAGCATGTCGGTACCCCAGGATGACCAGCTGTATCGGCAACTCACCGTGCTGCTTTCTTCGGAACTGGATGAGGAGGAGATTTTCAAGGCATGTTCCGTGGACCTGATCGAGAGCCATGAGCTTGAAGTCTGGGACAAGGCGAGAATCCAGGAGGCCGTTTCGGCAAGTCGAGGCGAGGAGACGGCACGTTCGGTTGCGGCGGCACAGACCTCCGGCGCCGGCCGTATAGAGGGTACATCGATCCGGGTGGACACGAATAAACTGAACGAGATATGGCAATTGGTGGGTGAACTGACCATCTACAAGGCTCAGTTGTCCCAGCTGCACGACAACGTAGCTCGTCGGAAAGGCAATGAATCGATCAAGGGTGAAGTCGAGCGTGCCTCGGATTCCCTTGAAAGGATTACCACGGAGATGCAGCAGGCGATCATGGAAACCAGGATGGTGCCGATCGCAGTGCTGTTCAATAAATTTCCGCGCCTGGTCCGGGATCTATCCCGCAAACTGGGTAAAAATGTGGACCTTGAAATTCACGGCGCGGACACGGAAATAGACAGGACCATCATCGAAGTGCTGTCCGATCCTCTGACTCATATTATCCGAAACTCCCTGGATCACGGCCTGGAAGGACCCGAGGATCGACGGGCGGCGGAGAAAGAAGAGGTGGGCCATATCATGATCTCCGCCCATCAGCAGGGAGGCCAGGTGGTCATAGAAATCGCCGATGACGGGCGGGGACTGGACGTCAACAAAATAAGGCAGAAAGCAGGGATCACTTCCGAAGTGAGTGACGAGGAGGCGGTTCAACACATCTTCTCGCCGGGATTCAGTACTAAGGAGGATATTACGGATCTATCCGGCAGAGGTGTCGGAATGGACGTAGTTGCCACCCGAATCCGGGAAGTCTTGAAAGGTGAGGTGAAAGTGCGCAGCGAGGCTGGTAAAGGCACCCTGATTCGAATCCTCCTGCCCCTGACTCTCACGATTCTCCACTCTCTGGTTATTTCCTGCGCCGGCTATCACTACGCGATTCCGGTTCAGGACATCGATGAAACCGTCAAAGTTCTTGAAGAGGAAATCTTGTCAAAAGAGGGGGGTGACGTATACTCCTATGAAGGCAGGGCGGTGCCTCTACTCAGGCTCGACTCAGTACTTCTCGGACCGTCTGAGGATCAGCACAATCGGAGTAGAGAACACAACGGGGTAGTCGTTGAGCAACGACGCGGAAAAGTCTGCCTGCTCGTGGATGAGCTGGTTGAAGAGGAGGATTTAGTTATCAAACCCATCTCTGAGTTGCTCAATCACCGTAGACTATTTTCAGGGGTATCGGTACTCGGTGACGGGGAAATCATATTCATCCTCGACACGGCCAGAATCATGGAAATTATAGAGTTCGGGGGCTTCGATGCCATTTAGAGTTCTACTCGCTGATGATCTGTACTTCATGCGTATGGTGCAGAAAGAGGTCTTGGAGGGAAATGGTTATCAGATTGTCGGCGAAGCTTCCACCGGAACTGAAGCGGTTGCCAAATATCAAGAGTTGAATCCGGATATTATAGTTCTCGACATTACCATGCCCGAGATGAACGGTCTGGAAGCGATGCGTAGAATACTTGAATTTGATTCCCAAGCCAAGATCATCATCTGCTCGGCGATTGGGCAGCAGAACCTGATCGTCGATGCAATCAACGCAGGAATCAAGGATTTCATTGTAAAACCCTTTAAACCCGATCGGTTGTTGTCGGCCATTAAGAACGCCCTGGCGGAATAAAAAAACGGTATGCCTGGACGTCAGAGAGCATACCGTATGAGGGCCAATTCCTGCGGAAAAGGTACGTCCCTCATTTTATTCTTTCGGCTGTACAGGAGGGAACTTTAGCCCTATTTGAAGCCCTCAGCATAGGTGGGGGCTCGATCTACAAGCGTTCGAGACTTTTGTGAAGCAGTGCACTGTGGTAGGAGGCGGAAGCCAGAAGCTCATCGTACAGCTGTCTGGAAGTTGCCAAAGCCTGAACGTAGTTGCGAGGACCCTCGGGATTATCCAGAATTCGGCGGATCAACGGCTGGAACAGAAAACCGGCGATTTGACGCGACGCCAGGGAAAGGATGTCCTGATCCACCTTCGACAGACCGGCAATCGCCTCGCCGCTGCCGCAGTCGCTGTCGCACAGTTCGATCCCCCGCTTGGCCAGATCCTGCAGTTTTTCCAATTCCACGGTCAGGTGCTGCAAGCTTTGCCGGAGCTGTCCGTGCCGGCTGCCTCTCCCCATTTTCTCACGGCGGAGATCGGAAAGCTCGGCATCGATCCTGCTGCGCCACTTAGGTAGCTCGAAGATTTCCGCCACCTCAACCAACCTCATCCCGTCGATTGCAATTCCCCCGGCTGCCAGGGTAAATGTCCTGGGCCCGCCGGCCCGGGACTGCTGCTTCATCTGGTTTTCAAACCACCACTTGTAGATCAGCATGCGGCGATCGGTCAAGGTTCGCCCGCCTTGATTGTTTACCAGAGCCGTGGGGGCGGCCTGATGCAGATATCTGAATATCATCTGCTCTGCCGTCGACAGTCTGCAGGAGCAATTGTGCATAGATTCTTCGAAGAATGCCCCCCTGCTGTGAGTCCTTTTTCCGGGGAATCCCAGATCAAGACCGGCCATGTAGATCGAGGAACAGCCGAGATAGCGACAAATATCCCAGGCTGTAGTGGCCACCGAGCCGCCCGCGCCTATCAACCCTCGTTGCCCGATTATCTCTTCGAGGAATTTCCCCAGTGGAAAGAAGGAGGAGGCGAACAAGACCATTTCTTCCTCATGTCCTCCACTACGAAAGATGCGTGGGTGGGCGGATGATTCTGACACCAAAACCGTGTGCTCTCGCTTCAGCCAGTCGAGATGCCGGCTGTTCCAATACTGAGGGTCGACGGAAACAAGAAAATCCGGTTCCACTCCCCAGTTCTTGCAGAAACGATACGACGTGTCCACCGCCACGATCAGCATGTGTTCCTGCAAGGCTTTGAGATGGGGGAGCACTTCATCGAGGGAAGGTCCCGCGGCTATAACCATGGCCGGCACACCGGAGAAGCGGTTTTTCGCCACACTGATTCCGGGACTGCCGGCGAAGTGATCTATATTCCTCAAGAGGTTGCGGACCCACAGCTGCCCGAAGCGACTCAGGGTGTTGATATTTACTTCCCTCTTGTCAATAGTTGAAAACAGCAGAACCTCGACTTGATGGTAGTACTCACTCCGGGATGCAAGCAGAGGGCGAAGACGCAGAACACAGAGCTGCTGCAACGGCAAAGCCTCGACGCTCATCATGACGGCTTCCGGCTCGTCTCCCAAGTGCCAGCGGATATTGGGCAGGGATAGCAGGTTCCTCAGGTCCCGGGCGATCAAAGCCTGGAGGAACAGTCCCGTGTCCTGTTCCACGACGACCAGCGGTTTGCCGGGAAAGGCTTCGCAGAACGCTTCAACCAGATAGCCGAAACCAAAACCCAAAACAATGCCGGCTGAGGCGGAGGCACCGACCTCCTTTTCCACAATGCGCCGGGCTTCCTTTGCCGGGTCGTAGCGCGAGTGCAGATAGGTGCCCTGTAGACGGGCCGTAGGAGATCCCGACGGGGTTTCCGCGATCTCGAAGCCGGCTGGGGGTCCGGAGTCTTCCAGTGCTTTCGCCCGCAGTTCCGGCTGCAGTCGGTAGAGGACCCTGAGATTTTCTGCGCTGTATCCCATCATTCCAAATACAGGGTTATGACCATACCCGGTTTCAAAGGTGTTCCAGGGGGCGGATCCTGGGCAATGACGTATCCTTCCCCGGACATGTGAACCTCGAAATCTCTCTGCTGAAACAGAGGTAGAAGGAGCCGTTTTGGCATTCCCAATAGAGCCGGCATTTCGGAATCCACTTGGACCTGTTCGGGTAACAGAATACGTATGCTTCCCGGATGCTCGAAAACAGTATCCCCGCTGCGGGGGACGCCGAGATAATCCACCAACCATTCCGCCGTTTCCTTGAATACGGGAGCGGCGATCTGGCTTCCATAGTAGGCGGGTCCTTTTGGATAATCGATTACCACATATATAATTAGTCGGGGATCGTCGGTGGGAAAGATTCCGAGATACGAAGCCACAAAGTGGTTTTCCGAATATTCTCCCGTTTCGGGATCCAGGACTTCCGCAGTTCCCGTCTTTGCCGAAACCCGTACTCCTTCGACCCGGCCTCTTCGGGCGGTTCCCCCATCTTCCGTGGCGGTTTCCATCATTTCGAGAACCTCTCGGGCGATGTCCGGCGACAGGACTTCCCGCACCGGTTCACGCTCAAATTCTCTGATGATTTCTCCCTGGGGAGAGACGATTTTCCGTATGATGTGGGGTTTGAGCAACAGACCATCGTTGGCAAATACCGTAGCGCCTTGGAGTATCTGAAGAGCAGAAACCGAGACCTCCTGACCAAAGGCGATTGTCGCCTTGCTTCGAGCCGACCACCTACTCGGGTCGGCAAGGATCCCCGCGCTCTCTCCAGGCAGCGGCAAGTCTGTGGGTTTCCCAAAACCATAGCGCAGCAACATCTCGTAAAAATCGACTTCTTCGACCTGCTCCGAAGCCAGAGCTGCCCCTACGTTGCAGGAGTACTTAAGTATCTTTTGCGCGTCCACCCATCCATGGCTGGCTAAATCCCGTATCTCAATTGTCTGTCCATCGGGAAGGTTCATCTCGTAGATCCCGCCGCAAAAGAACTCCTGCTGTCCGTCGAGTCCTCCGAGCTGGAGGAATGAAGATATCGAAAATATCTTGAACACCGATCCGGGCTCAAAGGCACGGGTCAAAGGGAGATTCTGCAGAGCTCTGCTGTCATACTTGTTGTACTCGTTCGGATCGAAGTTGGGCACACCGCAGTACCCGAGGATATCCCCGGAGGATGCTTCCATCACCAGGATATCCACGGCATCGGCCTCGTTTTCTTTGTAGGCTTTCCGAGCGAATCCTTCGATGGCGTGTTGGATGTTGATATCCAGGGTCAGAAACACCTGATTTCCGAGAAATTCCTTTTGGGCCTGGACGGTACTTACCGCCGGAGGGGAGAGGACGTTGTTGAAGGTATATTCGATCCCGTTCAGTCCCACGTTGTCTACCCCAACGTAGCCGATTATGTGACTGGCCAGTGCTTGCTCCGGGTAGTTTCGGCCGAACTCAGGGACAAGGTCTATACCTTCCAATCGGCCCTCGTCCTTGAGGGTTTGTATCGTTTCAGATTCGGTGGGGGTTACCTTGCGCTTTATAAACACGAATCCTGAATTGTTTTCAAGCCGGGAGAGAACGGTGTCGTTCGGGATATCGAGGATTTCTGCCAGAAGTTCCGCCGAGCCTTGAGGATCACTGACATTGGGTATCCAGGCGGAAACCGAATCCAACCGGGTTGAGATGGCGAGAATTTTCCCGTTCCTATCAAGAACGGGACCGCGTTCTACAACGGGCAGGGAGATCGATCCCGGTGGTTCATTCTTGGGAGTGAAGATCATCAGCTGCACAAGCCTGCCTACGATCAGCAGGACCAGCGCAGCGAGAAATAGTACGAAGAAGTACAATCTTCTTCTTTCTTTTCCGTTGCTCATATCGCAATCTTCAATCGCAACCATACAAGGAAGATTGCGATGTCCTCTTCCAGCAAGCTGTCATCGTAATATCACTGGGAAGGTATACCTCTAAGCCTTATCTGTCGAGGCGTAGAATTCAAGCCCGTTAATATTAATATGGTAGATAATTAATGTCGATATTACGATTGAGGACATCACAATCGGAGATTGCGATCTAATGATTGACGACGTCGCAATCTTGGATTGCGATCTAATGATTGTCTAACCCTATGATTGCAGTGATTGAGCACCAGAGAGTCAAACGCCGAAGAACCACTAACGATCGGCGGGTAGAAACCAAGACCTTAGAGTTCACGTTTCCAGGGATCAAGCGGATCCAACCCGCCAAACCCGCTACCTGGCGGGAGGTTCAGGAGATCCGGCGGCCCAAGAGAGAGATCGCTCCCAAAGGCCGGGATGTCCTGCCCAAGATCGCTTCAAAGGATCACGATCTTTCTCGACGAATCCTTCCAAAAGGCAATCGAGCCAGGACGGTTCTGTTCAAGCGCTTCTCCCGGGTGGATCTGATTATGGGGGGGACTTTGATACTGTGCCTTCTCATTCCTCTCGGATTCCGATTGTCCTTTTTAGCTCCTGTCGAAGCGCAGATCGAGCTTCCTGCAAGTGAAGAAGTGGAGAGCGCCTTGGCGCACTTCCTCATTCCGGAAGGAATTTCAGAAGACACGCTCCGCAATCAGGAAATCATTGACTCTATAGAAACTACGAGTTATACAGTTCGTGGTGGAGATACGATTTCAGGCATTGCTCAACGCTTCGATTTGGGCATGGATACAGTGATCAGCTTCAACAGCATTCAGGATGTCCGGGCTTTGAAAGTCGGAACAAACCTGACTATTCCCAATTCCAACGGTTTGAGATACAAGGTGAAGCGGGGAGACTACCTTGGGAGCATCGCCAAAAAGTATGGGATCGCCCTGAATGAACTGTTGGATTGGAATAATTTGGAAACCTCGGTGATCGTCCCCGGTCAGGAGCTGTTCATTCCCGGCGCACGACTGAGTGAGATGGAGCGGAATCGGATCTTCGGTCGATTGTTTATTTACCCCACACGGGGTAGGATTACTGATCGATTCGGCATGCGCCACGATCCGTTCACAGGGATTCGAAGATTTCATAACGGGGTTGATCTGGCCGGTCCGGTCGGTACTCCGGTTAACGCTTCTATGTCAGGAAAGGTGGCCATGTTAGGCTACAACCCCACTTTTGGAAAGTACATCATCCTAACCCATCCCGACGGTTTTCAGACCCTCTACGGACATCTCGATAGCTTCCGTGTACAGAAGGGAGAGATTGTGAAGCAGGGGCAGCGGATCGCCGATATGGGCAATTCCGGCTACAGTACTGGCAGCCACCTCCATTTTTCAATCTTTCGTCGAGGAGAGCCGATTGATCCTTTCCAGTACCTCCACTAGGCTGCTTCGTTCGATGCGCATTCGTGTCATCATGTTCCTAAAGGTATTGCAGAGGCGTTCAACTCGATTCTTGCAGGATCGTATCGTCCTTCCGCTGAAGGTTTGCTGCGCCTGCTTCCGTCATGCGGTGCAAGTCCTTTTACGGGTGTTCACCTGGGCTTTCTGGAAACTTCATATACGTTTACTGGTTTGTCTGGCTTTTGTCGTCGTGTCCACCGGTTTGGCGGCCCTCCAAATTTGGAGCGTCCAGGCGGAGAAACAGAGGTTTCTCTACTATCCGGAAGCCTGGGTTTTCCGCAGCCCTCTGAGAGAAAATCCGCATCCTGCCGATACTATGAATAAGATCTCGGAGACAGAATCGGTTGGTGGCGGGTCTCTAAGTGTGCTACCTATTGATATAAAGTTGTACAGGGTACGGGAGGGAGACACGCTGTCCGGCATCGCGGAACGGTTTGGCATGGATCTCGACACGATAGCCTCTCTCAATCGAGAATGGGGCAGTGGAGTCCATCTGATTCAGATTGATGAAGCCATAAAGATTCCGAATCAGGACGGCATCTATATCGAAATACAAGACGATTTGGATATCCTGTGCGAGGAGAAGGGTGTTCCCCTAGAAGTGGTTTTTGCGGTTAACGGAGTCGACCGGCAGCAGATTAGTCCCGGGATGGAGCTGTTCTTCCCGGGAGTGCAGCATACGGGCATAGAGCGCAGCGTGATTACGGGCAGCGCCTTCCTGAAACCCGTGGCAGGCTGGCTGACCTCGCCTTTTGGCTACCGCAGGGATCCCTTCACCGAGGAGATGCACTTTCACAGGGGAATCGACCTGGCGGCTCCAACCGGGACGGCTGTGCGGGCGGCACTGGATGGCAAGGTGATCGCCGTGGGATATGATTCGGTGTTGGGGAACTACATCCTGATCCGTCATCAGATCAGTTATTCTTCGTTGTACGGTCACCTCAGCCAGATCTGGGTAAAGAGGGGAAGCACTGTAACCCGAGGCCAGCGGATCGGAGCCGTCGGCAACACCGGGAAGTCCACAGGACCGCATTTACATTTTGAAATCCGACGACGGGGTGCACCCATCAACGCCTGGGGCTTGATCACTTCCCGATATTGAGATTTGAGGGTACTAACGTGAAAAAAATTTTATTTGCAGTAATCGGCCTCCTGGCTCTGTTTACGATTATACGGGCGTATGCACAGGAAAAAGAAGGGGAAACCCGTTATATCATCCATCCCGGCGTTTTGGAGTTCGAGACAGCCGAAGGCGGCGCCCGCTTGGCCTTTGGGTTTCTCGAGCGCTCCGAAGAGGAGGGCCCCGGACGAACCTGGAATCTCTTCCCCCTGCGGCTGTCACTGCGAGCGGGTAAGCAGAGCTTCCTCATCGCGATGAACGGATTGTCTTTCCTGAGTCCGGCGGGAATGAGGATCGGCAGGCCGCTGACGATTCGCGGCGTGAAGCGGGGAGACGTAGTGAGCATCGGTGGTGATGTTACGGTGGAGGGCACCGTAGAGGGGGATGTGTGGACCCTGGGGGCGGATATCGTTCTGCTCTCCGGCTCCACCGTCGCCGGAGACACGGTGGCTTTGGGGGGGACCGTAGAGGCGGACAGACGTTCGAAGATAGGGGGCAACAAGCAGTCCCTGCCGAACATCAAGATTCCCTTCCTCAGCCTGCTGAGCTCGGAGCATTCCGCGGCGACTTTCCGCTTCATCATGGAAATACTGGGGGTCTGCTTGTTCCTGCTCGTGCTGTTTCTGTTCGTTCATTTCGGGCGGGACCACCTCTCCCGCCTTGGTGCTTTGCTCACCTCCCGCTGGAAGGAATCTATCCTTTATCTCGTTCTGGCACTGCTGATCATCCCGGTGTTGGTAGCACTGCTGATCGTTTCGGTGGTGGGCATCCTTATAATCCCCTTCATTGCGGTCCTGCTGATGTTTCTCGCCTACATCGGGTATATAGGTATGGCGGTTCGGTTGGGCCAATGGATGCGTAAGTCTTCCCCTGAGATCGGACCGGCCGAGGCCTACACGACCGGACTCCTCGGACTGCTGGTACTGAAAGGACCGGTGTTGCTGGGTATCCTGTTTACCCTGCTGAGCACAGATTTCTTTCAGGGCATCGGCCGTTTCCTGTCGGTCATTGGAACCATCGCCGTGGCGGCGGCTACACTGTACGGGCTAGGGGGCATGTTGCAGTACCTGCGTGCCCGGGCCCGAGGTGCTTGATCTAGGTACCTCTCCCTCATCCTATTGCCCCTCTGTCTCATTTTATCGAAAAAAATGAGATTTCCAATTGCAATGTGAGAATATTCTCATCATAATGAGATGTACAATTTCTGTTCGTGAAAAAACAAAACGATAAAAGGAGTCGCTGTATGAAAAAGACGGATGTGGTTATTGTTGGGGGAAGCGCGGCAGGGCTCACCGCTGCAATCACCGCGCGAAGACACTATCCGAACAAGAAGATTTTGCTGATTCGCAAGGAAAAACTGGTCCCCATCCCCTGCGGCATACCCTACATCTTCGGTACTGTGGGAAGTCCCCAAAAAAACTTGATCCCGGATACGGCCCTGGAAAAGCACAATGTTGAGTTCATAATAGACAACGTGACTGAACTCGACAGTGAGAAAAAGACTGTGCAAACCAAGTCCGGGGAGGAAGTTGGTTATGACAAGCTCATCCTGGCAACGGGCTCGCTGCCGATGATGCCGCCGATTCCCGGTTTCGACAAGGAGAACGTGTATCCGGTGCACAAGGACGTGGAGCATCTCAGCATCATGCAGGAAAAGATGAAGTCTTCCAAGAAGATCGTGGTAATCGGAGGCGGATTTATCGGTGTGGAGATGTCCGATGAGATGAATAAAATCGGGAACCTGGATGTGACGATCTGCGAGCTCCTTCCCCACTGCCTGCAGCTGGCCTTTGATCCGGAGTTCTGCACAGAAGCAGAAAAACTCATAGAGAAACGGGGCGTCAAGATCATGGCCGACCAGAGGGTAGCCTCGATCGAAGGCAACAGCAAGGTGACAGGGGTGAAACTGGCCGACGGCAGGATTCTGCCCGCCGATATGGTCATCGTCGGGATCGGAACCGTTGCCAACGTTGATCTGGCCAAAAAAGCCAATCTGCGCCTGGGACCTACTGGATCGATTTGGGTCGACCGAACGATGCGCACCATCGACGAGAACATATTCTCCTGCGGTGACTGTACAGAAAAGTTCTCTTTCTTCGGCGGCATTCCCTCGAAGCTCAAGCTGGCATCCATTGCCTGTTCGGAAGCTCGGATCGCCGGCGCCAATCTGTTCGGAATCCAGAGGGAAAGCGTCGGCACCATCGGCGTGTTTTCTTCCGCCATCGGAGATCGGAGTTTTGCCGTAGCGGGGTTGTCGGAGAACTTTGCCAAGCAGCAGGGATACGATGTGATCACGGGGACTGCGGAAGGACCGAATCGGCATCCGGGAAGCATGCCCGGCATGGCAAACCAGAAGGTAAAGCTGATCTTCGAAAAACGCACAAAGGTCCTGGTTGGATCCCAGATGATGGGAGACTTCGCGGTGGGAGAGCTGATCAACGTTGCCAGCGCCTGCATCCAGTACAAGATGACCATCGACGACATTGCCTGTTTCCAGATGGGAACTCATCCTGCTTTGACAGCCTCGCCGGTGGTATACCAGTTCGTCAACGCGGCGGAATCCGCCTTGCTGGCGATGTCGTAAAGGGAGGAAATCAATGCCGAAAATTCTTGTAATCGATGATGACAAAGACCTGCAGGAGGCGACCCGACTCGTTTTGGAGAAAAACGGCTTCGAGGTTGTCTCAGCCTATAATCCGGAGGAGGGCCTCGCGAAGGTACAATCCGAGAATCCCGACCTGGTCATATTGGACGTACTCATGCCCAGCAATTTTGAAGGATTTGAGGTGGCCCGGACGATCAGGGAAGAGTTGAAACTGCTGAAGCTGCCGATCATCCTCCTTACCGCTGTGCACGGGGAAAAGAAAGTGCCGTACCGCTTCGCTCCTCACGAGCAGTGGCTGCCCGTTGATTATTTCTTTGACAAACCCGTACCGCACGAAGTGCTGGTGGCTAAGGTCAAGGAGTTCCTCAACATCACGGAATGATCTGACCGCACCGTCGTTTGTCCCCGGTCACTCGGATTCCGCTTGCTGGAACCGATGAAGCGCGGAATAGGTGCCGCAGGAGGAGTGAGCAAAGTGGAACCTTCCCGATGGAAAAGAGCAGCGAAAGGTTTGCTCAACAACATCAAGATGAGCATTCCGATTCTGGCGGGCGTTTTGTTGCTCATCGGTCTGGTCAACACACTGGTACCGAAAGAGTTTTTTTCCAAGATCTTTACCGGCAACAGGGCGCTTGATCCTTTGATCGGCGCCCTGTTCGGTAGCGTTGCGGCGGGCACTCCGCTGACCAGTTACCTCATCGGGGGGGAGCTGCTGAAAACCGGCATTAGTTTAGCAGCCGTGCTGGCCTTCATCGTGAGCTGGGTCACCGTCGGGACGATCCAACTTCCCGCGGAGAGCCTGATGCTCGGGAAAAAATTCGCTCTGCTTCGAAACGGGATCAGCTTGATTATGGCCATTATTATCGCTGTCTTAACAGTGCTTGCCACGGGGATCCTGGGATGAAAAAAATCGTACAGAAAATCGGCGCCAACTGGCTTTTCCTCATTGCCGTTGTCCTGGTGTACCTCATCCTGGGGTTGTGGAATTTGCAGCTTGCTTTGGCGGGTCTGGAGGTATTCCTGGGACTCCTGAAGAAAATTCTACCCGTCCTGGGAATCGTGTTCCTCCTCATTTTCGTCTCCAATCTCTTTCTGAATCCCAAGACGGTGGCCAAATACCTGGGCACGGGCGCCGGGACTCGAGGCTGGCCGATTGCGGTGATCGCGGGCATTCTCTCAGCTGGACCTATCTATATGTGGTACCCTCTGCTGGGGGAGCTGAAAAAAAAGGGTATGCGAGACGCCCTGATAGCCACCTTTCTCTATAGCAGGGCCGTAAAAATTCCTCTTCTACCCATGATGGTCTACTACTTCGGCCTCAAGCTGGTGGTGATCCTGACGATCCTCATGATTCTGTTCTCAGTCCTGAACGGTTTGCTTGTAGAGCGATTGACAACACAGAACTGACAAAGTGCATCTCAGAAATAGGGATCCGGGGGGACGGGCCCCCCGGATTGCAGTTTACCTTCCCTACTTTTTCGAGGTTTCGGATTCGAGTTCCTCGATCCGTTTCTGAAGCGTGCCTATCTGGTCTTCGAAGAACTTCACCTGGTTTTGAAGTGCTTCCTTCTCCTGCGCCTCTGAGTAGGTTGGTGCGTACGGATACGCGCCGTATGGCTGGGCCCAAACTGCCGGGGCAGGGAAATAACCTCTCCCGCGCCCTCGACCCCTTCCGAATCCAGCGCCCATTCTGCCGCCGTAGGGATTCATGAATCCCGGCATGTTGTAGCCGGCGCAGTAGCCGGCTGCTCTGCCGGTCATCGGTCCCATCCCGGCGGGTCCGGTTCCATCTCCTCTAGGCATGATTTCTCACCTCCGATCTTGGTTATTTAGTGCCGCGGTCCCTTGCCACGACCGCCGTGGCCGTGCCCATGAGGGCCGCCGCCGCTCCCCCGTCGTCCCCAGGCAAGACCGTAGGGAGGATGGAATCTTATCACCCCGCCTTCGATACCGATTCCTCTGCTATTGACCAGGGCTTCGGCCACTTTTTTCCGGCCCTGCTCGACAATTCTTCCAAAGGTAGGCCGGGAAACATTCATCCTGCTTGCCGCTTCCTCCTGACTAAGACCTTCGAGATCGGCGAGTCTCATCGCTTCCAATTCATCGATAGTGACCACCATTAGACCAATCGCCCGAACAGTCATAGGCTGCGGAATGAAGCACACACCGGGCGGTTCAAAGCCGATCCAGCGGGGTTTAACGGGACGCGCCACTCGATATCATCTCCGAATATCAGTAGTTTTGAGCATACGCTCATAATAAATGTATATCCAATGTCCGCAGATGTCAAGTGCTTTTCTATCCAAGGTTGGTTGTTGCAATATGCAATAGTAACCGGTAGGATAAACATGCGGAATGCATGAATCGGGAGATCCATGGGATACCCGCGAACAGAGCGATGGAGAGCAGAGAAAGCGTTATTCTAGATTCGATCAATGAGGGCGTCTTTACGGTAGACCTCGACTGGCACATCACGGCTTTCAACAGCGCTGCGGAGAAGATCACTTGAGTAAGCCGGCAGGAGGCGGTGGGACGCCCCCCTTCCTTATTCGGACATTCCGGATGACGAGAAAAGGTCCCAGAGCCCGGATCTGAAGTACCATGAGGCCGCTGTTCAAGGGAACTCGTCGTGATGATTGTAGTCGTCTCGGTTTTATAATCTTCAGGATGAACGGCGCGAAAAGAGACTGAGATGATTGCCTCGTTACGAGCGCTTTGGCTTCGCTCGGGAGCTTTTATCCGACGCCAACCGCGGAACTTCAAGATCATGCTCGTTCGCCGCTCCCTCCACGGGCTGGCCTTGAATCTCTCGGCCCAATACAACTCCATCTATGCTGTAGCTTTGGGTGCCAATCCGGTTCAGCTCGGTTCTCTACTGAGCGCGGGCAATACGATCGGGGCTCTGATTTCGGTACCGTCGGGCTGGCTGGTCGATCGCTACAGCTTGAAAAAGGTCATCCTGACGGGCACCCTGCTTCTGCTCCTGTCGGCGGTGTGCTACGCCCTGGCGCCGGACTGGCGCTTATTGTACGCAGGAATCGTGCTCCTCTACATGGGGGTGCGCGTCACCTGCACCTCCTGCACGGTAATCGGAGCTAGGGAACTTATCAACGAAGAGCGAGCCACCGCGAGGGGTTTATGCCGCACCCTCTCCGCCGTGATCACTGTGAGCACCCCTCTTCTGGCTGCCTGGTTGGTAGCGCTGTCAGGGGGGATCAATGTAGGTGGGATACGCCCGCTTTACTGCATCCAGATTGCAGTATTTGGCAGCATAGTGGCGCTTCTGATTCTGTTCCTACAGGATCCGGCGAAGCAGAACAGTAGGGAGCGAAGACTCCGCTTCTTTGATTTTGCCGAAATCTTTCGGGGGAGGCCGGGGCTGATCCGGGTTTTGGCTATGCTGGCCCTGATGGACATACCCTGGTCCATGGTACAACCCTACATGCCCCTCTTTGCCCATCAGTTCAAGGGTGCTGAAGAGATCCAACTGGCCGGCATGGCTGTTGCGGTCAGCATCGCACCGCTGCTGTTTGCCCTTCCTCTGGGCAGAATGGCAGACCGCTACGGGCGTAAGAAGCTGCTGTTCCTGATCGCTCCTGTGAGCTACCTCTCCAGTTTCTTGCTGATCTGGGCCACCGGACCGATGATGCTGTTCCTTGCCGGGTTGTGTTTCGGGTTCAACAGTATCGCCACCGCCCTGGCCGCTGCCATGGCCTCAGAAATCGTTCCAAAGGAAAAGATGGGACGGTGGATCGGCCTGATCGGCCTAGTCCGGGGTCTGGTCAGTATACCCGCACCGCTGATCGGTGGCTTGATCTGGAAGCATTTCGGTCCCCAGGTCGTGTTTATTTTTGCTGTGTTTTTGGACGCGGCGGTGCGCCTGCCCCTGCTGGCTTCGGTCCGCGAGACTCTTCACCTCAGCTCGGAGCAAGAAACAGCATGAAACGGGCGGTCTCTACGAGTTCAATTATATCACCCCTGCGCAGGACCGCCTGCAGGAGGTGCCGCTGATTGGGTATACCCTGGGCGTCCCCAATGTTCAGGGGATGCAGATCAGCCGATAGTCCTTGATCGAGAAATAGCGTACCACGGTATCCAGCCAGCTCCGGCGAACGACCACAAACAGTTCCCGTTCCCGCGATATCCGGTCCACGACGTACGACACCGAAGCCGAAAGCCCGTTGCCTGCGGTTTCCAGAGGCCCGACTTCGTCGACGATTAGACCCGCCGTGCCTGTGGAAAACGCCTCAAGAACCCAGCTGTTGGCCGCTTCCTTGCCGCTGCCAGAGACGGAGAAAGGCCCCACCCGCTCCTGCGGGTCCCATCCTTCCGGCTCCCGGTTTTTTCGACGAGTAAAAGCGACCTGCTGCCCCCTGCCGATCCGAAAGGCGTCGTAACCCACACACTCACCGTTCCGAAAAACCTTTTTCAGAAGAATGCCCTCCCGCTTCCTGCCGTTGTGCCCGAGAAGAATCCGTTCGCAGTAGGTGGTTTTCCCCGAATCGATCGCTCCGGTGATGATGAACAGCGGCATAGGACCCTCACCTGTGAAGCGGCAGGCGGCGCCCAACCCGTCGCCCGGATTCGTGGGCTGCCGTTGGTGGATTTCGGCCCCGAGAGGAGGGATCGAAGGCGCGGGCGGAAGCCGCGTTCACGACCTGGTCGGCCTGCAGCAGCGTGCTCGAGATCAGGCTGATGAGAAACAGTCCCACGGCGTACAGGGGCCTTCGCCTGAATCCCCCGCGCAGTCGAATCGTTATAAATATGGCTTCGACAGTTTCAGTCAGGGTGCTCAGCATGTTCTGGGCGATCCCGAGGGCGAAACCCAGACCCTTGAATCCGTACGTTTCGAACCGGCGCATGATCCGGGACACGGTAAGCCCGGAAACGAGGAGCTGAACGGACAGAATGAGGGCCAGGGCGCGCAGCGACATTTCCAGACCCAGCTTTAGATCCTCGGGCGACACGGTGAACACCGGCGGCTTAATCTTCCCCAGCAAGATGACGGCAACCAGCAAAGGGGAGACGATTAGCAGCCAAAAGCGAAGCTTGGCGAGCAGGCGACGGGTCGGCGGATCGAACAAAACGGCGATGCCGAGCAGCAACCCGGCGACACCAAGCAGGTGCCAGCCGGAAACCAGCATGACCGCTGCAGTAGACAGAACAAATACCGTCAACCGGAGCCAGCCGGCCAGCCTATCGAGACTCATGCTGAACCCTCCTTCGGATTCTATCCCCCAGAGTCCAGGCCGCTAAGCCGCACAGGGCGCCGCAGAGTAGCCGGATGACCAGAAGAACGATCAGAACCACCAGGAGTTTCTGTTCATCCAGACCGAGCACGCCGTCGGCTTCGCCTGCCATCCTGACGGCGATCTCCGCTATCCCTTTTCCGTACAGCAGGCCCATCATCATGAAGCGGTGAAAAAAGTTCCAGCTTAGCGCGAGCATCCCGGCCAGGATGCAGCCCCAGCGGGTGCTTTCTGTCCTGAACAGCAGGCCGGCCTCCATGAGAAGGCTTTCCGCCATGATTGCGATCATGGGTCCGATCTTGACCGTTCCAGGGCCGATCGCTTTGAGAATTGCCGCGATCAGACCGATCAACAGTATACTGCCCCGCCTGGGTACAAAACGCCGTCCGGTCAAGGCGACCGAGCAGCCGATACTCGTCATGATGAGCCCGACCAGGAAGGTGTTGGCCAGGGGCGGGAAGACGAGGTGGAGCGCCGAGCCCAGAGTCATCTCGACGGCTCCCCAAAGGCTGCCGAAGAGGCCTATGTACACCCACATGCGGATCTGCGTCGCCTGCTTCATGCTCTATCCCCCTCCCTGCGAGCTCTGTGCGAGCAGCTGTATCGAGCTTCCGTCCTTACCCCCGTTCGCACCGCTAGGCGTATACCCGCCATCCGTGACAATCCGCCCGTCCTTCAGGTACACGAGCCGGTCGGCGAACTCGAGCACCAACCTCTCGTCGTGCGTGATCACCAGGACGGACTTCCCTTGCCTCGTCAGGGCGGCAAGATAGCCCATGACCGTGCTTAAATGGATCCAATCCTGTCCGACCGTCGGCTCGTCGAGGACGATGAGCTGCGGATCGGCAGACAAGACCGCCGCCAGCGCTGCCCGCTGCTGCTCGCCGATGCTCAAGCAGTGTGGGCGCCGCTCAGCCAGGCTTTTCAGATCGGTCACCTGCAAGGAACGCTCGACCAGCGGGCCCGCCTTCAGCCTGAAATTCCGGGGCGCAAAGGCGACCTCTTCTTCGACCGTGTCCATCAGTAGCTGGGAGAGCACGTTGTGATGGAGAAAGCCCAGCCGTCTGCCGAGTGGAAGTCCTTTCAAGCGGGGGTCCCACCTCACCTTTCCCTTGCGAGGTCGCAACAGCCCGGCTAAAACGCGGGCCACGGTGCTTTTTCCAGCGCCGTTCTCCCCGACCAGGGCTGTCAGCTCACCGGGATGGAACGCCAGCTCCACCCCCCGCAAACACAGCGTCTTGCCGTAACCGGCCTCGATTCCCTCCATCGTCACCACGGGCGGCTCCCTGTGTTCGCGGCTTATGGTTTGTCGCCGGAGAAAGCCGCGGAACTTGCTATTGGGGTTGCCCGTGGGAATAGACAAGCCCAGTCGATCAAGACGCCGACGGGTATCGAGCTCGTGAGGAGTCGAATCGACCACCATTCGCCCGGACTCCAGGACCATGACCCGGCTGACCCAGGGATAGAAGGCGCTGAGCCGGTGTTCAATGATTAGAATCGTGATGCCCTGTTCGTTGTTGAGCCTCCTGAGGGCTGCGACCACTTTTTCAACTCCCCTGCTGTCCAGATTGGCCGTAGGCTCATCGAGTATCAACAGCTTTGGTTTTAGACTGAGGATCGAGGCGATCGCCAGACGCTGCTTCTCCCCCGTGGAGAGGCCTCGGGTCAAGCGCCCCCGAAGGTGGCAGATGTCAACACTCTCGAGGGCGTAGGAGATTCGACTCTGAATCTCCCCTTCCGGCAGTCCGATGTTCCTGGGAGCAAAGCCGATTTCCTCTTCGACGGTCGTGTGGAACAGCTGTGTAGACGGATTCTGAAAAACCACTCCCGTCTGGGCGGTGATCTCGTGTAGGGGGTGTTCGACCGTGTCCATTCCGTTGACGATCACCCGTCCGCTGAACTGTGCTTCCTGTACATGGGGAATCAGTCCGCCGAGTGCCAGGGCGAGAGTGCTTTTACCGCAGCCTGTCGGTCCGGTGATGAGGACGACCTCTGTTTCCCGCACGGTAAACGACAGCTCCCTAAGGGCGGCCCGATCGGAGTAGCTCACCATCAACGAGCGCACTTCGATCACGGCCGGCGGGCTGCAGCTCGTTTCAAGGTGGTGCGGGTGTTCCCTTACACCGAAGCTCTGGATCATATTCTCGTCTCGTTCGGACTCTGTGACCGACTCGAGCGGACGCAGCTCGCACAGCGACCGTACACCAGAAGCTGTTTGCCCTTGACCTCTATGTCGGCAGGCACCTCAACATATGGAAGCTTTTGATCAGACAGGCAGATCATCCGCCCGCAGCTCAAGCAAAGAAAGTGAGGGTGGTTGCCCGGGCAACCCCTGTGTTCAGGGTCGTGAGCACAGAACCGCCACACACCGTCCAATCCCTGAACGGCGTGCACAAGGCCCGCGTCGGTCAACGTGTTCAGAGTGCGGTAGAGGGTCACCCGGTTATAGTTTCCCATCCGGTTGAGGATCTCCTGGTGGGAAAGGGGAAGCCCCCTTTGCAGGAGATAAGCGAACACATCCCTCCGTACGGAGGTCGTACGAATCCCTGCCTCCTTCAGGAGCTTCCGGGTTCTGTCGGGCTTACAACGTTTTTTGTCACAGCCGTATTCGTTTGCCATATCCCAACTCGTGACCGGAACTGTAGCATGACCGATAAATAGATGCAACTGTGTTGCATCTATTTGTTGCGGGGAAAAGCGCTTGGTAAAAATGGTGGGCTGTTGAGAAATCCAGAGAGTCTGGAACTCCGCGGGTGCAAGTCTCGGCGGGCTAACGACAAATTGGTTCGAACGGCACATACTTGACATACGAGAATATTCTCATTAACCTGAAGAGTGTTTTTGTCAAGCACGCCATGTCCAGGATTATCTTAGTAGCTGCAATTTTCGGAATTTCCATACTCACCGCTGCCGTCGGCCGGGGGGGCGGCAACTTTTATGTTCCGGTACTCATAGCCACAGGAATCCCGGTGCACCAGGCTGCGACCGTTGCTCAGCTACTACTTTTTGCCACGGCGGCCAGCGCGCTTCTGGTCTTCGGTGTCCGCAGGACCGTGGACTGGAAGCTGGCCCTGGTCATCGATCCTGCCACGGACCTAATGGCCCTGGTCGGAGGTTACTTCGCTCATCGCTTCAGCGGAGGAACCTTGAAAATTGCCCTGGCGGCTCTCCTGGCAGCAGCCGGGATCCTGATGCTTTTTTCTGTAAAAGGTGTTACCCATGAGCGGAGACATGGGATCGGCTGGTGGCACAGAAGCTTCGCGCAGTATAGCTACACCGTGAACCTCTGGATCACGATTCCCGCAACAGCCCTTATAGGTTTTATCTCGGGGATGGTGGGGATCTCCGGCGGTTCGTTCAAGATCCCGCTGATGGTACTCGTCTGCGGCGTGCCGATGCGTATTGCGGTTGGGACCTCCTCTGCCATGGTTGCGGCCACAGCCCTGGCGGGTTTCGCCGGACATGCCGCGGGAGGTGATCTCGTTTCGACCGGGTCGATGTTTTTGCTGGCTGCAGTCGCAGTCGTCGGCGGGCTTCTAGGCGGTGTTGTCTCGCTGAAAACAAAGCCCGAACGTTTGAAAACACTCTTTGCCGTCTCGACGCTTATGGCGTCGGCTTTTATGGTTTTCAACGTGTGGACTACCCATTAAAGCAAACCCGGTGCGGCATAACCAACCGATTCAAAAGGTTTGCATGGAAAAAACAATCGGCCCGGTCGTCAACCCGGTGGCCGGCGCCCGGGTCGGCTACCTGATAGCAGGGCAGGCGTTCCTGGATGCCTTTGCCAGCGTCGTTCTTGGCAGCCTGCTTCAGGGCGACAGCCTTCCC
>CAZSBH010000008.1:0-71017 GCA_964604845.1 uncultured Spirochaetaceae bacterium
TGTATCGCGCTCAGAGTTCTGAAGCAGAAACACTACAGAAAATTCAACCACTGCAAACTGCTCATTAAAATCTGGTTAGTTATCCGGGCCATTCCAACCTTACACTTATCTTACAAGTAGACCGCGAAGCTATCTTGGTACGAAGCACGGGTGTTTACGTCAATAGCATGTGGAGGATGACTCGGCACGGCAACTCAGCTCTGCGCTAAACCACAAATCGAGATAGTTATGAGTGGTGATAAAAATGCTGATCTAAAATGTGCCTAACTATTGGGGATCAAGCGCTCCCACGGACCTCCATGAAGGTAAGAACCAGTGCGAAGGAACTTTCACCTTTAGCATCAAGAAGGGCTACTATGGTGAAACTGATCTGAAAGGCCTCAAGGTAGGGCTTGGGTTCAACACTCCTGTAGGAGGCCCTGCATCACGAGATCCGTGGAAAACAATCCTATATCTTGATCTAGTATATCCAGCATGAACGAAAAGAAGTATACTTATCGCCCAGAGGTTCTTCCGGGAGGATATAGGATGGCTAATACGTTTACCGCCATAACCAAGCAGGATGGTGACTGGTGGATCGGATGGATTGAGGAAGTACCTGGAGTCAATTGTCAGGAGAAAAGTAGGGAAGAATTGATCGAGAGCCTCAGGATCACTCTAAAGGAGGCACTCGAGTTCAACCGCCAGGAGGCGAAGAACGCCGCTGCCACGGACTATACCGAAATATCGTTTACTGTATGAAGCGGGAGAAGCTTCTTCAACATCTTCGGCAGAACGGTTGCGTCTTCGTGCGGGAAGGTGGTAGTCATTCGTGGTGGATAAATCCCGATCAGAATAGCCGTTCATCGGTACCGAGGCATAGCGAGATCAGAGATCAATTGGCACGAAAGATCTGTAAAGATCTTGGAATACCTTTTATAAAGTAAGAAGATTCAAAACTAATTTAGTATTTGATACTCCGGGTTTATATAATTCTTTACAGAGATAGAATTTGGAGGTGGCGGGAATCGAACCCGCGTCCTGAAGCGCGTACCAAGAATCTCTACAGGTTTAGCCGTTGTTTGTTACGGCGAGGTAGGCACAACAGCTCAAGCCTAAAACTCGTCGTTTGCCGCATTTATTTTCCCTGCCTGTATGCAGCTCTTCAAGCAGGTGAGTCCCGGTTTGTGACAAGCATTCCGGAGCTCGGAACCGCGCCCCGGGTGCCCGTGACCGCTAGTTATGCAGCCAGTGCCAAATTATCTTCGGCAGTTATAGTTGTGCCACTTTTAGGAGATTGGCGCTCCACCTGCAATCCTTGATCCAACAAAACCCCAGTCGAAGCCGGTACACCCCCATATTTTTCAGATCAATAGTCTCTCTCGCGTATGGCCCGTTCTGCCTCACGCTTTAAATCTCGGCTCTTGATATCCTGCCGTTTGTCGACAACTCGTTTTCCCCGGCATATCCCGAGCTCGAGTTTTACCATCCCTTTAGTAAGATAAAACGAGAGAGGCACCAGGGTCAAGCCGCGTTCGTTGACCTTCCGGGAAAGACGCTTGATCTCCTGTTTGTGAGCCAGGAGTTTTCTGGTTCGATCCGGTTCGTGATTGTAGATATTGCCGAATTTATAGGGTGTGACATGCAGACCTACCAACCAAAGCTCGCCGTTGTCGATCTTGGCGTAAGCGTCGCTGAAGGAGAAACTCCGTTCCTTCATCGACTTCACTTCGGTTCCGCGAAGCTCGATGCCGCACTCCATGGAATCCTCGACTGAGTAGCTGTATCTCGCCTTCCTGTTGAGGGCGAGAACTTTTCTATCCGCGCTCAAGGAGAATACCTCGAAAGGATGATCCGAAAACCGAGGTAGGGGGTGCACCAATCGGGCGGCTGGGAACCTCTAGTGGATATTTTGATAAGCTCCTCTTCGTTGGCCCAGGAACCTCCCCGGATCACCTTCTCGGATCCGAACGGAATTTCTTGGCTGGAATCGAACTTGTTTATTTCGGTGTTCCAGGATGTGAACAGGTACTTCACGGGAGAGTACCAATCCAGACACCACTCCCACAGGTTTCCCGCCGTATCCCGCAGCCCGTACCGGTTAGGGGAGGAGGTACCGACGGGTCCGGGCCCCTCAATTCCAGGTGAAAAAAAGCGTTCTCCCCCTGATTGAGCCCCCGTGGGAGTGTCCGCTCCTAGGATGCCTCCACGGGCAGCCCATTCCCACTCCGATTCGAAGGGGAGTCGGGCGGAATAACCCGAAAAACTATCCGGCAGTTTTGTTGAGAACCACCGGCAAAAGGCCTGGGCTGCGTAGAAGGACACGTGGGAGACCGGGAGTTGTTCCCAATCGCTCTGCACATCAGCTGCCTGAAAACCGGTGAGATAATCGTCATCCACGAGTCCTTGTTCGTGGAGCTCGATCTTGTTCGCCGGATTCCAGGCCGGGTTCTCCTCGATGAATTCTCGGTACAACTGGTTGGGTACTTCGGTCTCGCTGATGTAAAAGGACGGGACAGCCACTGTATGAGGGATCTGCACGCTGGTAATTCCATCCTTGGCGGCACCTTGAAACAGCTCGCCCGCAGGCACGCTGAAAAAACGCAAGCCGCGAATTTGGGAAAAACTTACCGCGTCTGATTGGCTGATCGTGCCGATCCGTTCCAGAATTTCTCCGTATCGAGAGCGGTACCCGGATAAAAAAGCGGAAAACCAAGCTGTATCCGCCACTCGTTGTCCTGCTCCCTCCTGAAGAGCAGCCGCCAACCAAAATGGAAAATTGTCATATTTTTGCTTAAGTTGTACGATATTTTGCACTGTCGAAATCAAACTGGTTGGTGTCATAACCCCGACGTTCGCTTCGAGAGAGGTGAGGGCATAGACGAAGTCGTGCATCTGAAGAGAATTTGTCACAAAGTACTTTGCTTTGTCTAAAAAATAATACAAATCATCGGTTCCAGATGGTGAATCATACCCGGCCCATACGGTTTCCATTAGAATTTCCGGAATATGCGGATTTGCTGACAAATCTCTCAGCGCCTGACGAGCAAGCCCTCGGGGATCAGAGAGCTGCAAATTGATTTGAAGTCTTCGACGGGGGCGGAAGAACAAGGTGGCGAAAACTGGCCCTTGGAATGTGTCCTCCAGAACTAGAGATTCGAAATGGGGCTTTGTGATCGTAACATTGTGGAAACCTTTTCGAACCAGTACTTCACAGGGTGAGGAACCTACGTACAAGCCATCGACCTCCACAGAGGCGCCCGGGGGGAACGTTGTAACCTGGACATATTCACCCTGATCGCGGAGACCTTTGAAGAGCAGGAGCATGAACAGGATAAAAAGGATTAAAATACAGTAAAGAATGCTCAGGTAGGTACCGGGAGATATTCCGAGAAAAGGTTTAAGCCGAACCTCGGCCTGGTTTTCCTGAGTGTCGGTGAGTTGGGGTTTGCGTCGTATGGGTTTCCGTTTTTTCTTGGCCATAGCTGCAGAATTATAGGAAGGGCCGGTTGCCTTGTCAATCCGAAAGGTTTCGTGCTACTAATAACGAGGAACTCACCGATACAGAGAGCTGGTTCACGGGAGAGGAAATGGAAATATCTGAGTGGGGGGAAAACATACAGCACAAGACCGAGCGATTTCTCACCTGGCGGAGGAAGCGGAGACTGGCCAAAAAAGAAAAGCAGAAACAGAAAAACGTCATTTTGGACTGGTTGGAAGCGATCCTTTCAGCCGTACTTATCGTACTTCTAATTAATCAATTTCTGCTACAAGCGTATCAAATCCCTTCGCAGTCGATGGTTTCCACGCTCGAGATCGGCGATCGAATATTCGTCAACAAGCTGATCTACGGACCTGAACTGGTGCCGGGGATGATGAAGATGCCGGGACCGCGGCAGCCACGCAGAGGGGATATCGTGATTTTTGAAAATCCCTCCTACATTCCGATCGGCCCGGTCAAGGACATCCTGCAGCGTGTGATATACATGCTGACCCTCTCCCTGGTGGATATCGACAGGGATGAGTTCGGAAATCCAAAGCACCACTTTCTCATCAAAAGGGCCGTGGGTATGCCGGGTGATCGCATCCGCCTGAACCAGGGGAATGTCGAGTTCCTCCTGCCCGGAGAAGGCGAATGGATTCCTGAAGAAGAGCTCAAGGAAATCCTCGGCTTCACCTACGAAACTCGTAGGATGTTCCAGCCTCAAGAATACCCCTACTTTCGGCAAGCCGGGACCGGTCTGGCCCTGCTCGACAATGGCATCCAAACATCGGAACAACAGGATATTGCGATCAACCGCTATTTTTCGACATCCAAGAACGACGGCGGTACCATGTCCTGGCGTCAGCGCAGCCTGATCGACAACGCCGAGGTGGAGAAGTGGCGATACAAGACCCTATATTCGCTCAAACCTTACGGCCACCTCTTTCACAGCCAGTGGCGCGTTCTCGAGCGGGGTTGGTACGTTCCGGAGCACAGGATTTTTCCGATGGGTGACAACAGGGATGACTCCCGCGATGCGCGCTATTTCGGGCCTGTACGGATGGAAAAAGTGCTTGGCCGTGCCCTATTCCGCTACTGGCCGCTCGCACGGCTGGGTGGCATTCACTAGATGTACTCCACCTTCGAACGCTACAGCTCAGGATTTGGAGCGCGTTTCGGTAGAGGCTTTCTCCGAAAGCTGGTAAAGCTCGTTATCTTGACCCTTGTCCTCTATCTGATCATCTCCAGCATGTTTTTAGCGACCTTCCAGGTAGAGTCCGGATCGATGATGCCTTTTCTTGAACCGAAGGACCGGATTTTCGTGTCTCCCCTTACCTATGGGGCCAAGTTTCTGTTCTTCTCGGCCCGGCTGCCCGCTGTCCGGGAACCGGCTCGCGGGGATGTTGTGGTGATTCGCTCCCCAATGTACACCAAACCGAACCTGCCTTTGTCGATCCTGGAACCGTTTGTCCGCTTTTTTTCCTTTCAGCGGGGCACAGCGGTCCGGGATGTTTCGGGAAGACGGATCCCTGCCCATTTAATCAAGAGAATCGTAGCCATACCAGGGGATACGATTAAAATGTCCGAGTTCAAGGTCTATATTAAACCGGAAGGCAGCGCGACCTATACAGAAGAGCAGGAGTTGATTTCCCAAACGTACACGACAATTATCACAGGGCTGCCGGAAGGGTGGGCCAAGGAGTTTCCCTTTTCCGGCGAACTTCCGCCGGTTACACTCGAGCACGAGCAGTACTTCCTTCTCGGCGATAACCGCCAAAATTCCAGTGATTCCCGTTCCTGGGGACCTCTGCCGAGGGATCGGCTGCTTGGGAAGGTGATCTATCGTTATTGGCCGTTGTCCCGCAGCGGCAAATTGTAGGATTTTCTTTTTCGACTACGGCTGATTCAATATTCTAACTTGCTGTTTCCGCTGCCTGAAGGTCGCTCATGGTAATTTCGCCTCTTTTCAGCAGACCGTCGAGAAACGCCTTGACCAATTTGGGGTCAAACTGGTTGCCGCTGTGTTTCAGCAACTCCCGGGCGGCTGTTGCGGACGAGAGGGCTTTCCGATAGGGTCTGTCGCTGGTCATCGCATGATACGCATCGGCGATGCCGATGATTCTGGCATACAGAGGTATTTCCTTGCCCTTCAGACCGTTTGGGTAGCCCGTTCCGTCGAACTGCTCCTGATGGGCCAGCACGATCCGGCTCACCTCTTTGTATGACTCATGATTTCCCAGCAAATTCGCCCCAAGTTCAGAGTGTTGTTTCATTATTTCCCATTCCTCATCTGAGAGGCCGGACTCCTTCAGGAGGATCCGGTCGGGAATGCCTAGTTTCCCGATGTCATGGAGAAGGAGGGAATCACGAAGAACTTGATCGATCTCCAATCCGATCTCCTCGGCCATCATCGTTCCCAGAGCGAGAACATCCCGGGAATGACCGGCGGTTTTGAAATCACGGATCTCGAGGGATTGGGAGAAGCTCATGCTCAACTCCTCCATACGGATCTTCAATTCCTCGGTGTGGGCGACGGCGAGTTGGAACTTCCGCATCGTGAGAAGATTCTTTATCCGGGCGTCCAATTCTCTGATATTCACGGGTTTGGATAGATAATCGTCCGCACCTGTCTTCAATCCCTCGATTTTTGAGTCCAATTCATACTTGGCGGTTATGAGAATCACCGGGATATGCATGGTACTCTCGTCCGATTTCACCTTGGTCACCAGCTCGAACCCATCCATCCTCGGCATCATGATATCGGAGACGATTATATCCGGTACATCGTTACGAACCCTGTGCCACCCATCCAGACCGTCCTCTGAGGTAATCACGCTGTGGCCGAACCGTTTGAGCATCTTGCTTATGTAGTTGCGCAGATCCACGCTGTCCTCGACAAGGAGAACCACATCTCCGCCTTCTCCGGTATCCTTCTCGTTCTCTCTGTCCTCTGGCGCCTCAACGGGATATAGTTCTTTCTCGATCAATGCCAAATCATCCACGGAAACCTTGGCCAGATCTTCTTTTCGACGTTTGGATTTTCTGCGCTCATCACCTTTAAAGGTGAAGCTCAATTTTCTCCGCTCATCGATTCTTCTTTCGATAAAAGCATCCGGAGCCAGCTGATCGAGGTTGTCCGGCAGCTGAATTACAAAGCGGGTTCCCTTCCCCTCTTCGCTGAATACCTCGATAGAACCCTTCATCAGGTCTATAACTTCTTTGACGATTGTCAGTCCCAGTCCGGTTCCCTCGAATCGCCGTGTACTCGATGTGTCTACCTGCTGAAATCTCTTGAAAATATGAGGCAGATGGTCGCCGGGTATGCCAATACCCGTATCCTCGACTTCGATCACTATGGCGTGTTGATTCTTCCCCGTTCTGACTGTAATCGAACCGCTTTCGGTGAATTTGATGGCATTGCGCAGAAGATTCATGAGAATCCGCTCTACTTTGTCCACGTCGAGATAGAGTGGCGGTATATTGTCCTCCCGCACATACCCCAGCTTTATTCCTTTTCGCTTCGTAACATCGTCGAATACCGCCATGATGTCCCGAACTGTTTCATCGAGATCCACGGCTCCCAAACGTAACTGCATCTTGCCGGCTTCGAATTTCGAGAAATCGAGCATCTGATTGATCATGTCGAGCAACTTGAGACTGTTTCTGTACATCTGACTGATCAGTCTCATTTGCTCAGGAGTCAGATCGCCCATATCGCCCTGGTAGAGACTCTGAATCGGACTGATTACCGATGTGAGGGGTGTGCGTACCTCGTGACTCACGTTGGCGAAGAACTGTGACTTAAGAATGTCCAACTTTTTCAGTTCTTCGTTCGCCTGTGCCAGGTTATGGCGAGCACTGAATTCTCTGAACCGTAGATGGGTCGCAAAATGCGAGCTGACTATAACGAGAATGATGGTTGTGAGAAAAAAGAAATTATTGTTCAGAAATATCGGCAGATTATTAATGGGTTGAAAAACAATGATAGGAACGATATAGGCTGCATAGGCCACGGTACAAATAATGACCGTTCTCCGCATATCCATAGGTAATATTGCCAGAAAGATAATGAGAACCAGGTTGATGCCCGCATAATACGGGCTCAAATAACCGCCTGTTCTGTGTACCATCAGCACGATCGATAAACAACCAACGATATATAAAAAAACACCAATTTCTTTTGGGTAAGCCTTACCCAATTTGGTGTGCATCAGTCCGAAGACACTCATACATATAACGATCACCGCTATACGTATAGCCAAAAATTCGAAGTAGTGTTGTGGGTAGACGAAGTAGTCGAGAACGCTGAACACAGGAAAAGCGATGCTCCCTACTACGGTTGCAGTCTTCGTATCCTGTATCGCCTTTTGAGTGCTCTCCTTACTGAATTCTCCAGCAAGATCACTGGCGCCCTGTCCCAAGTTTCTCATACATCTATCTCCAAGCAGTCGCTTCAGTTCTATTCCTATCGACTACAAGTGTGAGTAAATGTTAAAGGAAAACGTTTCATCTGCGATTTCGTATGCTCCATTTGCCTGCTGAGTCATGCCGGTAATGCAGGTGATATCATAATGATCCTCAAAGTTCAGTGGTTCGAGGTTTTCGTCAACTATCGTCATTTCATGGTTTCCCGGAGTGACGCCGGCAATAGTTGGTAGAGAGGTACCGATCCCCCTCCAGTAATGGAGTATCGTCTGCATTTCACGGGAATTGGCAACATAATCGACGAATTCCCCACTGTGAGATAAAAATGCGCCTCTAGGTGAAATGAGCAGTATTTTCAACTTCGACTCAACCAGGTTTCTCCGTGCAAATTTTCACGACTAAATTGTAGAAATCACCAACCGTCTCGACTTGGAACAGTTGTTCCTCGTCTATAGAAATACCGAATTGTTTCTCACACAACGCTACGATCTCCATAGCCATTAGGCTGTCTATTCCCAATTCTTCTCGAACTCGAGTGTTTTCGCTCAACTCGGCTATATCAATACGTGTAACGTTCGATACGATTGTTTTTAGTTCTCTGGTAATTTCTGTGCGATTTGACATTTTTCAGATCTCTTTATTTAACGACATAGATTGCCGGCAAATACCGCTTTTTAGATGATCGTAATGCTTCTGGGGATCTTGTAAATTGCGAGATTACGGGACATCTCCTTCTTTATCGCTGCTAGATCGGGCAACGTGCCCATCTTGTCCGTACGTTCTACAGTAGCATATACTCGGCCCTCTTCATACGTGATCCGGGCTTTCTGTATACCCACTATATTAAGAATTGCTTTTTCTACTTCTGCTAAATCTACCATATTTCCGTTCACTTTTCGGGTATTTTTCTTTTCCCGGTCAAACACGAGATGTCCGTTATCGATATGTCCCAGATCCCCTGTGCGGAACCATCCGTCGCTGAATGCGTTTTCTGTTTCCGCGGCGCGGCGGTAGTACCCCCGGGCCATCCCCTTGGTCTTGAAGAGAATCTCCCCGGAACCACTCGGAGCGGGATCGTCGATCTTCACCTCGACGCCACCGCATATCGGACCAACGGTCCCAACCCGGTTTTGATTCGCATAATTCCCGCTGACCGGCGTGAATTCCGTCAGCCCATAGCCGTGAGCCAGGTAGACGCCGAAATCGTTGAGGATTTTGTAGTACAGGTCGTCGGACAGGCAGCTCCCACCGGAAAAGAGAAGCTGCAGGGAGCTGAGATCCGGAGCCATCCGCCGGCACCTCCACAGCAGCTCGTAGATCTCCGGCACGGCGGTCATGTAGTTGACCCTGTAGCGGTCGATGTACTCGAAGATCAACCTCGGATGCAAGGTGTGAGCAATGACAACTGTCATGCGGTACAGGAGGCAGAGAAGCAAACCACAGACCATCGGGAATATGTGAGACAGAGGGAGGAGCACCATCATGACGTCCCCCGGTCTGCCGGCCAGCACATCCTGAACCACTCTGGCGCCGTGCAGGTACTGTTCTTCAGGTAGCAGTGCCCCGAGGGGATACCCGTAGCCGTGGTAGGTGTAATTGATCGAAACAATCTCACCGGCTATATCTTCAGGCGGGTTCGTCGTTTCCCCGCGATTCCGGAGAATGAATCGCCCCCTGTCCCGAACGATCAGGGAAGATCGGCGACAGTATTCTTCAACGACCGGCAGGTGATACCTCTCACAAACAACGGCCTGGGGTCTCGCATTGTGAAAGATCTCATTCAGCTCCATCGTACGGTACTCGATTTTTCCAGGAACCGGGATCGCCTCCAGATTCAAAAGAGCGAGAAACATGAAGACGAAGTCCACCGAGTTATCCAGGAACAGGAGCACCGGCGAGCGTTTTAAAATACCCCATCCCTGCAGTTGATGCGACAGTGCCCGTATACTGTTGATCAATTCTTCCGCGGAGACCTCAAGGGCGGGATCGTTTCTGCGAGGCTCGATAAGGACTGGATTTGATCCCCACGAGGAAAGATTGCTGAAGACCTCTTCTATAATCTGCATTCTGTCCTCGGAACCGATCGTGATCAGTGCTGTCGCGATTATTCTGGTTTTTTTCCGGTGACGATTATGGCCTGGGCTGGATTCCCCAAGGAGCGGTAGGTTCTAATGTCTACTAATCCGGCAGCCTCGACCATAGCAGCCAATTCTTCTTCAGAATAAAAACGGAAATAGCCGTCTTCTTCAAAGGAGAACAGAGCGGCGGCCTCGTTCAGCATGGCACGGGCGGCTGCCAGGTTCTGATCACGGTTCCCCATGTCCATAGTCTGTGGAGTAGAGCTCTGGACTAACTCGATGTATTCGGTAAAGAGGGTCGAGATGTCGCTGTCTGGTTTCATCGAGGATACCAAGAGCATTCCTGCAGGTTTAAGCATCCGACAAAAATCGTTCAGAATCAAGTCCGGATTGTGAATGTAGGAGATGAACAAACTGGCGGCGATTTTGTCGAAAAAGCCGCCGGGAAATGTTTTCGAGCTATTCTCGCAGCAGTTGCCGAAATTGAGCACGTCGAAACGGATGTCTTTGCTGCTCAAGTTCCTATACAAGTCGTTTGGAAGAAGATCCTCTGTTCTACCGATTGGCTGAGCTAAATCGGCTAGGGTCAGTTTGTGCTTGAGGAATCGAGCCGCCCTGTTGAAATCGATCACCGCACTCCGATGTCCGTCTTTTAGAGCTTCTTTGAGAAACTGCTGTTTTCCCTCGGTCATGTCGCAGCCCTGCATGATTTCCAGAAGCTCGAGGGACGCTTTTTGATTCAGCAAGTCCACGGTAACATTCCTTAACCCCTTTATACGGTTTCGTAAGAAATCGAAGTTCAGCTTTGGGTTTTCAAGAAACAACTTCACCGGGAGCAGTTGGTTCGGCTCCATATCTGTTCGAAACAGCCTCAGGGAATGCTTTTGCAGCTGCGGATAGGTGGAACACAGCATCTCCCATTTTTCTCGAGTTTTTGCCAAGGCAGCCTGTACAAGGTCAATCGCCACGACCTCTACCGGCTGGGCGGCCGTGCCAGTGGTGGTCAAACGGTGAAGTATTTCCTCGGTGAGAAGACCGGTGCCGCATCCCACGTCCGCGATCCGCTCTGAGCCGCCCGGGTTGATCAATTCTGCCTGCAGACTTAGGAAGTCCCGGAAATCTTGGAGATTCCTATAGAAATCGTAGCCCCAGCTGTTCCAACCCACGCCAAGCAGATAGTTCTGCCAATATTTCTCCAGGTCCAGTTCCTCGCTGGTTGCCAGGCGTTCACGCTCGCAGCAGATCAAACGCATCATCTCATCTTTGTTCGGGCCTACGGGGTCCAGCGGTTCACCGTACAGCTGCTCGTACAGGTAGGCGGTAATCAGTTTGAAGGTCATGATCGCATCGGCGCTTGACCGGAGATTATGTCCGGTGGGAATTTCAATTACCTCGCGTCGTCCCGACGACTTTACCCCCATGATATCCCGTACTTCTTCGGCCTCTGTCCACCGATCGTGGGAGCCATAGATCCACAGGACGGGGTGGGGGACTTTCGACATATCGTTTCTGGAATCCGTAAGATAGGCATACTTGTTGTCGATAAGATCCCGAGCCAGGGTGTCGAAATTTATCAGATATCCGAGCATCCCTCCCTTTCCGGTCGAGATTCCCATTTTGTAGTTTCCGATAATATCGATCCCGCCCAGTATGTTGCCTATCGTTGATTTTGCCGAAGGGATTCCCATACAGCTGATCCAGTGATCGACCAGATGTCCCTGTGAATCCATTAGCAGCTTCCGGGCGTCGATCGACGACATGCTGAAGGTGACCAGGATCACTTCCTGAGGTGTGAAGAACGGATTGTTGTGAACATAGTCCAGAGATGTGCGGAGGTCGCTTAGCCCTTGACTCAAGCGGCAGTTCAGCATCTCAGAACCGCGTTTGGGATTCTTATCCTCCTTGTAGCTCTCCCCTGGACGATTGATGCCGTCGTACCGGAGGATTATCAAATCTTTTCCCTTCCGCTTGAAGTTTTGAAGCAAAGTCAGGACCAACGGTGAAAGTGCCTCTTTCTTTTTCCCGAACGCAGGAGGGACCAGAACGACAGGAGC
The DNA here is from genome assembly GCA_964604845.1 of uncultured Spirochaetaceae bacterium. Taxonomy (GTDB): domain Bacteria; phylum Spirochaetota; class Spirochaetia; order SZUA-6; family DRHE01; genus JAFGQJ01. Next base: position 12,021 of record CAZSBH010000008.1, read on the forward strand.
GCTCACCGGCAGCCGGGTGGCATTCAACAGAGCGGCGATCTCATGTCCCTGCTCGTTCTGGTAGCGAATGGGAAGAGTGTCAACGCGTTCTTCTGGTAACGATGAAAGGGTTTGTGGGTGTTCTTTGCTGCAGTCCCATTCCTTTCGGGAAAATCGCCGGTATCTGAATCCTGAGCGCTGTATTCCGGCTTCGATGCCGACCTGCAGTTTTTGTTTCCCGCTTTGTTTCGCGTTGATTTTCAAATGGCGGACGATGCCGTGGCGGTCAAGACCGAACCGCTCGTGGATCAGGTATTCAACGTAGGTTCCCCGCTTGAGATCTGTTCTGGCCTGATCGTTTAGGGGTAGCTCGCAGAGGAAGCCGTGCCAACTGATGTCCACAAGGCGGCCTTTGTAGCGCTTCTTTCCACCGTCTTGGGAAGGAACCTCCAGATCGACGTTGCTCTTCAGTTCCAGGATTTTCCGTTGGTACGACCTCTTTTCCGACTGGTAGATTACCGAAGGAAAACGAAAGCCAAGCCGCTGAGCGGTGGATAAGATCAGTTCAGTTTTGAAATAATAGCTGCCGTCGGCCAGGTAGAACGAAAAGTAGGCGAATACCGGCGGTGCGCCGGAGGGAATTGACAGGGCGGCAGGATGGGCTGAAAAGAAAATTCTCTGCTCTTCCGCGATTTCAACAAGGTCTAAGCTGTGCATTTCGAAACTCGTTTCGAACAACACGTTGATCTGTGAGTTCCGTGACTTGAGAGTCTCGAAAATCGCGGCAATCTTCTGCGGATCTCCGATTCGATAGCTGGGATCGAGATCTCTGGATGCAAACACCTCGTGAAGTTTGCGGACCGTCGATCCCGAAGTTGCTTCGATCACATAGTTGCGAATTCTTGCCCGATCGGTTTTACCAATATCGTGCAGACAGATGCCGGCGCTGGACACCGTGCCGAAAACATCGTCGATCGCATACATCACTTGCCCGAACAGCTTCAGCGCCCGCGGGTCGCCGGGAAGACAGAAGGAAAGCTTCAGATACTCCTCGGGCCTGAGTTCGCCTGTATAGCTTATCAGAAGCCCCTCAGTCGAGATATTGTCGATGGTAATATTACTGATATCTTTCCTGTCTATGAGAACCTCGCAGAGGGAACAGGAAGCTCGATGCACCCGGCGCATCTCCCCTTCCTGGGTGACTCCGTCGAGCTGTTCCTGCTTTAGATCCCTGACGTAGCTCTCGATGAGCAGCATTTGGGCGTCGGCCTGATAGGAGAACTCAAGACCGAGGACCTGACTGCTTCCATCGCCGGATTCGGTCCTTACGATCCGGCAGGGCAACTCAACCGACTGCCCGGAGCTCGGCAGGGTAAAAGTGATCGATCGGACGGATTTGTAGGAATCGGGGAGATTAACGACTACCTGCATTCCGCTACGGCTGATGTTGACCGCCTGTCCCGAAAACTGTTGCCCTTCGCTGAGAAAACGGACCGTGCCGGAGTGTTCAACACGGGTATGCTTTCGTTGATCCCGGGACGGTCCGATCTGGGGTTGTAGAAGCTGTGGACAATCCTCCGAGAACATAGCAGTGCAATAGTATCGCAGCTATAAAAAAAATTTCAATAGTACTAAAAAAAAAGTTAAGTTTTTACCCCGGGGATTTTCCTGTGGGAATCACGAGCCGTCGCAGCCCACGGGCAGTCAATGAAGCGCCGCAGCCCTGGGATCCGCCTCAAATGTACTCAGCTTGACACCCCAATGAGGGGCGTGATAAATTCACGGGCGAAGGAGAAATATCTATGTCTGGCCATAGCAAGTGGGCCTCTATAAAGCATAAGAAGGGCGCCGTAGATGCCAAGCGCGGAAAAGTATTCACGAAGATCATACGGGAAATCAGTGTCGCCGCCCGTGTCGGCGGCGGCGACCCGGCCGCGAATCCCAGGCTGCGAACAGCCCTGCTCAAAGCTAAGCTGGCCAATATGCCGAAGGATAATATCGACCGGGCTATCAAGAAAGGCACAGGGGAGCTGGATGGAGCCGAATATTCCGAGCTGACCTACGAAGCGTACGGACCGGGCGGGGTGGCGATTCTTGTTGAAGTTCTGACAGACAACAGAAACCGTACCGCGGCGGAGCTGCGTCACATCCTGTCCAGAGCCGGGGGAAATCTCGGTGAAAGTGGAAGCGTGGCCTATCTGTTCAAACGGAAGGGCCTTATCGTCTACGACGGTTCGGAGTACACCGAGGATGCCGTGATCGAAGTAGCGTTGGAGGCCGGAGCCGAGGATGTTGCGAAAACCAACGATGAAATCGAAGTGATCACCGACGCGGATGACTTTGAGGCCGTACTTGAAGCTCTGGAAAACCGCGAATTCAAGCATCTGTCGGCGGAGGTCACAATGATTGCCGACGCCTATGTAGCCGTTCCCGAGGACAAGCTCGCTCAAGCCATTCGGCTGATAGACGCCCTGGAGGACCACGAAGACGTTCAAAATGTGTCCACGAATTTGGACATCCCTGAGGATTTCACTCTGGATGAATGAAAATAATACTCGGAATTGACCCGGGGCTGGCTTCGACGGGATACGGGATCATCCAGTGCTCCGGCAGCCGGTTCCGGTGCATAGCCCATGGAGTCGTCCGCACCTCTCCCAGAGACGGCGTGGGAGAGCGGCTCGTGCAGATTCACAGAGGCATCTCAGACATTATAACCACGTACGATCCTGAGGAAGCGGGGATAGAAACCGTCTATTTTTCAAAGAACTCGAAGAGTGCCCTGCCGGTAGCTCAGGCCAGAGGGGTCGTGCTGTACACACTCGCCTCTCGAGGGATACGTTTCGCCGAATACACTCCACTGGAGCTGAAGCAGGCGGTTGTCGGTAAGGGGAGAGCTGAGAAGATCCAGGTACAGGAAGTTATAAAGATGATCTTCAATCTGAAGGAACTGCCTACCCCGGATCACGCGGCGGATGCCCTGGCTGCGGCCTTTTGTCACGCCAACTTTTCGAGTTTCCGGAAACTCGTTGCCGATTCGGAGCCTAATCATGTTTAACAGCATCAGCGGTGAAATCACCTATAAGGACGAAGAACGTGTTTTTCTGTCCACCGGGGCCGTTGAGTGGGAAATCCACGTCAGTCGGAACAGCAGCGACGATTTACCGGAGGAAGGACAAAAAACAAAGGTTTATATGTACCTGTACCACCGGGACGACCAGCTCAAGTTATTCGGTTTTTCTCAAGCCACGGAACGGGATGTTTTCCTGGATCTGCTCAAGGTCGAAGGTGTAGGACCCAGACAGGCACTGAAAATTCTCTCGGGTGTGGAAGTCGGGCGCTTTATCGATGCTTTGGATTCAGAGGATCTCGATCTGCTGTCGGGTATACCCGGAGTCGGCAAAAAAACGGCCCAGAAAATCATGCTGAAACTGAAGGGCAAGCTCAGCATAATGACACCGGCCGGAATCTCCATGGAAGAGGATATCCTCAACGCCTTGGTAGGTATGGGATTCGACAGACGCAGTGCCAAGAGTGCTGTCAGCACCGCCAGCCGCGCGCTGCGGGAGAGTGATCTCGACAAGGAAGAGCTCGAGCGGGAGCTGTTCAAAACAGCACTGTCCCAGTTATCCGGCGGGTCCGCCTCAGGGATCGGATTCAAGGCAGGTTCGTCCGAGAACGAACCGACCAGGAAAACACAGATCCCTGAAGCCCCGGATAAGGAAGGACGGGGGAAACGATGAAAGACAATCGCGTCACTACCGGAGCTTTTCAACCCGATCAGGATCAGGAGGAATACACGCTGCGCCCTCGGCACCTCCAGGAATTTCTTGGCCAAGACCGGTTGAAGGAAAATCTGGGTGTGTTCATCCAGGCCGCCCGGGGGAGACAGGAGAGTCTGGATCATGTATTTTTTTCTGGACCTCCGGGATTGGGGAAAACTACCCTGGCCGGGATCATCGCAAATGAGCTGGGCGTGCAATTTCGAGCGACCTCCGCTCCGGCCTTGGAAAGACCCGGGGATCTGGCAGCCATTCTGACAACCGTAGGTGAAAAGAACGTTTTCTTTATCGATGAGATCCACAGGTTGAGACCCATCATCGAAGAGATGCTGTACAATGCCATGGAGGATTTTGAGATCGATGTGGTGATGGGGCAGGGACCGGGAGCACGAACGATCAAGATTCCTCTACCCCCGTTCACCTTGGTCGGCGCCACAACCAAGACCGGTTTGGTTTCAGGTCCGTTATACTCCCGCTTCGGAATTACAGCCCGTCTGGATTTCTATACGAATGAGGATATCGAAAACATCATCCACCGTTCCGCGGGAATCCTGAAGATCCAACTGGAGGAGGAAGCGTGCCGCATGATCGCCTCCCGCTCCAGGGGCACGCCTCGAGTGGCCAACCGTCTTCTACGCCGTATGCGGGATTTTGCCCAGGTATGGGCGGACGGCCTGATCACCAGTGAAATCGTGGTACGGGGCATGAGCTCTCTGGCTATCGATTCGCTCGGATTGGATAAGCTGGATCGGGATATTTTGAAAACCGTAATCGAAAACTACAGCGGGGGACCGGTAGGCTCGGAAACACTGGCCATATCCATCGGGGAGGCTGTCGATACCCTGGAGGACGTCTACGAACCCTATCTGATCCAGAAGGGTCTGATACAGCGGACCCCCAGAGGAAGAACGGCAACCCACCTGGCCTACGAGCACCTGGGTGTAGAGCAGCGGGGAAGTGAAGACCAGCAGCTTCTCCTTTGACCTTCCCGAGGATTCCATAGCCCAGGGACCGACACATGAGCGGGGAACCTCCCGGCTGATGGTGCTTGAACGGGACACCGGCGGCATTACCCATACCCGGATAGATCAGCTACCCGCCTACCTGGAGAGCGGAAGCGTGATGGTGCTCAACAACACAAAGGTGATCAAGGCGAGGCTTTTCGGCACCTCGACTGCGACCGGCGGCCGGGTGGAGTTCATTCTCCTGGCCGAGCTTGGCCCGGGTTTGTGGAGAACCCTGGCCGGCAAGGCTAGAAAACAGCTGCCCGGAAAGCGGTTCGAGTTTCCCGGCGGAGCGACCGCGGAGGTTGTATCGGAATCGGAAATACCTGAGGGTTCGGATTCAACGGGAGTATTTCGATACCTTCGATTCGCGCCCTCGATCGATTGGAGCTACTTGGAGACATACGGACATGTGCCCCTGCCTCCCTATATTCGCCGAGCGGCTACTCCCATCGATGGCGAACGGTACCAGACGGTATACGCGGAGGATCCGGGTTCAGCCGCTGCGCCCACGGCCGGTCTTCATCTAACCGAGTGTTTGCTAGAGGTCCTCCGGCAAAGGGGTGTTGTTCTGGTCATGCTCACTCTTCATGTAGGTGCGGCCACCTTCCTACCGATACGCACTGAACAGGTGGAAGAGCACACCATGCACGAAGAGCGTTACAATATTCCCTCTTCGTCTGCAGTGCAGATCAATTCCGCCCTGAAGGAGGGCAGAACCATACTCGCGGTGGGAACCACGGTGGTTAGAGCCCTCGAATCCGCTTATTCTGAGGATCACCAGGGGGTGATGGCCGGCCGTCAGCGGAGCTCCCTGTACATCCGTCCCGGATATGAGTTCAAGGTCGTGTCTCGATTGTTGACAAATTTCCATACTCCGCGTTCGAGCCTCCTGGTTCTGGTATCCGCCTTTGCCGGTCGTAGGCGCGTTCTCGATGCGTACGAGACCGCTGTGAGGCGGGGGTACCGGTTTTTCTCCTATGGGGATGCGATGCTGATCCGCTGAGCACCCTGCCGGAGCAGGGGAGAGGCTCGAACTGATGGGGGAAGTCGACCCTTAGTAGGTATTTTCGTCCATATTGAGGAATTGCTGACGAACCCGCTGCAAGCGATCGAGATGTCCGCCGATGATGTCCCCGTAGTCCAGGTCGCCATTCCAGATCCGGGTGCGCTCATCTTCCCAGTTCTGTATCTCTTCCAGATTGAAGTATAGCCAGGGCAGCTTCGCCGCCCAGTTGCGGGCTTCCTGCCAGTACAGCAGAGCCACCCGATAGGTTTGTTCAGCGAGCTCGAGGCTTTCGAGGTTGTCCTCTTTCCACGGAGCATTGTAGAAGTAGGCGACCATCTTGTCGTACTTGCTTCCCAGGGTAAGGTACAGGTCAACCAGCTTCAAATTGACATGCATCTTGAACAAGGTTCGGTACTGGGCCCATTGCTCCCTGTTTTCGATAGTGGCCAGAGCATACAGGGGGTTGGTGAAGTCCGATTTCAGAGCCTGTTCGAGGTAAAAGATGTTCTCCATGGTATCATCTGGATACTGGTAGAAATGCAGATGATACAACTTGTAGTACTGCTCCGCGTAGAGCATTCTGTACGCAAACACTCCCGAAGTGCTGAGCAGAAAGAGGAAAACCAGGAGAATATATTTTCTCACCCTTTTACAATCGGCAAGCTCTGGAGTATGCTCCAGAATTTCTCGAATACAAGATCCGGATCCCCACTGCCATCCAACCGGTGCAGCTGCATCTTCGTGTGGGCGAAGAGAGAAAAAGCCCGCTCGTATCCGGAGAGGATATCCTGCTGTATATCCAATCCGTCGTATAGCTCGAGACCATCCTCGGAGCGAGTGCAGAGGCGCCGCTGACTCATTTCGACGGGCGTATCGAGAAAAACCAGATGCCGGGGCAGGGGAAAAGAGCGATTCAGGGCGAACACGAACTCTGGATCGCAGTTCAAAGACTGATAAGCCAGACTGGAGAATAGATAACGGTCGCTCACGACCAACTCGCCGCGCTGTATGCGGGGTACAATCCCTTCAATTTCCTGATAGAGGTGTTCGGTCCTGTCGGCGGCGAACAGGAGAGCTACGGTGTCCGGTTGGGCGGTCAAATGTTTTTTCAAGATGCCGCGGATTGTCCGGCCTACGGGACCCTGGGTGGGTTCTCCCGTGCAGAAGTGGGGAATACCGCGCTCTGCGAGTTTATTTCCCGTCATTCGCAGCTGGGTCGTGGTTCCGGAACCGTCGAGACCCTCCAGAACGACGAAGTTTTCCAATACGACTGATTGTGGATATTTACTTTCCAATTCCATTTCCCAACCCTGGACGAAAATTTCGATCCTAAGCATAATCAAAACCAGGATTTTTGTCATGATCTTACTGCTGGCGGTCTTGCTGTTTCAGATTGTCGTGCCGGTTGCAGCCCAGGAGTCCGACGGGGGCCGAACGCTTCAGCTTCCCGATGTGACTCTGCTAGGCGAGTACACGGTGAACCTGAGAACTCCCGAGCCAAGGGTGCTCGAACTGCCTGCGGCAACGGGAATGAGCGATCGACGATTAGGATATCCGCGTTCCACCGCCACGTTGATTCTCGCGGACCCTGATCCCCCCGGAGTATACTGGCTTGCCATACCCCCATCGGCGGCCGCTCCACCCGGCGTGCTGCCTGATCCGGACACCGCGTCGGAACCGGGACAGCCTCCATCGTACGCCGGCTGGGAGGCCAGGTTCGATTATGTCCCAGGTACTTCCGCGTACTCCACCCTGACGGCGGTTCGTTCTTCAAGTGTCTGGGATCTCTCCGCGAACCTGTCGTTTGGTCTGGCGGACGGCTGGTTGTCGAGGGAACTGAACTCACCGACACACCTCCTATTCGGTATGGAGGCACAACGCAGGACCCAGGCTCTTCAGATCGACACCACGGTCAGGGGAGGAACCTTCTATTCTCCAGGATCGGCTCCTCTGTACCGTATAGCCCTGAGCGCAGAACTGAACGGACAGACGGGTTGGTTGCACTGGCGGGAGGCAACGCGTCTGTATGGAAACAGTCGAGCGGACGGGGGTACCCAGAGGGGGGGGATCGAGCAGGATCTGTTACTGTCTCTGGTGGGTGCTCGCTACGATTTGTCGGTGCAAGCCGGTGGGATCCTGGTGGGCGAGCTTCCTTCCTTGGCCGCGGAGGAGCATGGTGCCTTTAGCCTCGAGCTCGGCTGGATGCATCCCCGTTCCCTTCTGCAGCTCCGGGCCGGCGCAGCCGCTCTGTACTACGACGCCTCACTGAAATTCTATCCCAGCGCGGGCCTTCAACTCTTTCCCACGAAATCCTTCTCCCTGGCTGTACGAGCAGCTCCCTTTCTCCGCCTGCCTGCGACGCCGGATTTCTACGCCGTGTTGGCGGATTCGGGGCTGCCTCAGATCGAGGTAGAAGGAGGTTACTCCCTGCTGACGGAACTGCGTCTCGATCCTTCCGCTTCTTTCGGCGCCTCGGTTTCTTTCGAATGGCAAAAGGGTCGATCCTATTACTTCGATGCGCCGGAGTTGCTATTTGGGGAGGTTAATCTGGGAACGGTCACGGGGGATCTGATCTGGCAGATCCGGCCGGGACGTCCGGGAATAAGGGTTCATCTTACCGGCCAGTTGGGATTGCCATTTCCCCTGACAAACCGAAGCTATCCCCTGTCGAGCTACGCCGGAGTTGTGTGGACGACTGACTTTCACAAACTCCCGGTAGAGTTTATAATAAAGGGGCTGATCGGCGATTTTGCCGATGACGGCTCTCTGCCATTTTTATTTACAGACTGGGAAATTGTATCGGAATTGATGACTAGCGTAGAAGCAAACTGGAAGATAGGAAAGCGCGGTACGGTGTATACGGGCTTGGAGATGTTTTTCCTGGAGAATATCAGATATCGCATTCTGGTAGGATATGGCATCCGCGGATAGCAAAACAAGCATCATCACCAAGGGAGTGTAAATTGATCTCATTTCTCGTTCAGGGCGGGATAGTTCTGATTCCGATATTGGCACTTTCGGTCATAGCGGTCGCCCTCATTATTCAAAAAAGCGTCTTTTTCATCCACATTCGAAATATGAACGCAGACTTGGGAGCCTACGTAATCGATGCCCTTAGAACCGGCAAAGCCCGGCAGGTCCTCGAAGAGCTCAGGGGGATGAGCTGCCCCGAAGCTCGAGTCCTGCTGGCGGGGCTTCAAGCCCGCAAAGCGGGACATTCCCTGGAATTGATCAGCCTGCACATGGAATCCCAGGCCATGCGCCGGGCCGACGAGCTGGAGAAGTTCGTTCCCTATCTGGCCAGCATCGCCAATCTAGCTACCCTGCTCGGACTGCTCGGTACTGTTACGGGGATGATCGTATCGTTTCTCAACCTGAAGGTGTCGGGAGTTTCGGACCCCGCACTCCTGGCCGGAGGAATTTCTCAGGCTCTGATCACCACGGCAGCCGGGTTGACCGTGGCCATACCGTCGCTTCTTTTCTTTCATATCTTCCGTCAAAAGGTGAACAGAACCCTTGCGAGAATCGAGATCGCCACATCAGAACTTCTATCCTTCTTTTCCAGACAGACGAGGACTAAGAGTACCGCCTAGCGTATGGACGTTGACTTACTGCGTCTTCTGATTCCTCTGTTCACTCTTCTCCTGCTGTCGGCCTATTTTTCCGGATCCGAAGCAGCTTTTTTTTCCCTAAGCACACTGGAACAGGACAGCCTGAAACGACGATCCAGCAGCAAGCTGGCTCGGATTCTAAAGCGGATCTTTTCCTCTCCCGATGACATCCTGATTACCCTGTTGACGGGAAACATGTTTGTCAATGTGTTTGCCAGTTCCTTGGGGGAGGCGATCGGTGAGAAAGTTTTCCCCTTCGAGTCCGAGCTTTTCTCGATCATTTCGATGACCGTGCTGCTGCTGATCTTCGGGGAGATGGCGCCCAAGAACATTGCAATACGCAATGCCCAGGCTTTCAGCCGATTCAGTGCGGTTCCCGCGAATTATCTCTACGTACTTTTCACGCCGCTGCGCTGGTTTTTCAGCTTCTTCAACAGGCTGGTAAATTTCCTGTTGCCTTATGGGGATGCCGAGGAGCAGCAGCTCAAGCACAGCGTCATCCGTTCGGCCGTTCAGATCGGCTATAAAGAGGGCATCCTCGACCGATCCGAGTTGGATCTGGTGGAGTCCTTCTGCGATTTTCGGGAAAAACAGGCAGAAGAAGTCATGATCCCAAGAACCGAGATCAGCGGGATCGATGTCAGCCGGCTCATATCCAACCTGATTGCAGATACGGAGCTGATGGACGCCTCAAACGATGCTGCCCTGCTGCCCGCCTTTGATCAGGACCTGGATCATCTAGTGGGCTATGTTGCTTTTCGTGATCTGCTGCCCTACAAGTACGGGTTGAAAAACGATATGCGCCTCTCGGAAATCACCAAGCCGTCGATCAGCGTTCCTTCCAGCAAAAACTGCGCCGACCTGCTGGTGGAGATGAGGGAATCCAACAGCGAGATGGCCGTAGTGATCGATGAATACGGCGGTACCGCGGGTGTTGTCGCCTTCAGGGGTTTGATCGAGCAGTTGCTGGGATACTTCTATCCTTCCGCGGAGAAACAGATCGAAGAGCTGTCAGCGGACAGTTTCCTCATTGCTGGACATCTGAAGATCGAAGACCTGTCCGAACTGCTCGACCAGGAAATCCTCAGCCACAGTCGCACGGTCGCCGGATTGATCATCGACACTCTCGGGGAGATACCCGCCACCGGTACCAAACTGATGATCCAAGAGGTCGAGTTTACGGTGAAACGCATCAGCAAGACCAGGATCCTGGAGCTGGAGGTGAGGAGGTTACCCCGATGACCTACCTGCTCATCCTGTTCTGTACGCTCAGCGCGGCTTTTTTCGCGGGTCTGGAAACGGGCTTATTGGCCGCGGATCAACTGACCCTGTATCTGAAGAAGGAGAAGGGGATTTACTACGCGCGGGCTGCGGATTTCCTCCTGCTCAAGCCCGAGCGGCTTCTTGGAACAACCCTGATCGGCACGAACATTTCTGTGGTGACCGCGGCCACCGTGGTAGCCAGCACCCTGAGGGAACGGGGAATGGAATCCGCCGCCTGGATAGGGAGTCTGGCGCTGAGCCTATTCCTGCTGATCTTCACCGAGATCATCCCCAAATCTTTTTTCCGTAGGCGCGCCGACACCATCGCCGTTCGTCTGGCACCGGTTCTGGTGGTCTTCCACTTCATCTTCCTGCCCCTGGCGGTGCTTCTCAACGTGGTCGTAAAGGGGATCCTGCTGTTCTTCAATCCCAAGGCTAAACGCAGCAGACTTCCCCAGTCGCGGGACGACCTTCGTCTGCTGGTCCGTCTAGGGTCGCGGGAATCGGGATTGGACAGAACGGAGCACAGAATTTTCGAAGATATCTTCGACTTCCGCACCACCCTGGCCCGGGAGGTGATGATCCCGATGCACGAATACCCCGTGTGCGCAAGCACCGCGACGATTCAGGAGGCGGTGGAGATCAGTTACGCCAACGGAATTCGCTTCCTGCCTCTATTCGAGGGCAGGGCGGACAACATTGTCGGCTATTTCAACGTCGAGAGCCTGCTGCGCCTGGATCTGAAGGCCAGGGGAAGGCGGGGAATTCGAGAGCTGATGACGGCGGCGGTGTTCTATCCGGATGTCAAACGGATTCCCGATCTTCTCCTTGAGATGAATCGCCGTAAGATCGAGGTTGTTTTTCTTTCCGACGAGTATGGGGCCGTTTCCGGGTTGATCACACCTGCAGAAATCGTCTCGGAAATCGTCGGTTTCGTACCCGGAGAGGTCTTTCAGCAGATAGAGGATATCGAGATTCGGGCACCCGGCCACTATCTCGTAGCCGGCGTCGCGGACATCGAAGATCTCTTCCACGAGACGGGGATCCCCTTGAAAAAGAGCAACTACGACACGGTGGGCGGATTTATCTGCGAACAGCTGGGCAGGATTCCCGATATCGGTACGACTTACGAGCACGGAGGATACCGGTACAAGGTGGTGGAGAGGGACGAGCGGCACATAATCAAAATTGAAATCACTCGAGGGGACGCCGATGCGACTAAAAAGAAGACTTGAGGATGACGGCGGCCTGGTCCTTACCCCCCTTATCGACATGGTATTTCTGGTTGTGATTTTTTTCATGTTGAATACGACCCTCTCCATCAATCCGGCAATTACGGTGGAGCTTCCCGAAGCCTATACCTCCCAGGCCGTATTGCAGGAAGAAATCGTTGTAACTTTGACGGGGCCTGGGGAGATTTATATTGGGAAGCAGACCGTGCCCCGGGACCGCTTCGCTGCGGAACTGAAAAAAGAGATGGTGCGCCTTCAGCGTACCGATGTGATTCTGCAAGCAGATGAGTTGCTGCCGTACAGAGATGTGGTGGAGATTATGGATCTGGCCAGGTTGACCGGCGTGGAGTCGATCTCGCTGGTGACGGCTCAGAAGAGCCTTCCGGAATGAGAGAGAACTACCGGGTCTACTTTCTCGTTTCACTGGCGATTCATGTCGGTCTGGTTCTCCTGTTGTTCTTGCTGAAAGGACCGCAAGCACCGGAGCTGATTCCCCGGCGTGTGGTGATCGAGTTTTCCCCACACCTTGAGCCCAATCCTTCGGCGGTTGCACCGGAGCAGACCCGACTGCCCGATCTCGAACCGCGGGAGTTGGCAGGGAGCCTGAAGATGGAGGGACCGAAGACACTCTCCGTACCGGGTGCCGGAGCTGTTGCGCTTCAGGAATTACGAGCCGTGGGAGGCGATCGCCTTCGCTACACGGCAACGGAAAAACCGGTTCTACCCGGACGAAGTATTGCCGTTGCGCCTCCGCGGCCGGAGGAGCTTTTGGCCCGGGAAATAGAGACTCCCGCTCCGGCGTCGCAGCTGCCCGAGGAAAATGGATTTACCCGGGCCGGTGCGCTAGAATGGAGGGGTAGGGAGCGGAAGCTTCTGAAAACGGCCGGTATTCCGTTCCCGGACATACTTCTCGAGGAGGGTTTGGAGGTAGACGTGGCAGCTGTCTTCAGCGTTGCCCCCAGCGGGCAGGTCATCGACGTGGATATTGTCCGCAGTTCCGGCTATGCCTCGGTGGACAGGGCCGTGGAGCGGGCTATCCTGAGTTACCTCTTTGAAGTCTCCGACGATACGAGTGCGGATGTCGGGGAGATCCGGTATCGATTCAGACTGGAGCGCAGCGATTGAGTTCTGATTCAATTCAGCTTAAATGGCGTTTTCTTGAAATTCTCATCCTTCTCGTAATTGTTACCCTCGGTACGATTTTCGTGCACCAGGTAGGGACCCGGCTGGACCGCAGGATGGAAGAACTCAAGACAGAAGTGGTCAATATGCTGGAAGCCAAGATCGGGCGGAGAATCAGCTATAAGAGCATCTCACCGTCGGTCTTTGGCTATCTGGGCATTCGGGAGCTGATTGTTTATAGCCAGAACGATCCGGATGAAGTGCTGCTGCGAATAAACCGGGTAAAGGTGTATTATAATCTGTTCCGATTTCTCTCCAGCCGGGCAGTCGTACTTGCGCTGTCGGAAATTCAGATCGCCAATTCCGAGTTCAATATCGACTACGATCGAGATCGCGAGCTGTTGTATTTTCTCGATTCCCTGAGAACCGGCAGCGATATCACCTCGAAGCGCCTATCTTTCGGACGAAGCGACGGCGACCGCCGGAAGGAGGAGTTTCCCCAAATAGATGTCAGTGGGAGCAATATTTCCCTCAGCTACACCCACAGGGACTGGCAGTTCGACGTCACGAATCTATTTTTTACCGCAGTGAACCAGGAGGACTTATATGAGATCGGGGTCCGTGCTTCCATCGAAGCCCGGCATGCCAGAAGAGGATCGCCCGTACCCGCCTGGCTGTCGACCCGGGTGAAGATAAACGGCAGCCTGGGCAGGTTTTTTACCTGGTCGGACCTGGCGATCCAAATCTACAGCCTTTCCACGCAAACGATCGATCTAAAACGCCAGACCCTCCAGGTTACCTACAACTCTAGCGGTCTCAACGTTAGAAAAATTCAAGACCGCGCTCCCCTGGATATCCAGGTCCTGTACGACACTGCGAGCAAGGACCTGAGTTTTCGGTTCGCCGCCGAACGTTTCCAACCCGCCAGTCTTTTTCAGCTGACAGGTCCCCTGGAACGCTTCAGTCCATATCTGTTGAGCTCTGTGAGTTCCTCGGGATCCGTATCCGTGAATCTCGACGAGCCTCATCTCCGCTACTCCGCGGACCTGCAGGTCGAGCTGCCCGAGGAGGTCTCGCCCTTCGATGTCTCCGTGTCCAGCCGTATCAGCGGCAACGAAGAGATAATGTACCTCAGTCCGCTAGTTTTCAATTCATCCCGAGGCAGAGGGGAGTTTCTCGGCAATGTCCTGGTCAAGAATCTGATGCCCTCCGGTATACTCCGTATCAGCGATCTTGAGCCTCGGGAAGGGCAGAATCTCAACGCAACCCTGAACATCGAGCGGAGCGTCCAAGCCGTTTCGATCGAGGGGAGGGCAGTAAGCCTGGGGGACACGCTTCTTGAAAGCTTCACTTTGAGCCTCGTACCCGAAGGAAAAAGTGTCGGGTTCAACGTGGCTGCGGTTCTGGAGGGAGCTCCCGAAAGTGGTTCCCTCGAGGCCAAGGGTGATCTCAGTTGGGAAGCCGAACCTACACTGCAGGCTGAAGCAAGCCTGAACCGTATTCCCCTCAACACAGTCTACAGCCTGTTCATTCCGGAAAAACGGATATCCCCGCGAATCGAACAGCGGCTTCGCGGGTACACGGTCTCCATCGCCGCCGGGGGGAAGACGGATTTTTCCGATTTCACCCTGTCCGCCCGGCAGGTCGAGGTCCTCGAGGAAGATCGACCGGAAAATACACTCCGCTTCGCCGGGAATATGAACCGCAGTTCTGTACAGATAACAGATATCAGTGCCGAGTGGAAGGGATATTCCCTGCGGGGTGATATAGCAGCGGAGCGGCTCGAGGAAAGCACGGAAGTGAGCTCCCTGTTCTGGTTTGAAGATGTGCCGTATCAAGTCGATCTGGATGTCTCTCCGGGGGACTCGGTGCGTATCAGCGGTTCTTACGGTTTGGAGGGATACTATTCCTTCACCCGGAGCATAAACCCGGTTCTGCTGTCGGGGCGGATCGCCCAACTGTGGGGCAACTCTTTCGGCCTGCACAGCGAGAATCTCCCGGTTACCCTGAAACAAGGCACGATGTACGTGTCCCTGGATGTGGCAGGACTGATGGACTCAAACGGTTCACCCTATGCTGCCTCCTCGATGACCCGGCTTCGAAACATCCCTTTTTCCACAGTCAAGAAGAACTCCCTCGACCTGGCCTTCGAGCTCTACAATGACAGATTGTCCCTGAATCGTATCGCCTACCAGGATGGGATTTCCGAATTGACCGGAAGCGGTACCGCGGATCTGGAAAACCTGGTGCCGATCAAAGCGCAAGCTTCAATCCGTCTGCAGTCACCCCAGGGTTTGGAACTGTACAGCTCAGATGCTCGGATCGATGGCACTCAGATCGAAGGCCAGTTGGAGTTGGCCCGGTCCCCAATCCAGCGCTTCGGCATAGAGGGAGTCAACGGCGACATCTCCGGTTCGATCGCCATCGACGGCATGCTGCCAAGGCCGAATATGAAGATTGTCCTCTCCCTGAACGAGGGTAGACTCAACCTCGATCCCTTGGGACTGGACCTGAGCGCTACCTACACTGAAGACTCGCTTGAGCTCAGTTCCCTGAACGCCTCATTTCTCAGCCACAGGATCGAGGGCGGCAGGGGGAGTCTCGATATCGAGAGCGGCGCATACGAGTTTCAATCCCGCTACCGGGCCGACTACTTTGAGCAGATAGTAAATGTGCAGGTCGATCTACGGGGAAGCATCGGCGGGCTTCCCTGGCCGCTGACCCTGGAGAAAGTTCTGGGCAACGACATAGACGGGGTACTTACCTTGAGCGACATAACCGTGGACGACCGCAGTGTACCGCAGTGGGTGGTTTCGCTCCAGGGGGAGAGGGGCGTACTTTCCTTCGACGGCGGTCCGGGGGATTCCATTCACGGCACGATCAGCCGGTCCGGGGGTTTCACCCTGAACCTCCTCGACCCTCTGCCGATACAGGGTAGGGCACGGGGAACGGTTCTGAGGAACCAGCTGGAATCGGATTTCAACGTCACCGCTCTGGATATGCGGATCATCAACACGATGACTCCGGCTACGGATATTTTTACCTTTACCACGGGAAGCGCTCAAGGGGTTCTGCGCATAATCGGTCCGATCAACGATCCCGATTGGATCGGTTATCTGGATGTAGCCGACGCCGAACTGGAGTTCTCCCCTTCCCCCGACACGGTCAAGCCTCTCAACAGCCGTCTTATTTTCGATGGGAAAAGCTTCAGTTTACCCCGCACCACCTCGTTCAGCGGGGATACAAAAATCGAAGGCGAGGGGTTCTTCTACATCGATCACTGGAGACCGGAAGGGGTGGAGTTGATTTTCTACGCCGAAGAGTATCCCGGAGTTCACATCGCCTATCCGTTCGGTCCGGTCTTAGTCGATGGCTACGCAACCGGTGCGGTTCGCGTACGATCCGACTCGACAACGACCCGTCTGGATGGAAAGATTCGGGCAAATTCCTGCAGAATAGCCCTTCAGCGTCAGGAAAGGGACCAACCCGTATCGGAGGAACGACCGGCGCTTCCACTGTCTGTAGATATGGACATATCGACGGGTAGAAGCGTGGAGTTCTACTGGCCGGCTATGAATTTTCCGATCGTTCGTACCTATGCCAGACAGGGCGAACAAGTAGCGATTTACATCAACGAGGAAACGGGTGAGTTTTACATGGAAGGGGAGGTAGAGATTCGGGGAGGCGAGGTGTTCTACTTCGACCGCAGTTTCTATCTGAAACAGGGAAGCATCGCTTTCGAAGAGACCATGGACGAGTTTGATCCGTGGATCTACGCCCTGGCCGAAATTCGGGAAAGGGACCTCAACAACGAAGAGATAAAGATTTTTCTCGAGGCAAACAACAAGCTCAGCCTGTTTTCCCCCCGATTTTACTCCGAACCCTCACGGCCCGATGTGGAGATCCTAAATTTGATCGGCGGTACGATCCTCAATCGCTTCGAACACACGGATTTTGGGACAGCCGCCGTGATGTTGACCAGCGACATTATCGGGCAGTTCGGCATCCTGACGCCTTTCGAGAGGGCCGTCCGGGAAGTTCTGAACCTGGATCTGTTCACCGTTCGCACTCAGTTCCTGCAGAATGTTCTAATAGGCAAGATTCGGGGAGAGAATTTGGTTGAGAATAGCTTTAATCCCCTTGACAATACTACCCTGACTCTTGGAAAGTATCTGGGAACTGATCTGTTTCTCGAGGCTTTGGTGCGGTTTCAGAATGTGGACGAACTTACCACCTCGAGCAACATCAGAACGGAAGGAGAGCTGAACCTGGAGTGGGTAACCCCCTTCTTTCTGCTCGAATGGACATTTACACCCACGCATCCCGAAAACCTGTTCCTTTCCGATAACAGCATCGGGTTGAGCTGGAAATACTCGTATTGAGCAGACCAGGAGCTAATAGAACATGACAGTACACACCGACACCTATGCTAGCTATCCGAGCGATAGTCGCGGCCGACGTTGGGCAGGCCTGCTGGTCGCCGTTGTTTTCATTCTCTGCGCTTTGCCCCTGTCGGCTCAGGAAGAGTGGTACATGGGTAAACCGATCGCGGATTTCACCTTTGTCGGGCTGGATACAGTTTCCGAGAACGAGCTGCTGCCCCTGGTAAGGCCCTATATCGGTGCGGAATTCAGTCTGGAAGTTTTTTGGGAGATCCAAGAGACCCTCTATGCCCTCGACTATTTCGAATCGATCGAAGCCAATGCCGAACCTGGAGACGATGCTCGAGAGAGCGTAATCGTCGAGTTCACGGTACGCGAAAAGCCATCGGTAGAAGCTATAGTGTTGGAGGGAAACAGGCGTCTGCGCAAGGGGGAAATACTACAAAACGTACTGCTCGCTCCGGGAGATATGGTCACGGGAATCCAAGCCGATCTCGATGCCCAAGCCATAACGGATCTCTACCTGGAAAAGGGATATATCGATGCTTCGGTGAAGGCCGTCCTGGAGCCCGGGGAACAAGAAAATACGGTGATCGTGAAATTCGTCATCAATGAAGGGTCGCAGACGGCGATAAGGTCGATCATCTTTTCAGGGAACAACTTCGCCTCTGAGGGAACCCTGAAGCGACAGATGAAAACCAAGCCCCAATCCTGGTTGTCCAGTGGTGTGTTCCAGGAGCTGAAATTCGAGGAGGACCAGCAGAAGATACTCGATTACTACGCCGAGCGGGGCTACATCGACGCCAAGATCGAGGACGTGCAGCGGACCATCGAACGAGATGAAGGGGAGGGCAAGAATTTCCTGAATATCACGATTTATATCGACGAGGGCCAGCAGTGGACCTACGGCGGTATGGATTTCGCGGGGAACACTATTTTCGCCGATGAAACGCTGCAGGAGTTGGTTCGGCAGCAACCGGGAACCGTGCTGGACAAGATGAAGCTCGAGGCGGACACCCAGCGAGTGGCGGATTTGTATTATGAAAATGGATACATCTTCAACATAATCAACCGGGAGGAGCGACGTGACACCAAGAAGCAGGAAATCTCCTACACGATTCGCATCTTGGAAACAGACAGGGCGCACATAGAGAACATCATCATCAAGGGCAACGAAAAAACCAAGGATTACGTGATCTACAGGGAGCTTCCCTTCGAAGAGGGTGACATTTTCAGCAAGGCCAAAGTGCTCCAGGGGCTGCGCAACCTTTACAACCTACAGTACTTTACGCAGGTGCAGCCGGAAACGCCTCCGGGGAGTGCGGAAGGTTTGATGGATCTGGTGATCAATGTAGAGGAGGGGAACACCGCCAACATCAACTTCGGGATCATGTTCGCAGGCGGAGACTACCCGATCTCGGGGATGCTCAAGTGGGAGGAAAAGAATTTTCTCGGCAAGGGACAATCCCTGGGCATCAACGCGGAACTGTCTACGCTTCGTCAGCTGATCTCCTTGAGTTTCGAGGAGCCCTGGCTGCTCGACCGCCGTTTGCTGGGTGGGGTGAGCTTCAGCTTCGAGCATGCCATCGTGCCCAACGTGGCCCAGGACAGCCTATTCCCCATCTTCGGCGGGGATGAGGACAACGCCGTGCCGGACCCGTATCTAGGCTATTTGGTCGATCCGGATACGGGGCTGCCCTCCACCGCTGCCGATGCCATCACCGACTACGAATACGCCCTGAACCAGGGCGAGTCGATTCCCGATCAATACCTCATGGACTACACGGTCTGGAAGTTTTCCTTGGGTTTCAACACCGGCTACCGTTACTTCACGCCTCTCGGCTGGCTGGGGATACGGTCGGGAATCAGCACCAGCCTGGAACAAATTACCTACGACGCCGACCTGTTCAGGCCCTTCGATCCGGTGGTTCGGGAAGGCAACGACGCCTGGAAAAACGTCAACAAGCTGGGGGTGACGCTGTACTGGGATAAAAGGGACTTCTTCCTCAATCCCTCCAAGGGATTCTACATCGCCCAGGGAGCCACCTTCGCCGTGGGTTTTCCTTTGGGGACCCGGGAGTATATCCGTACGGATTCGACCCTGGAGGGGTTTCTGACTCTCGTTGACGTACCCGCCGGCGAGAATTGGGACTTCAAATTAGTGCTGGCGGCCCATTCCTCTTGGTCCTTCATCTTCCCCCAGTTTTGGAGGGAGGATGCGATCGCCATTACCAACGACCTGTTGTACGTGGATGGTTGGAATATCGCCCGGGGCTGGCCGCTGGAGCGGGATTTGAAGGCATTGTGGGACAATCGTCTCGAGCTGCGCATGCCGATCGCCGAGCAGCTGCTCTGGTGGGTGTTCTTTTTTGACGGAGTGGTAGCCACTCCGGAAATCGACGATTTGAAGGGGATGAGCCTGGATGATTTCAGGTTCAGTATCGGCGGGGGCTTGCGGTTTACCATCCCTCAGTTTCCGATCCGCCTGTACCTGGCCAAGCGCTTCTACCGCGATGAAGTAGACGGATGGCAGTGGGGGACCGGGGATCTGCCTTTCTTCGGCACGACCGTTGAATTCGTCATATCCCTGGGCGGAGATACATTCTTTTAGGAGATGATAATGAAGAGAGCTGGCACAGGGTTGCTCGTACTGGTTTTCATGCTTCTTGCCGGGTCCCCCTTGTTCGCCGATCAGATAACCAAGGTAGGAATACTGGACATCGAAAAGGTCTACGCGATATATTTTCGGGAGTCCAAAGCGGTGAAAGAGCTGCAGCAGCTGCGCTCCGATGTGCTGAGGGAAATCAACAGAATCGATGAGGAAATTCTTCTCTTGGAGTCCCAGAAACTGGATGCGGAGGGCAGGGGCGACGGGGAGGCCGCGTTGCGTTTGGATACGGAGATTTTTCAGAAGAAGCAGTATCGGGATGATTACCGGCGAATCAAGATGGACCAGATTCGCAAACGTTCGGAGAACCTCTATAAATCCGACGAGTTTCTGGACGAACTGCTCCAGGCGATCGAGTTTGTCGCCGAAAGCAAAGGTTTTTCTCTTGTCCTCAACTCCAGCGGCCAGTTTTCCCAGTTCTTCTTCTTCTACACAAAAGAAGTGGATATCACCGAGATGGTCATTCAAGAGCTGATGCGGCGGGCCGGGCAGAGCTACAACGGACAGTAAGAATGAGCAGGATCCTGGCGGTTGATTTGGGAAGCAAACGAATCGGGCTTGCCCTTACCGATCCATTAAAGATGATCGCCTCTCCCTTCAAAACCCTGCACTACCGTTCCGAAAAACAACTCGTGGCCGATCTTTTGACCGTGATCGAGGCCAACGCCGTCGAAACTGTGGTGATCGGCCTTCCCCTTCATGAGGACGGCGGGGACAGTGAGGGGTGTACACGTTCGCGTTCCTTTGCGGTCAAGCTGAATCGCCGCGGGGTGGATACGGTGCTCTGGGATGAACGCTACACAAGCCGGGATGCAGAGGAGAGTTTGAGGCGCTGCGGTCTGGATCGAAAGCGCGCCCTCTCCAAGATCGACAGCATAGCCGCTTCCTATATTCTGGAAGATTATCTCTCTGAGATTCGAAACAGATGAGGGTGCGAAGAACGCACCTCCCCCTAACCTTTTAGGACTTCAGGCAAAGATATCCACGGACTGCTCGAGGTTTTCCACCTCCGGTGGGGGCGGCGCCTCGGAGGGGCTTTGAGTCCGAGGTGGCGGCGGCTCGGGAGGCGGCTGCGACGGCGGAGGAACGTAGCTGCGATCGACGTTTTCTATTTCCATATTGTACTCTCCATCCTCTTTAAATATAATCTATCCTTATGCCCCCGACAACCCCCATGATGCGCCAGTACCGGAGCATAAAGAGCAAGCACCGGGATACGATCCTCTTTTTTCGGCTGGGGGATTTCTATGAGATGTTCGAGCAGGACGCCGCCGAAGCCTCCCATTTACTCGATTTGACCCTGACCCAGAGAAATGGGGTGCCTATGTGCGGGATTCCCTACCATGCCTCCCAGGGCTATATTTCCAGACTCTTGAAAGCGGGAAAGAAAATTGCGATCTGTGAGCAAACCCATATTCCCAAAGCCGGTCTGGCTACCCGAGAGGTCGTGGAGGTCGTTACCCCCGGCACCGTGGTCGACGAGAACATGCTGGAAGCCGGTGTGAACAACTACTTGGTCTGCCTCGGGCAGTCGGGACAGATGATCGCGATCGCCTACATCGATCTTTCAACCGCCGATTTCTATGCCAGTCATTTTCCTCACGACCAGCGCTACGAACGATTTAAAAGGGAGCTGCTCAGCCTGTCGCCGCGGGAGATCCTGGTCCAGGAGTCTCTTCTCGCGGAGGATCCACAGCTCGAGAACCTGCTCCGTGAACACGATGGTCTGGTGATCAACCGTCTTCCCGATTGGAGTTACGATCTTCAGAACAACAGGCAGCTGCTAAAAGATCAGTTTAAAGTTACCAGTCTGAAGGGTTTCGGGCTCGAGGAAGATTCACCGGAAATCCTGACCGCGGGGGTTCTCCTGACCTATCTCGGGGACACGGCCAAAGGGGTGCTCAGCCATATCCGCAATCTTCAGGTCTACACCGATACAAATTTCGTGGGCCTCGACGAATCCACGTTGAGGAACCTGGAAATCAGCCAGAATTTGAACGACCGGTCGAAACGCTACACGCTCCTCGAAGTACTGGATCAGACCCGCACCGCAATCGGGGCCAGAAAACTCAAGCGTTGGCTGCTGAAGCCCCTTAAGGACATCGATCACATCAACAGACGGCTGGATTTGGTGGCTTTTTTTCACAAGAATCAGATCATTCTATCGAAAATCAGAGAGCACCTGGGTCGGATATTCGACCTGGAGCGTTTGAGCTCGAGGGTCGCCCTCGAGAAGGCTCATGCCAAGGATCTCCTGGCCCTGAAGAGTTCCTTATTCACAGCGAAAGCCGTAGCGGAGCTTCTCGAGGATCATCCTGAAGTCGGTCCGCAGTTCGGAGAGCTGCGGTGCAACATCGGCGAGCTCGAAGAGCTGGTCGATCTTCTTGAACGGGCGATCCTCGAAGAACCGGCGATCCAGATCAATGAGGGCAACCTGATCAAACCGGGATACGACGCTGAACTCGATCGGATGCGGGATGTGAAGGAGAACGCCCGCACGCTGCTCAAAGCGTACTTGGACGCAGAGAGAAAAAAAACAGGAATCTCTTCTCTGAAGCTCAAGTACAACAGAATCATCGGCTATTTCTTGGAGGTGAGCAAATCCAATCTTAAATCCGTGCCCCCCTACTTCATCAGGCGTCAAACCCTGGTCGGCGGAGAGCGGTTTTCCACCGAAGAGCTCTCGGATTTGGAAAGCGAGATCCACAATGCCTCGGAACAAATCGTCGAGTTGGAGCGAAAGCACTTTCTTGCTGTTCGGGCCTCCGTACGGAACCACCTCGATCGGATCCTCGGGGTTTCAGATGTCGTATCCGAGCTTGATGTACTCCAATCGTTCGCATTTGCCGCGACGTTGTACGCCTACACCCGACCTGAGATCGGCGAAGAAAAGATCCTTCAGATCAAGGAGGGAAGACATCCGGTGGTGGAGGCTCACCTGCCGGGGGGCGGCTTCGTGCCGAACGATCTGGATATGAGCCGGGGGGGCAAAACTTTTGTGCTGCTCACCGGTCCCAATATGGCGGGAAAATCCACCTACCTGCGGCAGAACGCTCTGATCGTGATGATGGCGCAGATGGGAGCATTTGTCCCGGCCTCGGAGGCAACAATCGGGATCGTGGACAATATCTTCTGTCGTGTCGGGGCCACAGACAATCTTGCCCGGGGGGAATCTACATTTCTCGTCGAGATGAGCGAGACGGCCAATATCCTCCGATCGGCAACAGACAGATCCCTGATCATCATGGACGAGGTGGGACGGGGTACGGGAACCAAGGACGGCTTGTCCATAGCCTGGGCAGTCACCGAATATATCCTGCAGCAGGTTGGGGCCTTTACGCTCTTCGCCACCCACTATCACGAGCTCACAGCCTTAAAGCACACGCGGCTGAAAAACCTGTCCATGGCGGTGTTGGAACGAGATAGAGAGATCGTATTTTTAAAGCAGGTCCGGGAAGGTCCGACGGATAACTCCTACGGCATTCATGTAGCCCAGTTGGCCGGAATCCCGCTGGAAGTCGTGCGTCGAGCCGAAGAGATGCTGATCGACCTAAAGGAAAACGGATTCGGGAACCTGCAGACAAAAGCCGAGGCCCCTGCAGCCGGACCCCCGGCACAGCGGATGCTGTTCACCGCGGAGCAGGTGGTTCACGACGAGATCCGCTCCCTCGACATATCCCGAATCACCCCTCTGGATGCCTTGAACAGGATTGCCGAATGGCAGAAGGAGTTACGCCGTCGGCAGGAGAAGCCCTGAGCCGTCAGCTCAGCAGCTCGAGGACGTTTTCGCCTTCCAGTTCCAAAAGCAGACCTCCACCTGTCTTGATTCCCTGCAGGATGCCGGCAAGGGACTCGCCGGTGGAGTTTATACTGCGACTGTTCTGTTCCGCCGTCTCCAGGCGACCTAGCTGAACCGCGAATCCGTGGATTTCCCTACGCAAGTTTTGTATCAACCGCTGCAGAGCCGACGTATCCCGTGTCGCTGAAATCCTGGCCAGCTCGTCCTTGAACGGTTGGAGAACCGCCTCCCCTCGATAGACGACTTTCTGGAGATAAGCTTCCGCATCTTCTGCGGCGGCGGAGGGCTGAAGGAATCTTTGAAATCCTTCGAACCCTCCGAGAATGCTCTGGTACCGTCCTAGGGTCCGTTGGACGACCAGCATCTGTTTGCGGATTTCCGGGATAGGACTGCCCCCTGTATCGGCGGGTACAGCCTGCCGGCCGTCTGCTCCGCCGCGGGGGACAGGTCTTTCATTTACGCGATTGCGGGAAACCTGTGCGGATAAATTCTCACCTGGGTAGATTTTCATAGCTCCCCTCCCTTGAAGAGTTATGGGTTGATTGTAAACCAGGATTTCTGTTCTGTCAAATCACGAACGGAGCGGATATAATCTGAGTGCGGTCAGGCGCATTCAGGTGTGGCAAAAACAGATACAAAGGCTTGCGAAAACAGGTAGATCGGTTTTAGAAATCCTCTATCCCGGTCTCTGTTTGTGCTGCGGGCAAAGCCTGCTGTTTCAAAGCGCCTCGAGGTTTCCCATCTGCACATCCTGTCAAAACGAACTACTACCAATCACCGGGCACAGACGCTGCACCGCATGCAGTATTCCCCTCATATCTGAATTGCAGCGCTGCACCCGTTGTTCCAAGCGGGATTTTGCCTTCGACTCCAATTTTTCGGTCTACGAGTATCGCGGACCGATCCGGCAGATCATCTCCCAGTTCAAGTTTTCCAACCGTAGAAGCCTGGCTCGGCTCATCGCTCACCTCTTGGCTCCGGAACTGGCGGGCCGTTTCAGAGGGATGCCAATTGTCCCCGTTCCCGGCAGCAAACGCTCGGTTCGGCGAAGGGGTTGGGATCCGATGTTCGAAGTGGCTCGAGCACTGAAGCAGGATGCAGGCACTCCTGATTTTCCCCTGCTGGTGCGTCGCTCCGGAGGGGCGCAGAAAGGATTGCAGTACCAGGTTCGTTTGGAGAATATCCGTGGAGCCATAGCGCTCAGCCGCCGGGCGGGCCGGCTCCCCAGCCGGGTTGTGCTGATCGACGACATCTTTACTACCGGGGCTACCGTTGATGAGTGCGCCCGGGTACTGCGGCGGGGTGGGGTAAAGAAGGTGTTCGTGCTCACTCTTGCCGTAGACCTGTAGAACTAGTGGATGCGCGCGCGGGCGTTGACATTCGGTAACGGGTTTGTTATTTTTAAGATACCTTAACAGTATACAGCTTACGCTTTAACTTAGGGGTCGATGATTCGGCTCCTTTTTTTTGGAGGACGGACTACCGAGGATGAACGACGGGCTCGACGAACAGCTTCGCAAAGAGGTGGAGCCTATTGTAGCGGGGATGGGATTCTCCCTGGTGGAGCTGCGGCATAACCGCAGTAAGAACCAAAATCATCTCACCCTGGTCGTGTATCGTCCCGATGGTGTGGGTGTGGATGACTGTGCAGTGATATCGAAAAATCTGTACCCCCGCCTCGAGCTTATACAAGGTCTGGAGAACCTGCGTTTTCAGGTTAGTTCCCCCGGTTTGGACAGGGTAATGAAATCAGAGCGGGAATATTCCATATTCGCCGGGCGCGCGATCCGAGTGATGCTCCATGGACAGAGGGAATGGATCCGCGGCAAGATTGAAGGTGTTCAGGAGGGCGTGCTCTCGCTGGATGAGGACGGGACGATGAGGAAGATAAAAACAGCAGATATTCGCAAAGCGAAACTGGATTCTTGAGGAGGTTGGGAAGAAAAAGATGGCTTCCAAAATGTCGGACGCGATCAAGCAGTTGATTCAGGAACGGGGGATCTCTGAAGATCTAGTTCGCAAAACTATAGAGGAATCACTTCTGGCCGCATATAAGAATAAGTACGGCTCCATGGATAATGCAGTCGTGCGTTTCAGTGATGACGGGAGCGAGGTGACCGTATTCTCCCGGAAGAAGATCGTCGAAGAGGTGGAAGATCCTGTCAGGGAGATCATTCTGGCAGATGCCGTGGAGTTCAACGAGGAGAGTGAGATCGGTGACGAACTTCTTATCGAGGTAAGTCCGAAGGAGTTCGACCGCAGCGCCGTGCAGAGCGCAAAGCAGAAAACCAAGCAGACCCTTCGGGAGATACAGAGAAACACCTTGTACTCGGAGTTCAAGGAGAAGGTCGGCGAGATGATAATCGGATATTATCAGCGCGAGCGCAACGGTAATATCTTCGTGGATCTCGGAAAGACCGAGGGAATCCTGCCGAAAAAGTTTCAATCTCCCCGCGAGATCTATCATCCCAGTGATCGCATCCGGGCATTGATCTACGAAGTGAGCAAGTCTCCCGCCGGGCTGCAGATTGTTCTAACCCGAACCCATGCGGATTTTGTGAAAAGAACATTCGAGCTCGAAGTGCCCGAGCTTTACGACCGCACGATCGAGATATACAAACTCGTACGAGAGCCGGGATATCGCACCAAGATGGCCGTCTACTCGAATAGAGAAGATGTCGACCCCGTCGGCGCCTGTGTCGGCCTCAAAGGGGTTCGTATCCAGGCGGTGGTTCGAGAGATGGAAGGGGAGAAGATCGACGTACTGCGCTACGATCCGGATCCTCGGATGTTCATTAAAAACGCTCTGCTCCCTGCGGAGGTCAAACAAGTAATTGTGGTCGACGAAGCAAAGAAGTCGGCTTTGGCGATCGTTGGGGACAATCAATTCTCCCTTGCGATTGGAAAACAGGGATTGAACGTTCGGCTGGCCAACCGACTGGTCGACTGGAATATCGATGTGAAAACAGAGCAGCAGTTCGCCGAAATGGATCTTTCCGCCGAGACCAAGCGGGCCGTATCGGCTCTGTTCGGTGACACCGAAGAGGAGGAGATCGTAAAGATAAGCGAGCTCCCGGATATTCCGGAAAACATCGTCGAGATACTCAAGAACAATAAGATCGAGATGATCGAAGATCTTGTCTCGTTGAGTAAGGACGAGATAGCCGGTTTGAAAGGAATCGGCGAAGAGGATGCTGCACTGATTTCAAAGATAATCGACGAGAGCGTGGAAATCGTCGAGGAAGAGGAAGAGGTTGTCGAGGAAGCTCCTGCAGAAAAGGCCGCGGCTCCGGAGGCTCCGGAGGCAGCTCCGGCGGTGCCGGAAACGGCTCCGGCGGTGTCGGATACGACAGTAGAAGCCCAAGAGGAATCGGTGGGACCGGAGCAAGAAGGAGCCGACGAGGAAACCGAAGAAGCCTATGAGTGTCCTGAGTGTGGAGCCAGCATCACCACGGATATGACCGCTTGTCCAAACTGTGGCGTTGGTTTAAGCTTTGAAGAGGAAGAAGATTAATAAAGGAACTGTATGTCGGAAGAACAGAAAAAGCCCAAGGCTACGCTGATTAAACATAAAAAACCCATCATCGCCACGGAGACGAAGGCGAGAGAGGCACCGGAGAAGAAGAAGATCGTCGTTGTTAAGAAGAAAAAGGTTGTCGTCAAGAAAGCCGTTGCCCGAAAAACCGAACCGGAAACCAAACCGGAAACCAAACCGGCGGTACAGGAGGTCGAACGGGTTCGGCTTCAGGAAAAGACCAGGACACCGGATATGAAGATGGCTCCCGGCTCCAGACGGCAGCGACCGCCTGCACCCCGGGACCGTATGTCTGCTCGGGTCTTCAAGCCAAGAGAGGCAGGGGCGGCAGACGGCAGACGACCTGCCCGTCCTCCAAGAAAACCCGCTTCTTTTACACCATCCAAAGAGGCAACCGCTCCGAAGAAAGAAGAGGCGGCAAAAGTTATCGGTAAAAAGTTCTTCAAGAGCAAGAAGAAAGATACCTTTGCCAAAGCAAGGGAAAAATACGAGGAACATCAGGAAAAGGTCTTCGCTCAGAGCAAGAAAAAGGCGATGCAGAGGGCTAATCCCGTACCCAAAGAGATCTCCATCATGGAGAACGTCAGTGTATCGGAGCTGGCCCGGAAAATGAATTTGAAAGCCTCGGATCTGATCTCAAAGCTCATGAGCATGGGAATGATGGTGACGATCAACGAGCAGATCGACTCGGAGACGGCCAGCATTCTCGCAGAGGAGTACGATTGTAAAGTCAACGTGGTGTCTCTGTACGATGAGACCATTATCGAGAAAGAGGAGGATCGGGAAGAGGACATGATCAGTCGGCCGCCGATCGTCACGGTAATGGGTCATGTCGATCATGGAAAGACTAAACTGCTCGATGCAATTCGAGTCACAAATGTCGTGGACACCGAGTTCGGAGGTATAACCCAGCACATAGGTGCCTATACGGTTGATCTGGAGCAAGGCAAGATCGTCTTTCTCGATACACCGGGTCACGCGGCATTTACCACGATGCGTGCCCGGGGTGCTCAAGTCACAGATATCGTCGTGTTGGTGGTAGCCGCCGACGATGGAGTAATGCCCCAGACAGAGGAAGCGATCAGCCACGCAAAAGAGGCGAAAGTTCCGATCATCGTGGCCATCAACAAAATCGATCTGGCCGAGGCTAATCCGGACCGGGTCAAGCAGCAGCTGTCGGAGTTTGATCTTGTGCCCGAAGCTTGGGGCGGCAACACGTTGTACGTTGAGCTGTCCGCACTCAAGCGAACGGGAATCAAAGAGCTTCTCGACGCGATTCTCCTGCAATCGGAAATTCTCGAGCTGAAGGCCAATTATGCCTGTCGAGCTGAGGGAAAAATCGTAGAGTCGAAGATAGACTTCGGACGCGGAAACGTAGCCACCGTGCTCATCGAGCGGGGGACCCTGAAGGTGGGAGATCCCTTTGTGGCCGGGGTGTTTTCCGGCAAGGTTCGTGCCATGTTCAACGACAAGGGAGAAAAGGTGGAGAAAGCCACCCCCTCAATACCCATTGAAATTTTGGGGTTTTCAGGCATTCCCAATGCCGGTAGTCCTTTCCAGGTCACCGAGAGCGAAAAGGAGGCCCGGCAGATCGGTATCAAGCGACAGGAGCTGAGGAGATTAGAGGAAGCCCGGAACGTACGGAAAATCACCCTGGACAACCTCTACGACCAGATCAAGGACGGAGAGGTCCAGGAGTTGAAGGTTATCATCAAGGGCGACGTCCACGGCTCCGTGGAGGCTCTTGAGCACGCTCTTGAACGTCTCAGCACCCCGGTGATCCGCCTGAATGTGATCTACGCTTCGGCGGGGGCTATCAACGAACGGGACGTGATGCTGGCCTCTGCATCCAACGCGATCATCGTTGGATTCAATGTGCGCCCCACTCCAACCACCCAGAGCCTGGCAGATCAGGAGAAGGTTGAGATCAGGAAATACAACGTCATCTACGAAGTGGTAGATGATATCAAGGCGGCGATGGAAGGACTCCTCGCTCCTGAAATATCGGAACAGACGATCGGGGCGGCGGAAGTCCGGAATCTGTTCAAGGTTCCCAAGATAGGAGCCGTAGCCGGCTGCTATGTGACATCCGGTAAAATACGACGCAGTGCTTCGGCCAGGGTTGTCCGGGACGGTCGCGTAGTATACGCGGGGAAAGTATCCTCCCTAAAACGGTTCAAGGATGATGCTCGGGAAGTAGAGGAAGGATACGAATGCGGTATTGGCATAGAAAACTTCAACGATATCAAGGTGGGAGATATCATAGAAGCCTACGAGCAGGTCGAGTTAGCCAAGACGCTGGAAAGTGTGGGCTCCGATGGCGGAAGTAAGACTGAGGAAGGTTGAAAGCCTCCTCAAAGAGGAAATCAGCGGTCTGATCGGCCGGAGGGTGATAAAAGACCCGCGACTGGCACCGATGACCACCATCACCGACGTTGAGGTTTCCCGGGATCTCCACTTCGCCAAGGTATACGTGTCTTTCTACGGTGACACCGAGCTCCGGGCTCAGAGTGTCGAAGCTCTGAATCACGCCGCCGGATTCATCCATGCGAAGCTGAAGAAAAACATCCGTCTTCGCTTCATTCCGCGACTCACTTTCCTTGCGGATAATTCGATCGAACGGGGAATTCATCTTACCAACAAGATCAGGGATATTGGTCGTTGACCACAGACGGACTTATACTGCTCGATAAGCCGCCGGGGATTACCTCCTTTTCTGCGCTCACTCCCCTGAAGAGTAAACTGGAGACGCGCCGCATCGGACACGCGGGAACTCTGGATAAATTCGCCACCGGGCTGCTGGTGGTACTGGTCGGCAGGTCCACCAGGCTCGCCGATCTGTTTTCCGGCTTGGACAAATGCTACCAGGCAACGATCGTCTTCGGCAGGTCTACGGATACTTTGGACCCGGAAGGACAGACGGTTGAAGAGGGACCGGTCCCCGATCTGGAGGCAATCAGGAACGCGGTGAAGGAGCTGACCGGGACGATAGACCAGCAACCGCCGGCCTATTCGGCGGTGCATGTCAACGGGAAGCGGGCCTATCGTATCGCCCGGGGCGGTGGCGAGCCGCAGGTTGCACCCCGCCGGATTACCGTTCACAGATTCGATATCCTCTCCTACCGCTGCCCGGAGCTGGAGGTGATCGTGGATTGCTCCAAGGGTACATACATCCGTGCTTTGGCTCGGGATCTGGGCAAGCTCTCCGGCTCCTGCGGGTATGTTCAATACTTGCGCCGAATCCGGGTAGGGCCGTACACCGTCAATGAGGCCGTGCTTCCGGAGAGCGTCAGCGGTAAAGAGGACCTTCTCGGCTCACGGGAGATATTGGCCAGGCTGGATGGAATCGGTGTTTGTGTTGTCAGAGACGAATCGGAGGCGGGAGTCCGGAACGGTCAAACCCTGCAGGACCGTTTCTTTGCGGCCGCTCCTAACAAAGACGGATTGTACCAACTTGTAAACTCAAAGGGTTGTCTGTTGGCGTTGGTCATCCGGGAACACGGTCAGTATCGATATAAGATGGTGTTGTAGAATAAAATGCGTGTTATTGACTGGAAGGATTTCATCAGGGGAACCAGTCCGCCGAGGCAAGTCGCTCTGACCATCGGGACCTTCGATAGTCTGCATGTGGGGCATCAAAGGCTCATCCGGGAAGTTGTGGACAACGGCTGCGGGGCGCTTGGGGCGGTATGTACATTTCATCAGAATCCGGCCCTGGCGCTGGGCAGCCGCCCCATCAGGGGCAGTATTCTCTCCCTTACCCAGAAAATCAACAAGCTGGAAGCCCTCGGGATCGCTCTGGTCGTACTGATTGACTTTTCCGCTGAAATTAGTAAACTTTCTGGAAAGAGATTTCTGGATCTCCTGGCGGATCGTCTCGACATCAAGAAACTTGTTGTAGGCTATAATTTCCACATGGGACGGGGCCGGGACACCGATGCCCGAGAATTGGTCGTTATGCTTGCCGGGTCGCAGACCGAGTTGGAGGTCATTCCCGCGACCACGTATCAGGAAGAGGTGGTCAGCAGTTCGAGGATCAGAGAATCAATCCTTCAGGGTCGATTTCAAGAGGTCAAGGATATGCTGAAGGATGATTTCCGTTTGGACCTCAGTGAGACCTCGATTCGTAGAAGAGGCGCTAGTTCGTGGGTACGGAGATCAGAGATCCATCAAGTTCTCCCGAAAATAGGAGAGTATCGGGTTCTCTTCTCCACCGAGAGAGGGGAGTTTCCCGGCATTTTGTGCATCGAAGATGAACGGATATTCTGGCAGAGAGAGTTTGCCGGAACAGAGATTGGAATTCGCTTTTTGGAATCAGAGTGATATAAATAGGAGGCAACCATGTCGTTGACGAAGGAAAACAAACAGGATGTGGTAGATGAGTTTGGCAGGACAGGTCAGGATACGGGATCCGCGGAGGTTCAGATTGCGCTTCTGACCCGCAGAATCGAGGATCTTACCGGACATTTCAAAGCCAATCCCAAAGACCATAACTCCCGCAGAGGCTTGCTGAAGATGGTCGGCCAGAGACGCAAGATGCTCAACTACCTGAAGCGCAAGGATATTGACAAATACCGGGCGATCCTGGAAAAACTGTCGCTGAGAAAATAGACAAAAGAATAAGGAAAAAATACATGAGTCATCAGGTCAAATTAAAGATTGGTGAGGAAGACCTGATTCTGGAAACCGGAAAAATCGCCAAACAGGCCAATGGGTCTGTATTTGGCTGGTATGCGGGCTCTGCTGTGTTAGCCACGGCCTGCTGTTCCGCTCAGGATCTCGAAAACCTCAGTTTTATCCCCCTGTCGGTCGAGTATAACGAAAAGTACTATGCCGCCGGGAAGATCCCCGGTGGGTTTATCAAGCGGGAAGGCAGGCCGAAGGACAAGGAGATATTGGTCTCCCGTCTGATCGACAGGCCGCTGCGCCCGTTGTTCTCGAAGAAATTCAAGCGGGAAATACAAATTGTTCCCACGGTGGTATCGACGGATCAGGTCAATCCCCCCGATGTGATCGCGATGGTAGCCGCCTCTGCAGCGGTGACGATCTCCGATATCCCCTTTGCCGGCCCCGTAGGCGCCGTCCGCATCGGGTATCTGGACGGTGCGTTCATCGTCAATCCCACCTACGATCAGATCGAGAACAGCCTTCTGGATATAGTCGTCGCCGGCACCGAAGAGGGTATCACCATGGTCGAGGGGGCGGCATCAGAGGTCAGTGAAGAGATCATGGTTCAGGCCATCGAAGAGGCCCACAGGTGGATCAAAGAGCTCTGCCGCATACAAATGGAGCTGGCCAAGGTCGCCGGAAAGGCGAAAATCGAGGTTTCCGATAGTTCCGAAGAAGGTCTCGATCCTGCTGTACGGGAAGAACTGCTGCAGTGGGGGAAACCGAAGATGGAGGAAGCCTGCTTCGTTCCCGGAAAGATGAACAGAAGCGCTGCGATACAGGCGATCCAAAAAGAAGCCCTGGAAAAGTTCGCGGAGAAGATTCCGGAGGAGCAACTCAGACTGGTGAACGAGTTGCTGGAGGATCTGGAATATTCCACGGTTCGTACTTCGATACTGGAGCGAAAAGTGCGCACCGACGGCCGGAGCCCCACGGATATCCGACAGATAACCTGCGAAATCGATTTACTCTCCCGCACACACGGTTCGGCGCTGTTTACCCGAGGGGAGACTCAAAGCTTGGCCGTGATCACGTTGGGAACGGTGTTCGACGAGCAGCATCTCGACGATATCGAAGGGGATGCCAGAAAAGCCTTCATGCTGCACTACAACTTCCCCCCCTTCTCTGTGGGGGAGACGGGCAGGCTAGGACCAAACCGCCGGGCAATCGGCCACGGCCATTTAGCCGAACGGGCGCTGCTCGCGGTGATTCCGGGTAAAAATGAGTTCCCCTATACGATTCGCCTGGTTTCGGAGATCCTGGAATCAAACGGTTCCTCCTCCATGGCCACGGTGTGCGGAGGTATCCTCGCACTGCTGAATGCAGGTGTGCCCATTCGAAAATCCGTGGCCGGAATCGCCATGGGGCTGATCAAAGAGGATCAGAAGTACGTGGTCTTAAGCGACATTCTGGGCGAAGAGGACCATCTCGGCGATATGGATTTCAAAGTGGCCGGAACCGCTGACGGAATCACCGGTTTCCAGATGGACATAAAGATCGCCGGCGTGGATGCGGCGATCATGTCTCAAGCCCTTCAGCAGGCAAGAGAAGGCCGCTTGCATATCCTCAATATCATGAATCAAACCATAGCGGAGCCCCGCGACAGCATCTCCGAGTTTGCACCGAAGATCATCAACTTGAAAATCGACCCCGACAAGATAGGAGCCGTGATCGGCCCCGGGGGAAAAATGATCAAAGGGATAACCGAGAAAACGGGGGCTACGATCAACGTGGAGAACGACGGTACCGTAACCATATACTCTCGGGAAAAGGCAATGGCCGAAGAAGCCGAGGCGGCTATCCGAGGGCTGGTCGAAGAGCCGGAGGTCGGCAAATGGTACAACGGCACGGTCAAACGGATCATGGATTTTGGAGCTTTTGTAGAATTCCTTCCCGGAAAAGAAGGATTGGTGCATATCTCCCGACTCGCCGAAGAGCACGTGCGCAGCGTTCAAGATGTTGTGCAGGAAGGTCAGGAGGTTCGAGTCAAGCTTTTTGAAATCGATCGCATGGGGCGTATGAACCTCAGCTTGATCGAAAATCCGGAACCAAGGAGCCAATCGGATTCCCACTCGGGTCCTCGATCGAATGACGGGTATAGGTCGGGAAGACCTGGAAGCCAAGGCCGTTCGGACAGATCCGACCGGTACGAGGGAAAACCCAGGCGGAGATAGGATTGATCCAGTCGACTGAGCTGGACAGCGGCGCCCCGATCATCCTGGAAACTGTCGGCAACACGGATGTCGCTTCCATCGGTCTGTGGCAGCTGAACGGTTCCCGGGACGAGGGTGATTCCGAGTCTGGTTACACACATTTTCTCGAGCATATGCTTTTCAAAGGTACGGCGAAGCGCAGTGCCTACCAGATCGCCCAGTCCGTTGAACGGGTCGGGGGATATATCAATGCCTTCACCGAGAAAGAGGTGACCTGCTTCTACTGCACCCTTCCCGGTGAGGCTATCGAATTAGCGATCGATGTTCTTACAGACATGTACTTCGCTGCCCTCCTGGATGAACAGGAGTTGCAGAAAGAGAAGGCTGTAGTTGTCAACGAGATCAAAACGATCGAGGATACTCCGGAGGAGAAGGGGGAGCAGATCTACCTGGAGAATCTCTGGAACGGTCACTCACTTTCCCGAAAGATCACCGGAGAGGTTCATCAGGTAGAGGAAATCAGCAAGGAGCCGCTGTACTCCTTCTACAAGGATCGCTATGCGCCGGGAAGCACGGTGATCACCGCCAGCGGCAAGATCGATCCGGATAGATTAGCAACTGCCCTGCAGGCGGCGTTCTCGGTAGGCATAGCTCCGGGATCCGGGAACAACCGCAATGCCCCATCAGCCAGTGTTCGTTGGGAGGCGGTTCCGGACAAGTTCGAGCAGGTCCACCTGTACACCGGAGTCAGTTATGCCTCCTCCACCGACATCAGGCAGTACTATCAGGATCTGGTGTTCAATACCTTTTTTGGCGAATCCATGAGCTCGCGGCTGTTCCAGCGCCTGCGGGAGGACCGGGGACTGTGTTATTCCGTATCTTCTTTCCGCAGCTATTTCACCGATGTTGCACTTTGGACGATATACGCAAACACGATTCCCTCTTTGCTGTCAAACCTGGTCGAGGCGATCAATGAGGAGCTTGCCCGCCTGCACAGCGAAGCTCCGACGGAGCAGGAGGTCGAGGACGCTAAAAGCCACCTCAAAGGGAACATGATCCTGGCCAAAGCGGATATGGAAAACAGGATGAAGCGTTTGTTTCGGCAGTATCACCTGACCGGTCGCGCCATCGAATACGATACTTCCATGGGATTGCTGGCCGAGGTCACCCGGGAAGATATCCTGTCCATCATCGAGCAGCGGATTCAACCCCAACAC
Source organism: uncultured Spirochaetaceae bacterium (assembly GCA_964604845.1). Lineage (GTDB taxonomy): Bacteria > Spirochaetota > Spirochaetia > SZUA-6 > DRHE01 > JAFGQJ01. The sequence goes on from CAZSBH010000008.1 coordinate 47,442, forward strand.
TTCAGTCTGCTGGCTTACGGCAGCGGGAAGATAAAGCGGCTGCCCCGCAGCAGCTACTCCTTTTAGATGAAACGAATCGCCGTATCCTGTACCTCAACATCGCCGGATCTTCTCCCTCTGTATCAGTCCAGAGGATCTTCGGGAGCCGATCTTTGTGCCGATATCCCGATCGGCGAAGAGATCGTGATCCCGCCGGGGCAGCGCAGACGGGTCCCAACGGGTATTCGCCTGGAAATCCCAGGCGGCTATGAGGCGCAGGTGCGGCCTCGTTCCGGTCTCGGGTTCAAATACGGGATCACGGTTGTGAATGCTCCGGGTACTATTGATTCTGATTACAGGGGGGAGGTTCAGGTGATCCTGATCAATCTGGGGGGCGAGCCTTTTCACATTGTCAGAGGTGATCGGATCGCCCAGATTATATTTGCACCCGTGGTGCAGGTGGATTTCCAGCTCCGGGAGGGCATTCCGACCACAGAGCGGGGAGAGGGCGGCTTCGGTTCCACGGGGGCATGAAACAATGCGCCGATGGTCCAGACGGCTGATTCTCGGCGGGGTCCTGTCTGCGGTCATTCTGATCTCCGGATGTCAGAGCAAAACCCCGGCGCGGCAAGAGCAGGTACACGGCAGAAGCGAAGGATACGGCGACGCGCCGCCCGCTGCGGATACGGAGGAGCTGATCCTTCGTCGCCGGCTAGCCGCCGCGCAAGAGCACTTTCAGAACGGGCGCTACGAAAAATCTCTGGAAATCCTCCGAAAATTGGAAATCGCAGAAACTGCAAACGCCGAAATCGTGTACCTGCAGGCTCGGATAGCCATGGCGCAGAAGGACTCGAGCCTGGCCCTGTTCCACTTGAAGAAGATCATGGACAGCGGGGTACAGCAGCTCGATACGGATAAGAAGCGCGAGGTGTACCGACTGCTGGCGAACTTGAGTTATGATTCAGGAGATTTCGAACAGGCCTATAGATATTACCTCGAGGTCGCAAATCTATCGGATCAGGAGATCTCCGCCGAAACCTGGATTCGGCTGGCGGAAATTGCCTTCTATATCCGGGGCGATGAGGCTGCGGCTAAAATCTACCTGAAAAATTTCTCGTCCGAAGATCTGCGCGATATCGGGGAGGCAAACAGACGCTTGCTCGACCGATTATCCCGACGTCTGCGCTGGAGCACATTGGAAACGGAGCGGTTCGGGTTGGAGGATGCGAACATTTCAGCACTACAGATAGACGGCGACGATCTTTGGATCGGCACCTGGAATGGAGGCATCAGCCGCTACTCCATCGGCAGTGGGGAGACCACGGTTTTCAAAATGGGCGGCCCGAGCCTGACCGCAAGGACGGTGCGCACGATAGAAGTTACTCCGGCAAGAGTTTGGATCGGAAGCTACCAGGGTCTCTTCCTATATACAAAGTCGACGTCGCGGTGGCAGGAGATGCAGTTTTTCGGCGATAAGGTCGAAGCCCTGGAGGCCGTGGGAGAAACGATTTTTGTAGGAACCCTCGGTCGGGGCCTATGGCGTTCCACGGCCCAGGGGTGGGAGAGAATCACCCAGGGCGGTCTTCCGGGCGAGTTTATCAACTGCCTCGTGGCGAGGGATGAATATCTTCTCATCGGAACCTTGGATTTAGGGCTGGTGCTGCTGGATCTGCATACGGGTAGACTGAGGAGTTTCGACAGCATTAATCCCGAACTTACGGCCAGGAACGTGATCACCCTTTTGGTCGAAGATGAGGACAACCTGTGGATCGGTACGTACGGCGAGGGTCTATACAGATGGGATCGGCGGGAGAACACGGTGGAACACTTCAGCAAGGCTTCCGGCCAACTCGCCGATGACTGGATCCTATGCGGGGTACAGGCCCGCACGGGACTGTATTTCGGGACCTTCGGGGGCGGGGTAACTTACCTTTCTGCCCAAGAGCGCGCGTGGCGGCAGATCGGTTTGAGGCAGGGCCTTGCGGCTCTCGATATCAGCGCCGCAATCTATTCCCCCCCGCGCCTCTATTTTGGGACCCTTGGTTCGGGGATCTCCGTGCTGGATGAATCACTTGTCTTCGGTGGTACAAGAGGAATAGAATAACGTACTTGATGACCCGCATCCCTGGATTTCGCAGAATAGATCTATACATCCTCAACGAGTTTCTCATCTCCTTTGTCGTGGCATTTTTGTTCTTCTTCTGCACGTTCTTTATCAATCAGTTGCTGGTTCTGGCCGAGGAGATTTTCTCGAAAAAAGTTCCCTTTTGGGACGTGATTCAATTCATCGTTTTTTCCCTGCCATCGATTCTCGCACTGTCCCTGCCCTTCGGCGCTCTGGTAGGTTCCCTCATGGCCATGGGGAGGTTCACTTCCGACAACGAAATCCTCGCCTTTCGGGCTTCCGGAGTGGCCCAGTACCGAATCCTCGCCCCTCTCCTGGCAGCGGGGGTGCTCCTCTTCCTCGTTTCCTTCGTCATGAACGACTATTTTTTGCCCTTGGGAAACATCCGCTTGGGCAGCATGTACAGAAAGATCCTGTACACCAATCCGGGCGTCGAGCTTGAACCGTACTCGGTGAAGCGATACCAGGATACGGTAATCGTTACAGGGGAAATTGAGGAAACCCTCATCAAAAACATCACGATCATCGATAGGACAGAGGACAAGGAAAAGCGGATCATCATGGCACGTTCCGGATCGCTTCAGGAGAATCGAAACCAAAAAGGCGTTATTTCCATCAGGTTGGATGGGGTGTTTACCCATGTTCCGGACGGGACGGTCGAGGACAGATACGAGTTCACCACCTCCGAAACCATGATCTACAACATCCTGTTGCGGGATTTCAGCGCCAGCTTCATAAATCCGGGCCCGCGGGAAATGAGATCCATCGACGTGTGGCGGGAGATCCAGGTGATGGATCAGGAATACGAACGCCAATTGGCGGAGCAGAGCAAAAAAACCGAAGCCCAGCTCTTCGATCTGGCTATGGAGCTGCGGTATTTGAAAGATTTCGTCCATACGGATCCCCAGCTCCACAGAACCCGGCAACAGAACCTCGCCAATGCCTACACGATCTACACCAGAAACCGAGACAGGAAATTTTTAGACCGCAATCTGCAGCTCTACCGTCTCGAATTCCACAAAAAGTTCTCAATTCCCTTTTCCTGCATCGTATTTGTTCTTTTTGCCTTTCCGGTGGGTCTTCTGGCCCGAAAGAGCGGGAGGGCCGTGGGCTTTGGGATCGGCCTGCTCATGGCCTCCCTGTACTGGTGGCTGCTGCTGATCGGTCATACCTTGGGAATCCGGTTGGAGCTGCCGCCGATGTTTGCCATGTGGTTCCCCAACCTGATTGTGTTTATCGTGGCCTGCGTATTTCTCGCCGTAAGGACCAATCGATGAAAACCATATACGGTATGCTGTTGAGCACTTTCATTTTGGTATTTTTGGTCTCCGTTCTTTTCTTCGTGCTGGTGATCCAACTCCTCGATCTGTTCACGAACCTGTGGCGGTATCTTGCCCACGATACGAGCCTTGGGGAGATTTTGCGCATAACCTACTACTACCTGCCAAAATGTCTATCCTACGCCATCCCACCGGGCTTGCTCTTCTCCGCAGCCTTCACATTGGGAGCTCTGTACAAGAACAACGAGTTGATCGCGATTTTGGGCTCGGGGATCAGTCTGTACCGTTTGGTTCTGCCCTTTATTCTCACCGGCATCTTGCTCAGCGTTTTCAGTTTTTACTTCGAGCAATACTACGTCATAGATACCTTCATACGGAAAAATGAACTCTACAGGGAAGCGGTGAGGCAGGAAATCAGCTTCAGCAACACCAATATTACGGTGATCAGTGAAGACGCGGCAACGATCTACCAGGTTGACTACTACAATGATAAAAAACAAACAATTACGGATGTGATGATCATCCGGAGAGGCGAACATGGCGAGTTCGCCGCACGCATCGACGCCGATTGGGGTGAGTGGAGCGGTCAGCACTGGATCCTTCACAACAGCCGCCGATACAGCTGGGACGAACAGGGGACCACGGTCGTATTGGGACGCAGCGGCCTCTACGAGGCCAGGGAACTGGTGGAACCGCCGGCGACCTTTCGCAAGACCAGCCGCAACGTGGAGGAGATGAAGAGCGATGAGGCTTGGCTGTGGATAGAGAAGCTCAAGAAAGCGGGACTTCCCTATAGAGGGGCCCTTACCGAGTACTACAAAAAGTTCTTCTTCGCCTTGAGCCCGTTTATCGTTGTGTTGATCGCTACCGGCGTGGGCGGTCGATTCAAAAGGAATATCCTCTTGATGAATCTGTTGACCGCCCTGGTGGTAAGCGTGGTGTACTACGTGCTTCAAATGGTGTCGGTGATATTGGCGAAAAACGGGCTGCTGCCGCCCCTGGCCGGGGCGGGATTGGCTTTCGTGGTCTTCCTGGCCGTGGGTACGCTGACCCTGAGAACCGCCAGAACCTGAAAGTGTTTTTGAACCACAGATGATTCTTAGCATTCACCACAGAGATCCTGATACACGAGCCAGAGCCGGTATTCTGAATCTTCCCCACGGTTCGGTGGAAACTCCCGTATTCATGCCCGTTGGTACGAATGCCACGGTGAAGGCCATCACCAACGAGCAACTGGAAGCCCTCGGGATCAACTTGATTCTAGGAAACACCTATCATCTGTTTCTGCGACCGGGACTCGAGGTGCTGGAACGCTGCGGCGGATTGCATGCGTTCATGTCCTGGCCGCACAATATTCTCACGGATTCAGGGGGATATCAGGTTTTCTCCCTCGCCCCGTTTCGAAAAGTAGAGGAAAGGGGAGTGGTGTTCAAATCCCATATCGACGGCTCCCGTTTCCAGTTGACCCCCGAGGAGGTCATAGACATTCAGAACGTTCTCGGAGCCGATGTGTTGATGCCCCTCGATGTATGCACCCCGCCGGGAATCGGCGAGGAGGAAGCTCGAAAGGCCTTGGAGCTGACGACGGTTTGGGCCAAGCGAAGCAAAATCCGTTGGCAGCAGTCGGACAGGAGCACTCAAGGGCATCTGTTCGGAATTATCCAGGGCAACTTCTTCACCCATCTAAGAAAGCAAAGCGCGGAACAGCTGCTCGAGCTGGATCTTCCCGGGTATGCCATCGGCGGGCTTTCGGTGGGGGAGGGTTTCGCCGCTTTCCAGGATTACCTGGGCGTGAGCGCTCAGCTGATTCCGGAGGACTATCCCCGCTACCTGATGGGGGTGGGAACTCCCGAATATATCCTCGAAGCGGTCGAACAGGGCATCGATCTGTTTGATTGTGTGTTTCCGACCCGTACGGCCCGCAATTCCCAGGCCTTCACGAGCCTCGGACCCCTGTCATTGAAAACCGAGGCGGTCAAATTGGATCTTCTGCCCATCGATCCGGAGTGCTCCTGCAGTACCTGCCGCAGATACTCCCGGGCCTATCTGCGGCATTTGTTCAAGACAAAAGAGATCCTGGCGGCCATGCTCACCACCCAGCACAACCTGGCTTTCATCCAATCTTTGATCGTGTCTATTCGTCTGGCGATCCGAGACCGTAGATTTAAACGGTTCAAGAGCGAATACCTGCGCCGCTACACCGGCTCGGGGAGATAAGTAAAAGGCGCTGAACGGGTAGGGCTGAAATGCCGAATATCAGACTGGGTGCAATCGCCTGAAACTCTAACGAGGCCACGTGAAAATACAGTCAGCAGAGCCGCAACCCGCCGACAAGACTCGAACCGGTACCGTTGTCACGGTGCTGGTGATGGCCTGTACCCTGCTTTCCAGGCTGCTCGGATTCGTGCGCATCGCAGTCATCGGCGCGCTGTTCGGCGCTTCCGGAACCGCCGATGTCTGGAATGCGGTGTTCACGATTCCCAACAACCTCCGGAAACTGATGGCCGAAGGCGCGCTCTCCTCCGCCTTTATACCCTCCCTTTCGGCAAGTTTGGTCGAGGATACCTCGCGGCGGGAGGCCCGGCTCATTACCAGGAAGATCACCACCCTGCAGCTGATAATCCTGCTTCCCCTGGTGGTGCTCTGCGCCCTGTTCTCCCGCCAGATCGTGGGCGTCCTGCTGGCCTTTCCGGACTCGGAGAAGATGCAGCTGTCCGTGGCACTGTTTCGCTGGGTGTTCGGCTACCTTCTGTTTATAAGCCTGAGTGCCGTGCTCATGGCTGTGCTGAACTCCCATGGGATTTTTGTGATTCCCGCCCTGACACCCGTGCTGTTCTCGGTGTGCGTCATCTCCGCGACCCTGATGTTTTACCGCTGGTTGGGGATATTCTCGATGGTGGTGGGGATACTCGGCGGCGGTATCGCCCAGATTCTCTGCCAGCTGCCCCGGTTTGTGAAACTGGGTTACGATCTTAAACCGGATTTTTCCTTTCGATATAAACGTTTCCGCAGAATCCTAAAAGCCTGGTTGCCCGTTTTAGGATCTGCCGCTATTTTCGCCGTTACCCAGCAGGTCGCCGTGCTCTTCGCCAGTGGTTTGGAGGACGGCAGCACCTCGGCTCTGAGCTATGCCCTCGTGTTTTTCCAGTTGCCCTTTGGGATCTTCTCCATCTCCATCATAACGGTGCTGTTTCCCCGTATGAGCCGGCAGGCGGCACGGGAGGATATGACGGGACTGACGGAATCCGTCAGCTACGGCCTTCGCTACATCATGGTTCTGCTCGTGCCTGCCGCTCTGACCTACATTCTGTTGGGGGAGAGAATCATCACCGTTGCCCTTCAGCGGCGGGCTTTCACCGCCCTGGGAGCCTTGAGAACATCCCGAGTCCTGGCCGGCTATTCTCTAGGTCTTTTCAGTCTGGGGGGATTCACCTTTCTGCAGCGCTTCTTCTATTCCAACAACGAGTTCAAGAGACCCCTGATCGCCGCCGGGGTGGTCAGCGTTTCGGATATCCTGCTGTCGCTATGGCTCAAGGAGACGAGGCTGCGGGTCACCGGGTTGGCGGTGGCTAATTCGATCGCCTTCAGTCTGGGCTTCATTTTGCTTATCCTGTGGGCTGGAAAAACTCTCGGTTCGCTGCGGGGTAGGGTTATTCTCAAGACCACGGCAAAGATGGTTCTATCCCTCCTGCCGTTCGCTGCCTTCATTCTGGTCTATCTGCGTTTCACCGAATCGCTGTGGACATCGGGAAGTTCTTTGAGGAATCTGTCTCTGTTGCTGCTGGCAGCGGCGGGAGCAGCGGCCATCCTGATAGGAATGTACCGGATTCTCGGGGTGGAGATGATCAAGGATCTGAGACGAAGAGGAGACTCATGAAGATGCAAAATTTCCCCCTCCGGTGGCTGGCGATTCTAATCCTCGCGGGATCCGTGGTTGCTCAGCCGATCGGATCACAGGAAGACAGGCCCATTGTGGAGGAGTGGCGGGATGTGCTTCGCTATGGAATTGACAGCGAGGTGCTGAAGGTTATAAAGAGCATCTCCGAAAGCGAAGAGAAATCTCTGAACCAGGAACTCACCGCTCTGTTCGTGGATTCTCTGAATTTCGAGGTTCGCAAGGCCGTGCTCGAATATTTCGCAGCCGAACAGATCCGGGATGCGGAAGCCGCCTCCTTCGCCCTTCTGGACAGCGAGCAGATCGATGACAGCCGGCTCGCCATCGCCTGTATCAGGTACCTGTCGGCTCTCAAAGCACCCGGGCTGGAGTCTCGGCTGCTGCGATACGTAGATCACCGGGATGAGCAGGTGGCGGAGACGGCCGTTACGGGATTGGGGGAAGTGGGTGGTGAACCTTCCGGGCGGCTTCTGGTTGAACGTCTGCAAGACCCGGATTATCCGGCGGAACAAAAACCTGAGATCATCCTGGCTTTGGGCAAGATGAAATACCAAGGAGGGGTCGAGGTGCTGATTGCCATCACAGAGAACAGAGATGAAGAGCGGATCTGGCGTATGTATGCAGCGGCGTCCCTCGGGCAGATCGGCGACGAACGGGCAATCCCCCATCTGAAAGCCATGTTCACGGAGTCGGACAGCCTGGTAAAGGCCTACGCCGCCTCTGCACTGGCCAAGTTCGATATGAGTGAAGTGGAGGATCTGCTCCAACAGGGACTTCGGGATTCAAACGCACGGGTCCGGGTTGCCGCGGCGGGGGCATTGGCGAACGAGCAGGCCCGGGACTCAGTGGACATCTTGATATACAAGGCAAAACACGACCCCGAGCGACAGGTGCGCCTGCTGGCGATCGAAGCGCTCGGTGTGATCGGAACGAAAAGCTCCTACGACTACCTGCGGGAGTTGTACAGCGACAGGATTGCTCTTCCCGTATACCGGGAGGCGGCGTTCCTATCCCTGTGCGAAAACGCCCTCGGCGAAAATCTCGATACCTTCCGTGAGGTCATCGAACAGGAGTGGAGCAGCAAGGATCAAAAGGTGGTGGAGTTCACCGCCAAGAAGCTGTCCACCACCGAAGCTTCCGGTCTCAAGTGGTTCTACGAACGTTTTCTGGCAAGCCCGAACGTGTACGTGCGGATCTACGCTCTCAGGGGAATCGGGAAAAACGGCCTGCGCACGCTCCGGGAGAAGGTGGAAAAGATATCCACCGATGACCCTTATCCTGCGGTTAGAAAAGTAGCCCTGTCGGTGCTGGAGAGGCTGTGAACGAAGGGGAAGGGAGATGCCGCCTACCTCACCTTCTTCTCTGCCTCCGGTGTTGCACCCTTCAGCGGCACATCTCCGATGTGAAACTTGGGCACCGACCGCATTAACCTGTTGATCTCCTCTAAAGGGGAAACGTACTCGTGGAAGTAGAAGGTCACCTCTCGGCCCCTGGCCGAAACTGCACGGATCCGTTTGCCCAGACAGTCCGCGAGGGGTTTGTTCAGATCCTCGAAGTACTCCAGTTTCTTGGGAACGAAACGGTACTGCTTGCCGTCGTTTCGGATCTCCCCGATACGTCCGGGCATCTGCACGTAGTAGATCAGGAAGGTCGATCCGTCGCCGCCGACGCTGCGTCTTGCACCTGGAGGCACCGAGTGGATGTTCCGGGTACCGATGTTTGGATTTTGAGAGTCAACCTTCATGATCAGGGGACGAATGCTCTTCCTGCCTCTCCGTGTTTCCGCAATCCCTGCGAAGAAACGGGCGAAGGCCGCATCCTGAAGCCGGTGCCGAATGATGAACACGAGTACAATAATAATCCCGATCAATATCAGGGCTACGAGTCCGTAGATCACGTAGGGCAGAGTAATTTGCAGATTTTTGATTTGCCAATCCAGGATCCGCCATTCGGGGAGCCGCCAGTTGACTCTGGGCTCGTACTCCAACTCGAGCTCCCCCTGCAGCGGTGATATTCGCACCTCGGAGTCTGTGAACGACAGTTCAATAGGCAGGCTCTGCGTCCCCGCCGGGAACCCGCGGGGCAGGCGCATGGGGGCTACAAGATCCACACGCCGGTTCATGGGTGCCGTTACGGTAACCGAACTCCTTAGGAGCGTGCTTCCTCTGCTGTTAATCTCAACCAGAGTATAGTCCAGAGATTGTGTCGAATGATTGGTGATGTGAAACGTCGCCTCGAAGCGGCGACCTACCCGCCCGAGGGGATCGGGAAACTGCAGTGTGGAAAATCCGGTAAGCTGGCCGGTCAAGTTTTCCTTTTCCACCTCATCGTAGGTCAGGACATCTGTTTCCAGCTGCTCGGAAAGCTCCTTCAGTAGATCCTGACCCGGTGTGGCGATTTCCTCGGCGGAACCGCCCGGTGCGGTCTCTCCGGGCATGCGCAGGATGTGAACATCCCAGCCCTCGCGTTTGATCTTTTCGCTGCTCTCCAGCAGCCTGGCCAGCACATCCCCCGATTCGAGACGGTTGGGACTGCCAGGCGGCGGATCGTGGATACCGTCTGTGAGCAGGAGAATCAGTTTATTATTCTCCTCGGGGATACTACGTGTGTAATCGTATAGAAAATCTACAGCCGCGATCAGATCCGTATACTGTCCGAGGGGTCTTAGAAGGAGAATTCTGTCGATCACCTCGGCCAGGTCCGAGGTCGCCTCGATGGTAATCTGCACCTCTTTTTCAGGAAAGTCTGCAAAGCTGAGCAGATGAAAGGAATCTCCCTGATGAAGCCTGTTCTCCAGCAGATCACGGAGCAGGTAGTTCACCACATCGTCGAATACGGGAAACATGCTCTCAGAAATATCCACCATGACCACTACATCGATGCCCGCCGGCCAGGCCAGGGCAGAGAGGCACATCAGGAACAGGGTCAAGAACAGTGCTTTGTGTTTCATACTCTAATACTCCGAAAGATCTACCGTCTCGATCGCCTCAACTTCGTATTTGAAGTTCTGTTCGCTTATAGCAAAATTCAGCTTATCCCCGATCTTGTGGTTCATCAGTTCGGCGCCGAGGGGCGAGCGATAAGAGATTATGTTTTTCACCGGATTGGATTCCCAGGGACCCAGGATTGTGTATTCCTCCTTACCGTCGTCGCCGAGGTTCTTCAATCGCACCTTGGTTCCGAAGGATATCGTATCCGTGCTGATCTGGATGTCTGTGAAAATCTGGGTTTTCTGGAGCTCATCCTGTATCTTTGCAGCGCTGGACTTGAGCAACTCCTGTTTCTCCAGTGCAGCTTTGTATTCGGCATTTTCCCGAAGATCTCCCTTGTCCATGGCGATCCCGATTTCAGTAGAGTTCAGTGGAATTTGAACTTCGATAATGTCCCGAAGCTCCTTCTGCTTGTTCTCGTAGCTCTTGCGGGTCGCCAGCAGCCCCATGCTTACCTTTTCCTTCTCCTGATCACCGCGGAATTTATAGGAGGGGAATTTGCGCTTGATCTGCTGCTTTAAGCTGATCCTTACAGACGGATCGAGTTCCTTGACATCTTCAACCAGAGTATACAGTCGGGTTACGGATTCTTCCCCTGTTTCTATAATGTAGTTGAGGAGGTTCTTCTCCTTGAACAAGAAATCCTGGATCTGTTTGTTGATTTTTCTGTTGAAGCTCACGTCCCGTTTGTTGTTGATCTCCCGAAAGGTGATATCGAGTAGGTGGATCATGCCAATCAGTAGTTTCTCCCGGCTGATCTCCATCTTTGCGAACCAGGGTTCGTCCAGGAGATTGCGGGCGGTCCAGACAAAGGCTTCCCGGTATTCCTTGTAGTGGCTGAGAATTTGACCGGCGAGCTCCATCAAGGTTTCCCATTTTTTGTTGCGTACCAGCTCGTCGATGATGAACTTGCTCTGATAGATCAGGAACAATCGGGAATATACGTCGGGCCAGTCGGGGGAGTGCTGAAACAGCTGGATCAGAAAAGTTTTCTTCAGCTCCGGATCGCTGATCTTGGCGAACAACTCTTCAACGTTCTCGACCGCTTGAATCAAATCCTCAAATTTAAACTCGAGTCCGGGGTTTAAATACGGGTAGACGGACACGAGCTGCTGAACCAGCATGTAGCTGGCAAACACAAACTCGTTCACCGTTGTGGTGGATTTCAGGAAGCCGGTGAAATAGGAAAACATCTCGGCGAAGTAATCCGAATCGGGCTCGGCGTGTTCTAGAAAGTCTCTTAGGGTCTGAACTCTGTCGAAAAATGCTTTCTGCGCTTTGAACTTGTTGAAAGTTTTCTCCTCGAAGGAGATCGGCTTGTCCCGGACCGTGTAGCGGTCGAGCTTCTCGGGAACATTGCCGAATATCGGATCGGTTTTCAATATTTTCCTGGCTTCAGAGCTCCATTTGGACCACTCGCCGGCGGTGAGCACAGCAGGAACGAGCTGTTCCTTGATCATCTTCATATCAGCCGCGTTGTCAAAACTGCGAATCACGATTTTGAGCGCCCAGACCGGATCTTTTTTTACCTGAGCCTTGAGTTCCTCCTTCGGTTTGGTATGGATCAGAACCCAGATATGATCCGAGCTGAGCACCTTCAAGGCGCTCACAGCCATCTTCAGGCTCATCCTGTGGGCTGGTTTCGATGCAAAATCTATGATGATGACGTCGTTCTTGATGTCTTTGATCTGCCCGATCTTCCAGCTGCTGTGAAAAACGTAGTTGCCTACATCGAAGGAGATATGTTTTTCGAAATCGGCGATCGCATCGTGGACGTTACGCCAGCTCTGGCTTAGATTCGAGATCCGCAGATACTCATCCAGCTGGCTGTGTCCTTGATAGGTCTTGCGAAAACACTCGACGATTTCTTTTCGAGCTTCGCTGTTTTTCGGTTCGTAGGATAGAATGCGTTTGAGCAGTTCGATCGCGGTATCCCAGTCTTCGTTCTCCCTGTAGTGGGGGATCAGGTAGGTTAGCAGCTGGGCCGCCCGGTCACCGCTCAGAACCTTGACGATCTTTCTTTCGACGGAGAAGAAAAACTCAACATCCTCAGGGGCGTATTCGATGATCTTTTCCCACACTTCCCGTACGTTCGAAAACATCTTCTTGTTTATGAAGCGGTGGAGGGCCTTCTTCCAGAACTCAATCGCACTTTCCAGATCGCCCTCTTCCTCTTTTTTGTCCGCAAGTAGTTTTACGATTTCCGCCTCTTCATAATCGACCTTGATGTATCGCTCCCAGGTTTTGAATTTCTGATCCTGCTCGTTCTTGTTTTCATAGACATCGGCCAACGTTTTAAGAGCAATTTTGTTCTCTCCGTACTCGAGAATCCTGCTGCACAGATACTCCACGATATTCCATTTGTGGTTGTCCATGAAAATATTGATCAGCACGATGAGGTTCGAATCATCTACCAGCTGTTTGCTCAACGAGATGATCCCGGAAATATACAGACCGATAATGCTGTTTCGGGTGTGCTGCAGGTGCTCCTCGCAAACCTCGAGCACCGCGTCTTCGGCGCTCTGCTCTTTCGTCATTCCGACAATTACATCGAGCTCAGTGAAATTATTGATAGAATAGCTGTTCAGCGTTGCTCGAGTCCATTTTTCCTCGTTGAGTAACTCCGTTACTTGTTTCACCAATTGTTCAGACAAGATTTTGCTCCTTCTCACGCCATAGGCCGTTTCTGATTTTCTCGCTTCGAGTTATTAGTTGGCGTACTCGCTATAGATCTCGGGATCGAGTTCTTTTATCTTTGCCAATACTTCTTCAATCTTCTGACGATCCTCACCACTGTTGAGATAATGGTCGACAAGCCAGAAATAATGATTGATCAACCTTGGTATCAACAGCTTCTGCCTCTGCCCACCGACCTCTTTTTCCAGCTGGTAAATGGCCTGTTTCAGTTTTCCCAGTTCCAAAGGGCGAAGCTCTCTTTTTACGTTGAACAAACCGAATATCGTCCCATATACGGGAATCCATTCCTGCAGTTCCGCGCCGGCATCCCCGAATCTTCCCTTCAGCTTTTCCACCAACCGGAGGATCATCGGCGACTCGAGGTAGGAGAGCTCCACTGACTGGGAATCCAAAAAAAAGGATTCCCGGAAAAATGCCTTGGCGGCCCTGTTCTCGTTGACCAAGGAGTAGCAGTCGGCCAATTCAGCCAGGATCGCCGAATCTTCCCGCCGGTGCTGGCTGGCCAGTTCCAAGAACCGGATGGCATGTTCGTAGTTTCCCTGGCATTTGTGGCACCTGCCGATCCGGAAGAGTATTTCCGGGTCACTGAGATCCGCTTCGTTGTACAAAGTCAAATAGTGCTCCAGCGCTTTCCCGAATATATAGAACTTGATATTGAAAAGGCACCTTTCAGACAGGTGCTCCATACGGGAAATGAAACCAGAAAACACCCTCCACTGGTTCAGATAGTACTCCCCCTTCTCGTAGGCCCCCGAGATAGCGGTCAGACGATCTTCCCGTTCCAACCAGAAGTTGGCGCACTTCAGCGCGTTCGTGACATCCGCCGATTCAAAATCGATTTCTAATGCCCGTTCAAGCAGCGTGCTCGCTTCTTTGAACCGGCCCTCCTTGAAGTTCAGATAAACTCTATTCAATATCTGTATGATCTCATTTTCTTTAAACGTCAGCTGTTTTTCCGCCATAGAGTTTTCCAGGGAATCGATCGAACTAACTTGTGATATGTAATTATAGCATGATGAAGAGTTTAGTCAATGTGACCCTTTGCATCGGAAGATATCTTTCTGCTATGATATTCCCATGGCTAAACCATCCACAACTCTCGTTGCAGCGTCGATCCTGTCTGCAGATTTCGGGTATCTCGCCGAGGAAGTGAAGCGGGTCAAGAAAGGCGGGGGCGACTGGATTCATCTGGACATAATGGACGGCGTATTTGTGCCCAATATAACCTTTGGTCCGTCGATGGTGGCAGCCCTGCGGCGCCACAGCGATTTGCCCTTCGACACTCATCTGATGATCGTTCACCCTGAAAAGTATGTCTCGGTGTTTGCCGAAGCCGGATCCGATATCATCACGATCCACTACGAAAGTACCGTTCATGTGCACAGAACCTTGGCTCAGATTCGGGAGAAGGGGATAAAGGCGGGGATCTCAATCGTACCCTCCACACCCGCAGCCATGCTATCCGAGCTCCTTCCCGAACTGGATCTGATCCTGGTAATGACCGTAAATCCCGGCTTCGGCGGACAGAAATTGATACCTCAGACTTTGAAAAAGGTGAGTCAGTTGGCCGAGATCAGAGAGAGGGGCAATCATGGTTATTTAATCGAGGTGGATGGAGGTATCAATAGAGAGACCTGCAGGCTGGCAGTGGATGCGGGCGCCGATGTCTTGGTGGCCGGTTCGGCGATTTTTGATTCGAAGAATCCGGAAGAAGAAATTATTGCCTTAAAATGCCGATGAACAATTATAGATACAGTTTCTTTTTCCACGAGTCGAAAAATAAGAGAGGACCTATGCTTCGTAGATACCTTCTTATCGCCCTGCTTTTTCTCTTGCCCGTGTTGCTGTTTTCCCAAGTTTCATCCGGAGCTGATCAACTTAAGTCGGGGCTGATCCTGTTCAAGCAGGAAAAATACCAGGAAGCGATCCGCAGTTTTCGGGACGTAATCTTCAATTCTGAATACCCGGGCAGTCAAGGGGATGCCTACTACTGGACATCCCGGGCTTACCTGGCAATCAATATGTACGAAGAGGCGGAAAAAAATCTCGAGTATTTTCTGGTCACCTATCCGGCTCATCCTCTATACCCCGATGCCTTGTACCAGAAAGGACGGCTGCTATATCTTCAAGGCGATCCGGAAAGCAGCATCCAGGTACTGGAGAGCTACGTAGCCGAGTATCCGGGATCTGATTATCTGGGAAGTGCCTACTTCTGGCTGGGGGAGTGCCTGTTTTCGTTGGGGCACCTCGAGGAGGCTGCTCGGGTATTCAACAAGGTCATCGAGGAGTTTCCCACAAGCGCCAAGCTCGAGGCTTCTCACTATCGACTCTCCCTGATTGAGTTCAAAAAACGGGAAGATGAACTTCTGAAACTTCTCAATTGGAGCCACGAAGAAGCGCTAAAGTCTGTTGAAGAGTTCCTGCGGCGTGAGAAGGCCTATGAACAGGCGATGAACGTGTATCAACGGAAACTTTCCGGGGAAGCAGTCGGCATGGATTCGGTTGCAGGTGTGGATTCAACCGAATTGGAGCGCCTGAAAAAAGAAAACGATGCCCTGAAAAGCAAAATTGCCGGTTTGGAGGCTGAATTGGCCGCCCTTTCAGTCGAAAAGGGGGAAGAGGAGGCTGCAGAGCCGCCGACAGAACCGCTGGCGGAGGAGGAAAGCAATCGGGAGAAGACGTTGAAGCTGAAAGGGGATGCTTTGACTTTGAGAGAAACCCTTCTGCAGACTCTGGCTGAAAGGACGGAACAGGGACAATGAGGCTTTTTAGAAAAACTCCGATCCTGGCTGTCCTGATTCTGACTGTTTCCCTAATCTCGGTTCCTGCACTAGAGATCGATGAGGGTAGGGTGCGACTGGTTCTTCATGAAGGAATCGGACGATTCTCTCTGTATACCAGATCAGGTTCTGCTCAGGACACCGAAATCCCCCTTTTCGTGGACCAGGACCCCAGAACCTCGGGTATTTCACTGGTGGTCAATGAGAAGATCTACAAGCTGGGCGATACCCCTGATTTTTCTGAAAAGATAGAAAAAGCGACGACGTCAGGAATCCCTCGATTCGAGTGGGAATCGAGAACATTGAAGGTAGTGCAGGAGTTTTCCCCCGTCTCTTCCCCGACATCGACGGAAGCTGCGGGGGTGCGCATGTCGATTCAAATCACCAACCTCTCCCGCAGTAAGCTCTCTGTCGGACTACGGATGTGTTTCGATACCTATTTAGGGGAAGAAAACCTGTCCCACTTCAGATCCGACCGGCACCAGGAGATCCGAAACGAACTGACCGTATCGAAAGCGGATATGATTCACTATTGGCTGTCCCCTTCATCCAAATCTCCCCAGGAAATCGGTCTGAAGTGCTTCACTTCCGGGGCGGACATCACTTCCCCCGACAAGATCGTGTTTGCAAACTGGAAACGCCTCAGCGATGCTTCCTGGGACTATAATACCTCCAGCAACAGAAACTTCAACCTGATGCCCTACTCAATCAACGATTCGGCCGTATGCATGTATTATGAACCGGTGACGATCATTGCTCGGGGCAGCAGGGAAATCGTTCTCGTGCTGGCCAATGTCACCCTCTCTGACTATGGAGTGGAGGTCGCCGCCCCCGTCCCGACCCCGAGTGAACCGCCGGTTGATACCCTCCAAGCACTCGGAGATCGGGTACGCGCCGATGCAGGATCGGGGGAAGACGATTCAGCTGCGCTACGACGGGAGTTGGAAAACCTGAACGACCTGCTCGCTGAAATCGAGCGGCGTTTGTCCTCGGAGGAGGACATAAACGATCAGGACCTTCGGTTGATGGAGGAAATCCTTTCTGCTATAAAAGATAGATCAGAAAGGTACTAGTTCGAGAATACCTCGACAACCAGAATGCCGAAAAGCGTACTATCACGGGCTCATCAGCTCTTCCGCCGCAGAAGGTTTTCACACGTCATCCGTTTACTGGAAAGTCAAATTTTCCGTTATCGCAACAACGCGGAGTTCTACGCTCTTCTCGGCTCGACCTGCCTGTGTACCGGGGATTTCGGCGGAGCCGAGTCGTATTTGCGGCGGGCCGAACAGCTGAATGAGGAGGATGTACCCACACAACTCGGTTTGGCGGCGATTGCCTTCAAGCGCGGCCAGACCGAGGAAGCCCTCAAAACCTGGTTGAAGGTTATCGATCTCGATCCCGGCAACAAGAGGGCCATGAAAGCGCTCAACGCCCTGCGCAAGAGCACCAACTGGGACGGATCCGTGATAAGTTCCTCGGCGATCAAGCTGCGGAATGTGCTCCCCGCCGTGCCCGTAAACCCGTGGGTATGGATCGCTCCCACGCTGCTTGTCTGCGTGTTGGCCGCGCTGATCCTGATGTTTTTCCTGCTGTTGCCCAAGATCAACCTCCGGAGAGAGCCCAGGCCCGGAGTGGAGGAAATCCTGCTCTCCAGCGGTCAGCCCTTGATCGCTGGGGAGAGCCAAACCCCGGCGGAAAACTCGTACTCCCTTAGTGAGAAGGAGATATCCGAGACATTCGAAACGATCAAGCGCTATTTGTTGGAATATCGGGACAATCTGGCTGGCCGCGAAATCAACAGACTGCTGTTGTCAAATGCGTCGACCTACGTGAAAGAGAAAGCCAGGTTGATGAAGACCTTTGTTCAAGAGCCGGACTTCTCGACGATCCGGGACTCCTTCTCCTATATCGATGTGCAGAAAAATCCCGCCCTCTATGCGGACGGTTTTGTCGTGTGGCAGGGCAAGGCGGCCAACGTACGAATCGGAGACCGGCAGATCACCTTTGATCTGCTGGTTGGCTACCAGGATGAAAGGGAACTTCTGGGACTGGTTCCCGTATCTTTGAATTTTGCAGCGGAGATCGAAAACGGGGACGGAATTGAAGTTCTGGGTAAGGTAGAGGTTCTGCCGCCTGCCAACGGCCACATCCGTTTGCAGGGACTGTCCATCCACAGGATTTACCGATCACGATGAGGGCTGTAGTTCAGCGGGTTGTCGAGTGTTCGGTCACCACAGAGGGAAGAGTCTGCGGGCGGATCGACCGCGGACTGCTGGTCTATCTCGGTGTCGGAACCGAGGACAGCGAGCAGGATCTGAAGTTCCTGGCAGACAAAGTCGTGAATCTGAGGATTTTCACAGACAGCAACGGGAAAATGAACTTGTCTGTACTCGATACCGGAGGCGGGGTGCTGGTGGTATCCCAATTCACACTTTACGGAGACGCCCGTCAGGGGCGCCGTCCTTCGTACACGGGTGCCGCGGAGCCGCAAAAGGCCAGGTTGTACTATCAACGCTTTGCAGAGCTCATACGAGAGCAGGGGCTGCAGGTGGAAACGGGAGAGTTTGCCGCCAGGATGGAGGTTCGCTACACCAACGTCGGGCCCGTTACGATATTGCTCGATTCCACCAAATCCTTCTGATCAGTCCTTCAACAGGAGGGTGCGGGAGACCGATCGTGCTTTCTCCGCCACCTCGATATGCCGGGTACGTTCTAATAACAACAGCACCAGATTGCCAAACTCCGGGTCTGCGATCGCACCCACCGTTTCCAGGAAGGT
The DNA here is from genome assembly GCA_964604845.1 of uncultured Spirochaetaceae bacterium. GTDB lineage: Bacteria > Spirochaetota > Spirochaetia > SZUA-6 > DRHE01 > JAFGQJ01. The sequence continues at coordinate 65,967 of CAZSBH010000008.1, forward strand.
GAGGGTCAAAGCAGCCTGCTCCCCGCTCAGCTGCCCCTCCTGGTCCCTCATGATCTCGGTTATTTGACGTCCCTCCGCCATGAGGACACTCAGGTACTCGGGAGGGTGCAGGAAGGTCAGAATGCGGATGAGCTCGCGTTTCAGGGAAAGTCCAAATCGGGGTAGGTTGGCAACGAGAAAGTCGATTCCCCTCCGGTTTGCACGGAGTCGGCGCTCCAATTCAGAGCTCTCCAAGGCGGGATCGAAGACAGACGCCAGCATTACTCGGAGGATCAGCTCCCGCTCCCAGCTTGGTCGATGGCTTATCTGTTCGCCCACGGCGAGAATGATCTCCTGAACCTGAACATCTTCCCTCAGACCCAGGGCCCCGGCAACTTCCAGTCCAATGGCCAGATCTCCCTGTTCGATCATGTCCACAATCAGCTCGTTGTCGCTGCTGTCGGAGTAGCGGATCCAGGATGTGTAATCCTGAGCCGCTGTGTGTAGCGGAAGGAACCACAGCATCGCAAATGCCAACCCGGCGGAAATATTCCTGCTTCTCATGTCGTCACTTGTTTATCGGTAACCCCCCGATCCGCCTTGACCTTGGGAAATTGGAGGGTCTATACTGTTATGCTTGAGAGTGAAGCGGGAGGACGAAAACGCCCGTTAGATGTCGTGAAAAGGCTCGCAGCCTTAAAAAAATCTAGCCGAAAAGGAAAACGTGCCCATGAGTAATCCCGTTGAACCTAGCAGCGACAAGCTGAAAGCCCTGGAAGCGGCCCGGATGCAGATCGAGAAGCAGTTTGGCAAGGGCTCGATCATGAAACTCGGAGAGGACGGGGGGCAGATTCAGATCCCCACGATTTCCACGGGGTCCATTCTTCTCGATGCGGCGCTCGGCGTTGGCGGGTATCCCCGAGGACGCGTCGTCGAGATTTACGGTCCCGAGGCGTCGGGGAAAACGACCCTCGCCCTGCATGCCATTGCCGAAGCCCAAAAGCAGGGGGGGATCGCCGCTTTCATCGATGCGGAGCACGCCTTGGATCCTCCGTATGCGCGGGCACTCGGAGTGAACACTGACGAGCTGTGGGTCAGCCAGCCGGACAACGGAGAGCAGGCTCTGGAGATCGTTGAGTCCCTGATCCGTTCAGGCGCCGTGGACATCATCGTTGTGGACTCAGTGGCCGCCCTTACCCCGAGGGCGGAGATAGAAGGAGATATGGGGGACTCCCATATGGGCCTGCAGGCGCGTCTGATGAGCCAGGCCCTGCGCAAGCTGACAGCGATCATATCCAAATCAAGAACCTGTCTGGTTTTCATCAACCAGATTCGTATGAAAATCGGCGTCATGTTCGGAAATCCTGAAACGACCACGGGGGGGAATGCTCTCAAGTTCTACGCCTCGATCCGTCTGGAGGTCCGAAAAATCGAAACTATCTCCGAAGGCACGGACAAGGCCATTGGAAACAAAGTGCGGGTCAAGGTAGTCAAAAACAAGGTCGCACCTCCTTTCAAACGAGTCGAGATGGAGATCATCTTCGGCCGGGGTATATCCGCCTCCGGCAGCCTGCTCGACGCGGCTGTGGCCTACAGCATCATAGCGAAGAGCGGCAGCTGGTACTCCTACGGGGAGGAACGAATCGGCCAGGGGCGGGAAAACGTGAAGGGTTTCCTGGAGAGCAATCCCGACATGTACAAGCAGATAGAGGACAGCGTGCGCAGCCTGCTGTTCCCCAGCCAAGGTAAAAGAGCCGAGAAGGAAGAGCAGCCGGCGGTGCCGGAGAAATAGGCCTTGGACGGCGAAACAGCATTCCTCTCGTTGGGAAGCAATCTGGGCAAACGCGAGCAGAACCTGGGCAGGGCGGCGGAGGCTCTTGGGAGTGTACTCCGGAAGCTTCGCTGTTCCTCGATATATGAAACCAGGCCGATGTATGTCCTCGATCAGCCGAGTTTTCTCAATATGGTAGTGATGGGCCGAAGCCTCCTCCCCCCCATGGAACTCCTTCGGCGTGCCCTGGGCATCGAGATCCAGATGGGACGGGATCGAGCCAACCACGTACCCAAAGGTCCGCGAGTCATCGATATCGATATTCTTCTCTTCGGACGGAGGATCATCAGAGAAAAAGAGCTTTCGGTTCCCCATCCCCAGATGAAGGAACGGCAGTTCGTGCTGATACCGCTGTTGGAATTGAGGCCGAATTTGGCAGATCCGGAAACCGGACGGCCGTTATCGGAAAGCCTGCGGGCTCTGGACGAACAGGGCGTTTACATCTTCTCCTCTTGAGAATATACTCTGGGCAATATCAAATCCATGACAGCCAAGTCTCAATCCGAAAAACAAGAGTTCAAACTGGAAAGCTTCGAGGGTCCGCTGGACCTTCTGTTGTTTCTGATCAAGAAATCAGAAATCAACATATACGACATACCGATTGCCACGATAACCGAGCAGTATATCGAGTATCTCAACTACGCGACGAAGATTGATTTGGAGAATATCACCGACTTCTATCTGATGGCTGCTACGCTGTTGTATATAAAATCCCGGATGCTCCTACCGGTGGAGTTCGATTTGTCCGGAGAGCTGGAGGATCCCCGAACCGAGCTGGTCGAAAAACTGATCGACTACCAGAAATTCAAAAAACTGAGCGAACTGATTGAAGCGAAGGAACAAGAGGCGGAATGGTCGATCGAGCGCAAGAGCGCTCAGCCCGTTCTTCCGTTTTCGGATGAAGCGTTGTGGGAGAAGGTCACGGTATGGGATTTGTTGAAAACCTTCTCCTCGATCCTCTCCTCGTTTCCCTCTGAGCGTGTCATTGACATGTATGAGGAGGTCTCGGTAAACGAAAAGATCACCCTGATCTATGAGCTCCTCGACTCCGCGGGCGAGTTCATGTTTACAGACCTGGTGATCAAGAAGAGCTCGATCATGGAGGTGATCTGCAGTTTTCTCGCCGTGTTGGAGCTCGTAAAATCCACAGTGATCCTCGTGTACCAGAACAAGCTCTTTGGAGATATCCTTATCAAGGAAAGGGAAGCGAAAACGCGCGATGAAGTCTGATCATCCTACCGTATTGGTGGAAGCCGTGCTGTTTCTGGAAAATGAACCGGTAGATACAGCCGTGATAGCGCGGATCACCGGATTGAATCGCCGCGAGGTTCTCGATGCGGTGGAAAAACTGCGCCAGTTGTACGCTAGGGACGATCACGGCCTGGAAATTATAGAATTGGGGGGTGGATACGCCTTTTCAGTAAAACCGCAGCTGTGGGACACGTTGAAGCCCCATTACGGCAAACGTAATGAAGGAAAACTCTCAAGGGCCGCTCTGGAGACCCTATCTATCGTTGCTTACTCCCAACCGGTGACCAGGCAGGAAATCGAGAGTATCCGCGGGGTATCGGCGGATGGTATGATTAAACTGTTGCTGAGTCGGAGCTTGATCAAAGAAGTGGGCAAGAAGGATGCCCCGGGCAAACCTGTCCAGTACGGTACGACAAAGGATTTTTTAAAGACCTTTCGTCTGGCCAGTATTGCGGATCTGCCGAAAATGGATGAATTGGATAAGGAGAAGTTTGAGGGTGGTGAGTGAACAGATTCGGCTGCAGGTCTATATGGCTCGGTGCGGTATCGGCTCGAGAAGGCACTGTGAAACCTACATACGTGAGGGAAGAGTTACGGTTAACGGGGTAACTGCCGCGTTGGGGACCAAGGTTACAGCCTCGGATCGCGTGTATCTAGACAAGCGGTGTCTGCGTCCCGAAACGGAGAAGGTATATCTGGCTGTCAACAAACCGCCGGGGTATTTGTGCGCCAACAGCGACAGCCGGGGCAGACCTCTTGTTCTCGATTTGCTTCAGGATGTTGCTGTGCGGATTTTCCACGTTGGCAGGCTAGACCTCCGCTCGAGCGGACTCATCTTCTATACGAACGATGGAACCTTCGCTAAAATCGTGTCTCATCCTTCTTCGAGAATCGAAAAAGAATACATTGTCGAGGCAAAAGATCCGATCGACGAGGATTTACTGGGGAAATACAGAAGAGGACTGAGAATCTCGGACGAAATCTATCACTTGCGGAAGTACCAGTACAAGACGCCGAGAAAGGTTGTTCTGACCCTCATCGAAGGGAAAAACCGGGAAATTCGACGGGTTTTTCAGCACTTCGGAGTAAATTTGAAGCGTATTCACAGAGTGCGCATAGGTTGCGTGGAAGTACGGGGCCTTCCGGCGGGAGGATATCGCATGCTCAGCCGCAAGGAGATATCCTGGTTCTCCAACCACGGGCAAGGGGAAGACGATGGTCGTGGCGATTGACGGTCCTGCGGGTTCCGGAAAGAGTACGATCGCAAAGAGGGTGGCGGAGAAAACGGGTTTCGGTTATTTGGATTCCGGCCTGTTGTACCGTGGCATCTCCAAGGCGGTTCTCGATTCGGGACAAGACCGCGAGGATCCTGACGTCGTGGTGGCAATTGCTTCTCAGTGCCGGTTTGAGATGCCCGTAGATGAGCTTTTCTTGAACGGGCGACCGTTGACGGAAATCCACACGGATCGAATCGATCGCTGGTCGGCAATTCATTCAAGAATTCCCGACGTCCGAGAAAGGGTGAACGCTCAAATCCGGAGCATGGCCGGAGGCAACGATATCATCGTCATGGGAAGGGACATCGCTACGATCGTGTTTCCCGATGCAGAACTGAAGATCTTTCTCGATGCTTCGATCGAAACCAGAGCTGCCCGCAGGTATCGCCAGGCAAGCAGCAATCTGAACGAGCAAGAGATTCGTAAAGAGATCGAGCAGCGGGATGCAATCGACAGAGAGAAACCCGTCGGAAAGCTGATCCAAGCTCCGGATGCCCTATACTTAGACACATCGGACTTGACCATCGATGAAGTTTGTGACAAAGTGGTACGGGAAATCCTCAAGCTTACGAGAAATCAACCGGGAGTTGAATACGGGCAATGATCTCTGAAGAAATGAAAAACGCTGACGAATTCAACGAGCAGCGCCTGCGCGAAGAATACCTGCAATCCCTTGCCCAAGTTGCAGAAGGCCAGATGGTGCCCGGGCAAAT
>CAZSBH010000009.1:0-70446 GCA_964604845.1 uncultured Spirochaetaceae bacterium
CAGGAGTCGCTGCGTTACTACGTGAACATCGTGGCCAAGTTCAGCAAGCCTACCCTCAATGCGATCGGAAAGCTGGCGGGAATCGAAGTCAAAGTAATCGCGCCGTCCCACGGGCTCATCTGGAGGAGCAATCCGGGACGAATTATCGAACTGTACAAGAAGTGGGCCGAATACGCCACCGGGCCGACCGAGCCCGGAATTGCTCTGGTCTACGGCTCGATGTACGGAAACACGGAACGGGTGATGGACGTGGTTGCCCAGGGAATCACCAAGGTTGGAGTTCCCCTGCAGATATTCGATGCCGCCCGCACCCATGTCAGCTACATCCTGCCGGCTCTCTGGGTCAATCGGGGAGTCGTGATCGGAGCGCCCACCTACGAAGGGGCGTTGTTCCCCCCTGTCATGGACGTGCTGAATCACGCCGCGGTGAAGCGAATCCTTAACAAGAAGGCTGTGATGTTCGGAAGTTACGGCTGGAGCGGCGGGGCCCTCCGTAATATCAAACAGATCATTGAGCCGATAAAATGGGAGCTCGAGGATTCCTTCGAGTTCCACGGCAGCCCGACAAAAGAAGATCTCGAAAGAGCCCGGTCTTTTGGACAAAAATTCGCCGAACAGATCAAAAAAGGCGGCTGATCGAGCAACACAGACGGTGAAGATTCTCTACGAGTGAAGGCGGGGAGGGAGGGGATGTGACCGTCGAGATATTGTTCACTCTGGTCGGGGGACTTGGACTGTTTTTCCTCGGCATGAGGACTATGTCCGACGCCTTGCGGAAAGTCGCGGGAGACAGCTTCAAGAAGACCCTTGATATCATTACAAAGAGACCGATTTTCGGACTGCTGATCGGGACCTTTGTTACCGCCCTGATCCAAAGCTCCAGCGCCACGACGGTCATGACCGTCGGCTTCGTAAATGCCGGGTTGCTTACCCTGCGGCAGGCGATCTCCATAGTCCTGGGGGCCAACATTGGAACCACCCTGACTGCCTGGCTCGTCTCTTTTCTCGCCGTATTCAAAATCACCCGCTACGCCCTACCTGCTATCGGAATCGGGTTTTTCTTAACCATGCTGGGAAAGAGACAAAAGGTCCGCAGGTGGGGTCAGCTTCTCCTGGGATTCGGGCTCTTGTTCGTGGGACTGGGCTTCATCAAGGATGCCTTCGGCCCGCTGCAGGAACGGGCAATCTTGAGAGATTTTATCGTACACTTCGGCTCCTACCCGGGTGTCGGCATCCTGATCGGGATGTTGGTCACGATCATCCTTCAAAGTTCCTCCGCGACTATTGCCCTGCTCCAGATCCTCGCGTTTTCCGGGCTGATCGACTTCCATATCGCCATCCCGATCATCCTTGGAGAAAATATAGGAACAACCATCACCGCCGAGTTGGCCGCCCTTGGGACAAATCTCAATGCCCGCCGCACCGCCCGGTCTCACGCGCTGTTGAACGTATTCGGAGTACTCTACATGGCTGTGCCCGTCTATCTAGGCTGGTATGGGCGGCTGATCGAAGCGCTCATCCCCGGACCGGTGACCCAGGGCAACATCATGGTCCATATTGCCTTAGCCCACACCGTCTTCAACGTAATCAATTCGGTATGCGTATTTCTGCCCCTGGTGCGGGTGTTGGAAAAAGCGGCGGTCAGGCTGACTCCGAGTAAAAAAGGCTCGCTCGAGCTATCGCCGATATTCCTTGAAAAACACCTGCTCGATTCTCCTCCCCTGGCGATTCAACAGGCGGTCAAAGAGCTGATTCGCATGGCCGAAATGGCAAAAGACGCCCTTGACAGTGCGATCGGCTGCTATTTCAACCACGACCCTATTCTCGAAGACAGGGTGCTCAAACAGGAGGATGCCGTCGACCTGCTTCAGAAAGAGATTACCCAGTACTTGATAGAAATATCTGAAAGGAATCTCGACGAAAGCGAGGCGGAAGAGATTCCGGTGCTGGTTCACTCCGTGAATGACGTTGAAAGAATCGGGGATCATGCTGAGAATATAATCGAATTGGCTATTCGTAAGCATGAACAGAAGCTCGAAATCGGGATAAAAGCCTTGGAAGAGCTCAAGCAAATCGCCGATCACACCCATGCGATGTTCGATGACGTTCTTCAAACTCTACGCGAACAGGACGATCGGGCGGCTCTCCGGGTCCTGGAAAAAGAGGAAAAGTTGAATTCCATGCAGATCAGGATGAAAGAGAATCACGTGATCCGCCTGCAGAACCAGGAGTGCCAAATCCTAGCCGGCCTGGTGTTCGTAAGCTTCGTGGACAATCTTGAAAAGATTGGGGATCACATCACCAACATCGCTCAGGCTTCTCTACGTCATCTTCGCTGGAGCAGGGAACTGCCGTTGGAGAAGTAAAGGAGAACCTACTCCCTTATCTCCAGCTCTCCCCTCCAGTTGTTCACGCCTCCGAAATCGAGAACGTTGGTGAAACCAAGGTCTTCCAGGGTATCGGAGGCGATCCCTGAACGGTTGCCGGATCTGCAGTACACGATAATCCTGGCGGTACGGTCCTCCGTGGGCAGGTTGTCGGCGATCAGGTCAAAAGGAATATTGATCGCCGAGGGAATGGCCCCGGAGTTGAACTCCTCTTCGGTACGAACGTCCACCAGGTAGGTATTCCCATCGCCCGCGGCAATAATCTCGGCGAGTCTCTCCGAGCTAAGGGGCTCAATTTCCGCCCTAGCGGTGGTACCCGCAGTACCCTGGTCTTTGCTTTCACCGCGGCCACCGGCAAACAGCGCCGCTCCGGACACAAAGAATATTACCAAAACTATAATAATTGCTTTCATGCTTCTAAAATAATCATCCCGTATCGCTGCAGTCAATCTTCTGTGTTCGGATTCTGTGACGGATTCTCAGGCTGATCGCCGATCGATAGAAACAGGATCTCCTCCTCCGAAGCCGAGGTTGCTCTCTCAACAAAGCGGAACCCCTGCTGCCGATCCTTGCTGACCAGGGAGGATCGCCCCTCCCAGAGCAGATCCAGCAAAGTTCCGGTCAGGCAGACGGTGAGCCCATAGGGGATGTCGCTTTCGGCGATTCGCGCAGGAACGGCGCGAAGGAATCGTTCCTGCTCTTCCCCGTTGAAGGATGTTCCGTTAGCCTTGATATCGATCCACAGATCGCTTCCCGAGTGTACTTCCACCCACGGGCGGAAGAAGGTATCCCGGCAGATGGTAATGCCGATCCTGTATCCGTTCAGCACGACGGGAGCCGCCTCCTGAAGCAGACCCGGGGAAATCCCCAGCAGCTGCTCTTCAAAGGGGGTCAGGTAGACCTTGTCCTGGGTATAGGCGGTTCTACCCTCCCGATCGAAAACCACGGCCCTGTTTACCAGCCGCACCTCCCGGCCCTCCCCGCTCCAGGCGAAATACGTCCCGGCTAGTATGGGCACGCTGTACTGCCGGGCGAATGCCGCAAAAATCTCCTCCATGGCCCGCTCCACCAGCCCCGAGTTGAACAGAAACAGATCGCGGAAACCCCCGATCAAGGGATCCTGGGCGGTTATACGACTAATCCCCTCCACAGCACTGTTCGAAGCAAGGATCTCCGGATAGTAGGGGATGAGGGCGAGAAAAACGGAGGTGTACTCCGGAAACACGATCAGATCCGGTTTGAAGGCGATGCTGCGCATCACGAGGGCTTCGATGTGAGAACGAAATGCGGAGAATGAACGAAGATCGGAGCGCTGAATTTCCAGCTGAACCGCGGCGATTCTAAGATCCCGGTAATGATCCTTCGGCGAGGGGCTGGACCCACTCCCGGTCTCCTGGGCGCACAGAGCCCGGCCGAATAGGAGAATAACACAAATCGCAACGAACAGGAGGGGTCGACTTTTCATGACAACAAAAGGCGCTCAGAGCTTAAGCAAAAGACCGGATCCTGTCAACGAAGGCGGCCCTCGCCTGTCAGCCCTCACCTTGTCTTTCCCTTCGCTCCAATGGTAGATTCATCGGCATGGAAACGATGAAACGAACCGCCACCTGCGGAGCACTCAGGAGCAGTGATGTCGGCAAGAACGTAACTCTAAACGGCTGGGTGCACAGACACCGGGATTTCGGGACAATCAAGTTTATCGATCTTCGGGATCGCTACGGCCTTACCCAGGTGGTTGTCGATGCGGATGCTCCGGCAGGGTTGAAGGAATTGGCCGCAGAGCTCAAGTTCGAATACTGCATTGCAGTGGAGGGGGCGGTTCGTCCGCGGCCTAAGGACATGGTGAATCCCAAGATGCCGACCGGCGAGGTAGAGGTAAAGGCTGAAAATATACGCATCCTTTCCCGCTGCACCACGTTGCCCTTCATGATCGATGAGCGCAGTGATGCCCGGGAAGAGCTGCGTTTCAAGTACAGGTTTCTCGATCTGCGTTCTTTCTCGATGCAGAGAAAGATCCAGTTTCGCAACGACGCCACCTACGCCGCCCGGGAGTATCTGAACGATCAGGGTTTCTACGAGATCGAGACCCCGACACTGATCCGCTCTACCCCCGAAGGGGCCCGGGATTTCCTGGTGCCTTCGCGGTTGCATACAGGCAAGTTCTACGCCCTTCCTCAATCCCCGCAGATCTACAAACAGCTGCTCATGGTCTCCGGTTTCGATAAGTACTTCCAGATCGCCCGCTGCTTCCGCGACGAGGACGCCCGGGGGGATCGGCAGATCGAACACACCCAGATCGACATAGAGATGAGTTTCGTCGGTAAAGACGACGTGTTCGCCGTAATCGAGGGAATGATGCACAGCATCTTTCGTAGAACCTTGAATATGGAAATTCCTCTTCCCTTTCCCCGACTGGCCTACGATGAAGCGATGAGCCGCTATGGGTCGGACAAGCCGGACCTGCGTTACGAACTCGAGCTGCAGGATTTTGAAGATCTCGCCGGGCGCGGGGAGTTTCAGGTGTTCCGGCAAGTGCTCAAAGAAGGGGGTGCAGTGAAAGCCCTGGTTGCGCCGGGATGCGGCGAGTACTCCCGGAAACAAATCGCCGAGTTGGAGGAAACCGCCAAGATCTACGGAGCCAAGGGGTTGGCCTGGATGAAAGTGACGGATTCCGGTTTGGAGGGAGGTATCTCCAAGTTCTACGAGGCTCTACAGCAGGAGGTCGTCGAGGCTCTCAGCGCCAAATCGGGGGATCTGATCCTCTTGGTCGGGGCGGGGTGGAAGAAGGCCTGCCTGTCGCTCGGGGCGTTGCGGTCCCAGCTGGCAAAGGAACTGAACCTGTACGATCAAGGTCGGTTCCGATTCTGCTGGATCATCGACTTTCCCCTCTTCGAATGGAACGAGGAGGAGGAGAAATGGGACCCGGCTCACCACATGTTCACCATGCCCCAGGAGCGCTATATCCCCGAGCTGGAAAAAAACCCGGGAATGGTGAAGGGGGATCTCTACGACCTGGTCTGCAACGGCACGGAGCTGGGCTCCGGTTCGATCAGGGTACACGATCCGGAGCTCCAGAGCCGCATCTTCGCCATCGTAGGGCTAGCGGAGCAGGAGGCCAGGCGGCGCTTCGGCTTTCTCCTCGATGCCTTCGAGTACGGACCGCCTCCCCATGGAGGAATTGCCTTGGGACTGGACCGTCTGGTGATGCTACTGGTCGGAGAACAATCCATCCGGGAGGTGATCGTCTTTCCCAAAAATACAGTGGGTCAAAGTCTGATGGACGACTGTCCGGCCGAAGTAGATTCCCCCCAGCTGGAGGATCTCCACATCCGTATCGTAACAGAGGATGACTAAAATCCCGGTAGGGATCGAGCCCACCACTTTCTCTGTCATCTTCCCTGAGCTGAGCCACCGACTGCTCGCCTGGTTCTATCGGAACAAGCGGGAGCTTCCCTGGCGGGAGGAGCATGATCCGTACCGAATCTGGATCAGCGAAGTGATGCTCCAGCAAACCCGAAGTGATACCGTAGGTGAGTACTACGGCCGCTGGCTCACCTCCTTTCCGACCCTCGAATCCCTGGCCCGGGCGGAGCAGGAGGATGTGCTGAAGGCCTGGGAAGGCCTGGGCTACTACAGCCGTGCCCGCAACCTGCACCGCTCCGCCCGCATCATCCTCGAGAAATGGGACGGACGCTTTCCCGACACGGAGGAACAGATCCGGCAGCTGCCCGGTATCGGTGAGTATACAGCCGCCGCGGTACTCAGTATCGCCTTTGCCAGACCCATCGGGGTTGTGGACGGGAATGTGATGCGGGTGGTATCCCGGCTGCTGGCTGACAGCGGCCCGGTCGACCGCGGCCCGGCCGGGCGCAGTCGGGAATCACTGAAAAAACGGGTACGTTTGTTCGTGGAGGCCAGTTTTGTAGACTATCATCCGGGGTGGATAAACCAGGCTTGGATGGAGCTCGGCGCTCTGGTCTGTTTACCGAAACCTCGCTGCTCCCTCTGCCCGCTCGGATACACCTGCAGGGCTTATCGGGAAGACAGGACCGAAGAGTTTCCACCGAGGGAATCTTCCAGACCTCTTCCTGTCCGCGAGGAGAGCCTGCTTGTACTACTTCCCGCCCCTCTTCCGGAAACGGTCTTGGAGGAGTTATACGCTGTGTACGGAGATGCAGCCCAGCCTGAAGTGCTCGGAGGACTGCTTCACCGGCGCGGGGTACCTCTACTGGTGGTCAGAAGAGACGACAGAGGTCTTCTGGGGGGATTGTGGGAACTGCCGAACTTCCCCGACCGGGGCGAGGGTTTGTCCAAGCTGCTTGCTCCGCTTTCTATTACGGTCATCCTGGACACGAATCAGGAGGTCAGGCACAGGTACTCCCATTTCGAGATTCGTTTTCGATCGTATCTGGCTCTGTTCCGCAAACAGCGGCCTCTCGCTCCTTGGGTGGAGCAGCGCTGGGTCCAGCCCTCGGAACTCAACCGGTACCCCAGACCAAAGGTACACATCAAAGCCATGGGTCTGTTCGGGTTAAGCATGGATTGATCAGGAAAAGGTGCGAACCGCGGCTAGGTCATGCGGATTCCCTCCGCCCTCAAGTCACTCTTGGACCGGTTGAATGTCCAGCGTCTCCGCCAGATAAGCCGGCTCCAGGCGGAACGGCGACCCTTTACCCTCGTAGAAACCGTGGGAGCCGACCAGGTGTATGTGCATATCGGTGAAGGTGACTTCCCGGCCGAGCTTGGTATTACGCACCGTGACATTGGTTTTCGGAAAGATCCCCGGATCCCCGAAGGGACAGGGCAGCTTTCCCCTTACGCTGCCCACCCTCACCTCGTAGTGGGGTTGTATATCGATAAATTCTCCCAAGCCACTCATCCCGGCATCCCGAAGCTCGATCATCCGCTCGGCGATCCTCTGATGGGTCAGATCCATCCTCTTTACCGCCTCGTCGTCCTCGACCAGGATATCGATCAGCTTACGCCGGTCTGTGCCGAGAAAACCGTCTCTGGTAAACACACCGGGCTGCATCTTCTCCTGGATCCTGTCCATCTGCACGGTCTGTTTCATAGTTCAAATCTCTCCCCTATCAGGCAAACTTATCGAAGTAAATCAGCTGCTCCGGGAAACCCTTCTTGGTGAGCACACCGACGCTGGCATCGATCATCCCCGGGCTCCCGCACAGATAGGCTTCCAAATTGTCACCGTTTTTCAGATGCCTGTCGAGCACTTCGGTGATGAGCCCGGTTTCTCCGGTCCATTTTTCTTCTTCGGCGGGAGCGGACAGGGCGGGAACGAAGGTGAAACGGGGAAGGCGTTTCTCCAGCTCCCGCATCTCGTCGACCAGGAAGAGGTCCCGGGTGGTTCTGGCACCAAAGAAGTAGGTGGCTTTTCTATCGATTCCCTTCTCAGCCATGTCGAGGAGGATCGATTTAATCGGAGCCATGCCGGACCCGCCGGCTATGAACACCAGCTCGCTGTCCGTATCCCTCAGAAAAAACTCGCCGTAGGGACCGTTGATCGTGACCTCATCTCCCACTTTCATGTATTCGAAAACGTAGGTCGTGCAGATCCCATTGGGGACAAGACGGATCTCCAGCTCGACGATATCCTTTCGCGACGGTACGGAGGAACAGGAATACGCCCTGTAGATACTTTCGGAGGACAGCTCGTATTCGGGGGTCTGGAACTGGATGTACTGGCCGGCCCGGAATTTGATCTCCCCGGGATCGATCAGCCTGAGGGTCACCTCCTTGATGTCGTAGGTCAGATCGCGGATGTGTTCCACCCGGGTCTTGTACTCCTTGACGTTGAACAGCTCCTCCGGGATCTGAATGGCCAGGTCCTTCTTTACCTTGATCTGGCAGGAAAGGCGGATGTTCTCCTTCTTCTCCTCTTCGGTAATCCAGGGAAGCTCGGTGGCCACGTAGTCGCCGATATCCGAAACCACCTTGACTTTACAAAATCCACAGGACCCCCGCCCTCCGCAGGCTGAGGGGATAAACAGCTTCTCCCCCATCAGAGTTCCCAGCAGGGGCTTGCCCCCCTCCACGGTCATCTCTGTCTCATCATTGACGGTGATCTTCACTTCCCCATAGTTGCCCACGGTCAGGTCGGCGATCACCATGAGCAGGGCAAGGAAGGTGGCCAGTCCGCACATCGCGACAACCGCAATCAAGAATGAAATCAGCATGCTCACTCCAGCTCAGGTGATGTTGATCATTCCGGCAAAACCCATGAAGGCCAGCGCCATGATCCCCGCAATGATCAGGGTAATGCCGGCTCCGGTCAGCCCGAAGGGAACCTTGGATCGGACGTTCAGCTTGGTCCGGATCCCCGCCATGGCAATAATCGCCAAAGCCCAACCGATGCCGCTGCCTGCTCCGAAAGCCAGTCCGGAGAGAAAGGTGTAGTCCCGGATCACCATGAAAAGAACAGCACCGAGGATCGCGCAGTTCACCGTGATCAGGGGAAGAAATATCCCCAATGCTGCGTAAAGCGCATCGGAAACGCGCTCTATCACCAGCTCGACCAGCTGAACGAAAGCGGCGATCACGATGATGAAGGCAATATACCTCAGATAAACGATGTCGAAAGGGACCAGCACGAAGTAGTAGATCAGCCAGTTGATCGCACTTGTACAGGTCATGACAAAGACGACCGCCATGCCCAATCCCACCGAGGTTTTCAGCTCCCTGGACACGGCCAGAAAGGAGCACATTCCCAGGTAGTTGGTCAGCAGGATGTTGTTGGTGAAGATAGCGGCGAAAAACACTCCGAAGGCGTACAATCCTTCCGTCATGACTTTCCTCCCGTAGAGACGGCCTGGGGTGCGGGGGTTGAAGCCGGCCCCTGCGCCTTCTTCTCCTTCATGAAGTTGCCCTTCACGACCCAGATGAACAGGGCCAGCATGAAGAAGGCTCCCGGGGCCATGATCATGATGTTCCAGTTGGTCCACCACGCCCCGAGAACGCGGACGCCCCAGATCGAACCGGTCCCGAGCAACTCCCGCAGGAATGCGATGATCAGCAGTACGTAACTGTATCCCAATCCGGAGGTCAGCCCGTCGACGAGGGACAGCCCCGGAGGATTGCTGAGGGCGAAGGCCTCCGCCCGTCCCATGATAATGCAATTGGTGATGATCAGGCCTACGTAGGGCCCCAGCTGCCGCGAGATGTCGGGGATGTAGGCCTTCAGAACCACATCCACGATGATGACATAAGCGGCGATGATCAGGGTCTCCACCATCATGCGCACCCGTCCCGGGATATATTTTCGCAAGGCGGAAACGGTCAGATTGGACAGACCGGTTACGAAGACCAGCCCGGCACACATGACCACGGTGTTCCTCAGCACGTTTGTTACCGCCAAGGTGGAGCAGATTCCCAATATTTGAACGAATACCGGGTTGTTGATCCCAATATTCTCTTTGAACACTTGTCTGAACTTGTATGAATTCATAACCTTTCCTACTCCGGTGCCTTGATGGCTTGCTCGGCCTTGGCCAAACGATCGTTCAAGATCCCTTTCACGCCATTGACGGTGTTTGTGGCCCCGGTGATCGCCTGGAACTCCTGGTCACCCGTAGGCTCCCCCTCGGGCACGCTCTGAAGCGGCCAGCGTTTACCTCGAAACTGCTCCTTGAACCAGCTCTCGGTAATCCGTCCGCCCAGGCCCGGGGTTTCGTTCTGTTTGATGAACTCGATCCCCGTAAGGGTCTTCAAATCCTTCTCCACACCGACGACCGCCTCGATCTCCCCCCAAAGCCCCGCTCCCAGAACCGGAAGAACGTAACTCTGAACCGACCCCCCCTTTGCATTTAGGATCTCGTAGTACAACACGACACCCTGGCCGTCCTTGACTTCTCTTACCCTGTCCCGATACAGGGCATCCGCTTCGATCCCGCTCTGGGGCACTTCCAGACCGGCAACGTACAGCACGGCTCGTTTCACCACCAGGGACTCATTGAGCCGGATGGTGTCCCGGGTCAGGACGTAGATCAGAGAGAGCACGGAAATGAATACAAAGGTTACGGCGAACATGAAAAATATCGTGAACAGGCTTCGCCGCAGCTTGTTCGCCTTTTTGTTGTCGTTCATGCTGCTTCCCTCTTCTGCCGCCGTTGTTTTATCAGGTAGTCGAGAAGGGGCGCGAACATGTTGGCCAGAAGCGTTGCGAACATCACCGCCGCCGGCCAGGCGCTGAAGCTGCGGATCACCACCACCATGATCCCAAAAAATATGCCGTAAATCCAGCGCCCGGGATTGGTGGCTTGAGAGGCGGATACCGGTTCGGTGATAACGAAAAATACACCGAAGATGAAACTGCCGGCAAACAGGGCGTACAGCGGATTGCCCGCGGAGGACAACCCGGTCAGCCAGAACACGGTCTGAGTGGCGAGAAATCCACAGAAACCGCCCACCACGATCTGCCAGGCGGCGGCCCTCTTCCAGAGGATGTACAATCCCCCGAGGATCAGGAGAATAGCGCTGGTTTCTCCCATGCTGCCGGAAATATTTCCGAGGATCAGCTGAAGCCAGGGAGTTTGAATCCCCTTGGCCAGCTGCGACAGGGGTGTAGCCTGACCGATGATATCGGCGGCTGCGGCACCGTAGCGGGCGAACCCCCCCGGAAACCCGACAAAAGGATTTGCCCAGGAAGCGGTCAACTGCCCGCCGAAGCTGATGTACAGAAACGCTCTACCCACCATAGCGGGATTGAACACGTTCTTTCCAAAGCCCCCGAAGGCCATCTTGCCGAACAAGATCCCCACCACCGCGCCGAGAGCGGCCATCCAATAGGGAATCGTCGGCGGCAAAGACAGCGCCAGGATGAAGTTGCTGACAAACACAGCCGAGGTAACCGGTTCTTTACCCCGCCTTAGGAATATGAATTCTGTGAGAAACCCGGCCACGTTGACGATGGCCAGAATAACCAGGCTCCTCCATCCAAAGAAGTATATAGAAGCGATGACGGCGGGGATCAGACCGTACAGGACGCGCTTCATGGGCAGCTGCCAGAGAATCAGCTTCTGTTTTTTAGCCTCCGCCATTCGTGAAAACCTCCACAATATTGTAGCGCTCATTATTGTTGATTTTCCGAACCTTGGCAAGGGAAACGGGATCTGCTATAGAGGAGTATCGCCCTGCCTAGCGTCGGGTTGCTCGACAAGAGGTATCGGGTACGATTCACCGACGAATACAGAGGCATTAGTTTGTTATGATAGGCTTTCGCTTACACCTCAAACAGCTCCCGGACGGGCGGCTGATGTTTACGATACCGCTGGGCTACAAACTCCTGCTCTTCTTCATCGGGCTGCTGATCTTCGTCTCCCTGGTCATCACCAAACAGGAAGATTCGGGAAGCATTTTTATTCGGGAAAACACGATACCCCTGATTATCTGTTTCCTTTCCTTTCTCGGGGCTGCCTACCACGAGCGCTGGATCTTCGATAAGAAACAAGACCAGGTCACCTACCAGCACGGCGTTTCAGCCCTGCACAGCAACAAAGTGTACAGGATCGACGATCTGGAGCGAATCGAGATCTCCCAGTTTGTGAAAGGGAAGGCCGGGACGGCGCAGCCGGCCAAAAGAAGCATCGCTTTCCGCCCGATCGTCACCCTGTCCCTTCAGACCAAGGACGGAAATAATTTTCGTTTGGAGAACTACAAGGCTTCCCATCGCAGCAGAGTGGAAACAACTGCCCGGACAATCGCCGAGTACTGCGGGATTTCCTACGCGAGCGACATTCAGGACAGCGGCTAATTGGACCGGCGTTGAAGGCTATGGATCGAAGTAGAGAAAACAGGCGACCTGGTGGTTCTCCTCCACCTCCCTGAGCCGGGGAATGTTGTTCTTACATTTGTCGGGCATGGCGTTGGGACAGCGATCGTAGAAGTAACAGCCGACGCGCTCTCGGTCCGGGGAGGGAACATCTCCTTCGAGGATGATCCTTTTGCGTTTCCTCTCTACTGCGGGATCCGGGATCGGTACCGCAGAAAGCAGGGCTTTGGTGTAGGGGTGCAGGGGCTTCTTGTACAACACTTTCGAATCCGCGATCTCGACAATCACCCCTAGATACATTACGGCGACCCTGTTGGAGATATGCTCGATGACGGCTAAATCATGGGCGATGAACAGATAGGTAAGGTTGAACTCTTCTTGAAGGTCATTGAGCAGGTTCAATATCTGGCTCTGGATGGAGACATCCAGAGCGCTGATCGGCTCATCCGCCAGAATGAGCTTCGGGTTCAGAGCCAGCGCTCGAGCCACCCCGATTCTCTGCCGTTGACCCCCTGAGAACTCGTGGGGGTAACGGTTTACGAAGTAGCGGGAAAGTCCGACCTTTTCCATCAGCTCTTCTACCCGCTTTTGTATATCCTTCTTCGTATAGTTGAGAATCCCCCTTTTTGAATAGATCAACAGCGGCTCTCCGATGATCGCTCCGGCGGTCATCCGTGGGTTCAGGGAGGCATAGGGATCCTGAAAGACCATCTGCAGGTCCATCCGGGCTTTGAGCAGCTCCTGCTTATGAGCCTTGCAGAGATCTCTTCCCTCGAAATTAACCTCTCCGTCGGTCGGCTTATACAGTTGGGCGATGCAGCGGGCCGTCGTCGATTTACCGCAGCCCGACTCGCCTACCAAGCCCATGGTTTCACCCCGAAGGATGCTGAAATTGATACCGTCCACCGCCCGGATTGCACCGACCTGGCGTTTGAACAACCATCCCTCTTCGATGGGGAAATGCATCTTAAGATTCTTCACATCCAGCAGCATGTTGTCGGTCGACACTTACTTCTCCTCCTTGTACAGCCAGCAGCGAACAGCTCTCCCTTCGACGGTAAACACCGGAGGATACTTCTGTCGGCAGATATCCATCGCGTATTCACAGCGGGGATAAAAGGTACACACATCGGGCAGATCGATCAGGTTCGGGGGCTGGCCTTCGATAGAGTACAGCCTCTGCTTGCCCGGCATGTCGAGGCGAGGCACGGATTTGATCAACCCTTGCGTGTACGGGTGTTTCGGATCTTGGTACAGCTCATCCACCTTCGCCTTTTCCACGATCCGTCCCGCGTACATTACACAGATATTGTTGCATATTCCCGCCACCACACCCAGGTCGTGGGTGATGAGAATCACCGCGGTGCCGAACTCGACACTGAGATCCTTGATGAGCTCCAGGATTTGGGCCTGGATGGTCACATCGAGGGCGGTGCTGGGCTCGTCTGCGATCAGGACCTCCGGATTGCAGCTCAGGGCCATGGCGATCATGACCCGCTGACGCATACCACCGGAAAATTGATGGGGATAGTCGTCAACCCGTTTCCCGGGATTGGGAATACCGACCAAGCGCAGCATGTCGATCGCCTTGTCCTTGGCCTGCATCTTGTCCAAACCTTGGTGCAGGCGGATGGTCTCGATCATCTGCGTGGAGATGCGCAGGAAGGGGTTGAGAGAGGTCATTGGGTCCTGAAAGATCATCGAGATCTTCCCCCCCCGGATCTGCCGGATTTTATCGACGGACAGATCAAAGATATTCTTTCCCTGCAGCAGCGCCTGGCCGGACATGATCCGACCCGGCGGAGAGGGAATCAGCTTCATTATCGATAGACAGGACACAGACTTTCCGCAGCCCGATTCGCCCACCAACCCGAGGGTCTCGCCCGTGCGCAGCTCAAAGGATACACCGTCGACCGCCTTCACGATGCCGTCGTCGGTGTTGAAGTATGTTCGCAGATCCTTGACCTGCAGTACCAGATCGTTGTTCATGGTTCTTACAGTCACTCCTTTGGCTGCTACAGCTTGTTCTTGCTCTGGGGATCGAGGGCATCCCGCAATCCGTCGCCGAGGAAGTTCATGGCAAACAAAAAGACAACCATGACGATGGCCGGGAAAAACAGGCGCCAGGGGTAGAGGTTCATCCCTTCAACCCCGTCGCTGACAAGAGACCCCCAGGAGGCGAAGGGGGCCTGCACGCCTAATCCTAAAAACGAGAGGAAGGACTCGAGCATGATGAAGGTCGGAATCCGGAGGGTGGAAAAGACCACGATCACCCCCAATGTATTCGGGACCAGGTGGCGGAACACGATCCTCCCCGTGCTGGCACCGATACTGCGGGCGGCTTCGACGAACTCCGAGTTCTTAAGCGAGATCAGCTGGCCCCGTACAACCCTGGCCACGGTCAACCAGCTCACGATAGCCAGGGCGAAGAAGAGGTTGAGAATGTTTCTGCCGAATAGGGCCATCAGGATGATCACCAGCATCATGTAGGGCAGACCGTACATTACATCGATGATCCGGGTGATGATGTAGTCCACCCTACCCCCCAGATATCCGGCCAGGGCTCCGAGGATGATCCCGATAAACACCGAAGTAATCGTGCCGATAACGCCGATGGCGATCGAAACCTGGCCGCCGTAAATGATCCGGGCCAGCAGGTCCCGGCCCAGAGAATCGGTTCCCAGGATATAGCGGCGGTCATGGACCTTGACGATTTCTCCGTCGATCTCCCGGGTTTCCGTGGCCACCTGCTCTTTCAGCCTGGCCAGCTTGTCCCGCTCCTGATCGGTGAGGTCGCTGCGGCCCATCTTCTTGGCCATGGCCAGGAGAAGCGTCTCCTCCCTATCCACCAACAGCTCCCCGGCGGTTTTGTTCATAGAGGGGGGCAGGTACTGATGCTCGAGCACCTGATACTTGTACGAATAGATCGGCAGAATCGGCGCGGTGATCGACAGGATCGCGTAGATGACAACTACGACCAGACCGAACATGGCCATCTTGTTCTTCTTCAGGCGCCGCCAGGCGTCCTTCCAGAGACTGACTCCCTTGATCGGTTGGTTCAGCTCGCTCACGTAAGGATCTTTTCGCTCTTTGATTGCGGTATCCACTTCCACCACCTCTAGCTGTAGGAAATCCGGGGATCGAGGAATCCGTAAAGGATGTCGACGATAAAGTTCATAATGATCAAAATCACCGAATAGACGATTACCGTACCCATGAGCAGGGTATAGTCCCGGTTGAAAGCCGCCTGGACGAAGAACTGTCCCAGTCCGGGAATCCTGAAAATCCTCTCCACCACCACAGAACCTGTGATGATTCCGGCAAAGGCGGGACCCAGGTAGCTGACAACGGGAAGCATCGCTCCTTTGAGAACGTGTTTGAACATGATCACGATCTCCCGCAGACCCTTGGCCCGGGCGGTGCGGATATAGTCGGAACGCAGTACCTCGAGGATACTGGCCCGGGAGAGCCGGGCGTTGTAGGCAAAGTAGGGAAAGGAGAGGGTGATTACGGGCATTATGATCGTCACCCAGCCGTGCTGGCCGGTGATCCAGCCGGAGGTGGGCAGCCAATTCAGCTTCAGAGCGAAAAAATACATCAGAACAGGGCCGATGACGAACAACGGTACCGTGATGCCGATCACGGCGAAGGACATGGCCGTGTAGTCGACCCAGGTATTCTGCCGGATCGAGGAGACCATCCCTGCTCCAACTCCTATGACCACCGCTATCGCCAGGGCGATGCTCCCCAGAATCAGGGATTTGGGCAGGCTGTTGAAGATGAAGAAATTCACGTCGTGGTCGGGATAGGCGAAGGAGGGACCCAGATCGCCGCGAAGAATGTCGAGCAGGTAGCGGCCGTACTGCTTCATCAACGGCTCATCCAGGTGATACTTTTTCTCGATGTTCTTCAGAATTTCGGGGGGGAGTCTCTTTTCCCTGTCGAAGGGTCCGCCCGGAGCCACTCTAACGATGAAAAAGCTCATCGTAATAATGACGAACAGGGTCGGGAACAAGCCGATGAAGCGACGAATAACGAACTTGGTCATACCTATCTCCTGGGGTTATTGACGAGTGGTTCATTATAAAATTGAAATTGCTACGTGGCAAGGTAAAAAGAGGGAGCCACACTGGGCGGCTCCCTCTTTCCGGCCTTATGAATCGAGTTCAGGCTACTTCTTGTAGATGAACTTGGGCGGCTGCCAGTCGAGGATGGTGGCATTCCAGCCACCCCATTTGCCGGTGTCGATCAGGTCCATGTTGGTGTAGAAGTAGATCGGAATAATACCCTGATCCTGAACAATGAAGATCTCCTCGGCCTTGGCGAGCTTGGCCATACGCTCCGGTCCCGGCGCCATACGGGCCGCTTCCTGGATCAGCTTGTCGAACTCGGGGTTGGAGTACTTGCCGTAGTTCTGGCCTGCATCGGTCTGGAACAGCTCGAGGAAGGTGTTGGGATCGATGTAGTCGCCGATCCAGCCCATGCGCAAGATCTGGAAGTCCTGCTCCTTGCCCCGTGCCAGAACCGTCTTCCACTCGGCGTTCTCGATGGACATCGAGATGCCCAGGTTCTGCTCCCACTGCTGCTGGATGTACTCGGCGATCTTCTTGTGAGCTTCCACGGTGTTGTAGAGAATGGTCACTTTGGGGAATCCCTTGCCGCCGGGATAACCCGCTTCAGCCAGAAGCTGTTTGGCCATCTCCACGTTATAACCAGGACCTTTGGGGCTGGTGTAGTTGGCCATTTTCGGAACGACCACGTTTGCGGGCACCTGGCCGCCGCGGGATACGCGCTCGACCAGGGTCTGCTTGTCGATTGCCATGGCCAGGGCTTTGCGCAGCTTGACATTGTTGAAGGGCGGCTCGGTGTGATTGAATTCGTAGAAGTAGGTAGCCAGCGCGGGAACAACATGAAAGTCATCCCGGGTCTTCAGGGCATCGATCTGGTCGGTGGGAATCCCGTCATCCATGAAGTCGACCTCTCCGGCCAGGTACATGTTCAGGCGGGTGTTGCTGTCGTCGCTGGGATAGTACTCGATCCTGTCGAGCTTTACCATTGCAGCATCGTAGTACTTGGGATTGCGCACAACGGTCAGGATCTCCTGGGGTTTCCACGTTTCGAGCACGAAGGGTCCGTTGGAGACCATGTTGCCGGGCAGGACCCAGTTTTCGCCGTACTTCTCGATCACGTGCAGCGGCAGAACCGCGAACACGGTGTGGGGAAGCATGCTGGTTACGTAGGGGAGCGGACCCACCATTGTGACTTCGAAGGTGTAATCGTCCACCGCGCGGATCTTCACCGCTTCGGGTCCGGCATCGCCGGAGTTGTAGGCGTCGGCGCCTTCCACGGCCATACCCATCAGCCAGGCGTAGGGCGAAGCGGTGTCCGGATTCAGGGTCCGCAGCCAGGAATCCACGAAGGTCTGGGCGGTAATGGGCACCCCGTCGCTCCAGGTGGCTTTGCGGAGCTTGAAGGTGTAAACGGTCTGATCGGCGCTTACCGTCCAACTCGTCGCCATCCCGGGAATCCCGTCGTTTGTCTTGGGATCGGAAATCAGAAGACCCTCGAACAGTCCCAACAGGATCGTGTGGGAGGTGGTGTCTTCACTTAAGGACGGGTCCAACGTGGGCGGCTCGGCGCCGCTGGCAACCCGGAAGACAACCGGTTCCTTGGCCGCCTCCGCCGCCGGGGCTGCCTTCTCCATGGCAGGTGCTTCCTCGCCTTTCCCGCCGGCAAAGCCCATGGCGGCGACGAACAGTACCATCAGTAGTATTAGAAGTTTTTTCATAGATCCTCCTTTAAAAGATCTTTATGAATGGTTAGTCTTGCAGCGACGCTGCGTTCAACCATAAATCATCAACGTTTTTTGCATATAAGTCAAGAATAAATATGGCATTGCCACCCTAATGTCTTGCTGACCGGCTGGTCCCTTGTATTCCAACCGGGCCTCTTCGTGTATATTCTCTATGGTCACAGATGAAGTGGTATTTCCTCTACCTTATGCCCATTGTTTTCCTATTTCTTTTTCTGTTTCAGGTTTCGGTTTACATACCTGCCCCATTCCTTCCGCGATCCGTGTTCGTTGTCTATGACCGCGACATTGAACCCGGGTTCCTGTTTTCCCTGCTCAAACAGCACCGTCGGGTTTATCTTCTCAACGGCGGAACTCCTCGCGGCCTGGGGGATTTCCGGACTATCGACACTCTCACTGCATACCTCGACGAGAACGGCGATGAATTTCCTCTCCCACTGCAACGCTACGAAGCATCGATAGCCGCTGCAACCTCCCCGTTCGGCCGGGCCAAGATCGTTTTCAGCCACAATCCGACCTCAAGGGAAATTGCCGTGATCGACCGCCTTCAACGACGGGGTTTACCCGTCGAGATCGAGGCGAATCCCGAACCCTACGATCCTATGTTGCTCGCCTATTCCTACACGTACGGTTCCCAGGAAGCATCTCTGGACTTCGATCTGCTCTTCTCTTCGGAAATCCAGAGCTACGAATCCGTGAACATACGCAGAAACGGGACACTTGTTGCCCAGTTCGAACCCGGGATACTGTCGGAGGGTCGGCACTACCGGACCTCCCTGCCCGCGCAGGGGGACACGACCCTGGATGTGGAAATCTTTGGCCGCAACGGAATACTTCGGAGACGGCTTCTTATTGCCTCCCGGACCGACGAGGACCCACAGTTGCTGGTGATCAGCGACAAAGGTGACCGGGCATCCTTTATCGAGGGCTTGTACAGTGTAAAAAGAATTCCCCTGTCCCAGGCCCTGCAGGAGCAGCTTCTCCAGTATCCTCTGCTGGTGTTTGACGGCATCCCCCTCAAAAGCATCGACCCACAACTGACCGGGGTCCTCCGGGACATCTATGAACTCAGATCTTCCTCTCTGCTGTTCATCAGCGATTCCCCCTGGTTCGGCGGCCGGGGCGATAATCCCGAGATCGAGAGAATGCTTCCGGTGGAGCTGGCCCCTCGCTCCCTGAAATACCTGCCCGATATGGGAATCCTGATCGTCCTCGACGTCTCAGCCAGCATGACAGGGGAAAAGCTGTCCTTGGCCAAGGTTTCGACATTGGAGTTGATAAGAAATCTAAAGGATTCGGACCGCATCAGTATCCTCACCTTCTGGGACCAGTTCCGCTTCCTTCACGATTTCGAAGAGAAGAAAAACCTCAATTCCGAAGTGCAGCTGGCCCCCCTCGTGGCTCAGGGAGGCACCGATCTGTTTGCCGCTCTGGAGCAAGGATTGGCGCGGCTTGTCGAATTACGGATGCCCCAGAGGCATATCATTATTCTGACAGACGGGAAAACAAAGGAAGGAGATTTCGATTCCCTCATCGACCAGACCCTGCTTGAAGATGTCACTATTTCAACCCTGGCCGTCGGCGAGGAGGTCAACGCCGGGCTGCTCACCAGAATCGCCGTGAAAAGCGGCGGCAACTACTATAGGGTCCACAGCCTGGAGGAGATTCCCTCTCTAATCTTCGAAGATCGCAGGGAGATTGCCCGATCGAGCTTTGGAGAGGATCTTTTTCCCATCTTCGATTTCACAGACACCCAGATCAGCCGGGTAGCGGGGATGAGCCTGTTTACTCCCAAAGCGGAGCGCATCGTGCTGTATAAAAACCAGTACGACGACCCATTGCTGCTGTTGGAAAAAAGGGATCGCCAGCTGGTCATGATGCTGCTCTCCGATATGTACGGCTACTATACAGGAGAGTTTCTGTCCACGACTTCGGTCGTACGCACTTTGCAGCGCACCTTCGATTCGATTCTCCAGAAAAATCGGATCAGCATCCGGGTCGGCGAAGCCTACAGGAACATATCATTCACGGTGAGCGGAGAGGGGCTCGTCAACCCTGAACTGCTCGTTTATTCGGAAAATCAGCTCATAGCCCGCAGAGCCTTCGAGCCGGGGAGCCTTCTGACCTACAGCACCGATGTGGGCCTATCCCGCCCCGGCCGCTATACCGCAGTCTTGTACAGCCGGGGTGGACCGTTTATCCGCTTCCCGGTTTACTTCAATGGCAACATGGAGGGACAAACCACGGAATCGCGTTTGGCCCTTGCAGCCCTGAAAACCCGTTTTTTAAAAACTCTACCCTCCGCCAGATTGTACCTCGTTGTATTTTTCCTCATCTCCATCGCCGTAACCTTTCTGTCCAGAGGAGCTGCCGGGGATTCACGAAAGAGGGTCAAGTGAAAGCCGTCGGCCTGGTTGTATTTATCTTGATCTCCGGAATGACCCTGGAATCCCAGTCGGTGACCTTCACAGAGGAACCGCGCCCCTTTCACATCAACAGGGGGGTTGTAACAGGCCTGCCAAAACTCGGGAAAACCCGAATAAGAATCACGGGAACAACGATGTATGGGGAGGAAGTGCCGCTGTTCATGCTCGAGGATACGACCAACTCCGATGGGATCGAATTTTTTTTCTATTTCGACGATTCGATTCATAATCTGGAGATCGAGGTATCCTCCTCAGGCTCGATTCCGGCACGGTTCGAGTATTCCGGGCAGCGGAATCCCTACCGGGTAACGGTTTTCATCGGTTCCGGACTGACGCTTGCCCAACTCCCAGGCTACACAGTCACTTCAACCAGCGGGCAGCTTCAGCCGGGGGATATCTTGGTCCTCGGGGCAGAGGGGGTTGCAGAACCCTCGAAGATCGAAGGAATCAAAAAAGGGACTTTGCAGGGATTTCTCAACCGAGGGATCCACATCATTTCTGCAGCACCTCCGGGTACACCATCCCGAACCACTTCCCCGGAGCAGGAGAGTCTCTGGACCGGCAGATTGCTGATCCTCGATTCCGTGAACCCGGCTTCCGTGGCAAATCTCCTGGAGCAACGGAGGCGATGGTTTTCGTCCTTTAAAAAGCGCTACTACGATCTTGTCGCCAAAGCCGACTTCTACGGCATTCCCGCTTCACCGATAAGAAACCTTACCTATGTAAATGCCAGGGTCGAGGATATCGCCATTTCCCTGGAGCGCCGCTACCTGTCCGACCGGCTCAACCTGGTTCACAAGCTGCTTCTGCTTGGATTCTATCTGCCCGGGATTATTTTTCTCGCCCTGCTTGGAAGAACGAAGCCGCTCCTGATTCTGCTCGGGGTTGTTCTTTCCGTCTGGATTCCGGTGTCCGTTATGATCCCGGAACAAGACAGAACACTAGAGTTGCGGCTCAATCCGGGACATCTGGAAGCTGAAGAGTTGGAGTTGGCACGGACCGTGACCCGCGGCAGCGCGGAGGGCTCCCTTCTTGATCTGTTCCCTCCAGTTGTCGAACAGCAGCGTTTCAATGCCCCTGACTTCCAAGGGTCGAACTGGACACTGAGCTATCGAGTACTTCGGTCGAACAGAAAGAAGGCGGCCTTGGAGGCTTACAGTCGTGCCGCTGCCGTCAAGTTCAACCAAATTCCGCAAATCGAGAAGAGCGGAGACGGGTATTATCTGAAATACGTAAATCCACTGCGGTCTTGGAGTCTTGATGAGCCGGACTAAACGGATCGTGGTCGTCCTTCTGGCAGCTACGCTGCTGATCCTGGTTCTACCGAACTGGTGGTCCTCGCTTCGGGATTATAATTCGACTCCTTTAGTACTGACACTTGTGCTCGTACTTTGTCTCTTACACTTCCTGGTTGCCTTCACGGCCCTTGAGCTCCTTGGTGTGGTCATGATCATCACTCCCGCACTTTTTATTATTTTCCATGTTCCCTGCGGGCTGTCCGTTTTAGATGCGTACCTGCTGATATTCCGCTGCGCGCTGGCGTTCATCCTGAATTTTCTGGTATCCTCAATCATCGAGACCTACAAATCCCGACCCGCAGCATCGATCCCGCGCCTCCTGACGGCCCTGGCCATCGCTCCGTTTTGGACTTTCCTTCTGTTGGAAAAGAACATCGTTTTATCCCTTTCCTTAACCCTACTGGTGGGACTACTCTTGTACTATTTCAGGAGCCTAAAGAGACGTGGTTAGAAGGGAGATCGAACTCACCTTACATTACTTTCTGAGGCGGTACTTGCGAATCCGGCTGGTCAATCGCCTCATTGCCTATGCTTTACTCAATCTGGCCGCCTATATGTCCCTTCTAACGGTAATGATTCTGGCCGACACATCTCTTGTTGTATTTCACCTGCTGTTCTTCTGCAGCCTTTCCCTCCTGCCGTTGTTTCTGTTTCTGGGCATGGAGCAGACAACCCTCAGCCGCATCATCCGGGCTGTAGATGAACACTGCCTGATCGAATCGTATCTACAAACCGCGTCGGCCGAACACCGCTCGTTCATGCAGAGTCGAGTCGAATCGCTTCTGGCAAGAAAAAAGTCCGGTCGGGTATTTCCCTTCCGCATGTTTGCTGCTAATTTCTACCTGATCGGTCTGTGTTTGCTCGGTTTTGTCCTTTTACAGGGGGTCTCTTTCATCACTCTTCGCGACTTCACAACGGCCTTTTCTGCACAGAAGATCAAAACCAAATTGCTGGAGCGAAGTTCTTTTCAAGACAGGATTGGCGAGCTCCCGGTCGAGGAGCTGCCCGCGGCCGACTCGGCCTCACCGGAGGAGGAAAGCGCAACCCCGGGAGGGGAAATCATAGAGCAAAGAGCGGCAAGGAATATCGATGACGAGGCCCTGGAAGAGTTGCTCGGGGAAGACACGATGGTTGCCAAGGATCGGATCGAACGCCTGAGTCCCGAAGATCTAAGACAGGAGGCCGAGTCAAACGCAGAGCAGAACGAAACAAGCTGGGGTTTCCAGGTACCGGATAGCGAATCAGACTCGGATCCGAAAAACCCCCGGGGACTGCCCGGGAATAAGGGTCAAGAAGCGGCCGGGGAAGGCAGCGGCGCGGAAGCGGGATCCAGTGATGTGGGACGAACCTACAAAGAATCACCCCTACGAGAGTACACGACGGTTCAGGAACAGCTCGCGGCCAGGGGAAACGAGCAGCTTTCTCCGACGGGCAACCTGGTGGAAGGTCGGGAACAGAAGTACCTGGAGGCACTGTTTGCGGATTTTGTTTCCCCGACCAGCCAGCGAATCACCTTTAATCCCCTCTTCGACACGATCCGGGAACGGTATCTGGAATTGCTGAATGAACGTTTTTAAGACCCTACGAGACAAATTTCCGCCGGTACCTGCACTCGGCTCTCTGCCCGTGGGGGTGGGTGTGTTTCTTCTGATACGCCTGCTGGAGGGGAGCATTCAAGGTCCCATGGCGGTGAATGTGGTAATAGAAGAAGCTGCCAAGTTCGCCCTGTTTGTGATTGCCACATTGGCTGCCGGTTCCACCGCTTGGAGCAAATTCCTCTTTAACGAACAGACCGATCCGGACCGGAAAGAGGGTGTATTGCTGCTGTTTCCTCTACTCTGCGCCGTTGTCTTCGGAATTACCGAAAATATCCTGTACTTCCTCAGTTTTCCGACCAGCTCGATCTACAAGAGGCTGCTGTACTCCTACCCGATCCATCTAAACACGGCTTTACTATATGCACTCGCTTTTCTGTCAAAAAGAATCCCAAAAATGGGTTTGTACTTCCTCATCGGCGTCCTGTATCACCTGGGCTTGAATCATCTCTCCCTGAGGCTGCCGGAGACAGGGATTTACTCAGCAGGGATACTCAACCTCGGTGTTTTTTTTCTCCTCTACTGGAGGACCCGCATCAAACTGATAGAAAGGAGTATACAGGCATGCTGGAATCCAAGATGAATCAGTTCCTCCACTTCTACAGCGATTTTTCCAGCTTTCTGAACAACAGGATAGTTGGCTGTGAGGAGATCGTAAAAAGGCTCTTTATATCCCTCATGATCGGAGGGAATATCCTGCTGGAAGGGCCGCCCGGGGTCGGCAAGACAAGCATGGTAAAGGCCTTCGCCGAACTGCTCGCACTGGGATACTCCCGGATCCAATTCACTCCGGATCTCATGCCCCTCGATATCATCGGCTCGAATATCCTGCAGCAATCCGAAAGCGGGGGCCGTTCTTTTGAGTTTTTCAAAGGCCCCATCTTCTCTAATATCATCCTGGGCGACGAAATCAACAGAGCAACCCCGAAGACCCAATCCGCCTTCCTCGAGGCCATGGAGGAGAAACGGATTACTTTCCTGGGAAAAGAGTATGCCCTGCCGTCTCCCTTCATGGTGATCGCCACCCAAAATCCGATCGAGCTGGAGGGCACCTACCCTCTACCCGAAGCTCAGATCGACAGATTCCTCATGAAGCTGTACTTTCACTATCCGGATTTTCTCCAGCTCAAGCAAATCATCAACACCAACGAATTTCCCGATCGCATCGTCCGTCCTGAAAAGAAAAAACCTGCGGAGGTATGGAACGATCTTAAGGAGCTGGAAAACGAAGTCATCGTCTTGGATGACATCAAGAACTACGTCGCCCGGTTGGTCGTTTCCACCCACCCTCTACATTCAAATGTCCCGGCGGTGAAGCAATTCGTACTCTACGGAGCTTCTCCCCGGGCCGGCATTTACCTTCTGCGGACCGCCAAATGGAAGGCTCTGCTGGAGAATCGGATCAACGTATCCTTCGAGGATATCGAAGAGCTGGCCTACGATGTACTGAACCATCGCATCATCTTGAACTTCGATGCCGAAGCGGAGAACCTGGACAAAGGCAAACTCATACAGACGGTAGTGCAGGATCTGGAGAAAAGGTACAAGCCGAGAACATGATAGCCATCGACAAGGAATGCGAAGCTGTAAGCCGCCTTTTCTCCAAGAAGAGCGTTCGGGCAAAATACCCCGTCTACGTGAAGAGCGAGAATCCCATCTTCAAGAAAAAGGGTACCTCCTATGATTTGAAAAATTTACGGGAATATCAACCCTTCGACGATCTGCGTCAAATCGACTGGAAGCTTTATGGACGCACCGATCGTTTCTATATAAAAGAGTTCTTCGAAGAGGAAAACGAACGGTTCTACCTGCTCGTCGATACCTCCGCCTCGTTGAATATCTTCGATCTGGAATACTACAAGACCTTCATTGCCTCGATCGCCTATATTTTCCTCAAGCTTCATTTCACCATAAACCTTGTAGCCTTCAACTATCGTGTGCTGGAAACCTGCATGAACGTGAAAGATGAGAAGAACATCTCCAGGGTGATCAGGTTCCTCGAGCGCCTGCGCTTCGAAGAGAAAACCGATCTGGTGTCGGTGCTGAAATCCATGGACAGCCGTTACAAACCCAGCACGATTCTTCTGTTTTCGGATCTCTTCGACAGAAACCTGCATCCGGAAATCCTCTCCCTGTTCCGAAGAAGCTTTTTGCTGCATTTCTACACTGCCATCGAGGAGCTCGACCTCAAGTTCGCGGAGACAGAGATCGAAGACCAGGAGCTTGATAAACGCCTGCTGCTCTCCTACAACGCTTTCAGTCGACGCCGGGTGCTGCGCCTGGAGCATGAGTTCCTCTCCCGTTTTAATAGACGATCCAAGAATTATCACTACTACCGCATCGAAGGTACCGTGGATCGGGTGCCGTTCTACTGGCGGCTGCTGGAGTCTCTGTATGTTTAGCTTCTTAAGCTACCTATTCCCGCTTCTCATCCCGATCCTGCTGATCCTGATCGTCCGACTGAAACGGCGTCAGCGGGTCGTATATTCCCACACCTTTCTTCGATCGTTCCAGGATGAAAAAGTTCTGGACTACTTGCTGCGCACCTTTCAGATCTACTACGATGTTCTCTTTGATCTGCTTCTCGCCCTGGTCCTGGCGATGTTTTTAGCCCAGATTGTACGATTCACGCCCCGGCGTACGGCGATATGTATCGACGGCTCTTACTCCATGATCCAAGGGGGCGTGCAAACGCCCCTGGAACGAGCACTGTCTCTGGTGGCCTCGGGAGAGGTGAGTGAGGACAGGTATCGGCTGTTTCTGCTTGCCTGGGACAGGCGGCGCGGTGAAAGCAAACTGTTCCGGCTCAGGGAGCTTCGGCTACCCGAGGGGGCCGATCAAACCGCCTTGACCGGGACTGTAAGAACGTATGCCGATAATCTGCAACAGCGGTATACCTTTCACAATATCGACATCCCCACTCTCCAGAAACTCTTTGACGGGGGTTTCCGGCGAGTCGTGTTTATCACCGATCGCTTTCCCTCTTCAACTACAAATCTCGAGATCGTCGAAGTTGGAGGCGCTGCCCAGTCCTTCTTCTATCCCTCCTCGCTGTACTACGATTTCTCTTCCACCGGTTTCCAGATTCTGCTGCAGCGATTGAACTACGAAAGGCCGATCGCCGTCCTCCGTTACGAGGAGCAGCTGAAGGACTACAAAGCGATCCCGGCTCCGGAGCAGCGTATCCCGGGAAGCGATCTTACCCTGATCGAAATCAAAGAGGAGGGACTGTACAGGATTCTGGGGCCGGGGCTGGATTATATCTACAATCTTGAAATCCCCCGAATCGAAGCAACGGTGTCCGGGAAGTACTCCGAAATTCTTGCCGATGTTCTTCCCCAGGTTGTAGGTACCGATTCTGAAGCCCTGATCGCCGACCTGCCCTACGATGGGCAAACAGGAAGGAGGCTGGCAAGGAAAATCCGTAGACTCGGCACACAGCACTACAAGTACGTCACTCTGATTCCTCAGAACCATACGCCGGCAAATCCTCTGATCCATCCCCTGGAGCGCTCGTTCTCCCAACCCTCCTTTGCCGAACTGCCCGCAGGTATCTCCCAGTTGCCCGTAGGATCCACACACCTTTTCTTTCAGGATCCTGAGCGAACCCGGGAGGGCCAGACTCCCCTCGTATATCTGAGTTACCTCGAATCCGACCACCCCTCCGTGTTTTCCCAGCCGGGTGCAGAGGAATTGCCCGGATGGAAAGTCTCCCCGCGGCATTCCGGGATCACCTCCCTTGTATACACCCGGAAAAACGACATAATTCCGGTCAACCTCTCTGCACAAGAGTTCTTTCCCGTTTCCTCACAGGAGGACCTTGTATTCGAGCCGCGACAGGTCGATCCCCTTCCCTACTTCTTGATCCTGCTGGTGATCTACCTGGTCAAGCTCGCCTTTCTTGTCCGCTTCAGGAGCGGAAAACCGGCCTCGTGATGTGTAAGGAAATATAGGACATTCAGATGAACGATCCCCTGCCGATCCGCAAAATCCCGAGTGACCTTTGCCGGAATTTGAAGATCTTCTTCACGGACATCGACGACACGATTACCAGCCGCGGCCTGTTGACCGCCGAGTCCTTCGCAGCGCTATGGCGGCTGTACAAAGCAGGAATCGAAGTAGTGCCTGTTACCGGCAGGCCGGCGGGCTGGTGCGACCACATCGCCCGCATGTGGCCGGTGACAGCGGTGATCGGGGAGAACGGCGCCTTCTACTACAGCTACGATCGTGACGGGCGGAAGATGCGGCGGGTTTTTCTCATCTCCGAGCGGGACCGGGTGGAGGGACAAAAGAAGCTGGAGCGGCTGCGACAGCGGGTGTTGAAAGAGGTGCCGGCCAGCCGAATTGCGGCGGATCAACCCTTTCGTATAACCGACCTGGCCATCGATTTCTGCGAGGACGTGCTTCCCCCTCTGAGCTCAGAGGCCATCGGAACTATCTGCTCGATCATCGAGGAGGAAGGTGCCGCCTACAAGATCTCAAGCATCCACATCAACTGCTGGTACGGCAGCTTTGACAAGGTTAACGGGGTCAGACGTTTTCTCGCCGACCGGGGACAGGATCTATCCAGCGACGAAGTCCAAGACAGCGTCGTTTTTGCCGGGGATTCGCCGAACGATGAACCGATGTTCGCCGCCCTCCGCCACTCGATAGCCGTGGCCAACATCCGTTCTTTCCTGGACGACCTGCACCACTTCCCCACCTACACCACCGAACAAGAATCCGCTGGGGGGTTCAACGAGGCTGTGCAGACGATCCTGGAAAAAAGACGCGGTTGACGCAGGCTCGTTCCCGTCCTCACTCCTCCCAGTGGGCGGGATCCAGCTCCATGACCTGAGAGATCGGCTGAAATCCCAGTTCCTCGAAGAAAGCGGCCAGCTGCAGGCCCCTGCCGCTGAGACCGCTGCGAATTCGGTGATAACCCCGATCCCGAGCCTCCGTGATGATTCGCTTCAGCAGCATCGTACCCAGACCCATCCCCTGATAGCGCTGCACCACGTCCAGCTGCTGCACCTGAAGGATGCGCCCGGAGACGAGGGGATCGGGCTGTTCGACAGCCCAAATAAAACCGGCGAAATCCTGTTCCGGCGTTTCCGCTACGAAGACCAGACTTCCCTCCGATCCCGGTTCCGGAAGACTCGCCCGGCTTTCTCTCCAATAATCGGCAACCCGGCGGGCATCTGCGTCGGGAAACATGGCGGCAAAGGCTGTCTCGTCCAATGTACGCACCGCCTCCACGTGCCGCTCCTGACCGGGAAGAATGGCAAAATCACTTCCCAACAGGTCCTCCAGGTCCTCCAATTCAACGGGCTCCTCATCCAGCCGTTCCAGACCGACCAGCTCCCGTTGATCGTTGTACCACTGACGGACCACCTGCCGCAGCTCCCGTTCCTTGAAGGTAAACCAGGCGTGTTCAGCCCCGCGGCTCGTCTTCAGGATATCCTTGAACTTGCGAAACACCCCCCGGCCGGAAGCCAGTACGTCCCTTAGCTGTTCCCGCAGCAGAGGATTCCGCAACCGGGCCACAAACTTTTCCATCAAAAGAAATCCGTGAACGGGCTGCCAATCCGGGATGGGCACGAAGGGATCTTCCATGCCCTCCTGCCCCTCGGCCTGCTCGATCTCCCCTTCCAGCACCAATTCACCGCTGTGGCGATGGATGTAGTAGCTGTGCTGCTGGTCCTCCATGGCGAAGATGATCTGTTCGATCAATTCATCGTCGAGGGAAAAATCCATAGTGCTTACCCGGTCGAGAGGAGCTCGTCGACAGCTCGACTGACTTGATCCAGCGCGACCAGAGTGACCGTGCCGCTCCTGCGTTCTTTGATCTCCACTTTTCCCTCGTCTAAATGTTTGGCTGCCACCACGATCCGAAGGGGTATTCCAATCAAGTCCGCATCCATGAACTTCACGCCGGGGGATTCTCCTCGATCATCGTAGAGGGCCTGATCGCCGAGTTCCTGATGCAGATCTTCCACCGCTTTTTTCACGCTGAAGGACTTGCCTACACTCATCAGATAGGCTCGAAAAGGTGCAAGCGCCGGCGGCCAGAGGATACCCCGCTCGTCGCGGTTCGACCTGACCACCGCATCCATCAAGCGTCCCAGCCCGACTCCGTAGCAACCCATATGGGGATAGGTCGAACCGCCCCTTTCGTCCTGATAGGTCAGGTTCATCGTTCTGGTGTAGTAATCCCCCAGTTTGAATATATGCCCAACTTCCAACGCCTGGATTTCCCGCAAGGTGCCGCCGCACTGGAGACAGATCTTATCCTCTCGAGTCAGGGATAGGTCGGCGACATCTTTGCTGTCGAAATCCCTGCCGAAATTTCCATTGATCAGATGATAATCCTCCTCATTGGCGCCATACACCAGGTTGCTGGACTTGGCCACCGCATCATCCACCACGATCCGGACCTGCTGATCGACGCCGATGGGAGATAAGAACCCGGGCACCAGACCCGCAGAGGCAAGCTCTTCGTTGCCGGCCTGGCGGTAGGCGGGATACTTGAGGTACCCGGAGAGCTTTTCCAGTCCCAGATCGTAGTCCCCCCGCACCACGGCCATGACCAATCCCTGAGGAGTGGTGTACACGAGGCTCTTGGCCAGTCTTTCTTTCGGAAGCTCGAGCAAATCCGACAGATCGTCGATCGTGGTACACCCGGGCGTATGCACCTTCTCGAGAGCTTTCTCTTCCTCCCGGATATACTGCTTGCCCCCAACGGCAACCTCCTTGCTTGCGCAGTATTGGCAGCTGTTGCAGACGATGATGGCGTGATCCGCCGAATCCGTCGGCATGAGAAACTCGTAGGATTTCTCTCCACCGATATAACCCACCCCAGCCTCTCCGGCGAAGGTTTCGATTCCGCAGCGGTCAAAGACCTTTTTGTAGGCCGTGAATGTTTTGGGAAAGAAGTTGTTCAGATCCTGATAGGAGCGATGAAAGGA
Source organism: uncultured Spirochaetaceae bacterium (assembly GCA_964604845.1). Classification (GTDB taxonomy): domain Bacteria; phylum Spirochaetota; class Spirochaetia; order SZUA-6; family DRHE01; genus JAFGQJ01. Next base: position 30,250 of record CAZSBH010000009.1, read on the forward strand.
GTAGGCGTCGTGCATGTAGATCTCCTTGGTCCGCACCAACCCATCCTTGGTTCGTTCCTCATCGCGGAACTTGATCTGAAACTGGTAGAGAAACAGGGGCATCTCGCGGTAGGAACTCAACGCTACCCGCACCAGCTCCACAAAGGCCTCCTCGTGGGTGGGAGAAAGAACCAGCTCCCTTCCGTGGCGGTCACGAAAGGGAACCAGCTCGCTGATCCAGCCTAACCGTCCGCTGCGCCGCCAGATATCCGAAGGCGTAACCACGGGAACGTAGATCTCCTGACCTCCCAGGGCACCCATCTCCTCCGCAATGATCCGCTGGATGTTCTGCAGCACCCTCATGCCCAGAGGCAGGAAGGAGTACAAGCCCTGGGCCATCTGCCGGATGAAGCCCCCTCTGTGTAGAAGGGCATGACTGGGCGTGCGGATCGACTGGGGCACATCGCGGAGCGTTTTTCCGAATACATTAGTGTAGCGCATTCCTCATCCCTGCTCGACCACTATATTTTAGGATTCAGTTACTCGGCGGTCAAGAACGAGAGCGCCGCCTGTCCCGTAAGGCCATGGGTATTTCGATCTACCGGTGCCGCGAAAAGCCGGGGATTCCCTTGACAGCGCAGTCGCGCTCTTACCATATTACAGCTGTACCCTAATACCAAGAGAAAACCAGGAGAGATAAATGAGCATTATTGAATGGGTCGAAGCCCGAGAAATCCTCGATTCCCGCGGAAATCCTACGGTAGAAGCCGAGGTACATCTGGAGAGCGGCTGCATGGGCCGGGCAGCGGTACCCTCCGGTGCCTCCACAGGGGAGCACGAAGCTGTAGAGTTGAGGGACGGAGACAAGACACGCTACATGGGCAAAGGCGTGATCAAGGCCGTAGAAAATGTAAACAACGCGATCGCCTCGGAAATCGTGGGATTGGACGCCTTGAATCAGGTTGACGTGGATCGAACCATGATTGCCAAAGACGGCACGGACAACAAGGGGAAGTTGGGTGCCAACGCGATTCTCGGTGTTTCCCTGGCCACGGCGCGAGCAGCGGCGGAATACCTCGATCTGCCCCTGTATAAATATCTGGGGACCTACCACGCCTCGGTTCTCCCCGTACCAATGGCCAACATCATCAACGGTGGTGCCCACGCGGACAACTCCGTTGACTTTCAGGAGTTCATGGTTATGCCGGTCGGCGCGACGTCCTTCCGGGAGGCGGTCAGGACTCTGGCTGAAATTTTTCACAATCTGAAGGCTGTGCTCAAGGGCAAAGGATACTCTACATCCGTCGGAGACGAGGGCGGCTTCGCTCCCAACTTGAAGTCCAATGAGGAAGCGATCGAGGTCATCCTCCAGGCGCTGGACAAGGCCGGTTACAAACCCGTAGAAGATGTTCTCATCGCTCTGGACCCTGCGGCCTCCGAGTTCTACGACAAGGGGAAAAAGAAATACGTATTCAAGAAATCGGACAAGCGGGAGCTCTCCTCCGAGGAAATGGTCGATTTCTGGGCTGAGTGGGCGGAAAAGTACCCGATTGTATCGATGGAAGACAGCATGGCGGAGGACGACTGGCAGGGATGGAAGCTACTGACCGATCGCCTGGGCAAGAAAATGCAGCTGGTTGGAGACGACCTGTTCGTCACCAACACGGCGCGTTTGAGGCAGGGCATAGAGCAAGGGGTGGCCAACTCGATCCTCATCAAGGTCAACCAGATAGGCACGCTTACCGAGACCTATGAAGCGGTAGAGATGGCCAAACGAGCCGGTTACACGGCAGTTGTTTCCCACAGGAGCGGCGAGACCGAGGATGCTTTCATCGCGGATCTGGTGGTAGCGCTGGAAACGGGTCAGATCAAGACAGGATCTCTTTCCCGCTCCGACCGGTTGGCAAAGTACAACCAGCTACTGCGCATCGAAGACCATCTCGGTTCGATCGCCAGCTACCCGGGAATGGAAGCCTTTTATTCCATTCGCGGCTGATCTCAATTTTATTCAAACGAACCTGAGGCGCTGTCCCGTCGGGCGGCGCCTTTTTTCTGTGCGGAGAGAGGCTAAAACTCGATTGTAAAAGAACGATACACCCCCTGAAAGGGGGCGTAGTGGCTATCCACCCGGCGTACGATCGCTCCGGGCGGCCCGCGGCGCAGCCAGCGCTCGAACTGCTGCAGCTTCTCCTGCTGTCCTTCCGCCACAACCTCGACCATTCCGTTCCATAGGTTGCGCACATACCCGCACAGGCCGAGACGACGGGCCTGATGCACCGTCGAATACCGAAAACCAACTCCCTGGACAGCGCCGTCGACGCGGGCGTGTAGTGTTTTGTGTGTGATTTTTCCGCTTGGGCTCTTCTTTTCCGGCATAGCCCACCCTAACCTGGGCTGTATTGACAGCTCACTCCGGCGTGGAAGCTTCCGGTTGGGCGCCCCCGGCTGGCGGTGCGCCGCCTGCGACGCCCCCGGCTGCCCGCATCGCCTTCGCCCTACTCCAGCTCAGCGAGAGCGGAGGCAACCATCTTTTCCAGCCCGGAGTAGTCGAAAGGCTTATACAGAACCGGAAAGGGAATGGGAAACTCCGGCTTGAGGAAACCACTGGTTATGATGATCTTTTTGTCGGTGCAGTACTCTTTGAGGAAACGGATCCAGTAGTCCCCGCCGAGGATATCCATGCGATAGTCTGATACGATGACTCCCACCCGGTTGTCGAGAAGCTGCTTGATCGCTCCCACCCCATCAGAGGCCACGACTACCTCGTACCCTTTGTTCTTCAGATAATCCCGCAGGGTCAATCGGATCGAATCCTCATCCTCGACGATCAGAACATAGATCTGCTCATTCTGTTCCATTCCAACTTCCCTTTTCGTCTTGTTGTTGCTACCATATATTACTTTTCACCGCTAGGTCAACGGCAGATGATTTTCCAGGACGCCATAGAGGACTACAGATACCTGAAAAACCGCGGGTATCCCGACAAGGCCGCCCTCAAGCTGGTCAGCGATCATCACCGTCTCAATTCCGTTTTGCGGAATTGCCTGTTCCGCGCAATCTTTTCCTACTCCGACTGTGAGAACCGCAAAGCCAAGCTCATAGCAGCCGGAGATGTCGAGGGTCATGTTCTGGGTGTAGACTGGTACAACGTTCTTATTACCGTGGAGAGCTACCTGAAAGGATTTCCTGTTTTCATCTCCGACGATGGTCTGGTACGAGACTCCTCCGGCGTTCACGGCAGTTACAAGCCCGGGAAGATCACCGAAAGAGCAATCGGCGAAATTTTGTCCCTGATCACTGCCTTGAAGCCTTCCCGGGTCGAGCTTTTTCTCGATTCTCCGATTTCATTCTCCGGGGATATGGCGGAGGAGCTGCGCAGCAGACTCTCCCGTACCCTTCCGGTTCCCTACTCCGTGTCCGTCTTTCCATCGGCGGATTATCCTCTAAAATCTTTCGACGGGATCGTTGCTACCTCCGATTCGAGCATCATTGACAGAGAACAGGTGTACCAGGTGATAGACTTAGCCAGACACGTTTTAGAGAGAAGTTTCGAGGCACAGATTCCCGCGGTACAGATGTTAGGCGGCGGGTGAGCTTGACTCCGGCGCGCCGAAGTTTTCCGATTTTCGGATCACCCTACACCAATCCGGTTTCAGGTCGATCCCTTCGGATTGTCCTGTAATACTTGTCGAATCAAAGGAAAGGAAAAGCCCCGAGATCTCAACTTTTTCATGAGCTTATCCTGATCCGTCACCCCTTGCCGCCGCATCTTGTCCAGAGCCTTCACCGCATTCTCGTGCTCCAGCCGTGCGGTTACAAAGCCCTTCACTACCCGCTCGGCAACCTCCCGGGTCAATCCTTTTCGAAGAAGTCCGGCCACGAGGACTGCCCGTCCCTCGGCTCGGCGATCGATGCGGCTCCTCAGCCAGCTTTCAGCGAAGCTGCTGTCATCGAGGTACCCTTTTTCCGTCAACCAGGAGAGGGTCTGTTCGATCCTTGGTGAATCGTAGCCACGCTTGAACAGTTTCATCCGCAGGGAAAAGGTAGAGTGGGGCGCCCGGGCCAGAAGGCTGAGCGCTTTTTCTTGAACCTGGCGCCGAAGCCAGCCGTCTTGGAGTCTCCTGATTGCAGCCTTGGTGATGGTAAAATCGGGGATGAGGTCCAACGGAGAAATATTTTCGTTCCGTAGATCCTGTTCGGAGACAAAAAAACAGGAACCGTCAGAGAGCTGGAGCTTGATGCGCTCCCCGGCGGTTCCTTTGCGTTCTGCCTGTACGAGCTTCAGATTATCGCTTGGAGAACTGGAATCTTCTTCTAGCACCCCTCTGCCCATACTTCTTGCGTTCAACCATCCGACTATCCCGTGTGAGAAACCCATTGGCTCGAAGCGCGGGTCTATTGGTCTCGTCCTGAGCCACCAAAGCCCTGGCTATGCCGTGCTTGCAGGCGTCGGACTGACCCGCCTGTCCACCCCCGGTAACGGTAATCAGAAGATCGAAACTTGAAAGAGTATCCGTAACCTCCAGGGGTTTCTTGATATTCTGAGCCATCAGAACCGTGGGGAAATAATCCTCCGGTGTCTTGCCGTTGACCTTAATATTTCCGCTCCCTTCCCGAAGGAAGACCCGTGCAATTGCAGTTTTTCTGCGGCCTGTTCCATAGGCCAAATTTTTTACCAAAACCTCAACTCCTAGAATTCTAACTTCTCCGGTTTTTGAGCCTCGTGAGGATGCTCCGGTCCGGCGTATATCTTCACGTTCTGAAAAATCTTACGTCCCATCTTGCCCTTGGGTAGCATTCCCTTTATAGCGTGCTCCAACGGGAAAGTGGGTTTCTTCGTAAATACCTTGCCGAGAACTTCCGTCTTCAATCCACCGGGGTAACCGGAGTGACGGTAGTACAGTTTTTCTTCTCTTTTGTTGCCGGTTACCTTCACCTTTTCGGCATTCACCACGACAACAAAATCCCCCGTCTCCATATGGGGCGAGTAGATCGGCTTGTGTTTTCCGCGGAGGACTATAGCAATTCTGGCGGCCAGCCGACCCAATACTTGATCCTCCGCGTCGACGAGCCACCATTTCCGCTCTACATCCTTCGGTTTTACAAAAATGGTTTTCATTGTGTAACGTTCCTTACAATACTCAAACAGGGGGCAATATTTGCACAGTTCAGGAACTTTGTCAATCCTTGTCCTGCTTCTCCTCCACCTCTTCCTTTTCTTCCTCGTCTTCTTCTTCCTCTTTCTTACTTTCGATCTTGTCTTTGATGTCGGCAACTCCAACGAAGAAAGAGATCAATCCGATAAACACGGCGATCAGGGGAACACCGCCCTTGAGAAACTGAATTACGTCAGACCACCAGTTCAAAGACCAGGAAAAAGGCAGCACCGAGTAGACCGCGAACAGAATGAGTAGGATTCCGATCAAAAGCGCAATCATTGCAACCTCCCGCACATAGAGCTAATAAATATCGCAATCCTCGAACGCAGCTACACGGAAGATTGCGACCTGTAGAGAAAGATAATCAATTGTAGGATTCTGTCAAGGCTAAATGTGATATAAAAAAGTAGTATGTCGGGCAATCCTGGGCTTGCAGGAAGCAGGAGTTTGTATTAATCTTGCTCCGACAGAATACCATTTTTCAAAGGAGTTTCCGATGAAGGTACGGATTGATCCTGATTTGTGCACGGGATGTGGGCTCTGTTCCGACAGCGTTCCCGATGTCTTCAAAATGGGCGATGATATCGCCGAAGTGATCGCCGCGGAAGTACCCAGCAATCTCGAGAGTGCTGTGAAGGAAGCTGTGGACGATTGCCCGGCGGAAGCCATCATCGCCGAATAACGCTTTGAAGCGGACAGCAACAAGCCCGGTTACCAAAACCGGGTTTTTTCTTGGTCTTTTGCCCGTCGATATTTACTGTTGGAAAATTTAAAGAGATAGAACCCAGCTTCCCTCTCAACCTTGAAACGTCTTGACAGGGGACTGCTTTTTTAGTTCTTTTACATAATATCGCTGCTGCAGCAGTACTTCAGCACGAACGATACCGGGGCCCATAGCTCAGTTGGTTAGAGCGGCGGACTCATAATCCGTTGGTCCGGGGTTCAAGTCCCTGTGGGCCCAAACTTCTTTCGGAAGATGACTATTTCTCGATCCGAGTAAGCGTGTAGATTTGGGCTAGCTGAAGCGCACGGTCCAAGTCATCTCTCTTCAGAGCTTCCCGTACTTCATCAAGTCTGTAAGCATCCTCCACAGAAAGATAAGGGGACCAAGAATTATCTAATCCTACCAGGTCCACATCGACCTCAGCGACGCATTTACCTTCGTGAAGCAGTTTTGTATGACGCTTTTTTTTCATTTCTTCCTTCCTATTAAATCGCCGTTCCATCTCTCGGGATCCGGCCGATAGGCAGTAACGAGTACAGTAGGTGCAGCTAGTCCCTTGGGAATCCCCCAAACAACATGAATCGGCTTTCCTTTTTCATCTTTCTGTAACACCCGAACACATGAGCCTTTGTGAAAATCTGGATAGTCTTCCACAACTATTCCTTCATATATGCCGTTCATAATATCCCGCACGCAGATTCTATCATGGGCAAGTTCATCATACCCGTGAAACGAAACCCGCGCTTTCAGAATCTGATGAAACGCATCGGCATACACCTATGAGTCCAACCGCCGTACATCCCCGCTTCGACGGCTGTTGTTTACACGTCGTAAAGAACTGATATATGCTGTCCCGCATGACCACCACGCGACAAAAAAGATCTATTCAAGGACAGATCCTGCCAATCGTGGCCGTGCTCTTGGTTCTGGGAAGTGCTGCGGCCGTATCCGCCGTGGATATCGACGGCACCATCGCCGCAGGGGAGTACGGGAACCGGCTCTCCTTCGCCGCCGGGGATTTCCTTCTGTACTGGGAGGTCGCTGGAGATACCGTCCATTTCGGCATCCAAGCCCGGGCCGAGGGCTGGGTATGCCTGGGGATCGAACCAACACAGGCTATGGCGGAAGCGGACATGGTCTTCGGCTGGGTCGAAGCCGGCGGAAAAGCGGGAGCTCTGGACTGCTATTCCACGGGATTGTTCGGCCCCCATCCCCCGGATGAGGAGTTGGGGGGAGGACATCATATCCTCTCCTTCGCAGGAAGCGAACAGGGGGGCATTACCACCTTCGAGTTCAGTCGCGCGCTGGAAACCGGGGACGCCTACGACAAAGCTCTGTCGCAGGAGGAGGAGCACAAGATCATTTGGGCATCCGGCGATTCAGACAACTATCTGGATCCCCACAACCGCAGGGGATCCGCTACGATCAGCCTCACCGGAGGACAAGCATCGGCCCAGGCGGAAGGCACGGCGCAACCGGATCTTTACGCCCTGCTGTATCGGGTACACGGGACCCTGATGAGCACCTCTTTCCTGCTGCTCTTGGTGGGTATGTTTTTTCCCCGCTACTTCAAACGGAAGAAGTGGTGGCTCAAGAGCCATCGCCGGATCGGAATCACCGGAGGTGTGATCGGCGTGGTCGGTGTAGGCATGGCAGTATACATGATCTATCGAACCACCGGGGTGCACCTGCGGGTCCTTCACTCCTACATCGGAGGGATCACTATCATCCTCTTGATCTTTACCCCCTTCTTGGGACATTTCATGTTGAAGATCCGCAAAGTACCGAGCAGGGCCAAGCGAGCCCGGGACATCCACCGCTGGATCGGCCGGGTCACCCTGCTGTTTATGGCCGCCACCATCGTACTGGGACTGTCTCAGGCGGGGATACTGTAAAAACTGTCCGGCTGTTCCATCGGGAGCGTCGGGACGGGCCGTCCCTTCAAAAATCCCCACCAAAACCCGTCTCAGCGATCGGGCACATGAATGATCTCGCGGGGTTTGCTTCCTTGGGCGGGTCCGACGATGCCCATGCGTTCCATCTCTTCGACCATCCGAGCCGCCCGGTTGTAGCCTACCTTTAACCGGCGCTGGATATACGACGCAGAGGCTTTCCCGGCAGCCAGGACGATCTCGATAGCCTTGTCCATCAGCGGATCTTCGGAGCCTGACCCCTCATACTCCTGGTCATCCTCATCGAAGAACATCTCCTCGTCCAAATACTCGGGCTCGCCAAGAGTCCTGGCATGATCGGTGATGGCCTCCACCTCCTCCTCTGAAAGATAGGTACCTTGAATACGTACGGGGATCGGGTCCCAGGCCGGAGTGAAGAGCATATCCCCCTGTCCGAGGAGCTTCTCGGCGCCGACGGAATCGATGATGATCCGCGAATCGAATTTGCTGGCCACCATGAAAGCGATGCGGGAGGGGATGTTGGCTTTGATCAGACCCGTAATTACGTCGATTGACGGTCGCTGGGTTGCCAGGACCAGATGAATCCCAACCGCCCGGGCCATGGCGGCCAGCCTGGCCAATACCGCCTCCATCTCCTTGCCCGTAGTGGCCATAAGATCGGCGAATTCGTCGATCAGAATCACCCAGTAGGGGATCTTCTGGATGGTCAGCTTGTGCTTGGCCGCTTTCTTATTGTAAGAGCGAATATCCCGGGCTCCCGTATAATCCAGCATGGAATATCGCCGTTCCATCTCATCGATGCAGTACTGCAGCGCCTGAAAGGCTTTTTTCGGTGCAGTTACCACGGGAGTCAGCAGATGAGGAATGTCGTTGTAAGCCTTCAGCTCTACGATTTTCGGATCGATCAGAAGGATGCGAACATCTTCCGGAGCCTTCCTGTACAAGATCGAGCAGATAATGGAGTTGACACAGACGGACTTTCCGCTCCCGGTCGCTCCGGCAATGAGCAGATGAGGAGTCTGGGCTAGATCGATAAGCTGAGCCACCCCTGAAATGTCCTTACCCAGGGCGATGGGAATCTCCATTCTGGCATCCTGAAAATCCTTCAGACTGACCATCTCCTTGAAAGAGACGATGGCCCGTCTCTTGTTGGGCACCTCAATGCCTACGGCGTGCTTCCCCGGGATGGGAGCCACGATTCTGACCCTGGAGGCTGCCAGGCGCAGGGCGATATTGTCGGCCAGATTTACGATTTTGGAGATCTTCACTCCGGGAGAAGGAAGGATCTCGAACATCGTGATCACCGGACCCTTTCGGATTCCCGTGACCTCGGCACTGATCTTGAACTCCTCCAGAGTCTCCATCAGCACTTCAGCGGAACGGCGGGTATCGGCATCGATCTCCCAGTACTCCCCATCGGGATAGTCCTTGAGCAGGCCCTTGATGGGGAAGGAGTATGCTCCCCCCGCGGATCCCGTCTTTCTTTCGGAAACGGGACCGCTCCGCGGACTCACCTTCTGTTGAGAGAGGATCCGCTGCCTGGCTTCAGCCTCCGGGGCGGGTCGCGGCTTCACCACAGGGGTGCCTCCCTCAACCACCACCTCCAGCTCCGGCAACTCCGATCCCGGCCCGACTCCGACCTCTGCGGAAGCGGGCCTCGCTGAAGCGGGGCGCCCCCGTCTGGGTTTAAGATGCCGAGCTCTATCGGCAGGCGATTCCGCCACCGGCCCGGCTGAAACAGCTCGTGCTCTCAGAACACCGCGCAGGGTAAAGATAAGAAAGAGCTCGAACAAAACGATGAGAAGGAGAAAAATGGCCGACAGGGTGCGGCCAAAGGTGTCGACCATCAGATCGGGAAGGTACGAGCCGGGTATGGTCCCGTGCAGCACCACCTTGTGAAAGACACTGGCGGTGATAAAGGGAAGGATAAACAGATTCAAGACAAACAAACCTCGGTAGGAGAAACGTCGGGAGAGCAGAAACAAGGCCAGAAAAATCAGGTACACGGGAATAAAGAAGGAAGCCCAGAGAAAGGTTGAGAAGAGAAACTCCCCCGGTACCGATAGCAGACCTTCCTGGGCATTGAGCACTCGTAGCAGCGAGACAAGTATCCCGGCGGCGACAACTGTCAAAAGCAAGGCCAGGCTAAAAGATAGTGCTGAAATACTTCGCTTCAAAGTTCCCTCTACGTCTGTTATCGGAATAAAAGTGAGAAGAGTGAAAGGGCTCTCCGGTCTCAGAACAGGATGAACGTGACCACCGCCAGCGGCACCAGGTAGATACTGAAAAGAGCCAGCCTTCCCTTCCGTACGACTCTCAACAGAAGAAGCAGCGAGATCAGTCCGACAGCGAAGGAGGCGGCAAATCCAACAACAAGGGCTGCCGGATCGACTACCTCGAGGAGCGAGCCCGCTTCGCGCAGCTGAAGGAGCAGAGCACCGAGAATCGCTGGAATCGCAATCAAAAAAGAAAACTCCCCCGCCCTCTGTCTGTCCAAACCCCACAGAAGGGCAACGGAGATGGTGATCCCCGCCCGTGAGATTCCGGGAAGTACGCCGATTCCCTGGGCCAGTCCCACGATCAGTGCACCGAAGATTCCCATCTGCAGATAATCCCGCCGGCCTCGGCTAAAGAGAGTTGAGATCAAAATCAGGGCCGTGATGAGAAAGAGAAGAGATACGAATCGGGGCTGCCGGAAGAAGAGTTCTTCAAAACTCGAAAGAACCAGACCAACGGCTCCTGTCACCACGGTCGCAACAAGGATATAGAGGGTCAGCTTCAGATTCTCCCGATCCTCCGGCGCCATGGATCTTCCCAGCCATCTCCAGATCGAAACCAGGATCGAAAGGATCTTCTTTCGAAAAACGATCGCCACCACGATCAACGTGGAGACGTGAAGAAGCACGTCGTAGAGCAGCGGAATATCCCCCAAATTCATAACATTTCTCAGCAGCAACAGATGACCTGAACTGGAAATCGGCAGGAACTCGGCAACTCCCTGAAGTGCGCCGAGCAGTAAGGATTGAACGGTGCTCACGGCTTCCCCTCCCTATTTTCACTTCAGCCCCGGGAAGAAGAGAAACACAGTCTGTTCGAGGGACTGATCGTAGTACAAGCCACCGTAGTATACAGCAGAAACAAGGATCTTGCGTATATAGTTGCGGGTTTCCGGGTAGGGAAGAGCCTCGACCAGCAGATCCGTGGGTAAACCGGCGAAGGTCCGCTCCCAGCTCCTCAACCGGGACAACCCTGCATTGTAGGCCATGAGGGCTTTTGGGATGTCTTCAAGCCGGGACAGCAGCCTGGAAAAGTGATTCGCTCCCAGCCGCAGATTCTGGTCGGGATCCCTCAGATCGTAGTCCTCCATCCGAAGCCGACGAGCGGAATCTGCAGCAGTCTCGGACATCAACTGGGTAAGACCGACGGCTCCGGAGCGGGATACGATCTGTGGATCAAAGTAGCTCTCCTCCCGCACCAGAGCAAAAAACAGTGAAGCCGGGATATCCTCGCTCCTCGCCAGCCCGCTGATCTGTTTGCCGAAGGCCTGCGGGTAAAGAAACTCTATATACTTCCGCTCCACCGCTGTGGGCTTCCTCAGAATGTACAGATTCATGAGGCGAATTGAAGGCAGATACTCCCCCCGGTCCTGTAGCATGAGCGCACTATCCAGAATCAACCCCGGGGAGATAGTACGCCAATGCGATCTGAGGAGTTCCATTCCACGTTCGTAGAGTCCATACTCGAAGTATCCCCGTATCAAGATCTCAATTGACTCGTCGGACCCGGCTTTCTCCTCAGCTCCGTCGGAGGGGGAGGAGCCGCCGGCCTGATCCGCTGCACCAAGGCTCCACTGAAGTGGAAACCCCATATCGGTCAAGAGCGCTTCGGAAAGATAGCTGTAATAGCCCTCCCCGGCACTGCGCGCCTCCAACAAAAGGGATTGAGGGGGGAGTACGCCTTGAGAACTGGAGGAATCCAGCATGTCCAAACTAATGGCCCGTGCGTTGACATATGCCAGCCTGGCCATTGTCACCGGCGGACCAAACCCTTTGAGCAGACCGAAGAGAACGTGCAGGTCCTGCCAATCCCTCTGAGCGACCAGTCGAGAGATCTCCTGTTCGAGAATAGCTTTGAAAAAATCCGGTTCATGCCATACAGATGCCAGCTCCTCGACCTGGCCGAGAAACTCTCCTGCTGAAAGATTTCTGGCCATATCGAGGGCAAACCAGATGGCTCTGTCCCGCTGTATCGGAGAGTCGGTTTCCCGAATCACCTCGGAGAGCAGTCGCCTCGCCTCCGAGAGGTTACCCTCCTTTCGGTACAATCTGCCCGCCATCTCCACGGCATCGAGGCGTCGGGAGGGGGAAACCCTCTCGGAGAGATCCAACAGAACTTCTGCACCCCTGTTGTGACCCGCTACGGCAAAGTAGGCAGCCCCCATCTCCGCTATCAGGATAGCCGGATCGAAACGCTCGATCTCGAGCCCCGGCAAGGACATCTCGATCAGATCGATCGCTTCAGTGTTCTGCCCTTGGTACAGTAGGTCCTTTCCCCGGAAAAACAGCGAGACCGCCTGTGGGAATGATTCCAGCATGCCTTCCTGCTCCAGGTACGCGTAGGCCCGTGAGTGAACTATCGAAGTACGCTTGCTGTAAAACAGATCGATGAAAAGCTGCCGCCATCCCTGCCTCTCCAGCCTTTGACTGCACACGGCGGTGAAAAGGTCCAACTCATCGTCCCAGGTAGCACCGCTGTTTCGCATCTCCTCGAGGAGGGTCAATACCTCCTCGTCCTGCTCCTGCCAGTAAAGGGCCGCCACCAACTCCCTCTCCGCCGGAAATGCATATCCCTGCCCCTGTGCACGTCTAAGGAGCTGTCTGGCCAGAGTCTCGGCTTCTTCGTAGCGACCGTTCTCCATCTGGAACCTCAAGAGCAGGAGGGCCGCCTCCTCCCGCCAGGGCGAGTCTCCTCTCTGCCACTGGAGTGTCAGCAGTTTCTCCGCCGTCTGCCCGCGTCCCAATGAGGTCAGGATCAAAGACAGGTAGTAGGGCGCTCCCGGCCCAAGACGAAAAGCTTCCGCCAGATTCCCGTCTTCGATTTCAAGATCCGTCAAGAAATCGTTCTCCTGCCTGGCCAGCCGCTCCAGGAAGATGGGCCGGGATATTCCCCACACACTATCCGCCTTGCACTGTGTCAGTGAGAGAAGAAGGAATAAAAGAGATAGGCTTATACTAATTTTCTGGAATGAAGAGTTTTGTACCTGCAAAAATAAGATCCGGATTGTTGATGCTGTTCTCTTTAGCTATTTTCGGGTACAGCCAAGGATTGCGGTAGTAGGTAGCGGAGATGTCCCACAGTGTGTCCCCCCACTTTATCTCATACCATAGGCCACCCGCGGCGCTTTCAGCTTCTGCTTCGGTCCCGCCGGCCGCCGGGGCTTGGGCAGCCTGCTGTTCCGCCGCCGGTTCTGTGTCCTGGGATTCCGCTTCATCCACTTTTCCTGCTTCTTCGCTTTCCGTACCTCCGCCCGATACTGGCGCCTCTACGGCTTCGCTCTTTCCTCCGAATAGAGGCGGAATCTGCTGCCCATCCAGGGCCCTGAAAACGACGTAGGCAAGGCCTCCGATAAGGATCAGGCTCAGCAAAATGAAACCGATGAGAAGGAGCGGACTTCTGCGCTTTTGATGCAGATGCTCCTTACGGCGATCCGTAGCCGCTAAAGGATAGGTTTCTCCGGTAAGAAGGGAATCCTCGAATTCTTCGCTCGTGCCTTCCCCTCTGGCCGCTGCCCCTTCTCTTTCCAGCTCGAACCCCGGAACGGCGGCCGGACCTTCGGATAGAGCTTGCAAGCTAACCGAAAGACTTTGGCTCTCCCCGGTAAGAGCGTCACTGGCGACCGCTTCCAGATTGCCCTGTTCATCCACTCCAAGAACTACTTCAACCTCCGGTTCTTGCGACGGAGCGGGTTGAATGTTTTCGATCATCAAACTGCCAACATATTGGGTATCTTCTGCGATTTCGCCCTCGCCCCTGTACAGGTCGATCTGTACGGTTTCCTGATTGTCCCTAACCGTGGTAAGGACCAGCTTCTTCCTGCTACTCCCTCCCTCCGGTAGCACCGGATAGAAAGAGCCGTCTGCCAGCTTGATTCCTATCTGTTGACCCTTCAAATCTCCTCCTCATCCCTCCCAAAACAAATCGTAGCTCGCCGTAACCCGTTTGTCAACGCGCGGCGTTGTCGCACTACTGCCCCCTTTATATAGAGTCGGCTATAGTAGCACCAAAACTTGACAACCCTATTGTTCTTCATGACAATACAAACAGCATGGACTTGCTTTTTTACATCCTGATAGCTCTGGCAGTTGTCGGGCTTTTGGCAATCGCCGTTATTCTGTTTTTCAAGCGAGACCATGAAAAAGACACACGGAGGAATAAACGGGGTAAACGCAGAGACAGAAATAACGTGATTCGCGAAGCAAGCCGTCGCCTCGCTCAGGACCCGCGGGATGTTCAGGCTCTCCAGGATTTAGCTGAGATAGCCTTTGAAGAGCAGGACTTCCCCAATTCCTACAAATACTATCGCTCTCTCGTCTCATTGTGCGGGGGGAATCCCGATATCGATGAGTTCGGGGTGAACTTGCGGCTCGGACAGTCGGCGTTCAAATTGAAAAAAACCGAGGAAGCCCGCAAACACCTTATGATCGCACGCACTCTCCGGCAGGATGAATTCGAAATCAATTTCAACCTCGGTGTCATGGAATACACGAACAAGGATTATCAAAAGGCATCCGGCTACTTCGGCATAGCCCGCAGTCAGCGCCCGGACGACGTAGCAACGAACCGCTATTTGGGCCACAGTCTGTACGTCCTGAAAAACTACAAAGAGGCGATCGAGGTCCTGCAGCGGGTTCTGGATTTTGAGCCTGAAGACAAAAAGGCACAGTTCGTACTGGCCAAGTCGTACTATGCGTCGAAACAAAGTGATCGGGCTCTAAAGATTTTCTCACGCCTCCGCACCGATCCCAAAATCGGCGCTATATCGGCGCTGCACTCGGGGACCCTGAACGTCAACGCCAAGAAATACGACACGGCTTTAGAGGATTTTGACATCGGCGCACGTCACGAAAATGTTCCTCAACCGGTCCTCCTCGAGCTGAAGTACAGAATGGCCGAGGCCAACCTCAAGCTGGGAGAGCTTTCCAAGGCTATCAGGGTGTGGAAGGAGATCAACAGCCTGCAGCCGGATTATAAAGATGTGGCCGGGAAGATAGCCCAATACCAGGAAGTCAACACCAACAAATTTTTACAGACATTCCTCATGGCGGCAAGCTCGGAGTTCATTACCCTCTGCCGGCGGATCGCCACGCGCTACTTTGCCAACTCAAATACCAAGCTGGCCAACATCTCCCTCCGCAAGGGAGAGTACGCCGATATCCTGGCACATGTACGGACCGCTCAGTGGGAAGATCAAGTGTTATTTCGCTTCGTCCGCTCTCAGGGAGCGATCGGCGAGTTGCTCCTCCGGGACCTCTATGCCCACACAAAGGAGGTACGGGCACCCCGCGGCGTCTGCGTAACCGCCGGAACATTCAGTGAACAAGCTCTGAGTTTTGCAGAAGCCCGCATGATCGATCTTGTGGACAAAGAAAACCTGATCAAGATTCTGAAAAATTTGTAGAAAGAATCACCAGATGACGTTCCTCTTCCAGAAAAGGCACCTCTACCGCCTCGATCCGCGCCTGCTTCGGGCCAAGACCTGCTTCATTTAATTCTTCCAGGATTCGAGCTCTTTTTCCCTTGTAGGCGATAATCACACCGCCGGGCTCCAGGATCCGCCGCAGAGCGTCAATCTCCCTGTGCAGAGGAGTAAAAGCACGGAAGACGACCAGGTCGAAGCGGCGTTCCAAATCCTCCAGGCGAGCCTCCTCTACCTCGACATTGTCCAGGTGGGCAAGAATTGCGATATTGCGAAGGAAGGCCGCCTTTTTCGCGGACCGTTCCAAAAGAGTAAAACGGGAGTCTGCCAGGAATACCGCCAGCGGGATACCGGGAAATCCCGCACCACTTCCCACATCCACGACCTGGTCTCTCCGGGCGAGCCCGGCGATCTTCCGCCAGGCCGAAAGAGAATCGAGGACATGCCGGATGATCAGCTGCTGCCCCGCAGCTTTGACGAAACCGTATGTCTTGTTCCAGCGCTCGAGTTCCTGTAGAAAAACGTTCAGCTTGGCAAGCTGGTCGACGCTGAAGGGGAGGTCGAGCTGTGCAAGGCCTTCCTCGAGAATAGAGGGCACTTTTCCGATCATCAGACCCCCTCGGTGAGCTTTCCCGTTATCATGACTCTGACCGCTGCCTTGGGTACCCGCCGCGGCGCAGATGAACGAGCAGCACAGCGATGTCGGAGGAGCGGACCCCCGAAACCCGAGATGCCTGTCCGACCGACAGCGGGCGGATTTCTTTGAACTTGAGCCGGCTCTCCACAGAGAGCCCCGTGGCGATGTCGTAGTCAAAATCTCTGGGGATCTTTAGGTCTTCCATCTTGCGGAACCGCTCGACCTGCTTCTCCTGGCGTTTGATATATCCTTCGTATTTCACATCCAGCTCGCACAAGTAAAGCCATTCCGGGTTTTGGTCCTTTAACCCTTCAGCGCAGAGCAGTAGATCTTCCATGTGGACCTCCGGATCTTTGAGCACATGTTCCAAAGTGCGGCCGATGTGTTTCTTGAATACAGGTAATTTTTCGCAGTCCCGCGCGTGGAGGTTTTTCTGGCGAAGAAGCTCGCGAATTTCCTCGATACCCCGACGTTTCGCCTCTAGAGCTTCGACCGCCCCGTTGTTCTGCAGACCTATATGATGTCCCTTTTCCAGCAGGCGCAGATCCGCCGTATCGTGGCGAAGGCAGAGGCGATACTCGGCTCGGGATGTGAACAGACGGTAGGGCTCCTCGGTTCCCAGGGTGACCAGATCGTCAATCAGTACCCCGATATAGGCTTCCGCACGGGATAGAATCAACGGCGGTTTTCCCTGCAGATAGCAGGCTGCGTTGATTCCGGCCATCAATCCTTGAGCAGCCGCCTCTTCGTACCCGGAGGTTCCGTTAGTCTGTCCGGCCACAAACAGACCTCGAATCCGTTTGGTCTCCAAAGAGGGATACAGCTGCGTCGGATTGATGAAATCATACTCAACAGCATAGCCGGGGCGTAGAATTTCAAGCTTTTCGAGCCCGGGTACGGTACGAAGGAACCGCTCCTGGACCTCTTCGGGCAAGGAAGAGGAGATTCCGTTCAGGTAGACCTCCTCGGTGCTCAAGCCCTCAGGCTCGACGAATACCTGGTGCCGTTCCCGATCGGGAAAACGAACTACCTTATCCTCGATAGAGGGGCAGTACCGCGGCCCGACACCTTTGATCTTCCCTCCGTACAGTGGAGAGCGGTGCAGATTTTCCCGGATGATGCGATGCGTTTCCGGGGTCGTATAGGTGATGTAGCAGGAAACTGAGGGCCGATCCAGCACCGAGCTCTCGGCGGCGAAGCTGAAGGGCAGAATTTCTGAGTCTCCTGTCTGTTCTTCCATGCACTGCAGATTCAAAGAAGAACGCAGTCCCCTTGCCGGGGTACCGGTTTTCAGCCGGCCCACGGTAAAACCCATCTCCCGCAGACGGGAACCCAAGCCGCAGGCCGGAGATTCTCCCAACCGTCCCCCCGGAGCGCTGTACTCACCGATGAAGATCTTGGCTTCAAGAAAGGTTCCGGTGGTCAGGACAATGGTCCGGGCTCGAAAACGCCTTCCCCGCTCGGTGACCACACCCTGAATCGTCGAATCCGCTCCGTCGAGGAGAAAATCAACAACCGTGTCCTGGAAGAGGGTGAGATTCGCTGTCTGTTCCAGGGTCTGTTTGGCCAACAGGCTGTAGTGGGCTTTGTCCGCCTGGGCTCTGGGCGCCTGCACCGCAGGTCCTTTGCTGCGGTTGAGGATCCGGAACTGGATCATTGTCTGGTCGATCAGGCGACCCATTAGACCGCCCAGCGCATCGATCTCCCGCACCAGATTTCCCTTTGCCAATCCACCGATGGCGGGATTGCAGGACATCTTACCGATACAGTCGAGGTTCTGAGTGATCAGCATGGTGTTGTAGCTTAAAGCTGCCAGGGCACCGGCGGCCTCTATGCCGGCATGACCGCCGCCAATAACAATGGCTTCAAAATCCACGATTACTTCCCTACGCAGAATTGGGAGAAGATCTGGTTCAAGATATCCTGAGAAGTGACCTCCCCGGTGATCTCTCCGAGTGCATCGAGTGCTTCTTTTAGATCCACAGCCAGCACATCCCAGGGTTGGCCGGCCCGCAAACCGGCACGAAAGTCTTTGATCCCTTGAAGAGACCGCTCCAACAATCTCTTTTGACGCAGGGAATCGATTATCGGCTCTCCGCTGTCCACCATTCCCGCTCCTGCCAGGACTTTTTCGGCTATCCCCCGGCCCAGGTCCTCCAGACCGTCCCCCTCCTTGGCGCTGATCGGCACAAATCCTGCAGGACAGCGGCTGCTCTGCCGGTCGATCTTATTCCAGACCGGAAGCAGCCGCTTCTCGCTGCCGCTGCTCTGCAAGAACTCCTCGTCCTTGCGGGTGAATCCCGATTCGGCGTCGACGAGATAGAGGATGATGTCGGCGTTGCCCACGATGCTGTCGGTGCGGCGCATCCCTTCCGCTTCGACTCCCTCCGCCTGATCCCTGTATCCGGCCGTATCGTAAAGCTTGATCGGTATCCCATCAACGGAGACGACCCCTTCCAGATAGTCCCGGGTGGTTCCATGGATCTCGGAAACGATCGCCCGATCCTCTTTCAACATCCTGTTAAACAGGGTGGATTTGCCGGAATTGGTGCTGCCGGCGAGGACGACGGAAATCCCCTCCTGGTAGATTTTCCCGATCCGGTAGGTGGACAGGAGCCGTTCCAACTCCTGTTGGGCAATCTCATCCTCCCCTGCTATTTTATCACCGTCCTCGATCTCATCATCAGGATAGTCCAGCCGAAGCTCTACGGCAGCGGATAAACGGACAAGAAGCGATTTTATCTGATCGATCTTCTGTTCGATAGCGCCGGAGAGGCGATTCAGGGCGATGGCTCGAGCTCTATCCGTCTTGGCTCGAACCACTTCGTTGACCGCTTCAGCCTGGGTGAGATCGAGCTTGCGGTTGAGGAATGCCCGCAACGTGAACTCTCCCGGCCCGGCAAAGCGAAATCCCGCCTCTTCGAGCAGCCCCAGCAGGCGCCGAATGATGATCGGGCTTCCGTGACAGAACAGTTCAGCCCCATCCTCGCCGGTGAAGCTCTTCGGGCCTCGATACACGGCAACCAGCACCTCGTCGACGATCTCCCGGTGCCCATCCTCTCCCGGGGCGATGATTACCCCACGATGGACCGTATGTCCCGGAACTTCGTCCAGAGTTTTTCCCGTTGCCGAGGCGGGCTCGAACACGGAAGCCAGAAGCCGAAGGCTGTCCAGCCCGGATACGCGGAGCACCGCCAGGGCACTCTCGCCCCACGGGGTGGCCAAAGCTGCAATCGAATCCTGCGGATAGAACCGATCCTCGTCCATCAAAGACAAGATACGGCTTTTACTTCAGCCGTTCAATACAACTGCAGCAAGTGATCTCCCTTCGATGCCCCTGAGTTTTTGTACTTAACAACCCGGCAGTTTATAAGTATCTTTTCCCTGAAACCAGGAGCAGGAAATGCGAGATACGGAAATAGATTTCATGGACTTCGAGTCCGCTCGAGAATATGTGCTCGCCTTCATCACCACTCTGAAAAAGACCCAGAAGGACAGAGCCGTGGCCGAAGAAGAACTGGTTCACTGGAAAAGTCGGGTCAAGCTGGCCGAGAGCCGGGCGGAGCCGGTTCTGAAAAGGGCAGCGGAGGAGTGGGTGACCGAGCTGCAAAACCACTGTCAACGATTGCTCGAAGAAGAGCTGGATCTCAGGCGCAAAGTGGATGTGCTGAAAGAAAAGCTGAAAGCCACGAAGATACGCTCCTCCCTGCAGGTGGATGCCGATGCCCTTCTGGCACAGATGCAAATGCTGGTAGGAGAGCCGGACACATTGCAGGAAAAGCTGCGGGAGGAAGAAGCAGCCCAGGCACTGGAAGCATTGAAGAAGAAGATGGGTGGCAATCATTAATCCTAGATCAATTTTCGCACCCGCCTCCGAAAGTGCCGGCTCAACCCATCCATTATACCTTTTCGGGCACAGGGGTTACTCCGCCCTGGCTCCGGAAAACACCCTGGCCGCTTTTTCGGTGCTCCTCGAGCACAGAATTCCCGGTGTGGAACTGGATGTTCAACTGACCCGGGACGGCCGGGTCGTTGTCATCCACGACGAGAATGTGAAACGGGTAACCGGTCTCGATGCTCTGGTGCAGGATTGCTCGGCCTCGGAGCTGCGGGACCTCGACGCCGGGGTGTGGTTCGGCAAATCTTTCCGAGGCGAGAGGATTCCTCTGCTCGATGAGGTCTTCGAGCTTCTCGGGGATAAAGTCTACTACGACGTGGAACTGAAGTGGGGACAGCGCCGGAGCCGTGGTTTGGAGGAAGCGGTCCTTGAGCGTATCCACTCGCACAAACTGGAAGATCGCTGCCTGATCTCCTCGTTCAATCCTTACTGCATCCGTACAACCCAAAGGCTTGCCCCGGATATTCCTACCGCCCATATATACTCGAAACATTCCAGCATCCCCTTGCTCCTCCGTCACGGAGAAGCAAGGTTGGCCGTGCCCACTGCCTTCATGAAACCCCGCTCAAATCAGGTAAACCTGATCAGCTCTTTTCTCATCCGACGAGTGTTTCAAAGCGAGATCCTTACCTGGACGGTGGACGACCCGCAAGAGGCCACTCGCCTGGTGCACCTCGGCGTTCGGGGGCTGATTTCCAATCACCCGGGGAAGATCAAGACGGTACTTCCCGCAAAGGACCAGACATGACTCTATACTTGATTCGGCATGCCCAGTCTGCCAACAACGACCTCTACGATCGAACCGGTTCCTCTTTCGGACGGGTAGAGGATCCGGAGCTTACCCCATTGGGCGGCCGCCAAGCGAGGATTCTGGCAGAGTATCTGGCAAAAGACGGCGGTCGAGACGGGGAGTATGGCTTCACCCACCTCTACACCTCCCTGATGGTCCGCTCCGTAGCTACCGCTTCGGCTGTTTCCCTGAAGTGTGATCTCCAGCCGGTGGCTTGGCCGGAGGTCCACGAGCGTATGGGTATTTTCCTCGAAGACGAGCAGACAGGGGAGCTTATCGGCCGTCCCGGTAAGAGCCGCTCCCACTTTCAAGAGCACTATCCGGATCTCCTGCTCCCCGATTCCCTGAACGAGCACGGCTGGTGGAACCGCCCGGTGGAAACCGAGGAGCAGTGGAGGCAGCGGGCTGGAGATTTTCTCGCCGAGCTGAGCAGGCGGCACGGGAACAGCGAAGACCGGGTGGCCATCGTGACTCACGGAGGTTTCTACCACGAAGTGCTGAGCGCCCTGGCCGGCGGCTCCAAACAGAGCGGTGTGTGGTTCACCATGCACAACACCGGCATTACCCGCATCGATTTTCACTCGGATCATGCGTCTTTGGTCTATCACAACCGCTTGGAACACCTGCCTCCGGAGCTTGACAGCTAAGAGCACACGTCAGCGTGCTCATTCAATTCGTGGGTTGTGCTTTGCTTTCATCCTCTTCAGTTGTTATATTCATTCATCTTTGTACCCGCCGGCGCCGAGCCGCCGCAGATCGTGAAGGACTATCTGGAAGAATCCGGGGAGTAGAGGCGCTGCACAGCTGCCAGCCCTAAGCTCCACCTCTTAGGTCAGCAAACGGATGAGGTTCCCGTCTTTGGGAAGGATCACCTGTGCTACGGACTCCACCTCGCCGGTAGCCACGTCGATGACCCTGCCGAACACGATCACCGTACCGGCCGTTTCGATCACCGTACCGGTGACGATATAGTTCGCCGCCAGGAACCTGCCGATCTCGATGGCGTTTTCTGTGTCCATCAGGTCCGATAACGCCAGCTCCTGCTCGGATAGTAGCAGATCCAGCTTGCCCCGCTCCACCAGGGTCATGGTATCGATTCTGCCGAACTCCACCATCGCCATCTCGTTCAGCAGATCTACAAGACCGGAAGGCTTGCCCGTCCTGGTCGTAAAGCCGGATACCGCCACCACACCACCCTGCCTACGGCCCAGCTCCAGGGTCATTTCCCGGAACAGATTGGACAGGTGATCCTGAAGCGAGCGGTCCCGGACGGGGGGTGTCATCTCCAGATCCTCCTTTACCGTGGTGAGTCTGGGCTGCTCCCACTCCAGTTCCGCACCGAGAATGTCAATATACTTATCCAGGATCCCGATCTCGTCGTCGAAGCCCTCGTTGTCCAGCCTCAACCGGGCGTTTGCCACTTCCTTCTTCATCGCGACGGTGATATCCAAAGCCCGATGCATCTTAGCGGCCACCGCTTCTTCCAGGGCACGAAGCTCGGGGCTGGTAAGCTCATCGTAGGAGGCGTTGCTGTTCCCCCTCCAAAGCTCATCACGCCGGCGGTTGATCTCGTCGATCTGCTCCGTGCAGGAGTAGTACAACTCGCCAATGGTCTTCAGGCTCTGCGCGAAGCGCAGCATTGTACCGGACTGTAGGACCAGTCCGCTGGACAATCCGGCCACCGGATGCTCCATATCGACGAACTCGACGGTGAGCATGTGCGGTCCGGATCGACGACTGTTCCCCTCCAGGTCTTCGTAGTCGATGGTGAAGCTGGCCAGCTCTCGGATCCCTGGGGACACTCCGGGAAGGATTCGGATCTGAGCCAGGATCGTCTCGTAGTCGCGGTGATGCAGAGTTTCCTGGGAGTAGTGGATCACCGGCCCTGCGACACGGTTCTCATATCCCCATGTGCCGAGGACCTCCACCGGTTGCAGGAGCTGCAGAGTCATCGACAGGTTGCGGGCCACCGGAACCGCCATCCGGTCTAGCTCACTGCCAAAGGTTTCCTGCATCTCTTCCCGGTCGGAGATGAAGCGCGAGCTGCCGCCTCCCCTCTTGGCGAGCTCGACCATGAGCTCCAGATCGAAGTCCGTGCCGACTCCAATGGTGGAAACGTTGATCACCATCTCTTTGTAGGTTTCGGCCATATCCAGGATCCCGCCTGACTCTCCGCGACCGTCGGTTAGAAACAGCACTCGATTCGTATACACCGAGCGGAAATTGGCCAGAACCTGCTCGTAGCCCAGCTCCAATCCGGCGACCAGGTTCGTCCCGCCGCCGGCCTGAACCGAGTGGACCGCCCTCTTGAACTCCAGCCGTTGATCCCGGCTTTTCATCTGTGTAGATGGGAAAATCACCCGTGCGCTGTTGTCGAACACAACCAGGGCCACAAAGTCCACGTCCCGCACCTGCTCGATGAAGATATCAAAGGCGTCCTTGACCCATCCCATCTTGTCGGCGGCATCCATGGAACCGCTCTTGTCGATCACGAAGGCCACGTTCAGAGGGGGCAACGCGTTGAACTCGAGCTTACGGCCCTGGATGCCGATCTGGACCAGCTCCTCCTGGCCGCCCGTGGAGATCTGCTGGTGCCCCGAGTAGAGGGTTACACCCAGATCTTCAGTTTCTCCAACCGGATCCGGGTAGTTGTAGTCGATATGAGCGATGTACGAGTTGATGTGCACGTGGGAAGGGGGAATGATGATCCCCTTTCCCGCCAGGTACTTGCCCGTGACCGACGATGCGGCTGATTCCTCCGCACCGCCGCACCACAGAGCCAGCGGAACAGGAAGGAATATCACGAGAAAAAATGCAAGCCACCTGTTCACAGCGGCGTCCATCCTACTGGAGCTGGTTGATGATCGCTTCGCCGAAGTCTTCTCCCAACTTCTTAAAGGCGGTCGCCAGCGCCGCCGATGCATTCGTTCCCTGGGCTCGTTTCGTTTTATTCACCGTGAGGAGTGTTTTCCCCGTGGACAGCTCGACAACGGTCACAGTACCGGTTACTTGAATAATAACGGTATCTTTGTCCTGGGAGTGATCGGAAATCTTCGCCGTACCGAAGACGGCCCTCTCTACCTGGGCTCCGAAGTTGTTGTTTAAAAATTGAGCGACTTGAGCGTTGGAGCGTCCGGCTACGTTGGTTGCCGCTACCGGCAGATTGTTGACCTGGAATCCCGCCTGTCCCAGCTTCTCCAGCAATCCCGCCGAGGTTTCGGTGAGAGCTATGGGGTTCCCCGACGCATCGAGGTCAAACACGGCAACGCCTGTGCTGATTCCAGAGGCCATGGACAGGGACTCCAGAGAAAAGGTGACCTTCTTCGATAAAACGAGCTGCTCGAATCCCTCCACCTGGCTGTACAGCTCGTCCGGAACATCGAGCAGGGACTCCAGAGCATCGCTGACATCGAGGGACATGGAGATCTGCTCCTTGCCCACAAAATTCGGTGCCGGGGACTGAAAGGAAGCCACCCCTTGAGCATCGGTCTTGACCAGGACGGTGCGCACAGCCGCCCGGCCGCTCTGTCTCATCTCTTTATACACGACCCGAACCGCAGCACCTTCGACTCCCGGATCATCGGCGGTTGAGCCGTTGACCACTTTGGCCCGGAAGGGTTCGTCGAACTCCTGTCCCAGGAACGTGCTCAGATTGTTATTCAGCTTGACCAGTCCGATGCTGCGAATCGCCTCACTGGCCTGGTTTATATTTCGCTCGAATTTGATTTCCGCATTTTCCAGCTCCGACTTGAAGGCGGCCGAAGCGGCATCGAGGTAGCGAATGGCAGCCTGGTACAGCTGACCCCGGGACTCGAGCGCCTGAGCTTCCCTTTCGGGTCCGGAAACAGCCTCGATCTTCTCCTGGAAAACTTCTTCCAGGCGGCGCTTCTCCTTGGAAAGATCTGCTTTGTTGTACCGAGCCAGAAGATAGAGGGTTAACCCGCCGGCCTGCTCCACCTGCCATTTCTCGGCGATCTCCAAACCGGTCACCCGTCCTGAGGATTTTGAGGTTAGTTGCTGCACCACGTCGGTTCGGAAATCATCCAAAGATGCCTTGGCTGTCGCGGTAGTCTCGGAGGTGATCCGCACACCGAGGTAGCGCATAATCTCATCCAGCACCGTTCCTCGGGCAACCTGCTCAGCTTCGGCCAGGCTGCCTGCACCGGAAGTGCCAGAGCCCGTGAAATACATGTACTGGTCGTCGCTTTCCGGAGGGTTCAACACCCACTCCGGTGGAGGTCCTGCCGCCGTATCCTGCCCGCTGTCCGGAGCGGTGGCGCAACCTGTGTATAGAAGCAGGAGCACTCCGATGAACAAAACCACGATTACACTGACCCTTTTCATGCACTTCTCCTCTTGAAACACGTCGTCCCGGGCGGGCGACTTATTCAGACCGCCCCACCCGGGAGACGTTACTATCTTTTTTATTCTGGGCGGGAGTTTTCCGCCCGCGCTTTATCTCAAGCGTTTCCTGGTATTACAGACCTTCGGTGAACAGTTCTCTCACTCTGTCTCGAGCTGTCTGCTCCTCTTCGGTCTTCGACTTCTCTTTGTTGTTCTGGGCATCCAAAGATCTCTGGATGGCTGCATCGATCTGCTCCTGCGGAACGGTATACAGCATATAGTAGGTGTACTCTTTCTTTGTCGGGCCCCCGTTGTCATCGTAAAACTGTCTATAGATCCAAAAATCGTCTTTCTTGCGGGCTCCGGCATACTCCGCCACCGCCAGGATCTTGGCCACCTCCTCCATATAGGTTTCAACCATGTCCTTGTCGCCCACCTGGGCGCCGGCGAACTTGTTCATCACCCGGGTGGAGACCATCCGGGCTACTTCGGTAGCCGCTGAGAAACTGCGGGTCCAGGCTTTCACCCCCTCCAGATCTTTGCCGGTCTGCTCGAAGACGAATACGTACTGATCCTTGTAATCTCTCTTCTCCTCCAGATCTTCGCCGTTGGCGTACTGAAAGATCCACTCAGGAACGTCACCCCCCAACGCGGTCAGCTTGTGCTCGATTACTTTGGGCGGATAAATCTGCGGCTCTACCTTAAGCGCTTGCTCCTGTTTCGGGGTTGGCTTCGTTCCGCAGGCGAACAACACGGCGATTGCCACCAACACGACAGCCACTTTCCACAGATGTTTCATAAACATTCTCCTTTATAGAAGTATAGAAGATTATAACTTTCAGAGGCGACGCCTCCCCTACATGCCTGTATTAAAGGTAACACTTTTTCCCCGCAAAACAACCTGGTAGATACCTTCCAGACCGGAAACCGTGTCCGCTACGTCATAAACCATGTCGACCAGGTCCTCGACGGATCCGATCAGGAAGACGCTGTACTTGCTCTGTTCCGTGGTCTGGCTGACGGTTGTGATATCTCTGGCTTTTCTCCTCATCTTGCGGTAGAAATCACTCATCATACGAGGATCCAAGGTGTTCTGTATGACCAGTTCGTACTTGATCCCATTTTGAAGGGCTTTTGCCATATAAGCCTTGGCCTGATCGATCACGATGGGCATGGCCTTGTACACGCTGGTCTGCAGGGCATTGATTTTAGCCGCCTGCTCCGAAGCGGTGGAGAAGGTCTTCGGGCTGTTCCACGGTTGAGACCCGAGAAGGCGTCCCGTAGAGGCTTCGAAGCCTTTGAGAGTGATATTGGCCTGCCCATAGTACTTGCCCCCGGAGGTCTCCCCGCTGGTACGGCCGTCGATTTCGATATAAACATCGGCGTTCAATTTCTGAGCTATCCACTGAATGATCGAAATGCTTTCTCCCGTCTCCTCCTCGTAGGCCATCTGCTGATCCTTCTTGAGCTCTTCCACCTGATCGTAGTCGATCGCCTCGATGGCGTTCGAAGTGAGGTACTCGTTGGCGATTCCCACTGCCGCCTTTATATAGAAGGGATCCTCAGTGGCTTCTTCATTGAAGTAAACCATATAAGTCATGTTGTTCACATACCGGGCGATGATCCGCTGCTCCTCCGCGGTCAGCTCTGCATCGGCGGTTTGAGCCGTAATCTTGTCGATCGCCTCCGCGCCCTCTTTCGCAGCTTCGGCGGAAGCCGTGGCAGCCTCGCCCGTCTTGTCCTGCGTGCTTACCGCCTCGCCGTACAGTCCATGGGCCTTGAGGGTGCTCTCCACGGCCCGCATCTTCACGGCCACCCGGGCTTCGAAGACATACTCATCCCCGATCTTGTCTTTACGGAGAGTCTCGAAAGTTTCGTTGTTTACAAAGGCGTTGGGATTCTGGGTGTTGTACAGGACTTCCTGCAGCTGCTCCTGATTGGCCTGCTCGTTGGCCACTCCGATCATGTCGATCACGGCCTTTCGAACCGCGTCCATCTTGGCCATATTCATGGCTTTGAGCATCGAAGCGTCCCGACCGGCTCCCTCGTATACTTTCTCTTCCGGCGCGGCCGCGGCGCCGCCCGCCTGAGGAGCCGGGATCGTCGGCGGCGGTCCGCCTGCACAGGAGATGAGGAACAGAAATAATAATGGCAGAACGATGATTCCTAAAAGAGACTTGGTTTTCACTCGATCCACCTCCTCTTGTTAATACTTGATGGTCACACCTGCTCCCACGAACAGGCCGTCGTAATCAGGGAATGTTAGGTCATCTGTAAACACCTTTAAGGGTATCAAGGAAAACCAATTCATGTATCCCAGTTCCACGGAGAAACGAAAGTTCTTGTTGAAGAGGTAATTCGCGGTAACGCCGGCAAGTCCTCCTACATGGGTAAGGAAGAATCTCTTGTCTTCCGGTACATCGGCGTATTTAAGATACCAGAGGTAGGCCATCCCGACCCCCAATCCGGCCATCGGCACGAGCTGAAAACGGCCGAAGTAGATATCGTACTCGCCACCGATATACACGTTTACAGGTAGAGCCGCAGCGATATTGGCGATCAGAGGAACTTCGATACCAACGAGGGGCCGGAAGCCGAAGAATCCGCGGGACACGGCCTGTCGTGCACCGACAAGAAGGGTCTGGTTTTTCTGGTAGAGCGCTCCCTTCGCGTAGTGTACGTACGGTGTGGTGTCCATGCCGAAGCGGGGCACCTCCCGCAGCTGATCCCCGATCTGAGGCTTGGGCCTGGCGTAGATTACCTTCGCCACCGACACTTCATCACTGACCTCTTTGATCACGACAAGCCCGTATTCATGAGTCAGGGCTTTTCCGGACTGCAGGATCTCCCCGGAAACGATCACGTACTCGTCCCCGGTTTTCAGCCCGAGATCCCTGCCCAACTCTATTATGATTTCACTGCCCCTCACTTCGATAACGCCTGTCTTGAGCTGGAACTCGGGGATCTTGCGGATCTCAAAGGTCAGCTGCATGGGAATTGCGTCCAGGGCGTCCTTGATGGCCAGGTCGACATTGTCGTCTTTCCCGTCTGTATCCACGAAAGCTTGAGCGAAGGTGCGACCTTCCTCTACATTGACGAAGGTAAAGGAAGTCTTGATGTTGACCTGATACTCCCCCGTGTCGAGGCGAGCGACTACATAGTTCGCGACAGCCGGTACCACGACGATGAAGGAGCCGACCAGGCCGTCGAAGTCAGCCTTGGTGAAGAATTCCTTCCCCATCTGTACTTCTTCGGGGATCTCCACCTGCTCCTCTTTGTACAGCTTGATCTTGTCGATAAACTCGTTCAGATCTCCCTCTTCGAGACGCTGAGTAAGACCCACCACATCGAAACGACCCAGGTTGATGAAGACGCTGCGGATCTCTTCGTCGATTCCGCCGAGAACCGCATTGGGAATGTCAAAACGATAGTAGCTGAGTTTAAAGACGGCGATTTCTTTTCTTTCCGATACGACCTGAGCGGAAATCGAGGTGATAACGAAAAGAGACATTGTCAGGAGAGTCAATACAAGGAGTGGGCATTTACGCACGTTCAGTCCTCCCCAGGGAATTAGTGGGCCACGAGTTTTTCTCTCTGTCTGATATAAAAGTATAGCGATCCAGCTACTTTTTCAATTCGCGAAGATTAATTTATTAATTACTGAGGAGTCGCTCAGGAACCCTCGCGGGGTTCGCGCTTCACGAACCGACCTGCCCCGGCCTTCCCGACAAATTTCATCTGCTTTCCATCCCATTCGGCCACCCGTTTTCCCCTGGAGTACACGGCAGAGGGCATTCCCGTCAGCTCCCACCCCTCCCAGGGTGTGTAGTCCACGTTCATATGCAGCTTGCTCTGGGATACGGTGAACTTCTGCTTGGGATCAAAGATCACCAGGTCCGCGTCTTTGCCCACGGCGACCTCCCCCTTGTCTCTGAGACCAAATAGTTTGGCGGTGTTCGTGGAAAGGGCACCTACCATCTGTTCCAGGCTGATGCGACCCTTGACCACTCCTTCGCTGTGCAGGAGCATCATCATGGTTTCTATCCCCGGCGCGCCGTTGGGAATCTTCTTGTAGTCGTCCTTGCCGAACATGTCCTTCTGACCTTTGAAATCGAAGGGACAGTGATCCGTGCCGATCGTCTGAACATCTCCGTATCTCAAGCCCAACCAGAGCTCTTCGCTGGAATCCTTGGGTCGTAGGGGCGGCGACATCACATACTTGGCCCCCTGCCAGTTCGGTTCGTCATAGCGCTCCTCGTTCAGAGTCAGATACTGGGGGCAGGTCTCGGCATACATCTCCACGCCCCGGTCTCGGGCTTTCTTGATCTTCCAAAGTCCCTCTCTGGAGGACAGATGCACGATATAGATCCGTGATCCGGTGAACTCGACCATCTTCGCCGCTTTATCTACAGCCTCCTCTTCTGCCAGGATGGCATGGGCCTTGGCGTGATGCATGGGGGACAGAGTTCCGGCTTTCTCGAAAGTCTCGTTCAAGCGGCGTACCATGTCGAAGTTCTCCGCATGCACCTGTACCAAACCGCCGTACTTCTTGGTCTCTTCCAGCAGTCGGATCATTGTGTAGTCGTCCACTCGAAAATCGTAGAACAGGAAAATTTTGAAACTCGGCGTTCCGTACTCCTGGGCCGCCTTCTTGACCTCGTCGATCACCTCCGGTCTGGGATCCAGAACGGCCGGATGCAGAGAGTAGTCCACGGCCACTTTGCCATCGGCTATTCCTCGTTTCCGCTCCACTGCCTCATGGAGGGATTCTCCCTTGTTTTGCAGGACGAAATCCACCACGGAGGTGGTGCCGCCGCAGGCTGCCGCAATCGTACCTGTTTCGAAGTCATCCTTTGAGGTCGTACCCATAAAGGGCATGGCCAGGTGGGTATGCGGATCGATCGCCCCGGGCAGCACATACTTACCCTTTGCCTCGATAATCTGCTCCGCTTTGACCGCCGTCTCGAGATCTCTGCCGATTACCTTGATTTTTTCGCCCTCAACAAAGACATCTGCGGAGTAGCTTCCGGAAGACGTTACGATCAAACCGTTTTTTATCAGCACACTCATCTCTTGGTCCTCCTATCTTTTCAGATCCACTTCTTCGAACCGCTGGTACTTCAGCTCCTTCACCAGGCTTGGATCCATAACAGCTGTTTCTTTTCGCTGCCACTGCTTGGGCATCTCTTTGAAGGTGATCAAGCCGGGCACGGGACAGACGAAGCTGCAGACCATGCAGCTGAGACACTTGTCCTCGATCAGCTTGGGCCGCCTCTTTTCCGCCTCCCATTCCAGGGCCTGCCCGGCCGCGTCATTGCACACGATGTAGCACTGGCCGCAGCCGATACAAATATCGTAGTTGTACTCCGCTCGTCCCTGCCTCTCCAGATCGAAGTGATCCGTCTCCTGCAGGTTGGGCAGAGCCTTGCCGATCAGATCAGCTACTTTGTTTATACCCTTGGAAGCCATGTAGTCCCGTAGGCCCTCGGCCATGTCCTCCACGATCCGATATCCGTAGTGGATAATGCCCGTGGTTACCTGAATGGTGGTCGCACCGACCAGAAGATATTCCAGCACATCCACCCAGGTTTCGATGCCGCCGATTCCGGAAAGAGGAAGACCCAAGTCCTTGCACTTGGCCATGTCGGCGATAAAGTGCAGGGCGATGGGTTTGACCGCCGGACCGGAATAGCCGCTCTCGGCGCCCACACCGAAAATGTTGGGCTTGGGAATCCAGTCGTCCCGGCCGATCTCCGATATCCCGCGGAAGGTGTTGACCGCCGAGATCGCATCCGCACCGCCCTTCTTGGCAAACACAGCCGGCTCGGTGATATCGGTGATGTTCGGTGTCATCTTGGCCATGACGGGAATCTTTACCACCTTTTTTACAGCCTCTGTAAATCCTTCCAACAGCGCAAAAGCCTGGCCTACCTTGTGACCCGAACCCTCGATGGTCATGTGGGGACAGGAGAAGTTCAATTCGAGCATGTCCGCGCCGTTGTCTTCGGCAGCCTTGGCCACGTACTGCCAATCTTCTGTCGAGAAACCCATGATGCTGGCCACGATGGGGTGGTCCGGGTAGTTTTTCTTCAGATACAGGATATCGAGTAGATTGTCCTTGAGAGAACGATCGGAAATCTGCTCCACGTTCTGCAGCCCCACCATCTTGGTCGAGCCGTGGTGGTAGGGATTCATCCGCGGGGATGGATGGACGATCGGCCAGCGCCCTGATGCGAGGGTTTTATACACCACACCGCCCCATCCGGCTTCGAAGGACTGAGCTACCATTTCTGCACTGTTCGATACGGGAGATGAAGAGAGCAGAAAGGGATTCTTGAACTTCAACCCCGCGAAATCAACCGATAAATCTATATTCTTTGCTGTCATTTCGATTCCTCCTGTTAGGACCGAGAGAGCGCCTTGGCTATGGCCCGGGCGGCGACCTTCCCGTCCTGCACGGCTTCAACCACCAGGGCGGGTCCGCGTACGATATCCCCGCCGGCGAAAATCAACTTGCCGGAAGCCTGGCTGGTTACGGGGTCCGCAACGATCAGCCCCTTTTTGTCCAGCTTCACCGCGGGGGACCAATCCACTGTTTCATCGGGCTTCTGGCCGATCGCCTCGACTACGAAATCGATCTGCAACTCCCATTCGGAACCCTTTATTTCGACCGGTTTCCTGCGATCCGAGGCGTCGGGCTCAGCCAACTGGGTGCGTATCAGCTTGAGGGCGCTCACTTTGCCGCTCGAATCGGTGAGATAGTCGACAGGCTGGTTGAGAACGAGAAAGTGCACTCCGAGTCTGAGAGCCTCGAGGCGTTCGTCCTCCTCTGCGGGCATCTGGGCGAAGGAACGTCGGTACACCAGGTAAACATCTTTGGCTCCGAGCTTGTTCGCCGATTCGACACAGTCCATGGCAACCGAACCGCCGCCGATAACCGCCACCGTCTTTCCATTGATCTGTTTGCCGAGTTCCTCGAAGCGCTCCTCTCTCAAGGCCACCAAAAAATCCCCTGAGGTGAAGACACCTCGTATGTTTTCAGCGCCCGGAATCAGACGTTGAGCCCCCCACAATCCCGGGGATAGAAATACCGCCTTGTATCCTTCGCTGAGGAGCTTTTCCGCTCCAACTTTGCCTTCGATTTTTGTGTTGCACTGAAACCCGACTCCCAACTCGTATAGATCCTGCAGCTCGTTCTTCAGGAATCTTTTATCGAAACGATAAGCAGGAACTCCAAATCGGATCACTCCTCCTGGCTCGGAACGTTCTGCGAAAACCGTGACCTGATATCCCTCTTTGGCCAGCTCCGCGGCACAGGACAGACCCGCCGGTCCGGATCCGATTACGGCGACCTTTTCCTTGCGGGCTTCCGGCTTCTCGAATACCTTGAAACCGATCTGCCAACCGTATTCCACCAGGAATCGTTGGATATTACCGATCTCAATCGGCCGGCTGATACCTGTGGCGCTGCACTCCTTCTCGCAGAGTTTCGAGGTCGGGCAGAGCACTCCGCAGGCGCCTCCGAGTATATTGTTCTCCTTGATCGTGCGGATCGCCCCGGTGATGTTGCGAAGGCGCAGTTTTCGGATGAACGCGGCCGGGTCGGTTTCCGCCGGGCAAGCCTTGGAGCAGGGCGCATCGTAGCAGAGTAAACAGCGATCCGCTTCGGCGATCGCATGAGCAAAACCAATGCCCTTCTCCATTTCTTGGAAATGTTCAGCGTAGCTCACAGTTAAGCCTCCTTGAAATGGGATTGGTGTTTTTTCTCTTTCACAATAATAAGCAACTCAAACATCAGCAAACTGTACGTTAGACCAGCTTTCCCTTTGTAGCTCCGGCAGGGACTCGCTGGATCAAGTACACCGAGGCGATAACGATCGCAGCGCCGATGTAGGTGAACAGTCCCGGCCTTTCTCCAAGCAGAACGACGCTCAGAGCGATACCGAATACCGGGATCAACAGCTTGAAGCCCACGGCCCGGACAACCCCATTGGCTTTCAGCGCCAGGTTAAACAGAGGATACACGAGGGCGGTTCCGACCACACCAATATAGATAAGCAGCGGCCAAGACTTGAGAGTAATCCCTTGAAACAACTCGCTTCCGGTGATGAATAATGCCGCGGCTAACAGGAACACGGTCCCGGAAAGCATGGTAAGGAATGTCGGAACAAAGCCGCCGTACTTGATGACATATCGCTTCAGCAAGATGCTGTATATACTAATGGACAAAGCCCCTCCGAGCAGGATCAGGTTGCCCCAGAAATACTCATGGGTTAGGATCTCCCCCACACCCAGCCCTCCCGCGACGACAAAATATACTCCAACCCCCCCGACCAATGCGCCAAGAATTCGGACAAGGGAAAAATCTTCTTTGATTATAAGGGGGGCCAGGAAGGTTGTAAAGATCGGCTGACTGTTTATCAGCAGGGAACCGTTGTACGCTGTTGACAGCTTCAAGCCGAAGGTAAAACAAATCGAGAACAGGGCAATCCCAAAAGCTCCGAGCCCTGTCATAGCCAGAATATCCGATCCGCTCACGCGCCGTCTTTTCCTCTTCATTTCTATAATGAAGAATGGGACGAGAGGGATGGTTCCCCAGAAATATCGGAAGAAGGCGATTGTTACCGGGGACACATCCCGGCTCAGGTGTTTTGTTGCCGGAAAAACTGTGGCCAGGATGAACATTACGAAGCTCAGCAAGATAGGCCACAGCACGCCGCGCGTTTCCTGCTTCAACGTGTATTCCGGCATTTCAAGTGCCCATTGTAGTGAGAAAGACAAAAAGATCAAGTCACATTTCTAACAAAATTTCAATTTAGATTTTAAAAGCATGCTTTTTCTACACCGAGAGGAACCCTTATTCACCGGATACATTTAAGCCCCGGGGCCTTTGAAATTGCGGATATTCGTGATATTATCTGTATAGAGAGATGTGTAGGTTGCTCAAACTCCCAGTTTATCTTCTCGTTGCCGTGCTGGTGCTTGGTTCCTGTTCGGACCTGTCCATGTTCACTCCTTCGGTGGAGGAATCCGTCGGCGTCAAGATTCTCTCTCTGTCCGAGGGCGATTTTTTACGTAGCGGTGATTCTGTCGATTTCCTCATTCAAACAGAGGATCAGAGCACCAAACCCGTGCTGCTGGAAATCGCCCTGACCGACCAATCCGGGCAAAGCGTCTGGAATACGAGCATCAACTCGCCCCTCACCGACGAAGAGCTGGAACTCATTCTTCCGGATCTCGAATCCGGACAATACACGATTGGGTTCACAGTACACGGTGAGGGCGGAAATGTTGAAAAGAAACAACGCGGCTTCTTCTATATCTCCGGAGAGTACAAAATACTGGGAATCACCTCCTACCCGCCGACGATTATGGCCGGACATGAATCGGTAATCGAGGCGGATCTACAGTACCCGGATGGGGGGAATCCTTATATTCGCTGGAGCCAGGATGATACAATCCTGGCGGCCGGGACGGTAAGCGAGGGGTTTCACCGGATCACCTGGGCGGCACCGGAAGAAGAGGGAGTCTATTCCATCCGCGTAGAGATGTTTCCTGTGCCGCCGCCGGCGGGCGGGAATTTCTCCTTCTCCTCTTTCTTATCGCTTACCGCCAAACTGTATGTGTCCGCGGAGAGTATCTTAACGGAAGACGAACTGGTGCCCGAAGAATCCTACTACAGCATTTTCCATCTCAACGGATCTCTGGCCAACACCGGCGTGCTCGGGACAGAAGCGGGCCAGAAAGAAGCTCGATCGGTCGGGGACGCCAGTCTGAGCACCGAAGGCGGGATTATGGGTTACAGATTCAAACAAGGAGGAGGCATCCTCTACCCGCTCAACGTCCTGCCGATTCTTAAGGGCAAGCTTTTACCCTGCACCGTGACCTTTAAACTCATCCCCGCCGGGAAAAGCGAAGCTCAAGATCTGTTGTCGGTCTCAGACCAGGCCGGGAGGTTCCGATTCCGAATGTTCTTCGACAAGGACGGGCAGCTCGTAGCCACGCTTGGCAACAAGGGAATACTCTTGAGCCTTCCCTCGAATATCTACAGGCTGGAGGAGAAGCGGCACTATCGACTTGACCTGTCTTTGGTGCCGACCGAAAGCGGGCTGCAGGCTCTGTGGTTTCTAGACGGCGAGCAAACAGCCTCGGTCACGGTAGCGCCTCTTCCCTCGGATCTACCCGTCGACGGGGAAACTATAATCGCCGGGGAGAACGGGTTTGCCGGGACCATCACCGAGTTTGGGGTGTACTTCCGAGACGAGTTCGACCGCCCCGCTGTTGATCCTGGTATATACGAGGAAGCGATGAGGAGGAAGTACGGGCGGCTCCTCGTGCTGGCCGAAGGTTTTGAGGGGTTGTATCTCCCCGATCCGAACAGCTGGCGGCTGGAGCCGGCGGATGAAGCCTACCTTAGTGGCGGTCGGTTGATCCTGACAGACTCCGCGAGTCTGACGCTTCCGTATTTCGAACTCGGCAAAAAGGACACCGCTTTCACCGTCGAGTTCTTCGGTGAAATTCCAAAGGGAAGCACTGTGGCATTGCAGTGGGAAGGGGCTGAAGAGCCATTCTTGGTGGTGGACCCGACCGGAAAGATACGGGCGGAGGAGGAATCGAAACAAGCCCGGGAGTTCTCACCGGAGGACGGGATTCTCCGGCTGACCCTTTCCCTCGAGTCGCTGACCCTGTTTACGGCGAACGATTCGATTCTCTACTCGATCGACGCCCCTGCCGAACCAAACACTTGGCTGTCCGTGATCTTGCAAAGCCCTGAACCCGAGGGCGAGCTCAAAATCGATACGATTCTCATCGTACAGGTGCCAAGTTCCTGATTTTTTATAATTCTAGTTTATATTAATATTTTTTATTCTTTCGTTAAATAAATTAATCTATTTATTGTCAAACTCAATTATTCTTATTATACTATAAATACATGTAAGAAGTAGGAGGGAACATGAGAGACAAGAAGCGTATCCTCCACGAATGCCCGCTGTGCAACGGCACCCTACAAGTGCGGGAATTATACTGTCCACACTGCCGAATTCGCATACAGGGAGATTTCGAGCCCCCCCGGTCGCGACTGTTGTCCTTGACCCGAAAGGATCTGGAGTTCATCGAACTGTTCTTTCGATTAAGGGGAAATATCAAAGAGGTGGAAAAAGCCCTCGGAGTATCCTATCCGACGGTTCGAGGAATGCTCGACTCGGTGATCAAGAACCTGGGCTATCCGATAGGCAAGCCGGTGGACGCCAAGAAACGTATCGAAATCATCGAAAAGGTGAGCAAAGGTGAGTTGAGCGCAGAGAAAGCAGCGGAGCTGCTGAAGGGGGCTCCTGAAAACGAGGAACCCGGCTTCGATCCATCCATGAACAGGGGAGGAGAGGAAAAAGAATGACCAGTCCCGAAAAGATGAAGATACTGGAGATGCTCCAGGAAGGGAAGATCAACACCGAAGAAGCTGCGACCCTTCTCGATGCAATAGAGGAGGAGAACGGCCGGGATACCGCCTCGGCGCCGGGGAAGCTCTTGAAGATCAGGGTAAGTGATAAACAGAGCGGTGCGGTAAAGGTAAATATGGGTCTACCTTTAGGGTTCGCCCGCTTCATAAAAGATCTGATACCGGTGCCGGAGAGAGCTCGTATCGAGAGCCAAGGAGTTGACTTGGACGCCGTCTTTGACAACCTGGATTCCGGAGTCAAGGGAAAACTGGTGGATGTCGAGGATGAGCGGGACGGTCATCTGATAGAGATCTGGATTGAATAGAGCTGTAGCTAGAGCAAACTATCGATCTGTCGTCGAATCGCCCGTATATGTTCGGGAGTCGTTCCACAGCAGCCACCCAGTATGGAAACCCCGGCCTCGACGAGTCTAGGAATCCATTTGGCCATGTGCTCCGGGCTCTGTCGAAAAACGGTGACCCCGTTCTCTATCTCGGGCAGTCCCGCATTGGGCTGGATCAGAAGCGGTTTATCGGTGAGCTGTCGAAATTCCGCAGCAATCGGCACCATCTGTTCGATTCCGTTGCCACAGTTGGATCCCAAGACATCAGCGCCGGCTTCTGAGAGCTTCTCTACCGCGGATTGGCAGTCGACTCCCATGAAGGTTCGGTATCCCTTCGGGGTGCCGGTAAAGGTCATGGTTGCCATCACCTCGAGCGGTAAGGATAGTTGCTTGGCCGCGATTCTTGCCGCCCGGACAGCACAGACCGCCTCTTCCAGAGCGGTCATGGTTTCTATACAGAGTATGCGGACCCCGGCTTGCAGGATTGCCCGAATCTGGGTTTCGAAGGCAATCGTCATCTCCTGCTCTGTTACGCTCCCCATTGGAGGCAGGAACTCTCCAGTAGGCCCGATGGAAGCGGCCACCAGCTTCTCCCCGGCTCCTTCGAGAGAAAGACGGGCCCCCGCCGCATTTAGTTCCGCCGTCCTTTCCGCCAAGCCGTACCGGTTCAGGGATAGCGTGGAGCCGCCAAACGTGTTGGTCAGCACCAGATCCGCCCCTGCTTCTGCATAAGCCGCAGCCACCGCTCGAACCTTCTCCGGTTCGTCCACGTTCCACAGCTCCGGACAGGCGCCCGGCTCCAACCCTTGGGCCTGGAGAAGGGTGCCCCAGGCACCATCCGCTACCAATAATCGTCTGTTCGCAAGCGTGTCGAGAAGTACCCCCATATCCGCTCCTTATCTGAAGAACAGTATCGGCGAATTTGCCGTCTTCGGCTACCCGCAGCCGGAGGAAAAACGGACTGGCCACAGATTTCCGATTTCTCCCCGACTTGACAGCAGTATCGATTTTGTATATAAATATATCAAGATATTTTGATATAATGGGTGTTAATTCGGTTCCTCAGGAAGCGCTCCGATATTTCAAAACCCTCGGCGACGAAACCCGTCTCCGTTTGTTGAACATTTTGTGTTTTCGAGAGTTCAACGTTCAAGAATTGATGGAGATCCTCGATATGGGGCAGTCCCGTATCTCCAGGCACCTCAAACTACTACAAAACAGCGGGATTGTCGAATCCAGGCGAGACGGTCTATGGGCGTTTTACCGAACCGTGGACCAAGGCCCGGGGCTTCGATTCACCGAATCCATCCGATATCTCTTTGAAGAAGATCAGATCTTTGAAAGTGATATAGAAAGAGCCGCAGAGGTGCTGCGTACCGGGAAGATACAATCCCGTCGTTTTTTTGACTCCCTCGCTCCCAATTGGGAGGTCATGAAACGAAGCATTATCGGCGAGTTGGATCTGGTCGGCGAAATCGTCGATCGAATACCCCGGACTGAAAGTGCGGTTGACCTTGGCTGCGGCAACGGCGCCCTTCTAGAGGGGATGGCTGCGCGAGTCCGGACTGTCGTCGGCGTCGACAGCTCTCGAGAAATGCTTGCTGAAGCAAGGCGACGACTCGAAACAGCGGGAAGAAAATTTGATCTGCGGATCGGAGAGCTCGAACACCTCCCGTT
Organism: uncultured Spirochaetaceae bacterium; assembly: GCA_964604845.1. Lineage (GTDB taxonomy): Bacteria > Spirochaetota > Spirochaetia > SZUA-6 > DRHE01 > JAFGQJ01. The sequence continues at coordinate 68,848 of CAZSBH010000009.1, forward strand.
ACGGGACCGGGAAGTGGATTCAGCCGTTGTCAACCTGGTTCTTCATCATCTACGCAACCCCGGGGAGGGTTTGCTCGAAGCCCGGCGGATTCTTCGAAATGCAGGGACCCTAATCGTCGTCGATTTCTGCAAGCACGACGAGGAGATCATGCGCAGCCGTTACGGGGACCAGTGGCTCGGATTCTCGACCCGGGAGATTGAGCTTTGGCTCGAAGCGGCGGGATTCACTATCGAGGAACAGCAGTTATTTCCGGTCCGAATGGGCCTTACGGTTGTTCTGTATCGTAGCATCAGGCAAATCAATTCTGGATGACCGCAAGTTTAGCGGAGAGCAATTCACAGCGAAGACTGCTGCATAGAGATATAAAGAAAGGAAAAAAGATGAGTAAATTGGCACTTGATCTGCAAATTACCCACAAGGTCGCCGACCTGGCTTTAGCGGAGTGGGGACGCAAGGAAATCGAACTAGCGGAAAAGGAAATGCCCGGGCTGATGACGGTGAGGAGAAAATACGGTAGCGAAAAACCCCTGCGAGGGTTGAAAGTCATGGGCAGCCTGCACATGACGATCCAAACGGCGGTCCTGATCGAGACCCTCAAGGAACTGGGCGCGGATATCCGCTGGGCTTCCTGCAATATCTTCTCGACCCAGGATCACGCCGCAGCAGCGGTAGCCGAAGCGGGCTCCGCCGCCGTGTTCGCCTGGAAAGGGGAGAGTCTGCAGGAGTATTGGTGGTGTACCGAGCAAGCGCTGACCTGGCCTGACGGAACCGGACCCGATCTGATCGTCGATGACGGCGGGGACGCCACCCTGTTCGTCCATCAGGGCGTCAAAGTGGAGGAGGATCCCTCGCTGGCCGACATTGGCGGCTATGACCCGGAAATGGCCATCGTCATGGCTCGATTAAAAGAGAGCCTGGCCGGCGATCCTGAGCACTGGCACAAGGTTGCCCGCCAGATCCGGGGCGTATCGGAGGAAACCACAACGGGGGTGCACAGGCTCTATCAAATGATGGAGCGGGGGGAACTGCTCTTCCCGGCAATCAACGTCAACGACTCTGTAACCAAATCGAAGTTCGACAACCTGTATGGGTGTCGGGAATCCCTGGCCGACGGCATCAAGCGAGCCACGGATATTATGGTGGCGGGCAAGAAGGTCGTAATCTGCGGCTACGGTGATGTGGGCAAAGGCTGCGCCCAGTCGATGCGGGGCTTCGGAGCCCAAGTGTACATCACCGAGGTGGATCCGATCTGTGCTCTCCAGGCAGCCATGGAAGGGTTTCCGGTATCTACAATGGAAGAACTGGCCTCCAAAGGAGATATCTTTGTGTCAGCAACGGGCTGCTGCAACGTGATCCGGGGGGAGCACATGGAACAGATGAAGGACGGGGCGATCGTGTGCAACATCGGGCACTTCGACTGCGAGATCGAGATACGCTACCTCTCCGGCACACCGGAGTGCAAACTCCAAAACATCAAGCCACAGGTCGACCGCTGGACTCTCCGCTCGGGCCGTTCGATTTTGGTCCTGGCCGAGGGACGTTTAGTGAACCTGGGCTGCGCCACCGGCCACCCCAGTTTTGTCATGAGTGCCAGCTTC
>CAZSBH010000010.1:0-69994 GCA_964604845.1 uncultured Spirochaetaceae bacterium
GTGATTGGAATCCGGGGGACAACCTGAGCTTCCATGCCGAGCTGGCTTATCAGGGCGGCGTGGGTAACCAGAATATCGGGCTGGTATACGACGACTATGGAGTCGCTGTTGGTGATCCTTCTATCTACGGCACCGTCGATGTGGATCACTTTTGGGGCTCCGTGAACCTCGGCCGGTTTGATGTGCAGTTTGGGAAACTGCCGATCGCCTGGGGTACTGCATACTTTTTTAATCCTACCTCCAGGGTTGCGATAGCCCCTTTTTTAGAGACCATCGCTGAAGAGACACCAGGCACTATGGGGATTGTTCCGAGTATTTCCTTCCTCGACGGGATGCTGTCTCTACAAGGATATATCGCCTTTGAAGACAAAAGTCATAAACCTATCGCTATACAGCAGGACAGAGATTGGAGTTATCTGCCCTTCGGACTGAAAGTGCAGGGAATCCTTGGTTCTTTTGATCTGTCCACTAGCTGGATCAAAGAGGTGGTTTTGACCCGGGCAAATGGTTATCAACGAAATCACTATGTTGGTTTCGATTTAGTGGGCGCGATCTGGAATTTTGGTGTGTATGCGGAGGTCGTGGTGAAACTGTGGGACGAAACGAACAAACGATCCACATTTGAGAAAGAGGGTTTTTTTAACCTCTTAGAAACAAGTGTGGGTTTTGACTATTACATACCCGTGTTGGAGATCGATACGCGTCTCGAGTATTTTCACCATGGACCAGGAGAAACACAAGAAAGCGCTTACGATGTGCGGAAGCTGCTGTTAGGCGATCAACTGGTTCTAGGGGAAGATTATTTGCTGGTCTATCTTGAAAGGAGTTTTCTCGACTATTTCAAGGTAACTGGGGCCGGTATCGTAAATCTAAACGACCGAAGTATTATCGTCGCTCCGGAGCTCAGTGGCCAACCCTTTAATAATTTTGATGTGGGTCTCGGTGCGCTGTTATTTTACGGGCCCGGCGGAAGCGAGTACAATGGAGAGTTTGATTACGATGCCTTAGACGATATCATTCCCAGTGCTGGGACACTTGATTATACCGAGCCGGCGATTTACCTACGCTGCAAGCTGAGCTTCTGAGCCGTTATCGAAGATGGATGGGGGACACCAGTCAAGGGATCGTAATCCTGGCGCCGCAGCCGGAGGAGATGTAGTTTTCTTTCCAGATTTCGGCGAAAAGCTCCGTCGCTTTCTCTCCCGTACAGTGGGAAGGAGCGACCTTTTGCACGCCGAGGGCTTGGAGTTGCTTTACGATCCTGTTCAGGGCAGCACCTGAGTATGAGCCGAGGTGAAAACCACCTAAGATCAGGTGGATCTTCTGGTTCCTAAGTTTCTTAGCAGTTGCAGTGATTTCAACGATACCCGGGTGAGCGCAGCCTGTGATTACTACGAGGCCGGAATTGGTTTCCAGTATCAAGCTCTGTTCCTTGATCGCAGAACCGAGCTCCCCCGTAGAAAAAACTCCCGCACAAATTTGCGCCGCTTCGGTAACGGGGATTACGGTGTGCCCGGCTCTCTCCAACGTCCCACGAAGCTGAGCAACGAAGTCCGCAGGGACATACCATCGGGCTGGATTCATGCGTGGGAGCAGCGAGGCCACGCCTCCGGTGTGATCTCCATGTCTATGGGAGAGTACTACACAATCGATCTCGGCGGGATCGACCTGAAGCAGCTCCATGTTGCGGAGAAGCACGTTCCCGTTCCCCCCAGTGTCGAAGAGGATCGTGTCCCGGGGTCCACGAATCAGACAGGCAAATCCCCATTGGCATTCACAGCCCTGGGCGTAGGGCACGTTGTTGTAGAGAACCGTGACTTCGATTTCGTTACTCTGCGCCGGCATTGAGATCATCAACAGAAACACGAAAAGAAGGGGCATCTTTCATATTCTATGTTTGATCTCGGGGTTGGTAAAGCGTTTTTTCGAGCCCAGCCGTCAGATCTCGGATGTCCAATTGTCAGCGTGAAGTCATGACTGTCGATACTTTAACCGGCGGTGAAGTGTCGGACTAGTGATCCAGGCGGAAGCGGATAGTGATGGTGAGCTCGTCGGCGACCGATTGTTCGTTCCGAGTCGCTGGGGCGAAGAGTGTACGCCTTATCGCCCGCTCCGCGGCCCGGTCAAGAGCGATGAAACCGCTCGACTCGCTGATCTCAAGGCCCTCCACACGTCCGTCTTCCCCGATCCGAACTTTTAGTCGAACCGCTCCATCTTCCCCCCGCAGGCGGGCGCCGAGAGGGTATACGGCTTCGGCGTCTATCGGCTGCAGCGGTCGTGGTTTCTCGATCCGAATGTTGGGGAAGGCTTGCCTGTGGTAATGTGACGGCTGTTGAACGACGGGGGACTGTACAACGGTCTCTGTGGGCTGCAGCATCTCTGCGCTTAGGGCGGCCGCCTCGTCAATCTCCATCGTCGAGGTGGAATCCGGGGCCTCTACCCCCGGCTCTTGTGGATACGGTTCGGGAACCGGAGGCGGCGTAGGCATCGCTTCCCGCACCCGGGTCACCGGCGCCGGCGGTTTGGGCTGCAGCTGCACCGGTTCCGGCATACGGAAGGTCAGCGTGAGAGCTTCTTCCTGAGCAAACTCTTCCCCCTCGGGGACTCTGTCTTTCGCGAAATGGAAATATCCACCCAGACCCAAGACCAGACCCGCATGAATGACGGCGGCAACAGCGAACGCCGCCACGTAGGTCGACGCGGTCGTGAGGGACGACTTCACGGGGCGCCAGCTTTCACACCCTCAGGCGTGCCCGTCGGTCCACGCGGCGTTGAGGCTTCCTGGGAATTGTCCACTTGGAAAGATACGGCCTCCAGACCCACCTCTTGCAATTCTGCCAGCAGCTCTAGGGCAACCCCGAGGTTCGCTTCCCGGTCACCCCGGATCATAACCGGAAGACCGGTTCGGGAATGCTCGACCATGGCCCAGGATACTATTTGGGTCGATTCCATCACGCGGCCGTCCGCTATTAGGCGATTGTCCCGATCTAGAGTCACTACGATGGCGTCTCGCTGAACCTGGCCCTTCGCCTTGGGCAGGTTCAGCTCCAGACCCCGAAAAACGTTCATGGAAAGCATGGCGTAGATGAAGAACACGAGGAGCAGGAAGACTACATCGATCAGGGCAACCATCTCAATTCGCGCCCGCTTGTGCCCGAAGCCGCTGTCAACCTGCATTGTCCAGACCCTGCTTGTAGGCCATTTCGAACTGAGTGCCGATTTGACCCATCATCTTGGCAGAGCGCTCCACCCGGTGTACGAAAGCATTGTAGGGAACCAGGGTCATGAGTGCCACAGTCAATCCCGCGGCGGTGGTGATCAGTGCCTCTGCAATCCCCGAGGTCACCGCCTGGGGATTCGGTACGCCCCTCAGGCTCAGGAAATCGAAAGCCTGGATAATTCCCGTGACGGTACCGAAGATTCCCAACAGTGGCGAGAGGGTGATGATCGTGTCCAGGATACCGAGGCCTCGCTTTTGCCGGTCCACCTCTTCGGCTGCGGCAACTTCCATTCCTTCCGTGAATCCATGCCGGCGGCTGGCCAAGCCCGCCAGGAGAACACGGGCCACGGCGTCTCGGCTGTCCCGGCCTTGGGCCAGGGCGTCCTCGAAGCGTCCCTCCTCGGTCAGGCGAAAGACCTCTTCCATCAAGGCCGGCTGCCGGCGCTGCCGGACCCAGAATACGATCCGCTCGATGATGACCGTCATGGATAGAAAGGAACAGATGAGAAGAGGCCACATGACCGGGCCGCCCCTCGACATGATCGAAACAAAAGCTTCCGTAATTCGACTCCTTTATTAGGTCTCTTGGCCGCGGCCGCTAGTAGCGGTACGAGGCACCAACTTTCCAACTGCGCCCTTCGCCGGGGTAGTAATAGACCTCTATACCGTTGTATACCCCTGTGGGCGCGTAGGCGACGTCCAGAAAATTATTAACACCAACATAGACTTCGAGTTTCCCGGGGACGTAGTCCGGCTGATAACGCACAAAGGTTCCCAGTAGCAGGTAGTCCGGCAGCATGGCCTGGCTGTTATCCAGATCCCCGGCGGCAAAGACGCCCGTGACGTAGCTGCCCGAGACACCGACATTGAAGCCCAATGGAAACCGCAGGGTCGCTTTGCCCGAGACCTGGTGGAGTGGCACCAGGGGAACTCGGTTTCCCTGGTGGGTCCCCTCCCGGAACGTCGCCAGGGTGAAGGTGTAGTTCCCGGACACTTCGAGCCATTTCGGGTGTGAAAGCTCGATCGCTGTTTCCGCGCCGAGATGGCGGGTCTTGTCCAAATTGACGTTGGCGAAGGTGACTGGATCGGGCGCGATCTCGTCGTTCATGTCCAGGAGGTAGCCGCTCGATACCCACCTAAGCCACCGTGCCGGCTTGACTTCGAAGCCGATTTCGATGTTATACCCTCGTTCCGGGTCGAGATCGGCGTAGAACGTGTCAGTTACATAACCGTACATGCTAACCTGTTCGTCCACAAAGGGGTAGCGAAAAACCGTTCCATGGCCGGCCCAGATCTTCATTCCAGGAACGGGGGTGAAAAGCAAACCTAAATCGTAGACGAAGGCTTGATGCAGCTTGGCGTCGTCGATCGGTGTACCAGAGGTCTTGAGAGTCTCGGCGGTGATTCGAGCCAGCTCGTAGCGTAAACCGACGCTGGCCGTAAGAGAGCTTAGCAGATCCAGATCATCCGCGGCGTAGACACCCAGTGTCGCTTTGCTGACCTGTGTTTCCAAGGTGGTCGTGCTCCGGCTGATGTTGGAATAGGTAGCCACGTTGGCATGGTCGAAGTACCCGTCGACGCCGACAACCAGGCGGTTCCCCCCCAGCAGCGGCAGGTCGAGTTTGAATTTCGGTGTCAGCGCTACGCTCTGCAGCGTTAGATCTGTAAAGCTCGGAATGAAAAAACTCGGTATGTCGCTGCGGATGAAGCGCACCCTATAGCCGGCTTTCCCGCTGAGCAAAAAGCGCTCGGTCGGACTGAAGGAGAGAGAAAGATCAGCGTTTAGGTAATCGCCGAGGGCTTCATCTGCATCGTGGCCTGGCTGCGCTTGCGTTGGTACTGTGTCGAACTCGGCCTTTTTCAAAGCGCCCGGCAGCTCGTAGAATAGACGGGTGTACGACAGCGCCAATCCCGAAGACAGGCTCTCGAGGTCCAGTCCGACGTTGCCCCCGAAGGCCAGCGACCGGAATGCCGACCGGTCCCGGTATCCATCCGTGGCGGTGTGCTCACCGGTGATCGTAAAGCTGAAGAGGTCGCTGGAGCCACTGACCTCGACCCCCTCCTGATTCTGATTGAAGCTTCCATACTGAGCGGAAACCGCAACGTCAAAACCCGCTGCCCCCTTCTTGGTGATGATATTGATGACCCCGGCCACGGCGTTGTCCCCGTACAAAACGCTCGAGCCGCCCCGTACCACTTCGATGCGCTCTATGTTTTCCACCGGGATCTCCAGCCAGTTAATGCTGGCCAGATCGGCGCGGTTCAGACGCCTGCCGTCTACGAGAACCAGGACGCGGCCGTGGGAGTTCTCCCCGAAGCCGCGCATGCTGATTTCGGCCAGGGCGGCGTTCCCGGAGAAGCTGCGAAAACGGATACCCGCCAGGCCTTCGAGGGCGTCGGCTAGAGTGGTCTGGCCCGAGCTGGTCAGCTCTTCGGCCGTGATGACCGAAACGTAGGCCGGAACCTTTTCCACCGGCTCCTCGACTCGGCTGGCGGTCACCACCACTTCTATGTCGGACTGTTCTTCTTGAGTTTGCGCCGTCAGGCCGACGGCGAGGGTGCACGCCAGAATCAGCGCGCACAGCAAGATCTTGTTCATGATACCTCCCTGCACGATGCGTGCCTGTGTTGATGTTAAAACACGGGCGGTTACTCTCGGGAGGGCAACAAAAAAAGCCTTCGCCGGCAGATGGAAGCTCGAACCGAAGACTCTTGGTCGGGTTGCCTCATCTTCATAACCGCGAACGAGTAGGACGAATTACCGCAACGCGGAATCATCCCTGATGGGCCTGAACGGGACCGTCTTCTGGCTACCGGATCGACCTACTCCCTCAGCCTTCCCATCCGCCTAACCGGCTTGCACCTATGGACAGTGGCAGCACTTGAGGTTTCGTCCCCGGATACAGCGGCGCGACCGCGTCTGACTCTAACAGACTTCCGGGATCCCCTTCAGAAATGGAAGTTGTCAAAAGGTTTTATAGACGTATCACCTCCCTTTCAATAGACATTATGGGTTGAAGTGTTCATATTTTCCCACGGCTCGGGAGATCCTGTCAAGCATCAAGCAGCGAAATTCAGCTCTTTGGCTTGTCCAGAACGAGAGATGCAGCCGGTGAAATCTCAAGCGTGAATGGTATGAACGGAGCTGAGCAGCCGAACGGCCCTGGACAGGTGCTGTTGTTTTACCAAGAGGTAATCGGTGTCAAACGTGGAGATGACGAAAATGGGAATCCCCGCTTCGGCCAGAGGAGCGGTCAATCCTGCCAGGACTCCGATCTCCACAAGGGCAAGTGGACCCTGCACCTTCAAGGCTCTCCATCCCGGATCGGTTTTTGTTCCCGGTGGCGGGTGCCCGTCCGGGCATACTATCGACAGTTCATCCTCGGTGCGCGCGACGGCGTAGAAACTGCCCGCCAACGCCCATTCGGGGATCCCGGCGTCTTTGCTGAGTCGGCAAATAGCCAAACTGTCAGGCAGAAGGATCAGTTCCATCAGGCGGCAATAAAACCGAAGATGAGAGCTCCGGCTGCGATCAGGGAGAAGATAACCATGACTATGCCCAGACCGGGTTCCCACCGAAAGAGCCGGTTTTCTCTGTTGATTGTTCTCGAGAAGTACACATCTTCGGGAGGAACCGGTTTGCCGCTTGTCCCGACAAAGACAGACAGCAGGATCGCCGCTGCCAATACCCCGATCGTAACGGCTACTCCTTGATAGCTTTGCCAGGAAAGTGGTACCAGGTCGAGGGGAAGCGGGAGCCGTGAAGCGGCGGCAAAGCCCGCCAGTAGGAACAGCGGAGTAAAAATGCTCAGACTGCTGGCGAACAGGATCGCCGCAACGAATCCCAAAGGCAGTCGCCACAGGATATCCGGGAAGGACGGCGGGAGCAGGGTGAACAGCAGTGTGGGCATCAGGATCTGGAGTCTGCTCCGCCGCAGCACCCACAGGTTTTCCGCAACTCCGAAAACAAAAAGGCTGAGGACCGCTATCCCGGCAAGTTGAAACAGGCGTCCCTGGTTTGTCGGCGCCACCACGACAAAGGATGGCGGAAGGGACACGGGAAAAGACAAATCACCAACGGTCAGCAGGAGGCTGCGGAAGAAGATACCAAGCAGAGCGCCGACCGCTAGAGGCAAAAGCACAGTCCTGAGGGAGAAACCTCGAAAGCGGAAAAAGGGAATCGGATTTATTTTCTTGGGAATTAAAAACCAGAGAATGGGGAGTACGCCCGCCAGCAGGGGGGGGATCACCTGAGACATGAAATCTGGCTGGAAGCGAAGAAGACTCAAACCGCTGCTCACGCCGACAGCCAGAAGGACGAAGATCGCCACCATCCAGCCGAGAGGCTGACCGTTCAAGGTTCGGGATCTCCTTCGGGGCGCGGGACGGTTCTTGCCTTCTCCTGTTCTTTTGAAAGAGAGAAGCTTGTTGGCAAACCAACTGCCCCCGAACCATGGAGCCCACGCGCCGCCTTTCTCTATAGCAGCCGACTCGGCAGCCGGCAAAGCCGCCTGGAGATACAAGGCATCCCTGTGAGCATAGTCACTGCCATCCCGGGAATGGAAGATCAGGGCGGGAGTTTTTTGACGGCTCAACTTCGGATAGCTTATTCTGTTCCGGCAATAGAGCAAATCATGACAGAGGCTTTCGGGATTGAATCCGGGGGCAAGGATTTTGGCAAGTCCTTTCGCATGCTCTGTCGGGAGCTTGGAATCCCACAACTCCTGGAGCGCCGAGAGCAACAGCCCCTCCTGATCGGACTGTTCATGAGAATCGTGCATCAACCGGTGAAGCTTGTTTTTAGCGGATCTTTTCGAAAATCGGTCCGCAAGACAGAGATCGGGCTCGACCAGTATCAGGGAAGCGATGGAATCGGGTCGAAGAGCTGCGATATCCAAAGCAAGCGGAGCAGCGGAGAGATGTGTCAACAGATGAAATCTCGAGGCACCAAGGTGCTTCTTCAACAGATCCAAATTCTCCAAAAAGATCGAGCTGTAGGTACCGCTTTCTGCCGCTTGTCGGTTTCTACGGGAACCGGGGAACTCGATATAACAGATGCGGAAGTACTCCCTGAAGGGATCCATCAGGTCGTGCATCACGTCGTGGGAGAGTGAGGGATGAGCGGGAAACGCGATGACAGGTGTACGGTCCTCCCGCCGACCAACGCTCTCAACCCACAGCCGGCCTACTTTTGTTCCCCGGCAGCGCAGGGAGTCCGGTGCCAGGGCTCGGTAGCTCTCCGGGCGCTCTTGGGGGAAGAGTTTGCCCAGGGTGAGAGGGAAGGGCTTTTGGCAGCGGCTGCAGCGGATTCGCGTGGTTTTTCCTATCGGGAAGTGATCCGGAATTTTTACTCCGCCGTTGAATCCGCAGGATGGACAACGGAAACGCATGGCCCAAACAATGATGGTTTTCCCCGCCTTTGTCAAATTCCACAGAATGCCGCGTACACTACAGTTGATGCAACCTTGTATTCGAAGAATTCGATTTTCGATATACTTTTTACGTTCCATGTTAGAAAAGGCAGCGAAAAAACAATTCTCTCTTCTAATCAAGCCCGCCTCGGCGGATTGCAATCTGGCCTGTGCCTATTGTTTTTACTTGCCCAAGGCCGGTCTGTACCCGGACTCTGCGCGACACCGCATGTCGGAGAGCGTGCTGGAGCGTATCGTCTGTTCATATCTATCGACAGAACAGAGCACCTATTCCTTCGGTTGGCAGGGGGGAGAGCCCACTCTGATGGGGGTCGAGTTTTTTCGAAAAGTGGTTGAGCTGCAGAGTCGTTACGGGAGCCCCGGTTCGGTTGTAGCCAATGGACTGCAGACAAATGCCACGATGATCACCGACGAGCTGGCCCGGCTGTTCTCCGAGTATCGCTTTCTCCTCGGTGTCAGTCTCGATGGTCCCGAAATAATTCATAACACCTACCGAAGGAACAATGCAGGAAAAGGGTCGTACGCCAGGGTTATCGAGGGAATTGAGCTGTTGAAAAAACATCAGGTCGAGTTCAACGTTCTCGTGGCCGTGAATGCGGCAAACGTCGGAAAGGCTCGGGAGATCTATCGATTTCTCCTGGATCGTGGAGTTCTGTTTCACCAGTACATCCCGATCGTCGAGTTCGACCAACGGGGCAATCCGTTACCCTTCTCTATCGAGGGAAGACAGTGGGGTGAGTTTTTGCGGGAGATCTACGAAGAGTGGTACCCCGATGCCGGTCGTGTTTCCGTAAGGCTTTTTGATGCCATTCTGACCTATCTGGTGGATGGTGCTCCGATTATCTGCACTATGGGCAGGGATTGCCGACAGTACTTCTTGGTCGAGCACAATGGCGACGTCTATCCCTGCGATTTCTTCGTACAACCGGAACTGCGGCTGGGCAACGTGCTGGAATCGGATTGGCTGCAGCTTCTTGAATCGCCCCGCTACGAGTTCTTCGGTCGCCAAAAATCCCGGTGGAATGCGATGTGTGATTCCTGTCCCCATCTCGAGCTCTGTCAGGGGGATTGCCTGAAGCATCGCTTCTATGGCGAGGGTAGCGCGCGCAGCGCGCGCGGCGAGGCCGATCCCCGCAAACTGAGTTGGCTGTGTGCGGGATGGCAGGCGTTTTACGAATCTACCGTACCCGGATTCAAGCGGATCGCCCGGAGAATCCAGAGACAGAGAAGTCGGGAACTGGAGGTTCATCTGGCATCCTCGGTGTATTCATCACGGTCCTCTGGTCTCAAACCATGAAGACGATCCTCATCGTCAATTCCAAAGCGGGAAGGCGCTTCCTCCTCAACCTCCATCTGCCCCAGGTAATCAAGCTCTTCGAGCGGCACGGCGTATCCTTTCGAGTTTTCTATACCCGTTATTCCGGACATGCCGCCCATCTGGTGCAGCGGTTTCGAGATGAAATAGACTTCGTAACAGTGTTTGGTGGTGACGGGACGATACGGGAAGTGGTGAAGGGGATGGAGGGCAGACCCCTGCCGATCGGGATCGTGCCTTTCGGTACCGTGAATGTCCTGGCCCTCGATCTTAACATCTCCCTCAACCCGGTGATCGCCACGACGAGTATCTTGGCGGGACACACCCGTCTGATCGATGTCGGTTACGTGAACGAGGAACCCTTCCTTCTCATGGTGTCTACAGGTCTGGATGCCATGGCGGTTCACAGCGTCGATTTGCGGTTCAAGCGCTATCTCGGGCAGATGGCCTACGTACTGGGTATGATCTGGTCGGCCCTGACAGATCGTGTTCACAAAATACAAATTTTCGTAGAGGAGAAAAACATCACGGACGGGGGGTACTTGGCTATCGTTTCAAACTCCCGCTACTACGCCGGCCCGTACACCATTGCCGAAGATGTTCAAATTGACGACGGCCTTCTCAACGTCATCCTCTTCAAGAAGAGCGGGATTCTCGATACCTTCCGGTTGCTGGTCAATGTGCTTGCCAACAGGCACAGGATGATGCCTGATGTTTCATTTTACACAGGTAAGGTCATTCATATTCGTTCCCGAGGACGGGTGAAGATGCAGATGGATGGCGACAAGGCTCCTTCAGCCCCCGCTAGGATTTCTGTACGGGAACGCTTCTTGCCTGTTTTTGTTCATGGGAACGAGAAGAAAATAGAAGGCCTGGAAGCGGTAAAGACGGTGCTTGCCAACGTGTTCACTCCGTCGGCGACAAAGATCACTCGCCTATAATCTTCACCAGGACCCGTTTCTTCCGTTTTCCGTCGAACTCGCCATAGAAGATCTGCTCCCAGGGACCGAAATCCAGCTTGCCCTCGGTTACCGCAACAACGACTTCCCGGCCCATGATGCTTCGTTTAAGGTGAGCATCGGCGTTGTCCTCGAATCCATTGTGACGGTAGCGGGAGTAGGGTTTCTCCGGCGCCAGCCCTTCCAACCATTCCTCGAAATCCTGATGCAGTCCGGACTCGTCGTCGTTGATAAAGACGCTTGCCGTAATGTGCATGGCATTGCACAGCAGGAGTCCCTCCCGAATCCCGCTGTCTCTCAAAACCTGCAGGATCTGCGGCGTAATATTGATGAGCTCCCGGCGTCTGGATGTGCTGAACCACAGCTCTTTTCGAAAACTTTTCATATCCTAATCCTCGCTATTGCGGTACACCGCATTTGGGCGCTCCCAGCACGGCTTATAAGGTAGATATGGATATACCTTGCTTCATAGAGCAGATATTGTCAAAGTCTTTTGATGATCCGTTGCTTCAACGTTTGGAGTGAAATCTGAGCAAAGTGAGGTCTGGCAACGAGGGAAGAATTTGAAGATAATTCTAGTGAGGAAGTTTGCCTAATGGGAGTTGAAAACTGCGCTTCTGACCTCCAGGTGCTGTACGAGGATAATCACCTCATTGCGGTGAACAAGAAGGTCGGGGACCTGGTTCAGGGTGACCAAAGTGGAGATCCGCCGTTGGTTGATACGGTGAAGTTCTACATCAAAGAGAAATATGAAAAAAGAGGCAATGTCTATCTCGGTGTAGTGCACCGCCTGGATCGCCCCACCAGCGGTGTGGTGCTCTTCGCCCGTACCAGCAAGGCTCTGCAGCGGCTGAACCAGCTGTTCCGTGAGGATCGGGTGCAGAAGCTGTACTGGGCGGTGGTTGGAGAGCTTCCGCCTAAACGCGCGGATACCCTGACCCACTACCTCAAGCGCAACAGAAACCAAAACAAATCTTACGCTTCTGATATGCCGGTAACGGGTGGCAAGGAAGCCCGTCTGAGCTACAAGTTGGTCTTGAGCCTGGACCGCTACCATCTTCTGGAGATTTTGCTGCACACGGGGCGCCACCATCAGATCCGGGCTCAACTGGCCAGAATCGGGTGCCATGTCAAGGGCGACCTGAAGTATGGATTTCCCCGCTCCAACCCCAATGGGGGCATTCATCTCCACGCTCGCGAGGTGATTTTCGATCATCCGGTTCAGAAAACCCCAATTCGAGTTGTGGCTGATCCCCCCGCCGATCCCGTTTGGGACGCTGTAAGGGGGCAACTTGCTTTATAGTTCGGGTGGCAGTTATACTCTTTTTAGGAGTTCGTAAGTGAGCCAAACCATTCGTTTCATTTTGAACGACGATACTGTAGAAAGCTCTCTACCTCCCGGCACGGTGGTTCTTGATTATTTGCGGAGGGAAAAGAGGCTCACCGGTACGAAGGAGGGCTGCCGCGAGGGCGACTGCGGAGCCTGTACCGTTCTGCTCGGAGCGTCCGGCGTGGCCGGGGAACAGGTTGTAGAGTACAAGGCGGTGAACTCGTGCCTGCTTCCTCTAGGCGATGTAGAGGGGAAGCATTTGGTGAGTATCGAAGGGCTCAATCCTTCGGTCGAGGATCTTGCCCTTACACCGGTTCAACGAAAGATGGTGGAGCAGGGAGCCATTCAGTGTGGTTTCTGTACCCCCGGATTCGTTGTTTCTCTTACCGGATATCTGCTTGGCGCCCGTCGGTGGGATTATGAGGCGGCGGTCGACGCTGTGGCGGGAAATATCTGCCGCTGCACGGGTTACGCTTCCATCAAGAGGGCAATCGGGGAACTGCTGGCTGAGTTGAACTCTTCCAAAGACTCCCGGGACCCGGGCAGTGGGCATATTGAACGGCTGGTGGCTTTCGGAGTCGTTCCGGAGTACTTCCTCACCATCCCGTCCCGATTGCGGGCGTTGAGGGCAACGAGGCGAACAGATTCTCGATTTCGAGGCCATACCGTCGTAGCGGGAGGCACCGATCTGTTCGTCCAGAAACCGGAAGAACTGGTCGAAAGTTCATTGAGATTCGTTTCCAGAACAGAGGAGTTGCATCAGATTCGCCTCGAGAAAAGCCGTTTGATCCTCGGGGCAGGCATTTCGATGGAGGAGGTGAAGGATATTCCTGTCTTGAAGGATCGTATACCCCAGCTCGTCGCCGCCCTTCCTATGATCGCTTCGGTGCCCATCCGAAACCGCGCGACCCTGGGCGGGAATATAGTAAATGCTTCCCCCATCGGGGATTTTACCGTGATGCTTCTCGCCCTGGGAGCGGTCCTCGGACTCAAGAATGGAAAGGCTACGAGAGAGGTGCCCCTGGATCAGTTTTTCGAGGGATACAAGAGTTTGAACAAAAAGCCGGGGGAGCTGCTAGCCTGGATCTGCCTGCCCCTTGAGGAGGGTTTTTTCAGCTTTGAGAAGGTCTCCAGGCGCAGGCATCTGGATATTGCCAGTGTCAATTCAGCCGCCTGGATCTGCGCGCAAGACGGACGGATCAGCAAAGCCCGTATCGCCGCCGGCGGGGTTGCGCCTGTTCCACTATTTCTGGCCCGCGGCTCCGATTATCTGGCGGGCAAGCCCTTCAGCGAGGAAAACCTCGAACAAGTCCTGACCCTGGTACAGCAGGAAATTTCCCCGATCAGCGACGTAAGGGGAAGCGATCGGTACAAACGCCTTCTTCTCCGACAGTTGGTGCTGGCGCACTTCTTCAAACTCTTCCCTGACAAACTGCATCCGGAGACGTGGATATGAAGTATGGTGACTTGGATCTTCATAGCCGCGGCCAGGCTCGATTTGTCGATGATCTGCCCGAGCCGGAGGGTCTGCTCCACGCCGTGGTGCTGACCTCGCCCGTGGCCCACGGCAGGATCACTCGGCTCGATACGGGAAAAGCAGGAAGTTCAGAGGGGATCCATGGCGTGCTTACAGCCGCAGATATCCCCGGAGTAAATCAGATAGGAACCCTGGTTGCCGATGAACCTCTGCTTGCAGAGCAAACCGTGCATTTTATCGGGCAGCCCGTGGCTTTGATTCTGGCTGAATCGGAGCAGCAAGCCAGAGCGGCGCTTCCGCAGATAGAACTGGAGATCGAAGAGCTGCCTCCCATTGTCGACCCGCGGGAAGCCAAGGCGCGGGGAGAGTTGATTGTTCCTCCCCGCACATTCTGTCTCGGGGAAGTAGAGACAGCCTGGAAGGAATGCGACCTGGTGATCGAGGGCACGGTTGATTCCGGGGCCCAGGAGCATCTGTATCTCGAAACCCAGGGATCTCTGGCACTTCCTGCAGAGAGGGCCGGGGTCAGGGTCATCTCTTCGACTCAAAGCCCGACGGGGGTGCAGCGGGTGATCGCACGCCTCCTGGGTTTGGCCATGCATCAGGTCGAAGTCGAGGTGACACGTTTGGGCGGTGCTTTCGGAGGGAAAGAGGATCAGGCTACGGCTTGGGCAGCCTTGGCCGCCCTCGGCGCTGCAATCCTCAGGCGTCCGGTAAAACTGGTGCTTCACAGACAGGAGGACATGGTCTATACAGGCAAGCGGCACCCCTATACCTCTGATTTTCGCATCGGGTTGAAGTACGACGGCCAAATAATGGCTTATGAGGTGGAATTCTATCAGAACGCCGGTGCGGCGGCGGATCTGTCCCCGGCGATACTCGAAAGGACTCTGTTTCACTGTGCGGGCAGTTATTACATCCCCAACGTCAAAGCGACCGCGTACTGCTGCCGTACCAACCTGCTGCCGAATACGGCTTTCCGAGGATTTGGCGGTCCGCAGGGCATGTTCGTGATTGAGGCCGCCATCTTCAAGGCAGCAGCTGCTCTGGGGATCAATCCCGCGGATATTCAGGAAAAAAACTTGCTCGCAGAGGGAGACACCTTCCCCTACGGAATGGCCGCCCGCGGCTGCAGCGCTCCTGTCTGCTGGGGGGATGCAAAATCCCGTTACAATTACAAGGGAGCTTTGGAACGAGTAGAGGAATTCAACAACTCCCATGTACTCGAAAAGAAAGGGCTGGCGTTGATGCCTGTCTGCTTTGGGATTTCTTTTACCAACACCGTGCTGAACCAGGGGGGTGCCCTTGTTCACATATACACCGACGGCAGTGTCAGCGTTTCCACCGGCGCTGTGGAGATGGGCCAGGGAGTCAAATATAAAATTCTCGAGGTGGCGGCCCGGGTCTTCTCAATAGACAGGAAGCGGGTCAAGGTGGAAAGCACGAGTACCCTGCGGGTGGCAAACACCTCTCCCACCGCTGCTTCAACCGGGACGGATCTGAACGGAAAGGCAACCGAGTTGGCCTGCCGGGCGATCCTTGACCGACTCAAGGAGGTAGCGGTTCAAGAGATGGGAGAGGAGGATCCCGCAAAGGTGGAGATCCTGGACGAGCAGGTACTCTACGACGGGAAGAAAACCAAGTTGATGTGGGAACACCTCATTCCCCGCGTCTATTCTCGCCGGGTCAATCTCTCCGCCCAGGCCCACTACGCAACACCCGGTATCCATTTCGACAAGGCGAAAGAAAAGGGAGAGCCTTTTTCCTACCATGCCTACGGAACAGCGGTTTGCGAAGTCACGGTGGATTGTCTGCGGGGCACCTACCAGGTCGATGCTGTGAGAGCGGTCCATGATCTGGGACCCAGCCTTGTCCCCGATGTCGATCTGGGTCAGGCCGAAGGGGGAATCGTCCAGGGCATCGGCTGGCTGACCCTGGAGGAGGTACTGTACTCGGATCGGGGGAAACTGCTGACCGGTACCCTGAGCACGTACAAAGTCCCGGATATCTATCACATTCCGAGAGAACTGGATGTTTATTTCCTCGAGCACGGGGAGAATCCGTTGGGTGTTTTCAACTCCAAGGCGATCGGGGAACCACCTTTCATGTACGGGATTGGAGTGTTTTTCGCCCTGCTCGGGGCTATCAGGGCCTTCCGTTCGGGAGTTGATCTCCCCATCACCGCCCCCTTGACGCCGGAGCGGGTTCTCATGACCCTGTACGGAGATCGCATGGCGGAATTGAAAGGTCTGAGCAGGGAGGATCCTCAGGCGGTAACCCGGCGATAGGATTTGAAATTCGTCGCTCTAGTATGCAGCCGGGCGTATATATGAGTGTTGCAATAATCAAAAAGTTCTGTTACTCTGTATGTTTAGGAATGTTATATCATTCCCAGATACGAGCAGCTGGAGATAATAGAAGAATTCGGGCTTTTTTTGTATTCAAAGTCGCCCGACGTTGTGTCTGACGTAATAGTCAAAATCACCAGGGGAGGCTGATAACAATGCAGCGTTTTTTTCTCGGTCTAGATATCGGCTCGATTTCCGTCAACACAGTACTCATCGACGCTGAGAGAAATGTAGTGGAGAATCACTACACTTTGTGCCATGGACGCCCCTTCCATGCGCTCCACGAAGTGTTGACGGATCTCTTGAAGCGTCATCCCGTCGAGGCCTTTACTGCGGTGGCCATCACCGGTACCGGTGGAAAGCTGGCCGCCGAGTTGATCGGAGGCTACTTTGTCAACGAGATCGTGGCTCAATCCAGCTCCGTTGCCCTTCTTCACCCCGAGGCAAAAACCGTAATTGAGATGGGCGGAGAAGATTCAAAGCTGATCATCATGAATCTGGAAGCGGGGAATGGGAAATCCCAGCTGGCCGATTTCGCCATGAACACGGTATGCGCCGCCGGTACCGGAAGCTTCCTGGACCAACAGGCCAAACGCATCGGTGTGTCCATAGAAAAAGAGTTCAGCGAGCTGGCGCTCAAATCCGAAAATCCGCCCCATATCGCCGGGCGCTGCAGCGTATTTGCCAAGAGCGATATGATCCATCTGCAGCAGATCGCTACCCCGGTCCACGACATCGTGGCCGGTCTTTGTTTTGCCGTAGCCCGTAACGTCAGGAGCAACCTTGCAAGGGGCCGAGACCTTGAAACTCCGGTTGTATTCCAGGGTGGGGTGGCGGCGAATGCCGGTGTAGCACGAGCCTTTCGGGAGGTCCTGGATCTAAAGGATGGAGAACTGATCATACCTCGGTACTTCGCCTCCATGGGCGCCATCGGAGCGGCATTCCACATCCTCGATAGTCCTCCGGAGACGGATACCGCCTTCAAGGGACTCTCACGCCTGAAGGAGTATCTGCAAAATCCCACGATGGATCTTCCCCACTGGCCGCAGCTCAAAAGATCTGACGCCAAAGGGCACAAGGATGTAGTATTCAAGCCTCAGGCCGGGAAAAAACTGGAAGTCTATCTGGGTCTGGATGTGGGGTCTTTGAGCACAAATGTGGTGCTCATCGATAACGACATCAACGTGGTGGCCCGACGTTATCTGCCGACCGCCAGTAAACCCCTGGAAGCGATTCGCCGCGGTCTGGCAGAGATCTACGACGAGGCGGGAGAGGCGGTGGTGGTAAAGGCGGCGGGAACCACCGGCTCCGGTCGGTATCTGACCGGACACTTCGTCGGCGCCGACACGATTAAGAACGAAATTACCGCTCAAGCCACTGCGGCCATCCACTACCACCCCGAGGTGGACACGGTGTTTGAGATCGGCGGACAGGATTCGAAGTATATCAGCATCGAAAACGGCGTTGTAGTGGACTTCGAGATGAACAAGGTCTGCGCCGCCGGTACCGGCTCTTTTTTGGAGGAGCAGGCGGAGAAGCTGGGCATACAAATCGTCGATGAGTTCGGCGAGTTGGCCCTGGGGGCACAGCAGCCCTCCCGTCTCGGCGATCGTTGTACCGTATTTATGGAGAGCGACCTGAACTCCCATCAACAGAAGGGTGCCGACAAAGAGGATCTGATCGGTGGGTTGGCCTATTCTATCGTGCAGAACTACATCCAAAAAGTCGTGGGAGCAAAAAGGATCGGCAACAATATCCTGTTTCAGGGCGGGGTGACCAACAATCCCGCCGTAGTCGCCGCCTTTGAAGCGATAACCGGGAAAAGGATCACCGTGCCGCCCCACTTCGATGTAACCGGTGCCATCGGAGCGGCCATGTTGGCTCGGGACGTGGTTCAGAAAAACGGCAGTAAGACGAGTTTCAAGGGTTTCCAGGTCAGCAAGATCCCCTACACCATGAGCCGCTTCATCTGCCAGGGGTGCGAGAATCACTGCGATGTGCACAAAGTGGTCATAGAGGGAGAGAGGAGAGCCCTGTTCTACGGAGACCGCTGCGACAAGTACCAGCCACAGGGAATGAAGGAAGAGAAAGAGCGGAGGAGGAAGGAAATTCCCAACCTCTTCCGCTTGAGAGAAAAGCTGCTTCTCGGAGATTATCGTGATGAACCGGAGGATGCGGCAACCCAGACCACCATCGGTATTCCAAGAGGTCTGATGATCTACTTTCAGCGTTTCCCCTACTGGCGCGCCTTCTTCGAAGAGCTTGGTTTCCGGGTCGTGCTGTCCCGCCCGTCGGATCGGCCGTTGGTCACCCAATCGTTGAGCATGCTGGTAGCGGAGACCTGCTTCCCGGTGGAAGTGATGCACGGACACATCCATGACCTTTTAGAAAAGGATCTGGACTACATCTTTATGCCCTTTGTGGTGGACAACCCGGCGGATGAACAGAATCCCACCATCAACTACAACTGTCCATGGATCCAGTCGTATCCTTTCATGATCCGTGGTGCCATGAAGGGGGAAGAAGCGGCGAAGAAATTCCTCGTTCCGACCCTGCACTTCCGCTACTCCCGAAAAAAGTTGGTCAGCGAGCTGTCCGGGTTTATGAAAACAACCTTCGGAACAGCCCCGAAAAAGGTAGCTCAGGCCGTGACGGCGGCGGAGAAGGCCCAAAAGAGATTTGAAACTCGACTGCTCGAAGAGGGACGGAAGATCCTTGCCAACCTTCCTTCGAACAAAGTGTCCGTCGTCGTGCTCGGACGGCCCTACAACACGGGGGACCCCGAGCTCAATCTCAGTCTGATCGAAAAGCTGATCGATCTGGATGTGCTTCCTCTTCCCCTGGATCTTCTGCCTCTTGAGGACACGATGGACGGTATCTACGCGGACTACGATATGATGTACTGGCCGAACGGCCAGAAGATCTTGGCCGGGGCGCGGATGGTGGCCAACGACGAACGTCTACACGCTGTGTACATCACCAACTTCCGTTGTGGCCCGGACTCCTTCCTCTCCCACTACGTCAGGGAAGAGATGCGGGGCAAACCCTATCTACAGCTCGAGGTGGATGAGCACAGCGCCGACGCGGGGATGATCACCCGCTGCGAAGCCTTCCTAGACAGCTTGAAGGGGGAAGCCAAGGCGGAGCTGATGGAAAAGCAAATTGCGCCGGTATCGGTGTTCAAGGCGTCTCCGTCCAAAGGACGGAAGCTCTACTTTCCCTACATGTGTGACAGTGCCTACCTGCTGGCCGCCGCCTCCCGCGCCTGCGGTATCGATGCGGAAGTTCTGCCCATGCAGGACGAGGAGGATATGGAGTGGGGCCGGAAGTACACATCCTCGCGGGAATGCTTCCCCATGATCTGCACAACAGGCAGTTTCCTGAAGAAGCTCCACGAACCTGGGATCGATCCCGGCAAGACCAGCTTTTTCATGCCTTCCCACAGCGGTCCCTGCCGTTTCGGACAGTACAATAAGTTCCAGCGAATCATCATGGAGCACTTGGGCTTCAAAGATGTAGAGATCATTTCCCCGAACAACAAGAACTCCTACGCCGACTATTCCCGCGGGCAGGGCGTAAAGTTCCGCCTGGTGGTCTGGAAGGGTTTGGTGGCGGCGGAAATCCTTGGAAAGCTGCGGCAGGAACGTAAGCCCTACGAAGCGGTGCCTGGACAGACCGAAGAGGTGTATCAGAAATATTTGAAAAAGATCGTTCACTCCGTGGAAACCGGTGCCAAGCATACCCTCGATGTGCTGAAAGAGGCGGGGCAAGCCTTCAAGAAGATCACGATGCTGGATATTCCGCGAAAACCGGTAATCGCCGTGGTGGGAGAGATCTTCATGAGGGACAACCCTTTCTGCAGCGGCTTCCTACGACAGCGCCTGGAGTCACTCGGCGCTGAAACTATGATGTCCCCGGTTCGGGAGTGGATCGAGCTGTCCTCTGTACGCTATCTGGAGGAGAGCGGTTGGCGAGGGGACGTACTGAACGTGGTGAAGGCGAGGATTCAAGGCTACTTCCAACACCGGATCGGTTCGAAGTATGAACACGCCCTGGCCGATGCGATCGAATCGGAACGGATCATTCCGGTCGAGGATATCCTCGAGCTCTGCGATCCGTACATCCACAGGGACTACGTCGGCGATCCGCCGCTGGCTCTCGGCGCGGCCGCGGGTTTGGCAAAAACGGGAATCTCCGGAGTAGCAGACATCCTACCCTTCACCTGTCTTCCCGGCACGATTGTCGCCTCGCTGTCCACAGCTTTCCGCAAAGACCACGATGATATGCCCTGGGTGGATATCGCCTTCGACGGGCAGGAAGACACGGGGATCGAAACCCGTCTTCAGGCGTTTGTGCATCAGGCCAAGGAATACGCTACACGTATGGGCTACAACAAGCCCAGGGAGTGGAACTAGTCCACGGTGGAATCTCGGAAAGGCACCCTGATCGACGTGTGCGCCTGAATCAGCGATCGACGATTCTCGCGGATTCAACGCACGGGTATCTCGAAGCGCGCGAGGGATGCCGGAGCGGCTTTTTCTCCCCTTAGCTTGGCGAACTCGAGACAGGCAAAAGCCATGCAGCGTTCCCGTTGTCTTTCGTGTATAGGCATATAGATGAGACGCCCTTCAGGCAGCTCATGGGCGATCAGGGGATAGTTGATATTCTCGTGGATCTTGTCGAAGCTGCCGTTGAACACGAAGATCTCCTTTTCGATTCGAGACAGGTTGCCGTATAGTTCGAAATCGATGGCCTCTTCGGCTGACTTTTTCCATTTCCAGTTGTCAGCGGCGTCGATGAAGGCGTCTACCCGCTTCTTTTGAGCCTCTTCCTTCATGTCCCCGATCAACGCGTTGCGCAGGATCGGCTTGAGCAGGTTCACCGCGGGTATCGGGATGATCGGAGAGATGTAGCGCAACACCCACTTGGGAAACCAGAGGGAGTGCATAGGATCGATCGCAACAACCGTCGGTGCATCGAGGGATCCGTCGATCAGCCCCTGCAGGATGGTGGCTGAACCCCAGCAGCTTCCCACCAGAACGAAGTCGTCGAGCTTGGAGAGCCCCAGGCTGTCAAGGGCAGTCTGAATGTCCCTGGCGCTCTGTCTTACAGACATTTCAGCCCTCTTGCTGTGTATCCGGCTGCTACCCTTTTCCCTGGTCTCTATGTAGTAGAAATCCGCCTGTCCGTGGATTCCCCCGTAATACTCAGCAAACCCTTCGGGTATCACCCCCCAACCGGGAATAAAAACGAGGGGCCGTTTAGCGGCGGGCCGTTCCGGCGCGATATGGAAAACTCTGATCTCTGCGTCCTCGACGGGGATGTAGATCTCTTCACACTGGGGGAGTTTCCAATACTGTATCGGCTCGCTGGGGGTGTCCTGAACCGCAGCTTCCACCGCTGCCAGCTGCTGATCCGAGGTTTCGAGAAGCTGCCGCGCCTGTTGTTCCGTCATCTTCCTATTGTCCCTGAGCGCCGCAACAACCGCGACGGAGGTAAATATTTGCACAAAAAGTAGGTGTACACGATTATCTGCTCAACATCAATCGGATTCGGCAAAAATGGTGGCAATAAATAGTTTGACGGGAGAATGCAAAGGAGATACCCTGTCAGTTTGGGGAGGTCAGGCGTCGTGAAGGTACTGTTGGTATTTAATCCCCACGCAGCTCATCGCCGGGCCGGAAAACTTCTCCCTGAAATACACAAAACTCTTAAGAAGTATGACATCCAGTTTGATCTTTACAGCACCGAGTATCCGGGCCATGCCGTGAGGATCGTCGAGCAGGCTGTTATTGGGGAGTACGACGGTATCGTTGCAGCGGGTGGGGACGGGACCCTGTTCGAAGTAGTAAACGGGTACTATAGAAATCCATCGGAGCAGCGAATTCCTCTCGGTGTTCTGCCCACGGGAACGGGAAACGCCTTCGCGAGGGATTTGGCCTTGGAAACAGGGCAGATCGAACAGGCGGTTGAAATTATCCATCGTAATCATCCGCGCCCGGTGGACGTAGGTCGATTCCAAGCAGGAAACGATCGATTCTATTATCTCAATATCCTAGGATTAGGTTTTGTTGCCGATGTGACCGCGGCTGCGGAGAAGCTGAAGCTGTTCGGCAACCTCGCCTACACCTACGGCGTATTTATACGGACCCTGTTCCTGAAAAGTTATCCGTTAGTAATCGAAGTCGATGGAAAAACACTGGAGCGGGAGAATATCTTCACCGAAATCTCCAATACCCGTTATACTTCGAACTTTCTCATGGCTCCCCGTGCCGAGATCGATGACGGTATGCTCGATCTTACCTTGCTCGGCCCGCTTACGCGAAGGCGCCTCTTAAAGTGTTTTCCACTGATCTTTTCAGGGGAGCACATCCACCTGCCGGAAGTCGAAACCTTTCAGGCCAAGCATATCCGCATTTCTACGGCCGCTGCCAAAGTCCTTACACCGGATGGGGAGCTTGTTGGTACTACACCCGTGGAGGTGGAATGCCTGCATCGTGATCTAGATGTGTTCTGGCAGTAAACACGGATTGAGGGAGTGGTGCAGTGGATGTGATCCGCCGGGTGGCTCTACCCGTCGTTTTTTCCGACAAACAACTGCCGATCCCCTGCTCTGCGCGGCAGGAGTTCTGAGTGCTCCAGGCGCAGGTACTGGCTGTATGCGAACCAACGAGGATCCGCCTCCATTCTCGTCGTCAGAGCCCGGATCCCCTCGACGCGGATCTGTTCCATATCGGGATCCTCGAGGCAGTTGGGGCTGTCTGCATCAGTGCCGAGGCGATACAGCTCGTCCCGATCGTCCGCCGCATTGAAAACGAAGCTGTACTGCCGGCCGTCAGAGCCGGAGAACACCGTGCCGACACAGGGATTGGGTACGACATGATTCCAGACCTCAAAGATCACCGGTTTGTCTTGAGGCCGGGTTGCACCGGCGGCGGTGCTTAGCAGGCTCCAACCGTCCAGCCGTTCCGGGCTCTCGATACCGGAAATTTCGAGGATCGTCGGCGCCAGGTCCAACAGGGAGCACAAACCGTCTGTATCCCGACCCCGCTCGGCCAGAGGGAAGTCCTTCGGAGGCTTGAGCCAAAGAGGAGCGCGGACGACCCTCGGATGTAGAAAGGCTCCTTTGTCGATTAGGGCCAGCTCCCCGTTCATCTCCCCATGGTCACCAAGTACGGCGATCCAGGTGCAATCGTACAAACCCCGATCCTGTAGGTCGCCGAAGAGTTTTCCCAGCAGCTCGTCGATCAGTTCGTACTGCAACTGGTTGGCCACTCGGTAATCCAGAAGCGTTTGCGCGTCCCACATCCCCCAGTTCTTGCGGTAAAGACGATAGACCCGCGGCTCCCCTTGGGGTGAATTGAAGTTGTTTTCAGCAAGCTCCCCGTATGAATCCGGCAGCATCATCACCCGGCGAAGTTCCGCCTCTCTTTGCTCCATTCCCGAAGGGATGGCAAAAGGTTGGTGGGGGGCAAAAAAATCGAGCTGCAGGTAGAAGGGTTTTTCCGTTTGCAGGAAGGAGATGGCCCGATCCACGAGAAAGGCGGAGTAGGTCGCCTGCTTCGGGAAGGGCCGTCCCCGTTGGGCCGCAATCCAACCTCCGTAGAAATTGCCCCTCTCCCCGCCCCGCGTCCGTCCGCCGTAGATCAGACGTTCGAAATCGAACCGCTCAAGACCCTGGCGTTTTAAAGAATCGATGTACTGCTCGTCGTCGTACCATGGAGGTGACCACCGGTCCCAAGGCGCGTCGTTTTCACCGAAAAGCTCGAGGAATCGGCGGGCTCCCACGTGGCATTTGCCCGCGTGGCGGGTGTGGTATCCCACGGCTTTCAGATATTCGGGAAACATGATGTCTTGATCCCGAAGATGAAAAGCGTGACCGTCATGACCCCGCTCGGCGTTCGAGGTGATGTAGGAATAGCGGCCGGTCAGATAGGAAGCACGGGAGGGAGAACACAGCGGAGAGGTAGCGAAGACATTGCGAAAAAATACCCCTTGCCGCCGCAGGGAATCGAGGTTCGGAGTATGGACCGGAATCGCGGCACGGTCTTTGAATGCGAACTCCTGAGGCACCATATCGACAGAGATTACGAGAATATTGGGTCTGGAGTTTCCGCTGTCCCATAGGAAGGGGCCTCTACCGGTTTTCCCCTCCAGATACATTTTACGCAGTCCTACTTCCGCCATGGCCACCCCTATCTGAAGTCGCGATACCCTCTTACCACAATACGGGAAGCCTGTGGTGAGGTCAATCAGGAAAGCACAGCCTCGATCTTTTCCCTCCCGGTAAAATGCATGACCAGAGGTTGGGACAAATCCGGTTGAGACTGCTGCCAGGATGCATAGACGCCCTCTTCGGTCTGAAGAGCGGTCGTGTAGCGGCTGCAGCCGGTACCGTAAGGGGAAACGAAGAAGGGTAAGGTTGTGGAGAGGCGCTCGATCGCGGGAAAGGAGTCCGCACTGCAGTAGGCCGCTCCCCCAAGTTCTTCGCAGGAGTAACCCCGGGGACGTTTCACGGCCATGTTGTGCTCTTCCAGGTCGCGCATCCCCTCTGCACCGTCGTAGAAGTAGAGGTAGATAGAGGGGGCTGCCTTGAAAACTCCCGCCTTCGGTACCTGCAGTATGCCGCAGATCCTGCTGACTGCAACATCCCAGGTAAATCCCCGGGGAAAAAACCTGAAGTCGATTCCGCCAAACCCCTTCTCTCCCGCGGGCCGTACGGCAAGCGCGGTATTGGAGCTCGCCCAGTTGAAGGGATGGGTGCTGAACATCAGCACCGTGTTCCCTCGGTCATCCGTGTAGGCTACGGGATCCTTGAAATGGCAGTACCGAGGGTCCGTTCCTGCCAGAAGGGGATGAATCGCGGAGCAATCGATCTCTTCGATCGATGATGCTTTTATCCGATCGATGCTCCAAACCCCGGTACCTGATTTCTGAAACTCCTCATACCCCTCCGGATAGGGCAGGCCCTTTTTTTCCGTGGACACGTACAGCTCCACCCCGCTGTCCGTCGGCAGCATCCAGCAGCGCTCTATGGAAAGCACCTCCCTGTCGGAGTAGCTCAGGTCCTTTTTTGACAACGAGAGGATTTTCTTGAAGCTTTCTGCCCGATCCTTTGAGCGAAAGACGGCCAGCTCCGCTCCCCGCGCACCGGCCCGGAGCCCGGTGCGGGAATCGCCTGAGTTTCGGTAGCGACCGCAGAGATAGAACGTGCCGTCCGGCCACTCGATCATGTTTCCCGCTCCAAACCAGAATCCTGGAGCATTTTCCAGGGGGCGAACTACGACTTTGGCTTGCTGCTGATCGACTAGAGTTTTGGATAGGCTTGATAATTTCAGCTCTTCGGACTTCGACAACTTCGTCATCGCGACACTCACTTTCGGCATGCATTGAATTGACTTTAAAGATGTGGGACAGTCAATCTTGTTTCGCAAGCGGCGTCAAGCATCGATCAGCACAAAAGGAAACAGGGTGTAGAATTGGGTCGCCTTCACCAGATCCTCGAGCACGATCTCTTCCCGGGAGGAGTGGGCCAGTTCCTCCTTGCCCGGGGCGAAACCGATGCTAGGAAGATCGTGCCGGCCGGCAGTGGCTACCCCGTTGGTTGAAAAACTCCAAAACCCGCTCTTGGTTTTCTTGCCCAATACCAGGCGGGCGGTCTCCAGACCCGCCTGAACCAGAGGATGGTCTTCCTCCATGATCCAGGTGGGGAAGTAGGCTTCCTGGGTGAACGCCGTAGACTTCCAGCTCTTGCCCGAGTACTCGGGGATAGCAACAGCCGCCTCCCCCCCGTTTTTCTGAACGATCTCCTCAAGCTGTGCCAGAGCGCTCTCCCGGGTTTCGCCGATGGTGAGGCGTCTGTCGATGTGAATGCGGCAGTGGTCCGGTACAGAACAGAGGGAGGGACCACGGCTGCGGATGTCGGATACCGTGATAGAACCGCGTCCCAGGGGTGGAACCGACGGCAGGGATCGGTCCAGCCTCTCTATGGCTGTTACGATCGGATTCATCTTGTAGACGGCATTGATTCCCTGACGGTTGTGGGCGCCGTGGGCGGACTTGCCGGAAGTGGTGATCTGCATTTCCATGCGTCCCCGCTGTCCACGGAACACCCGCAGATCCGTGGGTTCACCTAAAAGTACGAAGTCGGGGCGCAGCCCTTCCTGTTCTATCAGATGTCGGAGGGGATAACCGTCGCAGTCTTCCTCCATCACCGATCCGACAATGTAAAGACTGAAGGGCAAGCTATTGTTCTGATAAAGGGTCTTCAGGAGTTTCCCGGCCATGAGGAAGCCCGCCATTGCTGATTTCTCATCCACCGCACCGCGGCCGTAGATGGTTCCTCCGACAATTCTTCCTTCGAAGGGAGGGTAGGTCCAGCTTTCCTCATCGGTGACCTGGACCGTGTCGATATGTGCATCGAAGAGAATCTTCACCGGGCCGTCGCCGACCCGTCCCACCGCGTTTCCAAGACCGTCAGAGTACTGTTCATCAAAACCGTAGTACTGCATTGTGTCCAAAATGAACTCGACGATTTCCTTTTCCTGACCGCTGTAACTGCGGATGCGGATCAAACGCTGGAGCAGATTTGCCAGTTCCTCCTTTGATTCTTCGAGGGTGTCCAGAATATTTTCCAGCAGGTTAGGATCCATTTCCCTGTCTCCTTTCGCGACCAGTCACGGTTCTTCCGGCAATAGAGTCAATGCAGCCCTGGGGCACAGAGAGCAGCACAGCCCACAGCTGACGCAACGGGCCTTTTCAAGTTGAAACTGCTCATCTTGGAAATGAATCGCCTGATGAATGCAGGAGCGTTCGCAGAGCAGACAGAGGTTGCAGAGCTTGTCGTCTATGTGCGGGAAAAGACGTGCCTTTGCTTGAACGGGCTGTCGTCTTTCCTTCCGATACAATCCGATGATCTCCCGAACTGTAGCGAACCCGTGGTTATCCAACCACCTGCTCAGATCGGCTGCCAGTTTGCCGTAGACCTCCTGTCCTTTCAGCACTGCAAGACTGCACACCTGAACAGCAGATGCGCCGGCCATGAGGTGCTTCACAACATCCTCTACCCTGCGTACACCGCCCACACCGATGACCGGCTTATCCGTCAGCGAGGCGATAGCCTCCACGTAGTGCAGCGCCACGGGCAGGATCGCCCCACCCGACAGCCAACCTCGACCGTCCTCGCTTCCGAGAAGGGACTGTCGGGTTTCAATGTCGAAGTCCAAAGCCGGTCCTACACTGTTGACGGCCACAAATCCATCAACGACCTCTTCGAGGATTCGAACCACCGCTTCCAGATCGGAAACTGCGGGGCTCAGCTTGGCCATTACAGGTACGTTTAAGTTGTCCTTCAAAGCCGAGGCAAGACGCTTCAAGTTTTCCGGATCTTTACCCACGTAGTGAATTGAAAACTCGACGGCATCGGCTACGCGGGCTCTGTCCAGCTCCTTGCCCAACAAGGCGAGCTGCCCGGCATCGTAGCCGACCGAGGCAATTACAGGAACTCCGGTATCCCGGAGTTTGGGCAGCTCCCGATCGATAAAGTGCCGATAGCTGTGCTCGGACCAAAGCTCGGCGTTGAGCAGGCTTCCGGGGAAGGGGGAAATGATATTTGGAGAGGGAACCCGGGCACCCTCCACGCTGATGGTTTTAGCTACCAATCCACCTGCACCGCCTCGAGCTCCCCGCAACAGCATCTGTGCGTCCGCACCGCCGGGCCCGGCAGCCGTCCAGACAGGATTGGGGAACTCAATACCGCAGATCGTGACTTTTACATCAGCCATGATGGGGCACTCCTAATTTTTTGAATAGCCGAGTTCCTTGTACAGCGGCAGAACGGGAGATCGATTCGGAGTCTAGGCTACGGAGCACGTGATCCGCCAGCAATGGTTTGCCCTGCATGAGAACGGTCCAAGCCGGGCTCTCCAACAAACCATATATCAAATGGCCCCAGTATGTATCGGCCGAAAAAGGTGAGGGTGGTCGGTAGTCCCAGATCACCAGGTCGGCTGGATCCCCGATCTTGAGGTCGGGATAATCGGGGAAAAATTTGCGGACGAAGCGGACCTGGTCGAAGTAGATCTTTCGGATGAACTGGAAACTCTCGGAAATTTCACCGCCTTGATGCCGGTGCAACAGAAACAGCTGCTTGATGGATCGACCAGGACTGGCGTGCATTCCATCGGTTCCGGCCAAAACGGAGATAGAACCGGGGATCTTCGTGAATCGACCCAGTCCGACGCCGTTGTTCAAATTGGAATCCGGGTTGACAACCAGGGCACACTGTCCTTTACTAAGAACCCGCCAGTCCCCGGGCTCGAGGTGTACCCCGTGGGCGAGAATCCCAGGTCGATCGAGCAGACCGAAGCCCTGCAGCCGCACAGCCGCCGTACAGCCGAAGGTATCCCGACTGTACTGCTGCTCGTAGCGGTCCTCGGCTAAATGGATGTGAATTCCCGTATCCAACTCGCTGCACAAAGACGCGGCCTTGCGCAGGGTCCTGTCGGCGAGCGTGAAGGGGGCGTGCAATCCCACCAACCCTCGGATGTTCCCGTTCGCGGATTGGCTGATAAACTCCCTCTGTTCTTCGAAGGAGGCCTCGGTAACCCTTCTACCGTTCCTGTCGGAGGTTTCCAGGCAGAGCACGCCCCGCAGTCCGGCTTCCGAAAGTGCCCGAGCCAGGGTATCCAGACTGCCGTGTATGAACTTCGGAGAACTGTGGTGATCGAAGACATAGGTCACTCCGTTTCGAATGGATTCCACCACACCGAGTCGAGCGCAGGCTTCGACCATGTCAGCATCCAGTGCCTGATCGAGCCGCCACCAGAAACTCTTGAGAATACTGCGGAAATCGTTCATCGGGCCCGGCAGAGCCAAGCCCTTTGCCAGGCGAGAGTAGAAGTGCTCGTGGAAGTTGACCATGGGGGATGTCGCCGCCCGGCCCTGCGCGTCGATCACTTCGCCGGAGCTCCGTGTGGAAGAAGAGGGGATCGCTCGACCGCTACCACTGCTCAAGTATCGTCGATAATCGGCAGGGCGGATGTCACCGATTTTGCCCTCTGTCACGATCAGATCACAGAACTCCGGTCTGACAGAATCCCCGTCCAGCCTGCAGAGCCAGACATTGCACAGCTCGTGGATAGAAGAGAGTCGAGACAGTGATGTGTTGTTCACAAACGAATCCCTTTCAACGATAGATTGGAAATATCGAGGGCGTCAAGGAAGCGCTGATACGGTTTCCAGAGCATGTCGGTTGCGAGGGGGCGCCCAGGCTTGGAGATTGCGATATTACGAAGGACATCGCAATGCGATATTACGAAGGACATCGCAATGCGATATACTATACTGCCAATTTGAGAGCAACGAAGCATCACAAGGAGTTGTACAATGAATCGACAGGAAATTTCGTATTCACAATTTCGTGTACCCGTGTATAGCAGCTGGAGCGCGGAGGGGTTTCTGCTGACCTGCGGTGATCACTCCGCCGGCAAGTTCAACATGATGACTGTCGGTTGGGGCAGCCTGGGCTGTATGTGGAAGCGGCCGATGGCCATGGTTGTTGTGCGGCCCCATCGCTACACCTATCAGTTCATGGAGGAATATCCGGATTTTACGATCAGCCATTTTCCCTCGGGTCAAAGCAAAGCCCTGGCATACTGCGGCAGTCACTCGGGCAGAGACGTCAACAAGATCGAAGAATGCGGACTGACACCGATCGCTTCGAGCAAAGTCGGCTCGCCGGCATTTGAGGAAGCCGATCTGATCATCGAATGCTCCAAGATGTACTTCGATGATTTCAAGCCTGATCATTTTCTTGCGGATTTTATTGAGGAAAACTATCCGGCCAAAGACTACCATCGTCTCTATCTGGGCGAAATCAAGGCTGTCTTCGGAACCGAGCAGTACAGAACCTAGCTTGACGAACAGTTGTAGGGGAGTTTGGCGATGAACTTTGCGGGGTACCGCTGCAGTGTGTGCGGAAGCGAGTACGGGCGGTCCGAGGAGCTCTACCTTTGCCCGAAGGATCGAGGCTGCCTCGATGTGCTCCTGGACACAGAGGCGATTCGTAAGACCGGAGGTCCGGAACAGCTGGTTGATGAGGGTCGCGAACCCTCTCATTGGCGCTATCTCCCTCTACTTCCCGTGACTGATCCCGGCGGACAGGGCACACCTCTACGCCGGGTAGGCTGGACCCAGGTGTACAGCTTGCCGGCTCTGCGAAACAAACGAAAGTTACGGGCATTTTGGCTGAAGGATGAAGGCTGCAATCCCACCGGCTCCCTCAAGGATCGGGCCAGCTCCGTTGTTGTGGCCAGGGCTCGGCAGATCGGCGCTCAGACCGTGGTTACCGCTTCAACGGGAAACGCCGGAGCCGCTTTGGCTGGAATGGCCGCCGCCCTGCAGCTGCAAGCCGTTGTGTTTGCTCCGAGCAGTGCCCCGCCTGCAAAGCTGGCTCAGATGCTGGCCTTCGGAGCCCGGGTGATTCTGGTGGAAGGTAATTATGACCAGGCATCGGCCCTCTGCCTGGAATCCGTAGCGCAGTGGGGCTGGTACTGCCGAAACACCGGGTACAATCCCTTCACAGCGGAGGGGAAAAAAACGGCTGCCTTCGAAATTTGGGAATCGGTCCTGAGAAATCAAATCGAGCTTCCCGAAGGTGCTCCCCTGTCCATCTTTGTCTCGGTGGGAGACGGAAATATTATATCGGGCCTTCATAAGGGATTTCGGGATCTGGCCGCACTCGGCTGGCTTGACTTCCAACCCCGCATCTTCGGTGTTCAAGCCGAGGGGTCGGCGGCTATCGCCCGGGCGTACCAGGCCGGAGTAGAACAGATACAACCGGTTCGAGCGGCGACCCTTGCGGACAGCATTTGCGTGGAAATGCCCGCCGATGGGGTACGGGCTTTGCGGGCGGTGAGAGAAACCGGAGGAACGTATATCATAGTGAAGGACGAGCAGATCCTGCAGGCGATTGTCGAACTCGGCCGGGTTGGAGTGTTTGCCGAACCAGCCGCCGCGGCAGCTTATGCAGGATTCCTGCACGCCCTCGCACTCGGTGAAATTGGACCGGCGGACCCCGTACTCGTATTGTGCACAGGAAACGGTATGAAGGATATCGCCGCTGTCCAAAGGGCCGCACCGCCGGCGCCGGTGATCGAACCTACCGTCCAGGCGGTGAGGCAGCTGTTGAAGCTCTGAGGGCAAATAGCCGATACTTCGGAATCGTTGACCAAGGAGGTCGAATATGGGCAGAGCGATCAAACGGGAGGAAAACTCTTTCATCACGGCATTGTTGAAACTGATACCCAGCGAGATCATCGCTGTATTCATCTTTCTCCAGGGTGTTCTCCCGGACCGCCTCGTCCCACACCTGGTGATCAGTTTGCTCCTTGTGGGGATTACCCCCCTGTATCTCTACACCGCCATGGGGGTTCGTACTGTCGGACAACTCGTAGTCTCGACATTATCTATGGCCGTTTGGATCTATGCTCTCGGCCAGGGCCCGGTACGGTTTCTCGGGGCACCGTTTTATGAACCCTGGTACGGCTCAGTGATACTGGCTATCTGGACCCTCATTCCGCCGATGCTTCTCTACCACGGCAAAGCCGAGATCCCGAGTAGCGAGAAAGGGTAGGGAAACCGAAAATAGTATTTGGAGACGCTGGAAAAACCCCATGAGCAGACCGAAGCTCGAAGTGTTGCGATACATTCAATTTTTCTCTGATATGTCCAATAGGGATCTCCGTATGGTCACTCGCTTTGCCACGATCAAGCACCACCGCAAAGGCGAGAGCATCATTCGGGAAGGTTCGACAGCGGATACCTTCTACATCATCCAGAATGGAAAAGTGGCGATTACGAAGAAATTCGAAGACGGGGAAGAGATAGTCCTGGCTGTACAGTACGATGGTGATTTTTTCGGGGAGATGGCCCTCCTCGACAAAGGACCGCGGTCGGCCAGTGCCGTTGCTTTGGAAGCTACGGTTTTGCTGGAAATCTCCAGAGCAGACTTCGCGATTCTGCTGAAGAAGGCTCCCCTGTTGGCCTATGCCATGATGCGGGAGCAGAGCACCCGGCTGCGTGGAACGGGTACACTCCTGATCAGCGAGCTGCAGCGGAAGAACCGTGAGCTGAAGCAGGCCTATCGGGATACGGTGAACGCCGTCGTGAACACATTGGAAGCCCGGGATCCCTATACCCACGGGCACACCGAGAGGGTGACAAGGATCGCCAAGAGTATCGCCTCGAGCATTGCCGTTAAGAAAGAGCTGGATGAAGACGATCTGTTCACGATTGAGATCGGAGCTCTTCTCCACGATGTGGGAAAGATCGGAGTCCCCGATGCGGTCTTGCGGAAACCGGGACCTCTCGAAGTCGGGGAGCTACTACAGATCCAGGAACACCCGGCCAAGGGCAAGCATATCCTCGACAACATACCTTACCTTGAGCAGGCCCTGCCTTGCATCCTGCACCACCACGAACGCTTCGATGGTCAGGGCTATCCGGAAAAAATCGCTGGGGAGAAAATACCTCTTCCGGGTAGGATAATCTCGGTTGCCGATGCCTTTGATGCCATGACCAGCAATCGGCCCTATCGCGAGAAGATGGATTACCGCAGCGCACTTCACGAAATAGAGAAAAACGCCGGGAAGCAATTCGATCCTGAAATAGTCGAAGCCCTGGGCAAACTCTTGAAGAGTGGACGTTTGGAGCAGCTGCTGGCGGAGAAAAAACGAAACTTGGACGACGAGCCCTTCCCGGGAACCGCCTAGCCTTTGGTCCCGCTCAGGTCTTGATCGAAGCCTCAATACCCCGAATCAGGGTATCGACGTATTCCTCCAGGTCATCGACCTCGGATTTCGGAATGCGAAAGCCGATGGCTCCCTCGTGGCCGCCGCCGTTGGAGATCGAGAACGTTTTTAGAATCGTACGCAGGTCGAGTTGTTTGTACATGTGGCTGCGCCGGATGCGAAACTGAATCAGATTGGATTCCTCCGGGGGATCAATATAGCAGACCATTCCCAGCCATTTGCTCTCTTCGGCCAGAACATCCGCCACGGCTCTTGCTACGGAGACTATCGTGTCGTTGTCGAATTGGCTGCACAAGCCATCGATATCCTGCTCCTTCAACACGACGTAGCCGATTTTTTCAGAGAATCGTTTTCGCTCTATGAAGTAACGAAAGCATTTCTCCTCGTCTCTCGAGAGCTTCTGAATCTCCCCAAAGACCTCTTGCATGTCGGAGAAGTTGGTATGGCGGGTCGTTTTTTGAACGAGCATTTCGTTGAACATAGCACTGAAGATCTTGTAGAACTTCTTCTCTCGCTCGGTTTTCAGATACATGCCCATCTTGGAATCTCCGATGATTCCGGTCAGGATGGCCAGTACGATGTTCCTAGAGACCAGATCGTTGATTTGAAAACTCCTCAAGAGCTTATTGTTATCCCTGAGTCTGAGTAGAATATGACCCACAAGCTCACCGGAGGAGGAAGCCTCGGTGACCAGACAGTAGTCCTTTTGGCCGAAATATTCGCTGTCCGATCCGATGTGATGGTCTACTTCGATCTTCAAGGTGTTTTCCTCTGCGATGATCTGTTTAACCATAGCGTTGGCTTCGATCATGGACGGTTTTGCCGTATCGAAGAGAACCACGGTATCGATCGGGCCGGAGAGCGAATCCTCCTGGTAAAGTATGGGAATAGAGTTGTAGGTGCAGATATTGAGCAGGTAGTGAAAATGTTCGTGGATCTGTTTTCCCAGGTAGATGCAGATATATTTTGAAAATTTCGCGGCCAGAAGGGCAAAGGCGACCATGGAAGCGATACAGTCCTCGTCGGGAGTTTTGTGACCGAGCAGGAGGAATCCCTGCCGGGTGACAAATGCGTCGATGATATTGTCGAGAATGCGGTTTTTTTCGCGTTTGCTGCTGATCGCCGTTTTGTTCATGCCTAGAGAATACTATTGTCGCTAGTTCGTAATTTCGCAAGTGTACGGTGAGAAATTCTTGGCTGTCTAACCCTAGTGATCTTATACTGTTTCCTGATCGGTTCAGTTACGGACGGGGAAGTTCCGGACTGTAGAGTTCTGCCGGATCGCTCGGAGGTGATCCGGTATTTTCCAGTTCTCCATATATCAGCACTTCCTCCTGGAAATCGACGCGGTAGTCCTTCCAGATTATCTTCAACGTGACTTTATCCCCTAAATTCGGAAGCGATGTGGCATCTACCTTAAGATATGCATAGAAAGGAGCGTCATAGGCGTAGGTAAATGCGGTCGGGAACTCGTAGATCCATGGGCTCGCGGCGTCTACTAGCTGCCCGCCAACCGGAGTAGAGATGCTGAGTTCATCGAGATAATCTATATCGACCGTAGCTGGGGCATTGGAGGTCACCTCATATTTCACGATGTAGGTGAACCGCCCCGGAACAGGTTCAACATCACAACCGATCAAATTCAGGGAAGATAGGCAAATGACACCGACGAGGATGGCAACCGGGATTCTCTTGTATTTCTTCATTCCCTATTCAAATTTATCGTAAAACAACCGGTTTTTCAAAACTAGAAGTGTTTTTTATTCCACAAACCTCGCCAAACTTTCACAAGCGTTGGCTGCTTGCGGAAAAGGGGATTTCGGTTTAACAATATCGGGAACGTGGTTCCTTATTAGAAAGAGAGGCCCTTGTGATGATCGATCTAGAGGTGATTCAAGATAAACTTGAGAGGACCGTGGTCCGGGCTCGGGAGCGGAACATCATCATCCCGACTTTTCAGCAGATGAAGGATCCCGGTACCATTCCTGGTAGGATAAAAGAGGAGCTGGAGGAGATCGGACTGTGGGATATCCACCCCCGCAATCTCTTTCGCATCACCTGGAAGAACGAACCGGTGCCCACGGGCGGTGGGTTTGGATTCGTGAACTATCTCGAGTTTCCCGAATCTCTTACCGGAGTACCGGCGCGAATCATCGGCCTGGTGGGTAAGTGGTTCCCGACCGGGGCGCACAAAGTGGGAGCCGCCTTCGGGTGTCTGGTGCCTCGGTTGATCACCGGCCAGTTCGATCCGACCGTACAGAAGGCTGTCTGGCCTTCCACAGGCAACTACTGCCGCGGCGGCGCCTACGATTCAGCCCTGCTGTCCTGCGA
Source organism: uncultured Spirochaetaceae bacterium (assembly GCA_964604845.1). Taxonomy (GTDB): domain Bacteria; phylum Spirochaetota; class Spirochaetia; order SZUA-6; family DRHE01; genus JAFGQJ01. The sequence goes on from CAZSBH010000010.1 coordinate 35,224, forward strand.
GTCGGTGGCCATCCTTCCCGAGGAGATGAGCCGGGAACGCTTCGAATGGTTGTCAAAGGTTGCCGGAGAGGTCATCCCAACACCGGGAAGCGAATCCAACGTAAAAGAGATATTCGACAAATGCTGGGAGTTGAGAGAATCCGGGGAAGATCTGGTCATCTTCAATCAATTTGACGAATTCGGCAACTACCTTTGGCACTATGAGGTAACGGGCCGAGCCATGGAAGAAGTGCTTCAGCGGGAGTTGAAACCGACCCAGAGCTACCACGGTATGGCTATTGCCACCGGCTCCGCCGGGACGATCGGCTGCGGCGATTATCTGAAACAGCGCTATCCGGGAAGTCGGATCGCGGCGAGCGAAGCCCTTCAGTGCCCCACCCTGTTGGAAAACGGCTTCGGTGCCCACAGGATCGAGGGAATCGGGGACAAGCATGTTCCGTGGATCCACAATGTGAAGAACTCAGACATGATCATGGCTATCGACGACAGCGCCGTCGTGAATCTGGCCCGTCTGTTCAACGAGAAGGCGGGACGCAAACACCTCGCCCAGCGGGGAGTTCAAAAACAGTTTGTTGAAAAGCTCGATCTGCTGGGATTCTCCGGCATCGGAAATCTGCTTTCTTCGATCAAATACGCCAAGTATTACGAGCTGACAGCCAACGAGGTGGTCCTTACCGTGCTCACCGATTCGATGGAGCTGTACGGGAGCCGACTGAGAGAGATGCACAGCCGCCACGGTAATTACGGCGAGGTGGATGCGGCGGCAGATTTCGCCCGCTATCTCGAGGGAGTCACTACCGACTCCCTGCAGGAGCTCACCTATCAGGATAGACGCCGTGTCCACAATCTCAAGTACTTCACCTGGGTTGAACAGCAGGGCAAGACATACGCAGAGATCGTGGACCAGTGGTATCGACCCGATTACTGGCTGAGCATCCAGAAGCAGGTCGGCCGGATCGATTCCCTGATCGAGGAGTTCAACGGGAAAGTGGGATTGATCTGATTTTGAGCTGTCTTGAACGTAGGATTATCCTGTTAAATGAAAACCAACATAGATTCCGTTGAGATCGACATCCGATCTCTGATCCTGCCCGTCTACATCCCCACTCTGTTTGTCATGTTCGGATATGGGATGATCATGCCGGTGCTTCCCCTCTTCGCCCGGTTTCTCGGTGCAGGACTGGGCATCACCGGTGTAATTGTGTCGATGCGTGGAGCAGGCGCTTTGCTGTTCGATCTGCCTGCAGGTGCGATCATCTCACGAGTGGGGAAACTACCCGCCCTAATACTCGCTTTGGCTGCGGCGGTGGTCGCGGCGGCGGCAACAGGGTTTATAAGGCGACTCGTTCCCTTGGCATTCCTAACCGTCGCGATGGGATCTGCACACGTGCTGTGGATGATATCAATTCAGACACACATTCGGCAGAATCTTCCATCTCACCGGCGAGGGCGGGCTATGTCCCTGATAGGCGGGACGACACGAGCCGGCTGGGTCCTCGGGCCCATCCTCGGCGGCTATGTAGGAAAGCTCTTCGGCCTGCAGACCGTCTATTTCGGACAGGCGATATTGTGCTTCACCGCCCTGATTATTCTGTTGATTGGATCGAGCCACTACCGTTCCCGGACACGGGAACATAAAGGCGAGTCGTTCCGGGCTCCGGGAGTTCCTTTTCTGCGTACGGTGCAGGGCAACTGGCGGGCGTTTCTGCTCGCGGGGCTGGTAGTGATCACATTACAGCTTCTTCGCAGTGGACGGCAGACCCTTCTGCCGCTCTGGGGGGAGCATATTGGCTTGGATGTTGCGGCCATCGGCCTGATTTTCGGCCTGTCCAGGGCGATTGAGCTTGTGCTGTTCTATCCCGCCGGAGTGCTGATGGATCGTCGGGGAAGAAAATCGGCGACTGTTCCCTGTATACTCCTTCTTTCCGTCGGCTTGGCTTTGATCCCGACCACCGGCGGTTTCCTTGGATTGTTGATGGTGAGCTTGGTCGCCGGTGTCGGCAACGGTTTGGGAAGCGGGATCGTTCTGACTCTGGGAGCTGATCTATCCCCTAGTAACTCAACCGGAGAGTTTCTTGGAATATGGCACTTGATGGGTGATATAGGAGCCGTGTCGGGACCTCTCTTGATAGGGGCGGTCGCCCAGGTGCTCGGTCTGTTCGCGGCCCCGATTGTGGTCGCCCTGTTCGGCCTGCTCGGTGCCTGGGTTATGGTCTTTCGGGTTACCGAGACCCTGGCTAAAAAGCCAACGGACACTTAGCCGCCCGAGACGGCGACTTTCCAGCGTTCCGAGGGAATACGGGCCTTTTCTGAGGGGCGTCCTGGGAAGCTGTCGGGACTTGAACCATGCTTGACCAGGTGCTGCAAACTCACGAAAGTCCCCTCCTTGCAGAGCAGCCGGCCTCCACACTCGCAGGATCCGCACAGGCCGACACCGCACAGCGAAGGTGTTTCCATGGACAGATAGATCTCGTCGGGGGCGGCTCCAAGGGCCAGCTCCTCGCGGCAGGCCCGCGCCAAGAATCCCTCGGGACCGACGTTGTAGAAGCAGCTCGTCTCGACGTTTTCTCTGTTGAGGTGTTCCGACAGGAGATTTAAAACTCGCGCCGGTCGACCTTCGTCAGGGATGGCGATCTGCCTGCAGGGCAGATCGAGTGCGGACAGAACGGCTAGATCCTCCTCTCGGGAGGTTCCAAAGAACAGGTTGACCGCTTTGTCCTGGGCGATGAGAGTTTGTACCAGCAGCGGGGCAAGAGCGATTCCGGTACCCCCGGCTACGATAAAGGCGTTTGATTTCTCACTCCGGGGCATCTGTGCTCCATAGGGGCCGCGCAGAAGGACCTGATCGCCCCGCTTCAGTTGAAACAGGGCGTCCGTGAGAGGACCGCGGCTGCGGATAAGAAAACCGGCTGGGTCGGTGCAGGCGATGGAGAAGGGTTTTTCTCCACTGCCGGGAAGGAAGAGAAAGACATACTGACTGGCTGAGGCGCTCAGGCTTCGGTCGAGGGTAAGCATCCGCAGGGTGTCGCTGAACTCACGGATCTCCCGGATGCAGGAGGTTTTGTATTCCATGAGCCTCTCTGTGGCCAGAAACGTGGCTGCACTGTCGTCGTTTTTCAGATAGTCTCTGCCCAGGGCGCTGACATACAGGGGGATGAGATCCTGGCGGGGAATACGGGCGAATACGCTTCCCAGGCCGATTGCATCGGCCCCCGCCTCTCTCAAGTCTCGGATATCCCGTGCCGAGGAGACACCGCCGATCCCGATGATTGGGACGTTCCTGCCTACGGCCCGACGAATCTCCGCCACTTTCTTTCTGGCCGTCTCCTTGATCCACTCGCCGGATCTACCTCCTTTGCCTCCGTTGGGGTTGGATAGAATCGGTGTGCCTCTGGAGGGTTCCCGGAATACCTCCGGACCCACAGTATTGATAGCGCTCAAGCCGTCCGCGCCTGCGGATAAAGCGGCCCGAGCGATCGCGCCTATGTTTTTGACGTTTGGGGTAAGCTTTGGCAACAGCAGGGTCGTGGTGGCTTTCCTGATTGCCCTGATGTATTCGGCGACAACCCGCGGATCCGTTCCTATGCTGGACCCGTAGCCACCGGCGGCATGAGGGCAGGAGAAGTTCAGTTCTAGGATATCCGCCACCGGGCTGAAGCGTCTGGCCAGCTGGATGAAATCTTCTGCACTGTTTGCGGACAGCGAGACGTTGAGCAGGCTTCGAAGTCTGTGCCTGAGCCGCAGGTTCGACAGCTCCCGGAATCCTTCTTCCATTCCGGGGTTCCTCAAGCCTACGGCGTTGGCAAAGCAGCCCACCTCCTGTTCGAGGAGGACCGGTTCCCGATATCCCGGATTGGGGAGTACCTGGTAGCTTTTTGTTGTGATAACCTCGATTTCCGGAACCATACGGTCGACCCACTCGATCATCCCCGGGCGTGTGGTCAGGATTCCGGACACTGTGGCGAGTTTGAACCGATCGGACTTAAGTCGCTGGAGGATCTCTTCCTTTTTGCTCATCTCCCCGCCTCCTCACCTACTGGTACCGCGGTCAGACCCCGTGAACGGGCGAGCTCGAGAAGCTCCGAGATGCGTGCGAAGGCGTGGAAACGTATGCCCCTCCGTTCGATTTCTTCCCGGCCGCCGCTCTCTCTGTCGACCAGGACAACCAGATCTGTAACCTCGACTCCCGCCGCCTCGAGGATCTCGATTGCCTCGAGCTTGCTTCGGGCCGAGCTGATCACGTCGTCGAGAAGCACTACCCTGTCTCTTTCTTCGAAAAATCCTTCGATGGCATTTCCCGTACCGTGACCTTTGGTCGTGAGTCTGGGATAGATGAAAGGTTTGCCCAACCGTAAGGATGCGGCGGCAGCCAGGGGAACCGCGGCCACCGGGATTGCAGCGATGCGGTCGAACACCAATGGACGCAACAGCTCTTCGTAGGCCTCCCCAACCTTGGAGAGCAGCCCGGGGCTGGAGATAATCCGGCGTAGATCCAGGTAGTGGGGCGAGATTGCCCCGGATTTCAGACGGAAGGAACCGAATCGGAGGCAGCCCTGCTCGATGATTTCCTCCAGAAGAGCCACCCGGCGGATCTCCTTCCGTAGGGATCGGCTGCCGTGCCGATTTCTCGAACCTGCCGCCTCGCGGTTGATCCGGTCTCGAAACAGCCGCGCTTTCTCTCCGGGATTGGGGTCCTGGTAGATGCTTCTACCCACGACGAGAAGCAGCCCCAGACCGTCTTTACGCAATCCCGCTCGGACCGCGGCTTCCAGGCTGCCGCCTTGAGCGCCTATTCCGGGGCAGAGGACCCATACTTCCGGAAGCTCCTCCCGGACGGTTTCTAAAGCCATGGGATCGGTGGCTCCGATAACCAATCCGACATCGGGAGACCAGCTGCAGACCTCCCTGGCGATCTCGAGATACAGGGGACAGATTTCATGGCTGCTTCCGCCGCCGGGATTTTTCCGGTATACCTCCAGACCCTGGAGGTCTCCGGATTCAGGGTTCGAGGTGCGGCAGAGAAGGAACAGACCTTTCCCTTCGTACTCGAGAAAGGGGCGAATCGATTCCCGCCCCAGAAAAGGATTCAATGTCGCGGAATCCACACCATAGTAGTCGAACAGTGCCTGAGCATAGGCCGAGGCGGTCTGCCCGATATCGTTTCTCTTTGCATCGAGAATCACCGGCGTGTCTTTCGGGATCAGCTCGAGGGTTTCCCTGAGTGCACTGAGCCCGTCCAGGCCATAACGCTCGTAAAAGGCGATGTTTGGTTTGTAGCAGGCCGCAAAGGGTAAGGTTTGGTCGATGATTTCTCGATTGTGCCGCAGCATACGCTCCGCCGCTTCTTTCGGATCCGTACATTCGAAGCGCGGATCCAAACCTACGCAGAGCAGGCTCTGTTTGTTTCTACAGATGGATTCCAGATTGGCAAAAAAGCTCGGTTTCATTGTTCCCTCCCAGTTCTATTGTCGTTATCGCCTCCGGCGATACAAAAAAAGGGCTGTTCCCACTCAGGGGGAACAGCCCTTTCCGTCCTTAAAAAAAAGGAGAGCCGTAGGCTCTCCCATTGATTCTTCAAAGATTAAAAAAAAACTCCGGAAATACCGGAGCCCTGCTATGCCTCTTGGTACTTTACTCAGTCTGCGCACCTGATCTGTTACTTCCTTCTTGTTAAATTGAACGGACTATGGCACAGCCGGAAAAGATTGTCAAGACCCGGCAGTGCAATTTTATAAAAAAAGTGGAAAAAATCTCGCCTAATTTTCATCCCTTTCGGCGTGTTCGAATTGATACGATCCTGATTCTGGGATTATCCTGTTCTTGGGCTTTTTGTCATTCGTAACCTAGGTCGATCGGATTTTGCGGTCGAGGGGTACGCGGGGTATTTGAGGATTCCGGAAGGAAGGTGATATGGCGGATTTCGAATGTGTGATGTTGGCGGCGGGACGCTCAACCCGGATGGACGGCTGGAAGATGACCTTGCCATGGGGAGAATCGACAATTGTAGAGCATAGCCTGCGAGCCGCTTTGGATGTTTGTTCCCGTGTTGTATTGGTAGCCGGGTTTCGGGTCGGGGAGATCGAGAGGATTTTTCGGGATTGGCCGCGGGTAGAAGTGGTGAACAACGAGCGCTACGAGGAGGGGATGTTCTCTTCGGTCCAGATGGGAGTTCGTTCCATCGGCAACGGAGGTTTTTTCCTTGCCCTCGGAGACATGCCCGGGGTCTCGGGTGACATATACAGAACTCTGCTGGGCTGGGACAGGAGACTGGTTTCGATTTTGGGAGGCACGGCGCACGCAGTGATCCCAAAGTATCGGGGTAAAAAAGGGCATCCCCTTCTTATCTCCCCTGAGACAAAGACACGGATTCTTGACTCCGAAATCTCAAGAACCCTGCGAGATGTTCTGGCAGAGGTGCCCACGATCATCGTGCCTGTGGATGATCAGGGTATCCTCCACGATATCGACACGCCGGCGGACTACCAGTCCTTGCGCAACGGTGTGCAAGGCGGTTCTCATTGACATGCGCCGGACCAACCGGCTATTCTACTCGCCAATATCGTTTAGGGAGGATGACCATGAGCTATGATTGTGTAGTAACCGGTGGACTGCTTGTATTTCCTGAAAAGACAGTTCGAGCCGATTTGGGCATTTCCGACGGCAAGATCTCCGCTCTGACGGCTCCCGGAGAGGTCAAAGGTAAGATTACCATACAAGCGGAGGGTTGCTATGTTCTGCCGGGGGCGATTGATCCGCATACGCACCCGGTCTATATGGATTCCATCGCTGACACGGCCAGGACCGCTGCATTCGGTGGGGTGACCACGGTCATTCATTACGCCTATGCCCGGCCGGGGAACAGCCTGGTTGCCAAAATCAAAGAGTTCAAGGATGAAGGGGAAGCCACATCCTGTATCGACTTCGCTCTTCACGGCGGCCTGTTCGAGACACTCAAGCAGGCCGATGAAATTCCTCAAGCCTTTGCAATGGGGGTCACCTCCTTCAAGGTGTTCATGGCCTACGCCAAGCTCGGCTGGATGACCGATGACTACGCCATGGCCAAGACCATGGATGTCGTCGGCAATAACGGCGGTCTGGTATGTGTGCACGCTGAAACCGGTCTGGCCATCGATTATATAATGGACAAAATGCTGGCGGAAAAAGCCAACTTTGCCGAGCGATTTCTGGAAACGAGCCCGGACATTGCCGAAGCTGAAGGAATATTCCGGGCCGTGTACATCGGGCGGCTGATGAACTGTCCTGTGTACATCCCCCATATCTCATCCGCCGAAGGCATCCAGGTGATCCGTTTTCTCAAAGCTATGGGCTATCCGGTGATAGCCGAAACTTGCCCTCAGTACCTCGGCCTGACCTGGGAGGGGTTGAAAGCGCGAGGACCTCTCGGTAAGGTCGGCCCATCGATAAAGACGGAGGCCGATCGCATGGCTCTGTGGACGGCGATGCAGGAAGGAATCTTCGATTCGATCGGCAGCGATCATGCCCCAAAGGACAAGAAGGTGGAAGATGACTTCTTCGATGCGCCCTACGGGTCGCCGGAAGTAGAGACCATGCTGCCCGTGGTCTGGAGCTTCGGTGTGAACCGCGGGTTGATCACCCCGAATGAAGTGGCGGCCCTTCTATCGGAAAACACGGCCCGCATCATGGGTTTGTTTCCCAAAAAAGGCAGACTCGACACGGGATCCGACGCCGATCTGGTGATATTTGATCCAACGGAGAGCTGGACGGTAAGCACTTCCAACCAACACAGCAACGCCTCCTACACACTGTTCGAAGGGCAGGAGCTCCTCGGCAGGGTGAAGAAGGTTCTCTCGAGAGGCCGGATTGTTGTGGACGGAGAAGATTTTTTAGGAAGCGAAGGCTCCGGAGTATTTCTTCCTTCCAAGGCGGGAAACTGGCAGTATCGCAAAACAGCCTTCACTTGAGGAAGCTTCGATCAAACGCCGGTAGACCGATATCACGGACTAGATGTCCCGGTACTACCGGAGGTATGGGCTTGGTACGGCCTAGCTTACTGCGAATCGATCGAAGGAATCCCACCATCCCGAAAGCTCTGGCCCGGGCTTGGTACTGAGCCAATCTTTCAAGTGCTCGTTGTGACGGATAGCCTGATTCCGGCAGGGCTTGGTGAAGGAGGAGGGCTGTGTCAAGCAGTTCAGCCGTCTCTTCATTATTCTCTATCGTTCCGGCGCGGATTCTGGCCCATAGTTCATTCAAGCGAGGCGGGAAAAAAGCGATCTCGTAGCTAAGCTGGAGTTTCTCGCGAGGTGTCATGGCTTGGCCTTCCAGAGCGCGATGTCCTGTTTTAGTAATTCTAGGTTCTCGAGCAAGAGTGAATCCCGGCCATAAGCAGGACCTCGGAAGGTAGTCCCGCTGCCTCGGAAGCTCGGCGAAGCTCTCCCATGTCAGCCTGCGAGTATGGTCCCGCTATATCGATATATAGACTGGTTCTGTCAGGCTCATCGAGCAGGATGAACGCGGCGCTCCCGTACACACACAGGGAGGATGGATGCTGGAGCGCCTGGTCGATTTTTTCCAGATAAGCAACCAATTCCTTCTTGTCCATCGATGTGGCTATACAAATCTTACTGTTGTCATACAAGGGATGATAAGCAGGCGATAGATGCAACTGAGTTGCAGAAATACTAAAACTTCGCCATACTGGGCCGATTTCGTGATGACGCGACCGATCCTCATATCCATGTTCTCGCTCCTGCTGTTCTTTGTCCAGCTACCTCTATGCGGTGCGGGGGTAGAAGCAAACGGATCCGTGCTGATAATTTTCCTAAGGATGCTAAAAAAATGATTGACAGGAATAAAAGTCCAGATTAAAATTGTTTGATCACTCAAACAAATATGGGTCGAAAGAGTAAATCCACCATTCGCCGACGGGAAATCATGGAGAGTTGCTACCAGGTAGTCGCCGAGAGAGGACTGGAGGGAGCAACCCTCAAACGGATTGGCAAGGAGATGGGTGTGTCCCCCAGCCTGCTGATGCACTACTTCGCCAGCAAAGAGGACATGATTCTCGCTTTGGTCGATTTCATGGTCCAAAAGATGGACAAGGCCTTCCTACAGTCTGCCAGGAAGACAATGCGTGCAAGAGAACGCCTTGCACTCTACATCGATAAGAATTTAAATTTCGAGATTCCCCAAAGCGTGGAAGACAAGGTCTTTTACGGGAGTTTCTACCTAGCTCTCAGCGACGAGAGGATACGGGAAAGTTTTCGGAGGATGTACGACCATGATCGCAAGATGATCGTAGATCTGATCAAGGACTACATGCAGGAGGAAGGGATTCAAAATCTCAACCCGGAATTGCTGGCGATCCAGCTGATCTCCAATATCGAAGGATTCTACATGTACCGGGTCGTGTACGGCGACAGTCCGGATCTCGATCAGGCTGCGGAGAGTTTCAAACAGAATCTGTGGAAGACCCTCGAAGGACAGAAGTAGTCGTGACGGCAGGTATATTTTCATTTGTTTTGGTTGATCGTTAACACAAATAGCAATGGACGGAGGAGGATGTGCGATGAGCTTTTACGATGATTACGTGGCCAGGACCCCTACATCCGGTAAAGAAGCCAAACGGGCCCAGGCGATCATTCCAGGAGGTGTAGGCAGTGCCATTCAGTTCTGGCCACCCTATCCCATCATGGTCAAGGACAGTCAGGGACCTTATGTCTGGGATCTAGACGGGAACAAGTACATCGATTACTGTATGTGCTATGCCGCAATGGTGGCGGGTCATGCCGATCCGCAGATCGCCCAGGCGATCAAGGAGCAGGCGGACAAGGGGATCTTATTCGGGCTGCCGGGAACCGCGGCTACGGATTTGGCCGAGGAGATTCATCGGCGCTACCCGGTGATCGATATGCTCCGATTCACCCAGTCCGGGGTGGAGGCGACGATGTACGCTGTTCGTCTGGCCCGGGCAGCCACCGGCAAAATGGGAGTGCTGAAGGTTGAGGGGGCCTACCACGGCGCGAACGACACGCTGCTGGTAAGCACGGCGGTGCCCTCCAACACCGCGGCGGGACCCGCTTGGATGCCCTCTTCAGTGGTGGAGAGCGCAGGTATTCCGGAAGGGACGTGGAAGCACACCTACGTGGTGCAGTTCAACCATCTGGAGAGTATAGAGTTCCAGTTGAAGAAACATGAAGGGGAGATCGCCTGCTTCATCCTCGAACCCTGTATGACCAACGGAGGGGTGATCCCGCCGGATCCGGGGTATCTGGAGGAGGTTCGCAAGCTGACCCGCAAGTACAACGTGCTGCTGATCTTCGACGAGGTGAAGGTAGGGGCCCGCATCGCCTACGGCGGTGCCTGTGAGAAGTATGGAATCGAGCCGGATCTGGTCTGTTTGGCCAAGGCAATCGGCGGAGGAACCCCGCTGGGAGCTTTTGGGGGAAGGCGGGATCTGATGGGAATGATCACGCCCCTCGGACCGGCGGTGCATTTCGGGACCTACAATGCCAACCCTCTGACCACTTCGGCGGGACTGGCCTGTCTGACCAAAGTTTTGACAAAAGAGAAATACAAAGAGATGGATGAGCTCGGCGATAAGTACGCCAAGGGCCTGAAGGGCATCATCAAGCGTCTCGGGCTGCCGGCCTGCGTAACCCATGAAGGACCGCTGGGGGGTATCCAGTTTGTCCCGGAGATCCCCCACACCTACCGTCAGGCCAACCAGGGAAACAAGGCGATGTGGTGGGAATACTGGTACGGGATGCTCAGCAAGGGGGTGATCCCGATGGGCAGCGGCTGGTTCGAGGAGTACTCGATCTCCGCCGCACATACTGCCGAGGATATCGACGAGACCCTGAACATCACCGAAGTTGTCTTGAAAGAGGTAAAGAAGCTAGCATAGAGTGGCGATGTACATTACATATTTACAGCCTTTGATCGGGGTTTAATACCATTTTTCGGTGCAGGCGTCGCCGGCCGGAGAATGGCCGCGCTTTGAAAAACGGGCAACGGAATCGGGTAGCTCTCTGCCAGGCCTGGATGCAGCGCAGAGCAGACGACCGGTATGAGGCACAGTTGTCCAACAAAACTCAAGGAGGGAAGGATGAATACAAGCGCAATCGAACTGGTAGTTATCTTTATCTATTTCGCCGGGATGATCGCGGTAGGAATTGTGGTCGCCCGGCGAGTAAAGGGTAGCGATGACTACCTGGCAGCGGGGCGTAGGTTGCCCCTCTGGCTGGTCACGGCCACCCTGTTTGCCACCTGGTGGGGAGCCGGCACGGTCATGGGAGGCTCTGGAACGGCCTTCCACGAGGGATTCCACGGGGTCATGTACGATCCCTACGGAGCGGGCTTGACCCTGCTGCTGGCGGCATTCCTGTTCATGAAGATCGTTCACGATGCCAAGGTGAACACGGCAGCGCAGTTCTTCTCCTGCCGCTACGGCAAGTGGGCCGCCAACTGGTCTGGACTGTTGATGGTGCCGACCTACTGTCTATGGGCGGCGGTTCAGCTGGTGGGGATCGGCAAGGTCTTCGAGTTCATCTTCGGCTGGCCCTACCTGCTGACGATCTTCATCGGCACGGCGATCATCCTGTTGTACACGATCCTCGGCGGTATACTGGCCGTTGCCTGGACCGACTTCGTCCAGGTGATCATCCTGCTTCTCGGACTGATCATCATCTTCCCGCTGTCTGTGAAATTCGCCGGTGGCTGGGGGGCGATCCGAGAAGCTACCCCCGGACACTTCTTCAAGATCTTTCCGGCGACAGGCTCGGAGCTTGCGCCGCCGGATCTCGGAGGTTGGGTCTGGTGGATCGCTGCAATCCTGGGAGTGGGGCTGGGAACCCTGGCGGCTCCTGACCTGTACCAGCGGGCCATCATAGCAAAAAGCGGAAAGGTCGCCCGCAACGCATCCTGGATCAGCGGGGTTGGATACTGGATCCTCGGTGCCATCCCGGTCTACCTTGCTTTCGCGGCCATTACCATGATCGCCAATGGCACACTGGGTCCGGCTATGGCGGAAGCGATCAACGAAGACAGCGAGCGGGTCATCCTGGTGCTGGCTCGAACGGTGCTGCCCCCGGCCCTGGCGGGGATCTTCATTGCCTCCCTGCTGGCGGCGATCATGTCCTCGGGAGACTCGGCTATTTTTGCTCCGGCTGCAGTCCTGGCCAACGACCTGTATAAACCGATATATGAACGGGCCAGCGGAAATGCCCTCTCCGACCGAGGTCTGACCACTGCTTCCCGGATCAGTGTTTTGATTGTCGGAGGAGCGGCACTGTTGATCGGAATCTTCTACGCCAACATGTACGACCTGCTTGTCGTAGCCTTCCAGATGCTCTTTCACGTGCTGTTCTTCCCGTTGATCCTCGGTGTGTACTGGAAGAAGGCGAATGCCCCAGGGGCCGTGGCGGGGATGCTAACAGGCTTTCTGTCCATGATTCTCTGGATGATCGTATCGCGCACGATGTTCCCCGAGCCGGAGTGGCTCTGGGCCCTGGGACCGGGATGTCTCGGCGGTGTGGCCATGGTCGTCGTGACCTTCATCACTCAGAAGAGTCATCCGCCCCAGCCGCTCGTTTCCACGGACGGTACGATCTTGAAGTTTGCCGATCTGGCCAAAAAATAAGTCAGAAAGGTTCGTCCTTCTGAACGAAACACACAAGGGCGCTGCCGCGAGGTATCCGGCAGCGCCCCTTATTCTGATCAATCGGAGGTAACGCGATGTACGCGGTTACAGGAAAACTCCTCTCCGTGGACCTGAAATCTCAAAGCTGTAAGGTTGAGGGGCTCCCGGAAAAGCTCTACCGCCACTACCTCGGAGGGTACGGTTTGGGAGTAGCCCTGTTGCTGGAGCGGATGGATCCGGCCTGCGATCCTCTGGGACCGGAGAACATACTCGGGTTTGCCGCCGGTTATCTAACCGGAACCGGAGCGTACATCGCCTCCCGCTTCATGGCCTTCGGCAAATCCCCCTCCACAGGGGGATGGGGGGACGCCAACTGCGGAGGCCACTTCGGACCTAAGCTGAAACGTTCAGGCTTGGACGCGCTTCTCTTCCGTGGGCGGGCACGGTCACCGGTGTATCTGCTGGTACAGCCGGGAGCCGACGGTGCTGCAGCAGCGGAGATTCTCAATGCCGAGAATTTGTGGGGCAAGGATTGCTACGAGACGGAGGATTTACTCAAAGAACGGCACGGCAAGGACTGCGAGATCGCCTGTATCGGACCGGCGGGGGAGAATCTATCCGCTGTGGCCGGCATCTCCACGGACAAGGGGCGCTTTGCCGCCCGCTCCGCCCTCGGGGCGGTGATGGGTTCGAAGAAGCTCAAAGCGGTGGTCGTGAAGGGGAGTGCCCCGATACAGATCGCCGATCCGGAGGGAATGAGGGCTCTGCGCAAACAGCACCTGCCCGCCTTCAAGGAGGAGTTCGGCAGCGATCTCTCCGAATTCGGCACACCGATGTTCTATGAAGGGGCGTTGAACTCCGGGGATGCACCTTGGAAGAACTGGTCCTCCTCTGTCGAGGAGATGAAGGATTTCACCGTCACCGCGAAAAAAGTAAAGGAGTACCAGCTCAAGCGCTACGCCTGCAGCGGCTGTCCGGTGGGCTGCGGCGGTCATGTGGAGGTGAAGCAAGGCCCCTTCAAGACCGATGGTCCGGTGCACAAGGTGGAGTACGAGACCATGGGCATGTTCGGCTCCAACCTGCTCAACGACAACCTGGAAGCCGTTATTCGGATCAATGATCTCTGCAATCGATACGGGATGGACACGATCGGTACCGGCGGTCTGGTGGCCTATGCGGTGGAGTGCTACGAACGCGGATTGATCGGCAATGATCAGACCGACGGACTGGAGCTGCACTGGGGAAATGTCGAAGCAATCGTCACCCTGGTGAAGAAGATCGGCAAAGCCGAAGGGATTGGAGCGGTGCTGGCCAGAGGTTTCGGCGAGGCGCTGCGTGTTTTTGGAGAAGCTACAGCGCCCTACGTCATGGCGGTTCGCGGAGAAGCCCTTCCGGCCCACGATCCTCGCTGGAACGCCGGTTTAGCCCTGACCTACTATATGGATCCCAGTCCGGCTCGGCACACCCAGGGGTCCACGACCTTTCCCATCGCCGGCTACGACATGCCTGAGATCGATGCCGCCGAAGCAACAGGGCGGGCTGTGCATCACAGCGCCAATGCCAACTGGGCCCACGTGCTCAACTCCGCCGGCCTGTGTCTTTTCGGCTACGCCATTCTGAGCTATAAAACGCTTCCGGATTTTCTAAAAGCCGCGGATGGAACGGAGTGGACCCTGCAGGAGCTGGCCGGGGTGGGCAGGCGTCTTACCCTGGCCCGGCAGATCTTTAACGTGAGAGCCGGCTGGACCTTGGACCGCTACAGCTTTCCTGATCGGGTGCTTGGAAACCCGCCCCTTGAGAGCGGAGAGACCAAGGGTATGAAGGTAGATCTTAAGACCATGGTGAAGGAGTACCTCGAACTCGAAGGTCTGGATCCCAAGACGGGGCTTCCTCCTCGGGAAGTGCTGGAGGCACTCGACCTGGCGCGTTATTTGTCCTGACCGGTGTTCTGGTCTGGATTCGTTTTTTTCTCGTAACCCACTCTTCGCGGTTGCGGTCTGCCGCAGTTGCGGTGCGTCGATACGGCGCCCCCTTGCAATTTAAAGGAAGATCGCGATATCCTCTTCCAGCTGGAAATCCAGTCCTAATCGCAGCGAAGCTTCAAGCTAATCGGAGCGAAGCTTCAAGGAGGACAACAAGATTTTCTGCAGTCGACGTGGCAAGACAGCAATTCATAAAGAAGAATCCTGTGCAAAGGAACTGCTATGAAGAAACACCCAGAAGATTTCATAAAGAAAATCACCGAGCAGGCCCGTCCTCTTGAAAAAACCTACTACCTGGCGGAGTGGGAAGCCGCGGCAGAGGCAAGTATTGAGGCGCTCAGCCGGGTGAAAGATGCCCAGGCAGCCTATATCCGTTTCTGGTCCGATCCTGAGCTGTTTCAGATAGCAAAGCAGCTGAACGAGAGCGAGAAGGTCGACGATCCGCTTCTCGCCCGCCAGCTCAAGTTGATCTATCTCACCGCAGCTCAGAATCAGCAAGATGAGGCTACCATCGAACGGCTGATCGAGCTGGAGAGCCGTGTGCGTCAGCGATACTACAACTACAGAGGACGAGTCGACGGTCGGGAACTCAGCGACAACGAAATTGACGACATTCTCAAAGCTTCCCGGGATTCAGGTCAGGTGCAGCAGGTTTGGGAGGCCAGCAAGCAGGTGGGACAACAGGTGGCCGAGGAGGTTCGGGAGATGGCTCGGCTGCGCAACACCGCCGCTCGAGCTCAAGGATTCCGGGACCACTTCCATCGTTCCCTTTTTCTTGAAGAAATCGATGAGCAGGAACTGCTCGACCTGTTTGAAGATCTGGAGGAACAGTCCCGGAAACCTTTTGCCGGGTTGAAAGGGGAGATCGACAGAGCTTTATGCGCCCGCTTCGGTGTGCCGGAAGAAGATCTGAGACCCTGGCACTACGGGGACCGCTTCTTCCAGGAGGGACCTCAGCTCGGTGAGGTCGATCTGGATTCTCTGGTTGCCAATCAAGCGTTGGAGAAGCTCGCAGCCGCCACCTACGAAGGTATCGGCATGGATGTCGGGGCAATCCTGTCCCGCTCCGATCTTTACCCCCGTTCCGGGAAGAATCAGCACGCCTTCTGCATCCACATCGATCGGGAGGGGGATATCCGCACGTTGAACAACCTTCAAACCACCCACCGCTGGGCTGAAACCCTTTTGCATGAGCTCGGTCACAGCGTGTATGAGCAGTACCTCGATCCCGAGCTTCCTTGGCTGCTCCGGGCTCCCGCTCATACTTTTACCACCGAGGCGGTAGCGATCCTGATGGGCTCTTTGACCTTCGATCCGGAGTGGTATACTCGGGTGATAGGAACGAAGGAGGAAATCGCCCGTACCCTGGCTGCCGCCGCGCTCCGTAACGATCAGACAAAGAAGCTGATCTTTACCCGCTGGTGCCTGACCATGACTCACTTTGAAAGGCTGTTTTACAGCGATCCGGAGGCGGATCTGGACACGACCTGGTGGGATTGCGTGGAACGCTTCCAGCTTCTGCGGCGGCCGGATGCGCGTCGAGCCCCCGACTGGGCGGCCAAGATCCACATCGCTTTAGCGCCGGTGTACTATCACAACTACGAACTCGGCCATCTGATGGCCTCCCAGCTGCGAAAGCGGTTGACCGAGGAAGACGGAGGTATCGTGGGGCGACCCTCTGCAGGCCGGTGGTTGATCGATCGCATCTTTTCCCCCGGCGCCAGTTTGGACTGGCGGGCGCTGGTTGAGAAGGCTACCGGAGAAGCCTTGAATCCCCGCTACTTTGTGTGCAGCTTCGCGTAAGCGCCGTAAGGGAGAAAAGTGAGTCATCCGAAAAGAAGTTCGCATCAGCCGATCATCAAGGGCATCCGTGCCAATATCTCCACGATCCTGCTTCTCGTGTCCGTGCTATTTTTCGTGTTCCTCGCCCGGGTGATCTACTCCCCGCTGCTTCCCTCGATCGAGAGAGACCTGCACCTCAATCACACACAAGCGGCGTCGTTCTTTTTGTTTATATCTTTGGGCTACACGGCGATGAACATCTTCTCAGGCTTCATCGCCTCCAGGCTCGGCCACAGGTCGACGATCTCTCTTGCCGCGCTGCTGGTGAGCTCGGCCACTGTGTTCATTGCGCTAAGCTTATCGCTGCTTCTGATTCGTGTGGGTTTGGTGCTCGTCGGTGTTGGAGCGGGGCTCTACCCACCTTCGGGCATTGCCACAGCCAGCTCTCTGGTAGAGACGAAGGATGAAGGCAAAGTACTCTCCATTCACGAGCTTGGACCGAATCTCGGCTTCATCCTGGCGCCGCTGATCGTAGCTTTGCTTCTGCCCCGTCTGGCCTGGCGGAGCTGCCTGCTGATCATCTCCCTGCTGGGCTTGCTGATCGGGATCCTGTTCATGATCTTCAGCCGTGGAGGTGGCTTTCGGGGAGAGGCTCCCGTTCTACGCAACGCCAGTCAAATTCTGTCGCTGCCCTCCTTCTGGATCGCCACGATTCTGTTGGCCCTCGGCGCCGGTGCCAGCATCGGGCTGTTCTCGATCATCCCCACGTATCTCGTTTTTGAAAGGGGCCTGGACCAGGGGCTGGTGAACACGATCGTGGGTGTTTCCCGAATCAGTAGCCTGTCCGCCCTTTTCTTCGCCGGATACCTTGTAGACAGGTTTGGCGCCAGAATGATTATCAGCGCCATCCTTTTCTCGGCAGGCATAGCCACCGCCGCCTTTTGGGCTCGATCGCAGGCGATTTTACTTGCGGCGGTCTTTTTACAGCCGATCTTTGTCGTGAGTTTTTTTCCCGCTATCCTCACCGCTATCGCCCGCATCGCTCCCCGTCAACTGCAGAACCTGAGCATCAGCTTCGTCCTGCCGATAGGATACGGTTTTGGGGGCGGCATTCTACCCGTGTTGCTCGGGTGGCTTGGCGATAACGCTTCCTTCGCGTTCGGTTTCCTGCTCTACGGACTGGTTCTGATCGCCGGTTCGGGACTGCCCTTTCTGCTCAAACTTCGAGATGCGGATTGACCAACTACGGTACTGAGTACGGGAGGAATATAGAATGAGAGGGGTGTTCGAATTAGTTGAAAACGATTACCCCAATCTGATTTGATAGTGATTTCATCGCACCTCCCTGTGGGATGATATCGTGGGTTAGCGAAATATATTCGATTAGACGAAACGTTGGAGGAAGCAATGGACAAACACCCCCTGGAAACCATTCGGAAGCTGGACCCCGAGTTCTTTGATTCCGTGTCCCGAGTCAGGGAGCACACCTTCGAAGATGGGGCGCTGAGTGTGAAAACCAAGTACTTGATTGCCATGGCTCTCGATGCGGCCCACGGAGCGGTTGGAGGAGTTGTATCGTTGGCCCGACAGGCTATCGAGCACGGTGCCGGAAAAGCGGAAATCATGGAGGCGCTTCACGTGGCCAACTACATCAGCGGAGTTGGATCGGTGTACACTGCTTCATTCGGTTTGGCGGAAGTTTTCGAATAGGGTCATCAACACCCCTTGATTTCCCGCTTTCGGCACGGGCCCTCTTGCTCCGGAACCCGGAAGAGATGAACGGGGAATGGTTTGGAACCGGAAAGCGGGCTCAAGGGCACTCGATCAGGCCGCCGCGCGCTGACGGATCAGTACTTTCTTCTTCCATCTTCCCCCGAGGTAGTAGAGGAAGCTGGCTGTAAAACCCACGATCCAGCCGGCGGGGATCCCATACCAGATGCCGGTGCTGCCGAACTTTGACGACAGAAAGGCGGAGGCCGGGATCCGCACCACCCACAACGCCACTAGGGTGAAAACCATTTGGGTCAGAGTGTCTCCCGCTCCCCTGAGTACCCCCCCAGTGATGAACATGCTGGAAAAAATGATATAGAACGAAGAGACGATCAGCAGGTACTCAGCTCCCACCTCCACGACGGCGGGGTCCCTCACGAACAGGCCGATCAGACCATGCCGAAAGATAATCATGATCGCTGTCATCACCAGGGAAATCAGGCCTGACATGAGAAGTGTAGAGATAAAACCTTTTCGAATCCGCTCCTGTTTTTGCGCCCCGATATTCTGGCCTACAAATGTTGAAATCGCCATGGATAGGTTCATGGCCGGCATGGCGGCGAAGGAGTCAAGCCGCGAGGCTGCGGTGTAGCCGGCGATCACGTTGGTGCCGAAGGGATTAACGATGCGGGTCAAAGCGATGAAGCCCAGGGAGACAAAGGACTGCTGGATCCCGGTGGGAAGACCGATCTTTAACATGCTCCGAAAGATCCCCCAATCAAAGCGGATCGTCTTAGGGCGAAGGTGGAGGTATTCATAGGGGGAGCGCTGCATGTAGATCACACCCACCACAAGGGAGACGCCCTGGGCGATGACCGTTGCCCATGCGGCTCCGGCAACACCCCAATGAAAGACCATAACGAACAGGAGGTCCAGAACGATGTTCACCATAGTGGCTATGATCAGAAAATAGAGGGGATTCTTTGAATCCCCCAGGCCGCGCAGGATGGCACTCACCGTGTTGTAACCGAACAGAAACACCATACCGGCAAACATCACGTTCAGGTATTGGCGGGCCAGCGGGAATACGGCATCAGGTGTTCGCAGCACCCTCAGGATCGGCCCGCTGAAGATCAGACCCAATACTGTAATTGCAACGGCGGTGATCAACAGGAAGATAACGGTGGTCTGGATCGTCTTTTTCAGTTTCTCCGTATCTTTGGCTCCGAAGTACTGGGAGAGCATGATACTGGATCCCATCGTGACGCCGATAATCAGCGAAACCATGAGAAAGATGATCGGGAACGAGGCACCCACCGCAGCCAAAGCCTCTTTGCCTACCCCCCTGCCCACAATGATGCTGTCCACCATCATGTACATCTGCTGAAAGACATTACCGATCAACATCGGGATGGCAAAACCTATGATCACCTTAGCTTCTTTTCCTTCTGTCAGGTTTTTCATTTCATAGTATCTCAGCTCCCAAAATACGCATCTTCCCGCTCTCCGGTCAATTTGTTTGTGCTAGTTTCAGTTGTGTTGCCCGTAGGCTAGAGTTTGTATACACCGGATAGCCGTTTCGTGCCACTAACGGTCTTCGCGATGGGCATCTTTTATTTTTTCTGATGTCGTGAGGATTCCTCGAAAGTGTAATCACCACCTTGATCACCGCCTCATCGTGACTTGCGGCAACGGCAAAAGCTTTCTCGATATCCTGAAAAGCAAAACTGTGAGTAACAAGACGGGCGGAATTAAACGTCTTCTGGGACAGCAGCTCAAAGGCCAGGGGGAAGCCCCAATTCGGAATAGCGTGGGAGGCGATCAAGGCCAGTGTATTGAAATGGAAATTGTTGGTTTTCGTTTGAAAACCTCTGGCTATCAGCACAACCTTCCGCGCGCCGGTTTCAGTCGCCAGCTTCGTGCAGAACAGACCGATGACACCGGGGCCGGACACGCAGACACTCTGAAAAGGTTCTATCTGCGCCCTGCTCAACAGGTCGAAGGCTACTGTTAAAGGCTCAGCCAGGACCGCCTCCTCGGCTTCGGGAGCCGGGTAATCTTCCTCGCGAACCTCGATTTGTTGTTTTCCTGTCATCCAAGCGGATTTCACCTCAAGCCCTCCTAGATACACTGATCATTTTTTCTGGACGGCAAACCTAGTTTTGTAAACAATTTGAGTCGCTGTAAGGCCGTGCTTTTCATCCAACTGTTCTATCTCACCTGATTCACCAAACACATTCTCAACTCCAACCATCGTGAGAGGAACGGGGTATCGACACAGGACAGAGACCCTCCGTAGTGTCCGGCGGTTTCGCTTTTGTGAATCATACGGATCACGAGTTCCCGGACTCTCCGAGACCGTTCCAACAGGTCGGGAACTGACTCTTCCACGGCTTTCGGTCGACCCGAACCTGATCTATGTGTACGGCACCGTGCAGATGGGCGGAGGCCCATTTCAATGACTGAAGAGCACTATTTGTGAGGTTGAGAGAATGATGGCAGAGCTCAGCGGCGCGAACGAGAAGACTGTGCTCGGCCTGCAGCGATACGATCGACGCCCACCGGTTGTCCCTGCAGATCTGTATCCCTTTAATCAGCTTGGAAGGCAGTCAGCTGGAAACGCCTGCAAACCGAACTCCGGCCGGTCTTTGAATCGAGAAGAGCTTGAAATCCTGAATTCCGCCAGGATCGACCACCACATCCCGACTGGCTGGACTCGCCCAGGAAGAGGCAGGGCGCGGGTAGCGATGCCGACCCGGCCGGCACCGAAGAGAAAAACCCTTTGTGCCTGCACGAGAGAGCCTATCAGAGAATTCATCTCCCGCTGTTTGACCTGGCTCAGTACCGATTCCATTTCTCGAATCAGGATGGGAAGGATGCTGCCAATCGACGGGCCGGTAATCATGGTAAGACAAAGTCCAGGGCACGCCACTGATTTGTCAAGTCAGTCCGGCACATGCTATGATTGCTTTCCGGAGTGTTTCCATGGGATTGAAAAAGTACCGTAACGAGGACACGCCGACCTTTTACTTCTTTGGCGTCTCGACAGCCCAGTCCTCGATCATGCGGGTGTTCCCCGAATGGGTGAAATATCTGGATGTGGGCGAGTGCCGTTTGCAGGGAATCGATTTCAAGCGTCATGACAAACCGATGGCATACCGACAGGTCGTTCGCTTCATCAAGGAGGATTCCCTGTCCTTGGGCGCGCTGATCACCACCCACAAGATCGATCTACTTCAGGCGACTCGGGACCTGTTCGATGAGTTGGATTCCTATGCCGAGCTGATGGGGGAGGTCAGCTGCATCTCTAAACGAAATACAAGCCTCATCGGTTCTGCCAAAGATTCCATCAGCAGCGGTCTGGCACTGGAGGCCTTCCTGCCGCAGAATCATTGGCGGCAGACGGGAGCAGAGGTTTTTGTCATCGGCGCCGGCGGGTCCTCCATTGCTGTGACCTGCTACCTGATGGACTCCCGACACGGGGATAATAAACCGGCGAAGATTACTGTGGCCAATCGATCCGCACCTCGCCTCCACGAGATACAACGGGTTCACGAGGCTGTCGGAGCGACCATTCCTACGGATTATGTCCTTACTCCTAAAGTCGAGGATAACGACGCGATCATGAACCGTCTTCCCGAGCACTCTCTGATCATCAACGCCACCGGATTGGGCAAAGACGCCCCCGGATCTCCTGTCACCGATCGGGCTCGATTCCCCAACCATGCGTACGTTTGGGAGTTCAACTATCGTGGCGATCTTGAGTTTCTTCGGCAGGCCAATATCCAAAAAGAAGAGCGTGATTTGACTGTAGAAGACGGTTGGATCTACTTCATCCACGGCTGGACCCGAGCATTGGCTGATGTTTTTCGTATAGATATACCTACACAGGGAAAGGTATTCGAAGACCTCTCCCGTATCGCCGCCCGTGTGCGCTATCGGAGGATGCAAGGATGAACGACACGGCACCTTTTCCACCCTTTGGCACGGATTTTGATCTCGGCGCAGGGCACGATAAAAGTATAAGAAAGCGAGGCTGGCAATGGCAGAATATATCCTTTCCCACGATCTCGGTACTACGGGGGATAAGGCGACTCTCTTCAGCTCTTCCGGTGAGCTCATAGCCAGCACCTTTTCAGATTATCCAACCTACTACCCGAAGCATGGATGGGCGGAGCAGGATCCTGAGCTGTACTGGAAGGCTTTCTGCGACTCTACTGCCTCCATGCTCGAGCAGGCGAAAATCAGCTCGTCCGACATAGTGTGCGTTTGTTTTTCCGGTCAGATGATGGCTGCCCTACCGGTCGACGGAGAGGGGAAGGCGCTGAGGAATTCGATCATTTGGGCCGATCTCCGTTCGACCAAGCAAGCCGAGGAGCTTTCCCGGCGAATCGAGGCTGACAAAGTCTACCAACTGACCGGCCACCGCCTCAGCGCTTCGTACTCGGCCACCAAGATCATGTGGATCCGTGAGAATGAGCCCGAAGTCTACAAACGAACGGCCAAATTCATCCACGCCAAGGATTACCTCGTCTGCCGCCTGACGGGCAAGATAATAACCGATTACTCCGATGCTTCCGGGATGAATCTGCTCGATATTCGGGCTCTCCGGTGGTCCGAGGAGATGCTCGATGCTGCCGAGTTGGACGTTAGCAAACTCCCCGGGATCGTAGAGTCGACCCAGATTGTCGGAAAAATTTCTAGAACCGCGGCGGCCCACAGCGGGCTGGCCGAAGGAACGCCGGTGGTAATTGGAGGAGGCGACGGAGCCTGTGCCACCTGTGGTGCCGGAGTGGTTGCCGAGGGAGAAGCGTATATCTATCTGGGGACCTCGACCTGGATGGCGATAGCG
The DNA here is from genome assembly GCA_964604845.1 of uncultured Spirochaetaceae bacterium. Lineage (GTDB taxonomy): Bacteria > Spirochaetota > Spirochaetia > SZUA-6 > DRHE01 > JAFGQJ01. The sequence continues at coordinate 58,172 of CAZSBH010000010.1, forward strand.
GCGAACAAGCCGCTGATCGATCCCCAAAAGAGAACATTTACCTTCTGTCATTTTCTCAAAGGTCTATACTTCCCCGCTGGAACCATGCAGAGCGGGGGAGGTTCCTTTCAGTGGATTAAGAATGTTCTCTGTGATTCCGAGATCCAGGCTGCCGAACGCGCCGGGGTGGATGTGTATGACTTGCTGACACTTAAAGCTGAGGCGGTCCCCTGCGGATCCGAAGGAGCGATCTTCCTGCCCTATCTGATGGGAGAGAGAAGCCCTTTGTGGAATCCTGAAGCCCGAGCCTGCTTCATCGGACTGTCGATGATCCACAACAAGAATCACATGATCCGGGCCGTGCTGGAGGGTGTGGCCTTCAACATGAAGCTTATTGAAGAGGCGTTTCGAGAACAGGGAGTTCAGACCGAGGATATTCGCATGATTGGCGGAGGCGCGAAAAGCAGATTGTGGCGCGGCATCTTCGCCGACGTCATGGAACGACCGGTCATGCGACTGAACTTCATAGAAGAGGCGACGTCCGTCGGCGCAGCCATCGCCGGTGGAGTAGGTGTGGGCATCTTCTCATCGATCAACGATGCGGCTAAGATCGTGAAGCACGTGGAGACCAACAGAGCGGTAGAGCAGAACTTCCCGGTATATAGGAAGCAGTACGAGATCTTCAAGCGAAGCTACGAACAGCTTATAGAAGTCTTCGCTCTGCTTGCGAAGGGACATGGAAGCTGATTTTGGGGCGGCAGGGAGAAGGTTAGATGAGTGCGACTAAAATCTGTGTAGTGGGCAGCTCGAACATCGATCTTATCGCTAAAATTCCTTATCTCCCGAAGATGGGAGAGACCCTTGAAGGCCGTTACTTTCATATGAGCTGCGGCGGCAAGGGCGCCAACCAGGCCGTGATGGCGAGCAAGCTGGGCGCCGAGGTTTCCGTTGTAACCAAGGTGGGTCAGGATCATCTCGGAGAGATCATAAAAAAGAACTATGAAGAAATGGGGGTAGATTCGAAATACATATATACCACGGGCGAGACTTCCTCGGGAGTAGCCCCCATCCTCGTAGATGACGAGGGGCGAAATCTGCTCGTGTACATCCCCGGAGCGAACATGCTTCTCAGTCCCGAAGATGTGGATCGTGCCGCTGAGCGAATCGCTTCAGCGGACGTACTGATCTGCCAGTTGGAAATCCCCCTCGAGTCCAGCCAACGGGCTTTGCAGATCGGACGAGACAATAAAGTTCGCACGATATTCAACCCCGCGCCGGGGCGAGCTCTGAGCAGAGAGCTTCTCGAGCTCTGTGATGTGGTTGCTCCCAACGAGACGGAAACAGAGATTATCACCGGATTGCCTGTAGATACGGAAATCCAGATCGCGGCCGCCGGCCGACGGCTGCGGGACATGGGATGCGAGGTGGTGATCATAACGCTGGGGCACCGTGGTGCAATGCTGGTCTCCGAGGAAAGAACTGTGCACTTCCCGGCTGTTAAAAGCGAGGCGGTGGACACTACCGGAGCGGGGGATGCATTTATCGGCAGTTTTGCATTTTTCTTGGCCCAGGGTAAATCACTCGAGGAATCCGTTCAGCGAGCGAATTCGATTGCAGCCCGCTCGGTCGGCAAAGTGGGAACTCAGGTATCATTCCCCTCGAGCCATGAAATCGTCGACCTGCTTCGATAACTGGAGCTTGGGTCTTATTCATTCCCCGCTTTCCAGAATCGAGCGAAATCTTCGGATGTTGTTTTGTACATCCCCTCCGCTTTCAAATATAGAGGAGGTGCCTGCCACAAACACCTGGGCGCCGGCATCACGCATCTTGGGAAGGTTTTTCCAGCTCACATTGCCGTCGACTTCGATCTCGAGCTCATAACCATTTGAACGAATATAGTCAACCGTCTCTCGTAGCTTTTCGATACCCCCTGGGATAAGGCTCTGGCTGACAAATCCCGGGACGACCGTCATGACACAGAGCAGATCCACATGCGGCAGAAGCGGCCTTAAACTCTCTATCGTCTGGGCCGGGTTGAGAGCAATTCCCGCTCTGGCCCCATGGCGCTTAATCAGTTGAATTGTTCGCAGAGGATGGTATACGACCTCAGGATGAAAGGTAATGATCGAGCTCTTGATCTGGGCGAATAATGGGATGAATTCTTCGGGATTGTCGATCATGAGGTGGATATCTTGGGGAGTTTCTGTGTAGGAGGAGATCGCTTGGCAAATACCAAATCCCAACGAAAAGTTATGTGCGTAGTGGCCGTCCATGATGTCGATGTGGAAGTACTCGATACCGTTGTCGACGAACAGATCCAGATCCTTCTTCAAGTTCAAGAGATCAGCGCACATCAGCGATGGGGAGATCTTTCGTGCTGGTGTTTGCATTTGTACACCTCTTCAAAATAAGCTGGGATTTATCATATGCATACCTTCTCCAACCGCACCTCCACCGCCTTCATCAAGGGGAAGCCGCTGATCGGGTCGAAGCGATCGTCATGGGTCAGAAGGTTCACATTTGCTTCCTTCCAACCGTGGGTCACCTGGAGCGTGCCGGGAAGGATCTCACTGGCGGACATGATCTTGACCGGCACTTCAACATTTCCGATCCGGGAGGTGATGCGGATCCTGTCGCCGTCCGCTACACCGAGGGCGGCGGCATTCTCAGGGTGCAGTTCCACTTCCGGACCGGGGATGGCGGTTCGAAAGCGTTTGATGTTGCGAAAGCGGCTGTGATAGTAGATCAGCTTGCGGGCACCGGTGATCAGCACATAGGGATAGTCGGGATCCGGTGATTCCAGGTAGGCCGGCGGCTTGTATTCGGGAAGCGCCGGATACCCCAGGTCTTTCAGATATTGGGAGCTGAACTCCACCTTTCCCGACGGCGTGTTGAAAGGTTCCTTCTCCCATTTCTGATAGCGGATTGGTGCGTACTCGAGACCCTCCGGATGGGCCGCGGCTAGTTCCAGGCTGATACCTGCGGACTCGAGGATCCAGCGGGTCAGCTCGTTCTCATCCTCCCATGGGAAGTACTCGCCGATCCCCAGTCTGTGGGCCAGGTCGTGCCAGAACTGGTACTCGTCCTGCACATCCGGGTAGCTCAATATCTTATGGGTTATGGTAACGCGTTGATACTTGGCGTGGGTATGCAGTTCCACCCGCTCGAGGAAAGAAGCGGCCGGCAGCACATAGTCGGCCAGCTCGGCGGTTTCAGTCATGAACAGATCCCGTACCACGAACAGATCGAGGGATTCCAGGGCCTCCCGCACCTTGAGGGTGTTGGGATTGGTCATGGCCGGGTTGGCCGCGGTCAGAATCATAGCCCGGAGCGGGTAGGGCTCTCCGCTCAGGATGGTGTTCATTGCGGTCATGGTGTGGCATTCCTGACGGAAGCCGTACAGGACGGGAAAACGGTCCGCCCCGATCGGACCCAGGTGCTTCAGAGGAATCTCGTCGTACAAGGTGAGGTGGTTAGCCTTGAAGCCTTCGGCCAACCGGTTCCCCCCTTCCCGATCCAGAGCACCGAGGATCGCATCCAAGCAGGCCACAGCCCGGATGTTGTTGATGCCGTTTTCGTGGTGTTCCGGTCCGTTGCCCACGTACACGGCAACTCGGGGAGCGGCGGCGGCCATGGCTCGGGCCATCTCCCGAACAATTGCGGCGGCTACCCCGGTTTCTTTTTCCACCCTCTCCGGTGAAAAAGCCTTCACATACTCGGCCAGTGCGGCGAATCCGACCGTGTAGCCCTCGACAAATTCTCGATCAAAGCCCTGAGTTTCGATCAGCTGTTGGATAAGGCCCAAGGCCAGGGCTCCGTCAGTTCCGGGTTTAAGGGTGGCGTGAAGATCAGCCTGACGAGCGATCGCCGACATCCTTGGATCCACCACGATCATTTTGGCCCCGGCCTTGCGGGCGCGCATGATCATCTGGGTCATGTTGGGATGGGCATGGGGCGGGTTGGCTCCCCACAGTACGACGCAGAGGGAGTTCTCGTAATCCGGCACCGGCCAAGCGCCTTCCACCAGGCGGTATCCAAAGTAGCGGCCGTTGTAGCACATCGAGTCATTGGAGAAATAGTTGGGACTGCCCAGAGCGTGAACGAAACGCCGGGCCATTTCCTCCTCTTGGGCAAAACCGATCGCCTCTCCCTTCCAGATGCTGAGCGATCGTGCCCCGTGTTTCTCTTTGATGGCCAACATTTTTTCGGCGATCTCATCGAGGGCCTGCTGCAACGGGATTTCTTCGAAGCCCGTTTTTGTTCGCTTGAGAGGCTTGAGGAGTCGCTCCGTATGATAGACCATATCCACCGCGGCTCGTGCTTTGACGCACAGCCGGCCTCGGTTCCAGGGATGGTCCTTGTAGCCGTCGATGTCGACGATCTTTCCATCCTCCAGATAGACATTGATGGCGCAGCGGTCGTCGCACATACGGCAGAGGGTTTGGACTACTTTTCGCTCAGACATGGTTCTCAGCTCCCTCTTTTGCTCAGGCCGAACAGGGCTTTGAGCTTGGTGTCGAAACTTTCTCTTCGAAAGCTGTACGCCTCGTCCTCTTCCACGAACTGCAGAGCTCCGGAGGTACAGAACTTGACACACGCTGGGTCTCCGCCGCAGAGATCACACTTCTTGCTTACCAGCTGGACCTTGTCGAAGTGGATGCTTCCCGAGGGACAGGCCAGAAGACACATCTTGCAGCCGGCGCAGTGGTTGGCGTCGATCTCTACAGCCCCGGTCTCCGGATTCCGGAGGATCGCCCCAGCGGGGCAGATCTCCATACACCAACCCTCCCCACAGTGAACGCAGGTCCAGGGAATGCAGACTCGCTCTTCCGGATAGAAATTGACCCGGATGTTCGAGTCCTTCGTGTCGAAATCGCCGGTTTGTTTGAACGCACAGGCATATTCACAGTTCCTGCAGGCCACACAGGAGGTGGGGTCTACTGCAACGATTCGCATCCGACTGTCCTTTCTATCTCTCCCAGTACCATGAGTTCTTACCTTGTGGTTGGGGCCTTCCCGTCCACATCAGGCCACCTGCCTGGGCAAGAGGTACCGACCTTCTATAAATCCAAGGACGTCCGGGAGCCTGCGATGGTTGCGGATCCATGGACGCAGCCTTCCCAACATCACGGTGTCCTCGGCGCCGCCGAGGGCTACCGCTCCTGTTGGGATTCCATCCCGAAATATGATCTTGACGTAGCGGGAATTCCAGACTTCGTCGATTATGTGGGAGGTGAGGCCCTCATGTTCTATGAACTTCCCCATAGAGGCGACGGTGATTCCAAACATCTCGGTTACATTCATGTTGAGGCTGCCCTGATACGAGACCCGTTGACCAACCAGGTTTGCTCCGGCGATCCTGCCATGCTCCACCGCGGTCGGCCACAGGGCGTGGGTCTGGTGTGTCTCGCCGAAAGCCGTCGGTCCCCGGGCAACGTCTCCAGCCGCGTAGATGCCGGGCACGTTCGTTTCCATGTGTTCGTTAACCGGAATGCCCCGATCTGTTTGAACCGGACTGCCATCGAGAAGCTCGATATTCGGCCGTACCCCTGCCCCGACGATGATCAGGTCTACTTCGAGGGCCTGGCGGCCTCTGGCCTGCACCCTAAGCATCCCGTTTCCCCTTCGCTCTACGGCGTCGGTTTGTATTCCAACCTGAACCTCGACGCCGTGCTCCTCTACTTTTTGATGCAGGAGTGCCGCTGCCCTTTCATCGAGAACGGTAGGCATGATCCGAGGCAGGAGTTCGTAGACCGTAACTTTTAATCCCCTCTGGTGAGCCGCCCAGGCTGCCTGAAGGGCGACAAAACCGGAACCGATCACCAGAGCCCGACGTCCCGTCTGCAGGAGGCGATCGAGTCGTTTCGTGTCGTCGAGCGTCCAGAGATGGTATACATTCGGTCCTGCCAAGCCCTCGATCGGAGGAAGGAATGGCCGAGATCCGGTGGCGATGAGCAGACCGTCGAAGCCGATGGTTCTGCCATCCTCCAATGTGAGAGTGCGGGACTCGGTATCAACCTGCCTCACCTTTGTGCCAAACTCCGTTTTAACATCAAGCTCAGCGTAGTCCTCGATTTGCCGGATAAACAGGTTCTCGTAGGGTATCTTTCTGCGTAGATAGTAGGGGAGCAGGACCCTGGAATAGGCGATTCCCGGCTCTGCGGAGATTAGGGTAATCTGCGAATCCCGATCGATAGATCGAAGGTGTCGAAGTGCACTCAACCCTGCTGCGCTGTTTCCAATGATGACGATCTGCATCAAAATCGTGTTCCTCTATGGTGACCGCTGTATTATAGAAGCGTATCCCTCTATCATTCAATAGGATTTACCTTATAGCTCCGCTAATAAATGTCATATATTGAGAACGAAGATTCAAATGGGGCTCGATGCAAAGCACCCTTGACCCAATTTTCGCTCCTTGCGTACTCTTGAATGAATCCTCCGGGTTGGAATTCGGGGGGCGGATCTCCGGGCTGACACGATCCCCACCGTACCAGCGCCCCCGCGGGGAAGATGAAGGAGTACGCTATGTTGCTTTCGCGAATCGCCAACAAGGGAACTTCGGCCATCAAGAAGTACGTACCGGGTAAATCGATCAAGGAAGCCCAGGCCGAACTGGGTATACCCCACGTGATCAAGCTGGCGTCGAATGAGAATGCTTTCGGGGCGTCGCCCAATTCGGTACGAGCGATTCAGGAGATGGCGGACCAGGTTCATGTGTATCCGGATTCCCAAAGCCGGGAGATTCGTTCTTCTCTGGCCGAGCAGTTGGGAGTACAGCCAGGGGAGATAACCACGGGAAACGGAGCAGACGGGGTGATCTACAACCTCGGGATGGCCGTGATCGATCAGGGGGATGAAATCGTCTTTCCCCGGATCACCTTCCCTATCTATGAAACGATTTCCCGGGTTATGCGGGGCATACCCGTGTACTCGGAGATGCGGGATCTACGGATCGATTTGACGGATATCAGGGAAAAAATCAGCGACAAGACCAAGGTTGTCTTTCTCTGCAATCCCAACAATCCGACGGGAGATGCCCTGCCTCCTGAAGAGGTGGAAACGTTTCTAAAGAGCCTGCCGGAACACGTTCTGGTGGTGCTCGATGAAGCCTACATCGATTTCACGGAAGCCCAAGCCAAACTCGATTCTGTCGGGGTGTTTCGAGGCGGGATGAGCAATCTGTTCATCCTGCGTTCCTTCTCCAAGATCTACGGTCTGGCGGGGCTGCGCTTCGGATATGGAATCGGCGATACGGATCTGGTGTCTCTGATCAACCTGATCAAACCTCCCTTCGACGTGTCGATCCTGGCCGAACAGGCAGCGATCGATGCACTCCGCGACCAGGATTTTGTCCGTAAAACCGTGGAAGGGTGCTTCGAGGAGAAACGCTTCTTCTACCGGCAGCTCGATGTCTTGGGCCTCGACTATGTTCGCTCCCACACCAACTTCATCCTGATCGACACAGGCCGGGATGCCCAGGAGGTGTTTCAAGCCCTCCTGCGCCAAGGCGTGATTGTCCGAGCGGCCACCCTATACAACCTGCCGACTCATATCCGGGTAACCATCGGTCAGCGTACGGAGAACGAAAGGTTCTTCGAAGCGCTGCGGGCGATACTGTAGCCCGGGGCGGATTTCTACGCTCAGATGCGCAGTAGAGTACAGGATTCGAAGAGGAGCATGAGAAGAAGCTCAAACGGCTGCAGGCTCCCCGTAACTGAACCGCCGGAGGGTTTTGCGAGGCGTCGCCGGCGGTTCGTTGCGTTGCAGCACGAATAGAGGAAGCAATTGGGAATTCCCGGGCAGTTGGTATATAGTTAGCGGTACCGACAGGAAAACGCTACCCTAGAAAAAAAGCGAGGACTCGTATGAAGCGCATCGGACTCGCCCTTCTCCTTGTGGCCGTGACCCTCACCTTGGGAGCTCAGGCACCCACCGCAGCTCCGGAAAAAACACCACGCATCAAGTCGATTTCCCTCGACATTTACCCTGGAATGAGTATTCCAGTCGGAGGCAGCAGCGACCTTTTCGCATTGGGAGGAACCGGAAGCATCACTGGAGCCTTTGGTCTAAACCAAGATCCACTGGTGTACGTGTCCGCTGGTCTCGACTTCGATCTTGTTCCTCTTCAAGCCGATGCTTCTCTTTCGATAATCGGCCTCGGCGGTGGTGCAGGAGCATATCTCGATTTCGGTCCTCGGTTGAGCTTCCGGGGATTCTTAACCGGCGGTGCCTACTATCCCTTCTTCAACCAGCGCACGATCGAGTCGGACAGCGCGGTGTATCCCTACCTGACGGTGGGAATCGGCCTTTCCTACCTGATGACCTCGGGGATCAGCCTGGGGTTCAACGCCGCTTATAAAAATTATTTTGGTACGTTCAACGGCCTGAGCATTCAGTTCGGTGGTTCCTTTTATCTCAAGGGACAGGAGCCACGGAGAGCCAAGCTCGAGCAGAGCAGGCGTAGCTACCTTCCGGAATACCTGAAGAACGCCCGGCAGCCCGGGACGGACGAGGGTATCGGTGTACGCCAAATCTCTGTTAATGAGCTTTTCCCGGTCCTGCACAAGTATTACGATCAAAACCCGGTGGGAACGATCTTGATCGAAAACCAGGAACTAGCAGAGATCAGCAATGTGAGGGTGAGCTTTTTCATCAAGCAGTATATGGATGCTCCCAAAGCTTCAGGCGAAGCCTTCGTTATGGATGCCGGGGAGCAGAGAGAGGTCACGCTGTATGCCCTCCTGAACGGAAGTGTGTTGGATGTGACAGAGGCTACCAAGGTTGCGGCGGAAATCCTGCTGGAATATAAGATCGGAGGAATCTGGTACAGCGACACCCACACGGAATCCGTTCGAATATACGATCGAAATGCCATGACCTGGGATGATGATCGAAAAGCCGCCGCATTTGTCACCGCTAAGGATCCGGCGATTCTCGGCGTGTCCAAGTTCATCTCTGGTATAGTTCGAAACAACGCCAATCCCGCCCTTAACCTCAACATCCAGAAGGCCATGGGGGTCCATGAAGCCCTCGGACTTTACGGAATCAACTACGAGATCGACCCTCAGTCCGCCTATGACCGACTTTCTCAGAGTCCGGAGCAGATCGACTATCTCCAGTTTCCGCGCCAGACTATGGAATACAAGGCTGGCGATTGCGATGACCTGTCTATTTTATACGCTGCCATGCTCGAGGCGATCGGTGTCGAGACGGCCTTCATTACGATCCCGGGGCATATCTACATGGCTTTCTCTACCGATCTGAGTCCCACGGATGCAGCCAAACAACTGTTGGACAGCCGGGATCTGATCGTCCGAGAGAATCGGGTCTGGATTCCCCTGGAGGTAACGGAGCGCGACGGGGACTTTCTGAAAGCCTGGCGGGTCGGTGCCCAGCAGTGGCGTCAGTACTCGCAGGAGGATCAAACGGATTTCTACCCTGTTCGTGAAGCCTGGGTGCTGTACGAGCCGGTAGAGTCCCCGGGAATCGAGATGCAGCTGGAGACTCCGCCGGAAAGGGACGTGGTGGGAAGCTACGAAAAGAGCAAGGACGCCTTCATGGCCCAGATCATCTTTCCAAAGATCCAGGAGCTGGAACAGCGAGTGTCCTGGACCATGGCGGATGTGCCCAAGCTCAACCGTCTTGGCATTCTTTACGCCCAGTTTGGTGACCCGGATAAGGCGACAGGCATATTTGAGCGGATTTTGCAGTTTGGGGAATACACCCCGGCTCTGATCAATCTGGGCAATGTTGCCTACATGAGAGGGGATTGGCTGAAGGCACTTGACTTCTATGAGCGTGCTCAGCGCCGTCAGCCGCAGGACAGCACAGTCATGCTGAACATTGCCAGGACCCACCACGCTATGGAGAACTACGGGATGGTCAAACGGTTGTATCAGGACATTCAGAAAATAGATCCGGCACTGGCCGAACGCTTCTCCTACCTCGGGGCGGGTGCGGAGGGAACGGTCCGCGCTGATGCGGTTTCGCAGGCCAAGGAGGCAGTACTATGGGAAGAAGAATAGCTTTCGGGGTTGCTCTACTTGCGGCGTTTATCGCCGTGGGAGTGCTCGTGTCCTGCGAGCACCCGATCATGAGTCAGATAGAAACACTTGTAAACACGGCGAAATATGGTGAGCCGGAAGCCGGATTTACGGCCAATAGGATGAGTGGTGGAGTGCCCCTGACTATATCCTTTACGGATCAATCGACCGGTGATACAGCGCGACCTGTTACCGATTGGGATTGGGATTTCGGTGATGGTTCGAACTCCTCGGAGCAGAATCCTACCCATACATATGCGCAGCAGGGCCGTTACACGGTGAGCCTGACGGTAACCGGCCCAACCGGATCGGACACGGAGACGAAGGGTGACTATATCACCTTGGCTATTTTCGACGTAAACGGCGACGGATACAGCGACTACATCATCGGCGAGCCGAACTTTGATCTAAACCACGACGACGGGCGTACCCTTGTTTATTCCGGCTCCGATGGATCGCTTCTCTGGGAGAAGGTGGGCGAGTCAGATCCGGATTACTTCGGGGATGCGGTCGGGGATGCAGGGGATATCAACAAGGATGGATACAGCGACTTCATCGTTGGCGCCTACAACCATCCAGCCGGGAGCAGGAGAGGGATGGTCAAGGTGTTTTCCGGTGTAGATGGTTCGCAGCTTTACAGAATATTGGGGGAGGACAACTCTCAAAACTTTGGTGGCAGTGTCAGTGGTGCCGGGGATGTGAATGGCGATGGATACGCGGATTTTGTCGTGGGTGCTCCGGGTTACCCGAATTTCACAATCGGCCAGCGAAACGGAAAATTCTATCTGTATTCCGGATATAGTGGAGCACTGCTTTATTCCGAACAAGGGGCAACGACCAGCGATTCCCTGGGAGCATCGGTCGGACGAGTCGGTGATGTCAACAGCGACGGGCGGGATGAGTTCATCGTTGGAGCCCCTGGAGCGTACAGCGGCAAAGGTCTGGCGCGGGTGTACTCGTATAATGGATCTTCCTACAACGTGATGCGTACAATCAACGCTCCCGATACCGATAATGATCAGTTTGGCGCCGCGGTCAACGGCTGCGGTGATGTCGATGGGGACAGCCGACCGGATGTGATCATCGGTGATCCCTATTACGGTAACTCGAGCTGGTTTGGCAAGGTCTATGTATACAGAGGTCAATATTGGACCCTGATTGATGCCGTGGTCGGAAGCTTCGGCGGCGACAACCTCGGCGTATCGGTCAGTGGAGCCGATCTGAATCAGGATGGATACAGCGACTACATCATGGGAAACTCGAACTTCCAGGGGGGTACCACGCCCCAATATAAGGGTCAAGTACGTGTTTTCTCCGGCCAAACCAATACCATCCTCTACGACAAAACCGGTGCCAGCAACGGGGATCGCTTCGGTGAATCTGTCAGTGCCGGAGGTGATATCAACCGTGACGGCTACCCCGATTTCATCGTTGGCGCTCGGGGATACAGCGGCGGTGCTTGGAATGGCAAGGTATACGTGTATTCGGGACAGAATGGTAACGAGATCACCGCTCGATCGAAAACCGGTAGTGGCGCAGACAGTTTCGGAGGCAGTGTTTCCAACGGCCAGTAGTACGGGTTGATATTACACAAAGCGGCAGTCTTCACAACGGTTGCCGCTTTGTAGTTTTTTCGGTTCCTCATTGCTGATCTGGGTTGCCGCTCAGACACATCTCGAATAACACCAACGCCACCCAGAACAGAATGAGGCAGGTTTTCTCGTTACCGAACCGTAAACGCCGCGTACGCCCGGCATCATGACTGGTCCTTCGGCTGTTTTTCTGCTATACAGAGAAC
>CAZSBH010000011.1:0-68689 GCA_964604845.1 uncultured Spirochaetaceae bacterium
GGCAAAGTACTTCAACCAACGCTTCTGATTGATCTGCAGCTGATCCCCAGGACCTTTGACTTCTATCAATTCGTAGCTCTTCGCTGTCCTCTCACGTCCGGCTGAAAATAGGATGAGGTCGGGGAATCCGGATTTATTCGCCCCCGGATTTCGGCTGAGTCTGTCGAATACCGCAACCAGCGCCACCAGCTGGTCTTTGCGAAGGGCTCTGAGGGCAGTCGTTGACGAATCAGGATCGGGTCCTTGGGCACAGGAACAGATCAGCTCCAACACCTCTGCTTTGCGCAACACCGCCAGCTCCTTTTCAAGTTCCCAGGAGCCGTCCACCTCAAGGAAACCTTGTTGGTTGAGCTGTTCAGCAGCGGCATCGATGTCCGTGATCTCTTTGTATACTAATGCGTCGCTTCGAAACAGCGGGCCTTTTCGTGACATCAAGCGTACGTACAGACGCCGGGCATCCACGCACAGGGAGCGAAACGACCGGGAGAAGCTTTTTTCGTCTGCACCCAGAATGTCGCCGTAGTGGCTGTCGACGAAATCGAGGATCGTCTGGAAATTATCCAGGTAGTAGCCGACAGGAAGCTCCTCCGGGTAATCCCGGGCTGCGATCCCCTCCACCTCAGCTCCCTCTCATTTCGGTTTGGGTTTCTCAAGGGTTTCCCGAATTGTATTCTCGATTTCCTTCAGGGTGTGTAGGGGGGAAAGGGGATCATTTATAGGAACCACGCTATCGCGTTTTGGGTCGAAGTTGATCGGTCCGTATCTGGCCATTGGTTTGTCCGGGCTGAGGATCGTCTGAAAGGTATCCCCTCGGGAATAATGCCAGAATTCAAAGGGATATGCCACAAAACCGCTGCCGAGCATGATCTCCGTTATCTGTTCCCTGTTTCTGCAGGCGGGTTCGGAGACGAGGGGAGAGGACATAGGGGTGAGCTCACTGAGTTCGAGATACGGTCCGCCTCGGTCCAGTTCGTTGCCGTTGCTGCGATCGACTACCGAAATGTCCAGGGCGCTCCCCGACATGTGGGTACCCAGTTTGGGACGGGTTGCTACGAGCACGGAAAGCCGGCGAAACATAAGCTCCGCAGAGGGCGCCGTCCCTTCCAGTTCCCAAATGACCTTATTCAATATTCTTTGAAAGATTCCGGGATCCTGTCCCAGGGCTTTCTGCATGGCCGAGGATCGGTAGGCGTCCTCAACTTTCAGGATCCAATCGTGGGAGTTCATCTCCCGGCAGGCTTCCAGGAAGGATCCGAGCAATCCTTCTCTCAGGTAGAACTGCCGATCGAAGCGACCAGCCAGGAGGGATTCTGAAAACAAAACCTCCACTCCTGCTTGCCGAGCCTCGTCAGGTAGATATATCATTTTCTCCCCGTATCTATTTTCCGCTTCCTGTACTTCGCCTTCGCAGTAATACCTACGCTCTACCGGCGGTGTTCAGCTTGCCCACTGGACCCACAGGTGCTACGATGGGATGTATCTCAAGGATACGAGTGTAAAAGAGGGCAAATCGAACATGGCAGAATCAATAGAGGTGTCTGACGTATTTCCCGTCACTCAGAAGGAACTTTACCTGGCTTGGCTTGACAGCCGGAAGCACGGCGCCTTCACGGGGGGTGGGGCGGTCATCGATCCAGCTGTTGGAGGAAAGTTCACGGCCTGGGATGGATATATCGAAGGGAAAACCAAAGAGTTGCAGCCGTATAAAAGAATCGTCCAGAGCTGGAGGACCACGAATTTTCCAGCTTCAAGCCCTGATTCCGAACTCGAGGTTTTTTTCGAAACCGTGGAAGGAGGGACAAAAATAACCCTTCGCCACTCCAACATTCCGACCGGACAAGGCCAGGATTATAAGCAGGGCTGGAAAGACCATTATTTCACACCGATGAAAGAGTACTTTTCCTGACCCTGGGTGTGCAGCCCTGATAGCTACGGTTTCAAACGGATAAGATCTGGTAGTTGGAATGAAAGCGCACGGCGATGCCGTCTTTTTCGGACCGCACGACCTTCCCGTTGGTTTGGATCTTGCTTCGTATCTTCTGTTTCACCGGTAGAAAGAAGGTGAGTTCCACGGGAGTTTCCAAGGGTAACGGCTCCTCCGTGCATATGTATGCTCCGTCGGATGATATGTCTCTGGTGTACAGCTCGAGCTGATTTTCTTTGTTTCTCAATTCCTCTAGAACCGTATACAGGCGGAGGTCGAACCGCTGTAACCCTCTTTTTTCTTGCGCTGCATATCGATCGTTCATGCCAGTGATCCTTTGCTCGCCCTCGTGTTAGTGTCTACTACATTGATTGCAAGATCTGTACCAGAGTTCGTATATCGATAAATTATCAGATAAAATAATATATAGTAAGAAATTATTGCATCTGATAATTCGGCGGTTGCCCGGGTGGGATGGTTCTGCGATTACGACAATGTAATCGACTTGAGGGAATACGAAGAAATTCGGCCGTACAAAGCCCTCTAGGGAACAAGTCGCTGCAGGTACTCTTTGGGAGGACCCTTGACCCGTTTTACCTGTTTCAGCACCTCTACCGTTGCCTTGAGATCATTCCCCCTGGCCTCGTACAGTCTGTAGAAGATATCCAGATCCTGGCTGTAGCGCACGAAGGATAGGATATAGGCGTTGTTGACGGGAACGCCTCTGAAGCTGCGGAGGGGATCACTGTGAAAGAGCTCCGTCGCCTCGGAGCGCAAACGTTGATTGAAGTCCTCGACGATCCTTTGTTTCTCCGCCGGGATCCTCGGGCTGTCCGTTTCGCCGCGGTACAGCCTGTCCAGCTCATCGTATAGTTCGATCACCCGATCCCTGTATCGGCTCCAGTCACTCAAGGAGGCGAGTGCCTGCCGGTAGGCTTCGGAGTCTTCTCCATAGCGGTCCCGGAGGAAAGATAAGGCTCCCTCCCGGCCCACAAAGGTGGCCAGTTCCTCGCTGAACTGAATCTCATTCTTTACGAAGACCGTCGCATGGGTCTGCTCGTGGATGATCAGATCGGCCAAGGCGAACAGGGAGTACTCTGTCATGAAGCTGTAGATCGGGTCGGAAAAAAAACCCAATGTGCTGAATCCGTCCACCTGACGTACCCATACATCCAGCCCCTTCCTCTCCAGTCTGGATGCCTCTCGTTGTGCATCTTCCGGTTCGTAGAAGCCTTTATACGGGAAGGAGCCGAAGAAGGGAAACCGCCATTCATAGGGTGTAAAAGAATCAGCCTCGCAGGCGGAGACAACGTCGATCAGGTAGTCCCTGTCCAGTTCCAAGTAGCGGGTGTAATTTCTGTTCTCCTTGAGACCGATTTCTTCGATGGCGTAGCGGCGGATATCCTGTACCATGCTCAACATGACTCCCACATCGCCGCTATTCGACTCTTCGGCCAGTATCTTTTCTATGGGCTGGGAGCGGGAATTATAATTCAAAAGATAGGTTCCCTGTTTGAGCAGATAACATCCGCTGAACAGGGGAAAAAAGCACAGGGCAATGAGCAGTGCAGCCGTTCGTTTCATGGGTCACGGAATTGTAATCGGAATACCGAAACAGGTGAAGACCGGTGATCAGAGCGGCAGGTCCTGCTGTTCCTCGTCACACCGATGTGCAGCCCTTCGTTGCTCGGCCTTAAAAAATGATTGCCGTAATGTGAAGTAAATGAGTATATAAGGACTATGGAAACAGGCATCATCGGTCTGCCCATGTCGGGCAAGACAACATTTTTCAACGCCCTGTCCGGAACGGGTGGCGGAAGCATGGCCAATTCGGGCCGGGGAGTCAATCTAGCCGACGTTCAGGTCCCGGATCAGCGGGTCGAACATCTGACCGACCTGTTTAGACCTAAGAAAAAAGCCCTCGCTACGGTGCTATTCAAAGACATACAGGTCGATTTCACTTCACAGGGCGGCATCGCTGCAGCGACTCTCGCCGAGCTTCGCTCCTGCGATGCGGTGACACTCATTGTTCGGGCCTTCGAGGACGACGCGGTTGTACACCCGCTGCATACCGTGGACCCGCTGCGGGATTTCCACCGCTTGCTCGATGCCCTCCTTCTCAGTGATTTTGCCGTGGCGGAGAAACGCATTGAACGACTTGCCAGAGAAGGCAAGAGGGGTGATCGGGAGTACCAGAGACTGGAGAAGATCCTCGAACGGTTGGAGCAAGGGTGGCTCCTTGGTCGAGAATTCCTCTCGCAAGAGGATCAACGCCTGTTCGCGGGTTTTGCCTTCCTGACCGCCAAGCCGATTATCGTGGTTGCCAATACCGGCGAGAGCTCCACGGACACAAGGGCTCTGGAGGAAGCTGTGATACATAAGAAACTGTTCCTGTTTCACATCCAAGGCCGAGCCGAGATGGAGATCGCTCAGCTTGAGCCGGAGGAGCAGGTGGAGTTCCTCGAGCACCTTGGAATAGACGAGCCGGTAAAGAATCGTTTTCTCCGTACGATTTACACCCAACTCAACCTTATCAGTTTTCTCACCGCCGGAGAGGATGAAGTACGCGCCTGGAGTGTTGTCCGCGATACCCCGGCGATGCACGCCGCCGGCAAGATCCACTCGGATTTGGAGAAGGGTTTCATACGAGCGGAGGTTGTGGAGTGGGACAAACTGCTTCACGCCGGAGGATTCAAAGAGGCGAAACGATCCGGCCTGATGCGTCTGGAAGGAAAAGAGTATCCTGTCAAAGATGGGGATGTGCTGACGATCCGTTTCAACCTCTAACCGCAATCGGTCGTCCAAACCACGACCTCAAGATCCGGTCAGGTCGACAATCCCGAGCTCCGCTGCTATAGTGGTTTCATGGCAGTGAGGATCATCGGTATCTCCGGTGGATCGGGTTCCGGAAAGACTACGATCGTCCAGCGGATCTCGGAGATCATCCCGGACTTCATCTGTTTGGCCCAGGACAGCTACTACAAATCTGCCGAGTTCGTAGACAACGAAAACATCACAGCCTTCAACTTCGATCATCCTTCGGCCTTTGACACCGATCTCATGGTTGAGCATCTCCAGGCGCTGAAGCGCGGGCAGACCATCCACGTTCCCGTGTACGATTTCGTACATCACCGGCGCAAGGCTGAGACCGTGACCGTCGTACCTCACAACCTGGTGATCTTCGAGGGAATTATGGTTTTCGTGGATCCGCGGGTACGGGAGATTATGGATCTGAAGCTGTACGTGGACACGCCTGATGATATCCGCTTCATCCGGCGTCTGAAGAGGGATATTTCAGAGCGGGGCCGTACAGTCGATTCCGTCATCACCCAGTACCTCGACGTCGTGCGCCCGGGGCACCTGGAGTTTATCGAGCCCACCAAGGCCTATGCCGATCTCATCCTTCCCGAGGGTGGCAACAGTGAAAAGGCTCTCCAGGTGCTGACCTCATTCATGCAGGCGATCCGGTAGCGGTCGAAAAGACAGGTACGGCTCGATGCACCGCACCATCATCGAAGGACTGGGAAAGGAGGAGGATCAATCGATGGGAAAGACCGAAGAATACACCGTAGAACTCGAGCCGCTTTTCTACGACCCGAGAAATGCCGGCGAGCTGGCCCGCAGGCTAATTGCGGGATCCAATCTTCCCGGCCCGAGAGGCAACCTGGAGCTGGCAGAAGCCTTTGCCGAAGCCGTATCGACGGCTCCGGAACCCGCCGCCTGGCTGGAAACCCTGTACGAATGGGCTGGAATCGGTGCGGAGGAAGCGCCTACAGGAGACCCCCGGGAATTTCTCCCCGTCTGTGCGGTGATCGCTTTGGGGGTTCTGTTCAACACCCATGCCTGCTCGTATCCCTGCACCGGACCCTGTGACTGTCCCCTCTGGCCTGTGCAGAGTGAACATCTGGTGGAGACGATCCACAAGGCGGCTGGAGATCCCCGTTGGCGCTTGCGGGAAGCAACGGCGATGGCGCTGCAGCATCTGGGAGAGGGAAATCCGGAAGAGCTACGCAGTATTCTCGACGGTTGGCTGGAAGGCAGCTCGTTGACGGACAGACGGGCTGTGCTGGCTGCTCTGGCCCATCCCCCGCTTCTGGAAGACGAGAAAATAGCCCGTTACGCCCTGAAGACCGCCGAGAGAATTCTCAAAGACGCCGCCGCCGTCCCTTCAGAACGGCGCAAGGGCGAGGAGTTCCGGATTTTGAGCAAGGGATTGAGCTACGCTCTAAGTGTCTTCACGGTTCATCTTCCTGATGAAGGATTCGCCCTGCTGGAGCGCTTGGTCTCCAGCCCGGATCGAGACATTCGGCGTGTTCTGAGGGCTAATCTCGAGAAGAAACGCCTCCAGACCGCGGATCCCGAGCGTACGGCCCAGCTTCTGCAAACACTCGGCGACGCACGGGATTGACCGGCCATCCTGTCTGGGCTGTATTCCAGGTTATCAGCTACTCAGCAGGATAGTCTGCCGTACGTCCCGGCATATTTGACAACTTCCGGCAACGGAGGAATAATGGGAACACACTCAAATGGCACGCAACGCAGCGACTGGCTTTCTGATCTGCTTCTTTCTATTCCATCTGGCCTGTACATCTCTACCTCGAAGCAACCCAATCGATAATGAGACCGCAGCCGAGGGTGGGGGCAGCCTCGAGTTCCCGGGCCTGCAGTGCTGCGATGCGTCCGGCCTTCGTTTCTATTTCACCGGCGATGCGTTTTTAAAGCGGGCGGAGGAGCTTATCCGTGAGGCCCGGGATTATATCCTCATCGACGTTTTTATTATCCTCGACGACCAGAAGGGCAAGCACATCATCGAGCTTCTCAAGCAAAAGACAGAAGAAAATGTCCGGGTATACGTTATCACCGACTCATGCTCCGGTTTCCTATCCGTTGTTTTCGAGGGCAGGACGGCGGTCCCCTATCTGGTGGAAAGGGGGATCCCGGTGACGGAGTACAATCCTATCCGAGCGAACCGCACCGGCAGGCTGCCGGTGTTCGCATACCGGGACCATCAGAAGTTCTGGATGATCGACGGGGAAACGATCGTTCTAGGTGGGCAGAACATCTGGGCCACTTCCTTGAACTCCCCGGAAGAGTCGGGAACAACCGATTCCATGGTTGAGTTTCGATCAAGCCTGGCTGCGAGGAAACTGCTCTCCGGATTTGTCAGGGAATGGAACTCCTATTCCATGGAAAAGATCAATGAAGAGGACTTCGAAGTAAAGCCAAACTCCAACGGCACAACCTGTTTATGGCTCGTCCACCAAGACAGGTTTACAAATCCTCTAGTTGGAGAGATGTTCGATCGATTGATGGATACGGCAAAGGAAGAGATCTGGCTGATCCAAGCTTACACCATGGCGGATCGTTCGGTTATCAAAAAGATCCGGCGATTGACCGCCGCGGGAGTTAAGGTGAACATCCTGTTCTCATCCGCCTATCACCGTCTCGACAAGTTTTACTACTCTACGAGCTATCGAATGCTCGATCTGATCAGAGCAGGGGCCGTTCTCTGGGAGTATGGTCATCCCAAATCTCATCTGCACTACAAGGCGGTGATCGTGGATGACCGCTGGTTCACCATCGGCTCGGCTAATCTCAACTTCCGTTCCTGCCATCTCTCGAAGGAGGTAAACATCCTCTTTGAGGGGAGCGACTTAGGGGCGCCGATGCTGGAAAATCTGGAGGAACTCAAAGCCCGGTCATACAGGGTCAGTGAGCAGACGGCCACCGAGCGTAGAGGCCTTCGATTCCTCGCTTTCTACCTGTTTTTATTCTTCGGAGGATGAGGATGCGGCGGATCCCGGTCATTCTGCTGTTGCTGCTTTGCCTATTCTTCCCTGCAGATGAAACCTGTGCTTTAGGGGCGGAGAAACCCTGGTTCGGCGGACTGTACACCGGGTTCTGCGGCTTCTCGGAGCAGACGGGGCCGCCGGCTGGGGAATACCTGACCGCCGGACTGTTTGCCGAACCCCTGAACATTCCTGTGCTCAATCCCGCATTTCTCTGCGGTGTCCTAATACCCCTATCTCCGGCCAATACCGGCGGGATGCGTGTCCAAGTTGCAGCAGAGCTGACCATTGTCGATCTTCCGGTCTCATTCCTGAAAAACCGGTTCTACATCACCAGCTGCTTCAGTCCGGGGGTGGGAGCGCAGTACCTGTTTGCCTTAGATTACAGCACCTCCGCGTTTTCAGTGCTGATCGCTCCTTTGCGTATTCGGGTGGGAGACGGGGTCTTTACCGTCGGTTCGGTCGAGCTGTTTCTCGCAGAAGGCACAGGGGCACGGGGTTGGGGTTTCACGCTTTTCAAAGCCGCCCTTTTTCTTTTTTGAGGAGACCGATCCGGATGTATGGAAAGTATCGAATAAAAAGCCGATTGGTCGTTCTCGTCTGGGTGATCATCCTTATTCTGCCGGCCCGCGATGCCGAGGCTTTCGGGAGTGACAATGCAGCTTCCGGAGTCGGTTTGACTTTCTCCACCAATACTTTTTACGGATCGGGCCGGTCCGAAGATTCGCCGGTGCCCCCCGGGCTGTACTATCGAGGTGGACTGGCCTGGCTTCCCGGAAAGCACCTGGAGATCGAACTCTACCATATCCCGCAAATTACTCCCCGCTTGTACTCCCAGGTGTTTTTCGGGGGTTCCGTGGGCTACTGGATCCTGGAGAGAAAAGAAAACTCCTACTTAAACGCGATCGTGGAAGCGGGTTTTCTCTACGGGCTCGATCGGACGAAACTCCTCAATCTCAAGATAACCCCCATCGTGTTCGGTTGCCCCGCCTTTCGCTACGCCGAAAAATTCTGCACTGTGGGGCTGCTTTTCGATCTGGATCGCAAGCGCCTGTTGTGGCAGCTGCAGCTGCTGGCGGTCACCCTGTACCTGTAAGCACGACCCCGTTACGTCCGGGTGGATGGGAGGTACGGTGAATCCGGCCGATCCCTCGCGGACAATGCGATCAGTACGAGGTCACAGACTCTTGGTCGATTCCTCGCGGAATTTTTTAACCTGCTAAAAGAAGAAAAAGCCGGCTGTACGACCGGCTTTAAGAGACTCTGGCAGAAGAGTCAGTAACCTGTTTCTCTTACCCAGAGGTCACGAATATTGGATCTAGTTATCCAACCACTATAAATATATTCCTTTTCCAATTGATTATCAACATTGTATATTTCGGGCTTCTGACTCTCCCTGCATGTTGCCCAATCATCCCCGGACGGATATATTCGCTCTAGGTCATGAATCATCCGTTCATCAAAAGCCTCTCCTCTGATTTCAGCAAGGTGATACGACAGCGAGGCCTGGACTACTATCACCGGGGCAAGGTGAGGGTGACGGAGGTCGACCCGGGGGATCCCGGTCGAGTACTGGCCTTCGTCCAAGGGACCCGTCGCTATACCGTGCAGCTCGGGTTCGAAGGGCTCGACATTACCTACTCCTGCACCTGCCCATATTTTTTCGATAGGGGAAAGCCCTGCAAACACCTTTGGGCCTTGCTCCTCAATCTGGACAATAGCGGCTTTTTTACCAACTGGGAGAAGGCCCGCGGTCTTGTCGAGGGGGATGTCCAATCCGATGTCGTGTTTGACCACTCCGATACAGACAACAGGGCCACCCGTGGTACGGAAGGGGAAAGAATCCGCCTGCCGGTACCGCAATGGCGGTTAGAACTCAAAACTGTCCGGGATTATCAGCAGGCGGAAACCGAGTCTCGCCGTGAACACTGGCCTTCAGGCCGGAAGATACTCTACATTTTTGACATTCCCCGGACACTTTCCGGGGGTAGGGCGATCGTCCATCTGCAGTACCGGGATGAGGACAAGTCCGCGGAGTCTGGAGCATTTGCGGGCAGCGGTGCCAGGATGCCCGATCTGTGGCGGCTCGCCGATCCGCAGGACCGGGAGATTCTGGGTGTACTGAGGGGGGTATCTTATCAGAACGAGTACGACGAGGACTCCTTCAGCTACCGCCTCCTCGGACAAGACGCGCAGCTGCTCTGTCCCAGCTATCGCCTGGATGTGGATCTGGTCAGGCTCCTGCTGCCGAAGATGGCTGAAAGCGGCAGGCTGTTCCTGAAGTCCCGTCCCGGAGAGGGATTCGATCCTTCGCCGGTAGTCTGGGATGAGGGCAATCCCTGGGAACTCCGACTCAGACTCGAAAAAAAGCGGACAGGGCGGGTACAACTGGAGGGGTTCTTGAAACGGGTGGACGAGGAGATGCCTTTAGCAGAACCAGAGCTTATGCTTTTGGGTGGGTTGATGTTTTGCGGAGGGCGCCTGGTTCACTATAGTCACCCCGGTTCCTTCGCCTGGATCACGGTGCTGCGCCGCAGAAAACACCTGAGCGTAGGTGAAGAAGAGCTTCCCGAGTTGTTGAAAGAGCTGTTGTTCTTTCCTGACTTGCCTCGTCTGGAAATCGGCGAATCCATTTCTATTCATACGATCGATGCCACACCCCTGCCCAGACTTACCGTGAGCAAGGCGGATCGGAACCGCCACTCTCCCACCGGCGGTGGTTTGATCGGAGAGCTTTCCTTCGAATACGGGGGCCGGCTGGTGGCAGGATTTCCACCGGCCTCGGGAACCTTCGAGGAACAGGAGAAGCTGCTTGTCCTGCGTCGAGGGCAGGAGGAACGAAGAGCCCTCGAGCGGGTGCTGGAGCTGGGCTTTCGCCATGTATACGAGTACCGCAGCCGATCCAAAGTGCTGAAGCTGGCCGCCCGCCGGCTTCCCGCTGTGGTGGATCAGCTGTTGCAGGAGGACTGGCAGGTAGAGGCGGAAGGCAAGATTCTGCGCAGCGCCGCAAGTTTCAACATCCACGTGACTTCAGGAATCGACTGGTTCGAGATGCACGGCAGTGCCCGCTTTGGAGACGCAGAGGTGAATCTGCCGGCGCTTCTCAAGGCCCTACGAAAAGGGAGCAACACCGTCCAGCTGGGAGACGGAAGTTTCGGAGTGCTGCCCGAACAGTGGTTGAAGCAGCAGGGATTTCTCCTCAAGCTGGGCGAGGTGCAGGAGGACCATCTGCGCTTTCGAAACTCTCAAGCACTGATGATCGACCTGTTTTTACAGAATGAACCCCGGGCCAGCAGCGACGGGCTGTTTGAAAATCTGCGGAGCAAGCTGAAGAAGTACACAGGCATCAAGCCCCTTGCAGCTCCACCGGGTTTCATCGGCTCGTTGCGGGGTTATCAGCAGGAGGGGCTGGGATGGTTCTGTTTCCTCGACGAGTTCGCCTTCGGGGGATGTCTGGCCGACGACATGGGGTTGGGAAAAACCGTGCAGGTTCTGGCTCTGCTAGAAGAACTACGAAACCGTCGGACGAATCCCTCTACCGTAAAAAACAAAAGCAATGACCGGGGGGTTCCCTCCCTGGTGGTGGTACCCAAATCCCTGGTGTTCAACTGGAAGGAGGAAGCGACCCGCTTCACCCCCGAGCTGCGGATCCTGGATCACACCGGACCCTGGCGCGGAAAAGACACGAAAAACTTCGCTCGATTCGATGTAGTCGTGACCACCTATGGTACGATGAGAAACGACATCGCCTTTCTTAAAGATTACCCCTTCGATTACATCGTTTTGGACGAGGCCCAGGTCATTAAGAATGCCGGTAGTGTGACCGCTAAAGCGGCCCGGCTGCTGAAGGGCCGGCGGCGTCTGGCCTTGAGCGGCACGCCTATCGAAAACCATCTGGGCGAGTTGTGGAGCTTGTTCGAGTTTCTCAATCCAGGCATGTTGGGAGGGGTATCCATGTTCAAGAAACACCTGAGGAGTACAGAGAGCCTGGATAACGGTGCTCGGGCTATTTTGGCCCGCTACCTCAGACCTTTTATCTTACGTCGAACCAAGGAACAGGTAGCACCAGAGCTTCCGGACAAGGTCGAGCAGACGCTTTTTTGCCAGCTGAAGCCCGGAGAGCGGCGGCGCTACGATGAGTTGAAGCGTTATTATCAAGCGGTTTTGCAGCGGCGTATCGAAACCGAGGGCCTCGGAAAGGCCAAGATCCAGGTTTTGGAAGCCCTGCTGAGACTGCGCCAGGCGGCCTGTCATCCCGGGCTTCTGGACACGAAGAGTTCGAGCCGCTCCAGCGCCAAGCTCGATCTGCTTCTCCAGCACCTGGAGGACGTTGTGGCGGAAGAACGTAAAGCCCTGGTATTTTCCCAGTTTACCAGTCTGCTTCAAATCCTGCGGACCAGACTGGAACAGTTGGGATTCGTCTATGAATATCTGGATGGCAGGACCAGGGACAGGGCCCGCCGGGTGAAGCGTTTTCAGCAGGACCCGGGATGCCGCTTGTTCCTGATCAGCCTGAAGGCGGGGGGCTTGGGGCTGAACCTGACCGGGGCGGAGTATGTGTTCCTCCTCGATCCCTGGTGGAATCCGGCCTCTGAAGCTCAAGCCATCGACAGGACCCACCGCATCGGTCAGGACAAGAAGGTTTTCGCCTACCGGCTGATCGCCAAGGATACCGTGGAGGAGAAGGTGCTGGAGCTGCAGAAATCCAAGCGGGATCTGGCCGAGGCGATCATCAGCCAAGACAACCGGCTGATCGGCGACCTGTCCAGGGAAGATCTGGCCCTTCTGCTTTCCTGAGGGGTGGATTTTCAGAAAACTCCTTGAACTCCCACGTGTTATGTGAGAATATTTTTAATAGAGAGAGGAGTACGCAATGGCTGAAGAGGGAGTTGGCTGCGCGAGACCAACGGGAAGCGTTGTCGGGGCATCCCCCGAGGCAAAAACCTCCAAACCATCTGAGCACGTCGAGGAGGAAACGATGGTACAGGTCAGAGTCGGAGGCAAGGCGCCGGATTTTCAGGCACCGGCCTATCATCAGGGCAAGTTTATCAATGTGAAGCTCTCGGATTATCTGGGCAAGTGGGTACTGCTCTGTTTCTATCCGGGTGACTTCACCTTCGTATGACCGACCGAAATATCAGCGGTCGCTGATCGATACGAAGAACTGAGAAAACTGGGCGTTGAGGTATTTTCTGTAAGCGTGGACAGTACGTTTGTCCACAAAATTTGGGACGAAGAAGAACTCTCCAAGATGGTGGACGGGGGCATTCCCTTCGCCATGATCTCCGACGGGGCGGGACATCTCGGGAAAGTATACGGTGTCTACGACGAAACCGCCGGTGTTGACATCCGCGGCCGTTTTATCATCGACCCGGACGGAGTCGTCCAGGCCATGGAGGTCCTTACCCCGCCTGTGGGAAGACATCTGGACGAGACGATCCGCCAGGTGCAGGCTTTTCAGCACGTGCGAAAGACAAAGGGTGCGGAAGTTTGTCCTTCCGGCTGGCACCCGGGCGATCCCGTGCTGAAACCGGGACCGGATCTGGTCGGAAAAGTCTGGAAAGTCTGGAAGCCCAAATAGAACATTTCGAGGATATCTGAAGACCTGAATTTTCGGGGCCCCCAGACCGATCTTCACAAAATGCCGTAGGCCGCGTTGCGGAGGTTACGGTCTATCATCATCACCAATCAATGAGCAGGAGGAAGATCCATGAGCATCCCGTGGGCGTTCTTGGAGGAGCATCGGGGCACCCTGTTCCACGGGCAGTGGCCCACCATCCCAGAGATGTTGGAGATTACCCGTAAACGGGTCGGTGACAGGCGGGCCTTTATTGCCTTTGAACCGGCCCCGCTGTCGTTCACCTATCCCGAAGTCCTGGAGCGGGTTCTCCGGGTCGCCGCTTACCTTCAGTCCAAAGGTGTACAACATGGTGACCGGGTGGCTCTTACCGGCAAAAACTCCCCGGAGTGGGTGATCGCCTACCTGGCCATCCTGTTTTCCGGAGCCGTGGTGGTTCCGCTGGACTACCAGCTGGGGGTTGAAGAGCTGTCGGCTTTGCTGCGTTTCGCCGGAGCGAAGTTGTTGTTCGTGGATGAGGAGAAATACGACGGATTCGACCTCTCGTCGTCAGGGATCAAAGACCTTATCAGCCTGAGCCCGTCTCGACCGGGCTACATCCTCCAACTCCCGGTCTCCGGACAGCTGCACAGGGAGGCGGTGAACGACGAAGAGCTGGCTGCGATCATGTTCACCTCCGGGACCACCGGGGATCCGAAGGGGGTCATGCTGACCCATCGAAACCTCGTCAGCGACACCTATCTAGCCCAGGCCAACCTGTCGGTGTTCCCCGAAGACGTGTTCTACGCTCTCCTGCCGATCCACCATTCCTACACGATGACCGCCGTGTTCCTGGAAGCCATCTCGGTGGGGGCCGCGATCGTATTTGGTAAAAGGATGGTAAGCAAGCAGATCCTATCCGACTTGAAGCGCGGTCGGATCACCATGTTCCTCGGGGTGCCTATGCTGTTCAACCGCCTGCTGGCGGGGCTGAACAACGGACTGAAGCAGAAGGGTGCGGCTATTTACACCCTGATCCATATCCTCATGAGATTCTCCGGAGCCCTCAAGAAGCTGCTTCACGTGAACCCTGGCAAAAGAATGTTCGGTTTCCTCCTGGAGAAGCTGTCACTGGAAAACATGCGCATCTGTATCTCCGGCGGGGGCCCGCTGCCGGCCTCCACCTTCCGCCAGTACAACCAGCTGGGTATTGATTTCGTGCAGGGCTACGGGCTAACGGAAACCTCCCCTATTGTTACCCTCAATCCTACGGACCGCTACAAGGTCGAATCTGTGGGCAGGCTGATCCCCCAGGTGCAAGCCAGGATCCTCGATCCCGACGAGCACGGCCGCGGTGAGATCGCCTTGAAAGGGCCGATGGTCATGCAGGGCTACTACCACAATCCCGAGGCCACCGCAGAGGCGTTCACAGAAGACGGTTTTTTTCTGACCGGCGACGTGGGTTATCTGGACCGGGATCAGTATCTGTACCTGACGGGCCGGAAGAAATCCCTGATCGTGACCGAAGGAGGTAAGAACGTATACCCCGAGGAAATCGAGGATCGTTTTCAGCTGTACAGCGAGATCGAGCAGATCCTGGTGCGGGGTTATGTGGCCGACAGGCGCCACAAGCTCGAGACCATCGAGGCGATAATCTATCCCCGAGCCGAGCACTTCAGCCCCGAAGAGCCGGAAGCCTGGCAGGATTTCGACTCGGAGGAGGTTCGGGCGAGCCTGCAGCGGATCATCGACGAAGTCAACAGCAAGCTCCTGCCCTACCAGCGCATAAGCCGCTTTCGCGTACTCGGCAAACCTATGGAGATGTCAAGCACCAAGAAGATCAAGCGTTTCACCGTAGAATGATGCGATGCGGCTTCCGGCGGCCGCCTCCGGGCGGTACAGCAGCCTCGGCGGCTCCAAGCATGGTGCCGTAGATGCCTCTCTCCGCCTTTGCAGGGGGTGCTTTCAGGGTCTGTAGTAGATCGAGTAGCGTGCTCCCTTCGGATTGATCTTGCGTACCCCGGACTGAACCTCGAGGGTCGAGCCGTCGGCACCGATTCGATCGAGGGTTTCCCAGGACATCCCATTGTTGAGGGTCACGATGGACTGCCCGCAACTTCGGCCTTCCTCGTCGATCCAGGTTTTCAGGTACTCGACTGTTCCCTCGTACACGTCACCGCTGCCGTCGACACGATCGAAGGCCAGATAGGTGTAGGTGCCGTCGGAGTTGAGGGAGTACACTACCCGGGCTGAGCGCCCCTCGTCGTTGTACTCCGGGTTGACCCAGGCCCCGACGATATTGTGATCTCCGACCTCGCCGCTTCCGGCGCTTTCCACAGACTTCTGGTCGTTGTCGCCGTTCGATTCCGAGATCGCTTCTTCAGTCTCCGTTGCAACCGCGCCTTCCACCGCGGATTCGATCAGGGAGTAGCAGGATGCCAGCACAGCCAGCAGTCCGACAACGATCAAGAGCTTCAACAAATGCTGTCTCATTATGGTTACCCTCCGGATTCAAGTAATGCCGGGTGCCTTCGGAGGCTCCCCGCCTCATCATAACCGGCGCTCCCCACGTGTCAAGTGAATGCCCAAGGAAATCAATCTATCGGCGTGGAGTTTGATCATTTTTATCAATAATTTTGAAATATCTGCTTATGCTAAGCCGATCAAATAGGAAAGTCAAGACGTAGACTTTATGGACAGATGACCATCTTGATCTGCTTGACTTGCCCGAGATACCCATGTTGATGCCATGTAATCGGTGCAAAGATAGATGAGAAATTCCCGATTATCTATTTTACTACTTTGTAATTAAATATATAAATCCAATCGTGTGCCGCGGGAAGAGATAGAAATCTTTCCCTTCACAATGCATACCGTCGATCGAATGCTTGGAGCGAAACCACGGGATCCCGCCGTGGTACATCTATGCAAGGTGCTCGTATCATTACGTTGACAAGATCGAATATTGATAATATTGTTCAAAGAGTATGAAACCTTCGATGCGAAGAGCAGAGATTTTGAAAATCCTTCGCACATTGCAGCGGGAGCTCAAGGTCGAGGAGCTGGCTCACATGCTCAACGTATCCCCGCTGAGCGTCCGTCGAGACCTGACCCAGTTGAACGAAGAAAAAGCGATCATCCGCACCCATGGTGGCTGCATGATGGCGGGAAGAGCAGCTCTGGAAACCGAGTATCACGTGAAAGTCGGGCACCATTTCAATATCAAACAGGGGATCGGGCGGGTCGCGGCAGAACAAATCAATCCGGGATCAACCTTGTTGATCAACGACGGCTCGACCACCTTTCACCTTTCCACATATCTTGAGCAAAAAGCCCCGCTTACCGTCTATACCAACTCTCTGGCAATGATCGCCGAATTGGGCAGGGTTCGGGATATTGAATTGTATATCCTCGGCGGGAAGTATATCTCGGATCTGTACTCTCTGCGGGGAAGTCTGACAGAACACATTCTGGAGCTGCTCAGCATCGACATTGCCTTTCTTGGAGCCGATGCGATCGATGAAGAAGGGCGATGCCTGACCTCGAATCCGGAAGAGGCGAATCTCACTAAAGCCATGCTTCGAAGCGGCAGGAAAAAGGTCTTGCTGGTAGATCATACAAAGCTGAAGGCGGAGGGACACTTCGTGTACGGAACGCTTCAAGAGTTTGACCTTTGGATAACCTCAAAAGGGCTTGATGAAATTACTCTCAAGGAACTTGGGAAAAAAGTAGAAATACTGGAGGCGGAAGTATGAGCTGCGATATAGATTGGGCGAAAGTTGATCTCAACAAGATACCACATCTGACTAGCGGTGAAATACCCGGAAAGAAGTCGGTCGAACTCCATAGTAGAGCCAGTGCAATAATGAAAGGGTATTCTTCCCAGGTTCGTCTCTTCCCCGTCGTGTTCGAAAAAGGGTACGGGTGCACCCTGACTGATGTGGACGGCAACGTGTACCTGGATTTCTCTTCGGGAATCTACGTGACCACGCTCGGTCATTGCCACCCCAAGGTGAGCGAGGCAGTGCAAAGGGCGGCGGGACAGTTGATGAATTGTCACGATTTCACCACACCTCTAAAGGTCCGGCTCCTGGAAAAGCTCATGGAAATACTGCCGGATGAACTGGGCGGTATTCAACTATACGACAGCGGTACGACCGCAGTGGAGGCGGGACTGCGCGTATGTCGGGCCGCCACCGGCAAGCACGAATTTTTCTCCTGTTTTGGAGATTTCCACGGAAAAACAGGACATGCCGTCAGTCTAGCCCGGATGAAGCCGGTGTATGGGGTCACCCGGGCTCCGGGTTTTTACATGCTCCCCCGGCCCAATCCATATCGCCCGCACTTCACCAAAGCCGACGGATCTATCGACACCGACGCCTATCTGAAGTTCTACGATGAGTTTCTTGTGGAGGGAACCACCGGCCAAGTTGCAGCGATCGTACTGGAACCGGTCCAGGGCTGGGCCGGCTCTGTATTCCCGCCGGATGATTTCTTTCCAAAGCTGAGGAACTGGTGTGATGAGAGGGGGATCCTGCTGTTTGCCGACGAAGTACTGACCTCCATCGGCAGAACCGGAACCTATCTGGCCATGGAACACTGGAATACGGTTCCCGATGTGGTAACCCTGGGAAAGGGTTTAGGCAACGGCTTTCCGGTAACGGCCATGATCGTGCGCAAGGAGTTGGCTGAGTCGGTGGAGACGATCAGCGCATCCACCAGTTATGGGGGTAATCCCATGGCCTGTGCCGCGGCTCTGGCATCTATCGAAGCCATCGAATCGGAGGGGCTGCTGGAAAATGCCAAGCGTCTGGAGGGCTATTTTTTAAAGAGGTTGGCGCAAATGTACCAGGAGCACCCCATCATTGGGCACGTGCGCTGCAAAGGCTGTCTGATGGGAATCGAGCTGGTGAAAGACCGGCAAAGCAAAGAACCCTTTGACGAAGCGGGAATCTATGTGTATCAAAATGCCTTCCGCAAAGGCCTTGCCTGGATTCCGGCGGGGCATATTCTGCGGATGAGCCCGCCCATCGTCATGGATCTGGAAACCGCCGCCAAGTGTATGGACATTATTGACGAATCCATTGGCGAGGCGGAGAAAATATTCGGATGTGGAAGATAAGCTCGATCCGGAGGCCGGGTGCCGAACTGCCCCTGTTCGTTGCAGTCGCCGGTTCCTGATCCTTACTCGCGGTTGTCCCCGGGCTTCCCGCCTCATCTTAACCGGCGCGGACATTCCTCTCTCAGCTGCCGCGATTCGACATTGTTGATCAGATTATCGCAAAAATCCCTCTGAATTGGATGCCGGCTGTAAACGGATGAAATTACCGGTGTTGGTCGCTCGAAAAAAAGCACATTCTTCGCTACAATTTTCAGAGTGAACCGGTCGGAGATAGACGAACTTGTCCGATAATCGTAGAGGGTAGGTATAGGGATCCAGTGGACCAGAATCTGGTTGTCGTCTCCAAGTCGGCAGAAATTAGACAGAGTTTTTTAGAGAGCTACTCGCTGTTGGGATACGAGGTCAATGTATCAGAGGATATCATCGATCTGATCAGAGATCTGAACATCCTCGACCCGGATTATGTGGTCATGGACATCGATGAGCTGCCCAGGATGTGGAAGATCGTTGCTTCGGGCTTGCGGCTCGCTCAAAAGAAGATCACGATCATTCTCATAGCGGGCACCATTACCCTGGAAGAAGCAAACGAAGCCCTGGTTTTGGGGGTTTCGGGTATCATTATCAAGCCCTTTCTCCCGGAATTTCATTTAAAACGCGTCTACGATATCATCCACAGGAAGTTGCGGGCCGAAGGAAAGCGGATCTACCCGAGATTCTACACCGGCGTGGTTTTCGACGGCTCGCTGACAGTTCCCAGTGAAGCAGCGGACAAGATCCATACCTTCGAGTTGGTCAACGTGTCCGAAATCGGGGCGGCGATTCGCTCGAAGGATCCCGGAATCGCTCCGGAGCTCGAACCCAATGTAGTAATCGACAAAGCGGTCCTGAGAGTCGACAACGAAGAGTTCCCGGTTTCCATTCAGGTGATTTTTCGCAAGTATGGTTTGATCGGGGTGAACTTTCAACGGATAAAAAAAGGGGAGTCCAACTTCAACCGATTTATTCAAAGACTCAGCTTGAAGGCCTTCGGCATCTCCGGCATCAAGGGCAAGTGGTGAGAGCTGCCCCCTTAGGGTGAGCCGGCGCATCGTCGACCTTGCCGGATACAGCGTCAAAGATCCAGAGGGTAGGCTTATCTGAGTTCCGCGTAAGATTCAAACATTACCAATATGTTTTCCGCCGGAACATCAGCCTGGATGTTGTTAACCGTGGCGAAAACGTAGCCGCCGAGGCCGCCGCCCCAAAAGGTAAGGTTCTTCCCGAATTCCTTTTTAAGTACGCAGGATCCATGCCGCGAGCACTCAGCGATCTAATAAAATCCGGTTGTATCGGGGTCATTTGATCAATGGTTCCAACTTCTTGTTTCTCAAAGCTATTCGTTGATGCATTGGATGTGCTACAGTTAATTTTGTATCCTGAGCAAACCAACTATGGGAACGGTTTTTGGTCGACGGTAGTAACTCCTCGTCGTCGATGAGGAGGGAATCGTATGAAAATCAGGGATGACTCGCCATGGAGAGGAGGTGGGGTACAATGAGCTTCTAGAACTGATGGCTAATTTCCTGTAGAATAAAATCATGGAGGACAGAAAAGATGAAAAAACTAGGAGTAGTGTTCATACTCTTCCTGATCGCCTGTGCGGTTTTCGCCGGAGGGAAAACCGAAGGGCCCATGGAAGAGAAGGTCGTGTTTGGCTATGTCGCCTACCAGCTGATCGATGTTTGGAATGCCTATACGATGAAGGGCTTCAAGTATGCGGCGGCCAAAAAAGGTGTCGAAGTGATCGAAATCGATCCCGAGGGCAACCAGGAAAAATCCCTCGCCGCCGTCGAGGACCTTATTACACGGGGAGTGGATGGGGTGGATTATTATCCGATTACCCCGGAACTCGCCCAGAGCGTCATCCAGAAGCTGAACAAAGCGAAGATCCCGGTGGTCATAGAAAACATGCCCCCGGCAGCAGGCCCGGGCCAACATGTGTCGGCCGTATACAACGGGTATGACAACATGGGATATATGGTGGGCAAGTTCTTGTGTGAAGAGTACCCCGGGAAAAAGGTGTACTTCATCGAAGGACAGCGTGGGATGGGCATTGTTGAGCTTTATATGGAGGGATTCTTCAAAGCCCTCGATGAGTTCGGGACCATAGAGCTGGTTGGAGCTCAACCGACTAACTGGACGCAAGACCAGGCGTTGAGTGTGGCTCAGAACGTGTTGCAGTCCGGGGTGAAGTTCGACATCTTTGTGGCAAACAATGAAGATATGGCCAAAGGAGTTTTACGCGCCGTCAAGGAGGCCGGTAAGTTCAGTGAAATTCTCGTCATGGGTGGCGGTGGTGGTGGGCTCCCCGAAGGTCTGGAGCTGGTGAAAAAAGGTGAGCTGGTAGCCACGACAAACACCGCACCGTCGCTCCAAGGAGCGTTGGCATTCAAAGCACTGTGGCAGTACCTGCACGGAAAAACCCCAGAGCGCAATATCCTTCTACCGATCACGGTGATCACCAAGGACAATATCGACAAATCGGTTCCGTGGGAACCGGATGACCTGCTGATCGAGTTCATCGGCGGACTCGATTAATCTATATAGGGATCATCTCTCTTTGATACATTCCGGAAGGGGATCGCAGGTTTGACAGATCCCCTTCCGTCGTTAGAATCATCATGAGGATTCGATGGGAAGAAGAGTTGTCCGCTCGACAAAGCAGAAGATCGTTGATGTCAGGCATATCGTAAAGAGATTTCCGGGAGTTCTTGCCCTGTCGGACGTAAGTTTCGATTTGTATGCCGGTGAGCTGCACTGCATTGTGGGGGAAAACGGAGCGGGCAAATCCACCCTGATCAAGATTCTTTCCGGTGCTCTGGTTCCCGACGATGGGGAACTGATCATCGGTGGCCAAAGGTACAGGTATCTGACACCTCATTCTGCTCAGAGTCTCGGTATTAACGCCGTCTACCAGGAAAATATCCTTGCCCCCGATCTTACGGTGGCGGAGAACATGTTTCTCGGACGGGAAAAATGCTCTCCCTTTGGTTTTTTCAGCTACAAGGAATCACGGCGCTGTGCGAAGGAAATTTTAGCCTCCTATGATGTAACCCTCGAGGTTGATCAGCTCGTGGAGGAGTTACAGCCTGCAGAAAGACAGTTACTCAAGATTATTAAGGCGATCGAATCCAAGCCAAAGATACTCATTATGGATGAACCGACTACGGCATTCGATATCGAGAGGATAGAAAAACTGCTCAAGATCATCGAGAACGTGAAGAAATCGGGGATGGGGATTGTGTATATTTCCCACCATCTGGAGCAGATCGTTAGAATTGCAGATCGGGTCACGGTACTAAAGGATGGTCGATTCGTTGCCTGCCACAACTCCGTCGAAGAGCAGATCACGATGAATCTTCTGTCCAAAGAAATGGTCGGCCGTTCAATCGATAAGTTTTACTTCATCGAGAAACGTCCTATCGGCAAGGTCATTCTGGAGATCTCGAAGCTCAGCATCGATGGAGCTTCTACCACTGTCGACTTGGACCTACGGGAAGGTGAAATCCTAGGCATCGCCGGTATGGTCGGTTCGGGGAGGTCGGAGATTATCCGAGCAATTTTCGGAGCAGACCGGCGGGTAGCGGGACGAGTCGTTATTCGGGGAAGACGGGTCCCCGCTCACAAACCGGGAGCTTCGATAAGATTTGGATTGGGTTTGTTGACGGAGGACAGAAAGACTTCAGGTCTTTTCTTGAACAGGTCCGTACGGGAGAATATATCGATCGTCGGTTTGAACCGCTTCGCCAGGCCTTTCTTGCAATCCAGGCAGGAGAAAAGCTTGGTAGGCTCATTTATCCAAAGGCTGGACATCAAGACCCCATCCTTTGACCAGGAAGTTGGATATCTCAGCGGAGGCAATCAACAGAAAGTGGTCCTGGCCAAATGGCTCTTCAGGGATGTGGATATCCTGCTTTTTGACGAACCGACTGTCGGCATTGATGTCAACACCAAGACGGAGATCTACAAGCTGATATCCGAGTTCGTTTCCAAGAGAAAAGCGATCATCATGGTATCATCGGAAATGCCCGAGCTGGTATCCCTCTGTGACCGGGTGGTTGTTATCAAGAAAGGTGGTATCTCCGCCGTGCTGGCGGGAGCGCAGATCACCGAACAGAACATCCTGCTGAATTCCGTAGGAGGTCGGAGGTGAGATCGTCCAGTAGAGCAAACGGAGAAGTTAATCGATCTACAGGGTCAGCGGTGCGGCTACTCAAAGCAAGACGATTGTTCAAGAGCCAGCCCTTTATCATTCTTCTGGTCATTATCTTTCTCTCTATTGTAATTCCCTTTTTCAATCCTGTTTTTCTGACCTTCCGGAACTTCCAGACGGTCCTACAGCAGAGCTCCGTTACAGGTATCGCTGCATTGTGCATGGTGCTGCTGATGATATCCGGAGGTTTGGATTTTTCAATCGGCTCGATAATCAGCCTGACCTCTGTGATTGTAGCCAAATTGGTCGAGCGGGAGATGTCCGCGGCGCCGGCAGTTCTGATTGGACTGACCGTAGCGACCGCCTGCGGGGCTGTCAACGGACTGATTATCGCCAAGTCAAAATGCCCGCCGATTATCATCACGCTGGGGATGCTGTATGTATACTACGGGATTGCCCTGAACATTTCGCAGGGAAGGTTCCTCAACCTGTTCGGCAAGTTTGAAGTGATGGGCAGCTCTACTGTTTTGATCATCCCTTTTCCGATTATTGTCTGGATCGCGATGGTGCTCGTAATGATCGTTGTACTAAGATACACGAAGTTTGGGCGCCGGCTGTTCGCCATGGGCAGTAATGAGGAAGCCGCCTTTCTAGCGGGGATCACCATAGATCTGAACAAGATCATCGCCTACACGCTGAACGGATTGATCGCCGGGATTGCTGCTGTGGTCCTGATTTCCCGGCTCGGTTCGGTGATCGCGAACGTCGGTGCGGATTATGCTCTACGGGCCTTATCTGCAGCGGTGATCGGTGGTGTCTCCTTTGAAGGAGGGAGAGGTACGGTCATCGGAGCCGTCCTGGGCGTCGTATTGCTCGGTATCGTCTACAACGCCATGAATATCCTGGGAATTACAGCCTATTTCCAGAATATTGTTCTGGGAATTATCGTCGTCTCAGCGGTGGTATTCAGCAATCTGGGCAAGCTGAAACGATGAACAAGGAGGCCTGTATATGTCCGAGAAGCTTACGGTAATGGCCATAGGTCCTCATCCGGATGATCTCGAGGTGCTTTGTGGCGGAACTCTTGCCCTGTATTCGAAACAAGGGCACAAGGTATTCATGTACTATGCCACGGACGGTACCAAGGGGGGCCTCAGTAAAACGGAGGAGGTCATCAAGACCGAGAGAGCCGGTGAAGCGAAAAAATCGGCGGACATCATCAATGCCGTATCCTTTGGCGGTGATTTCACAGATGGCGAGGTTGTAGCAGACCTGAAGAGCCGGTTGATCGTGATCGATGCCATCCGGCGCTGTCAACCAGACGTCTTGATTGCACCCCATCCGAATGATTATCACACAGACCACGTAAATGTGAGCAGACTGGTCTTTGAAGCGATCTACCATGCGGCCATCCCGCACACGATAACCAAGCACCCGGCCCTGAAGGTCCTTCCATTCCTTTACTACATGGACACGGTTACGGGGATCGGATTCGTACCCGAGCAATTCGTGGATATCACGGAAGTGATCGACGTGAAGAAGGACATGATGCGTGCCCACGCAAGCCAGATAGAGTTTGTCAGGGAACATCACGGAGTTGATTTTATAGACCTGATCGAGGTAAGCGGAAGGTTCAGAGGCTATCAGTGTGGGGTCCGGTATGCCGAAGGATTTGTCCTCAGCCAGGGATGGAACCGGGTGCCTACAAAAAGGTTGTTGCCTTGATCGTCAATCACGAAATAGAAAAAGAGGTGTAGGATGAAGAAGATGAAGGTTGCTGTTCTGGAGAAACCTAGACAGATGGTGATCGAGGAGCGTCCAATCCCGGAGCCGGGACCTGGGTGGGTGCGCTTGAAGAACAGGGCCTGCGGAGTCTGCGGAAGCGACATGCACATCTACACGGGAAACCATCCCTGGCTGCAACCCGGACATCCCATGGAACGCTTCGTGTTGGGCAATGTCTACGGACACGAAATCGCCGGAGTGGTGAATGCCCTCGGTGAAGGAGTGCAGGGAATTACAGTCGGGGATCGGGCTGCGGTCAACGCCATCGTGCCCTGCTACCGCTGCGAGTTCTGCAGGGTAGGCCTGTATCAGCTCTGCAGGAATCTGGAGCACTACGGATTTCATCATCCGGGGGGATTCGCCGAGTATACACTGGTGCCGGCGGGAAATGTGCTCAAGCTTCCGGACGAGCTGTCCTTCGAAGAGGCGGCCATTCTCGATGTTCTGGTCGTCGGCATTCATGCAGTCCAGATTGCCGGAGTCAGTATGGCCGATCGGGTGGCAATCCTAGGAGCCGGTCCCATCGGCCTGGCCATGGCGGCGGCCGTTAAAAGAGCCGGTGCAAGAGAAGTTTTCATCACAGCCAAGCACCCTGTTCAGAAAGAGCTCGCTCGCAGTATCGGTGTGGATTTTGTTCTCGAGGCATCAGCGGAAGAAGCGGCGGAAGCGGTAGCAAAGCACACCGGCGACCTGGGAGTGGACTGCGTGTTGGAGAGCGTCGGCTACAAGTCGAACACGATGGAATTGGCCTTACAGCTGGTGAGACGAGGGGGACGGGTCGTTTTTACGGGGGTCTTCGAGGAAAACGTAAGCCTGGATCTGGGTACGGTTTTGATAAAGGAGACCACAATCAAAGCATCCCACGCCTTCGGTATGTGGAATCTGGTGCATGAACTGGATCTGGCCGTGGAGATGATGGTGAAAGGGCAATTTCCCGCCAAGCAGTTGATAACCGATACTTTTCCGTTAGACAAGATTAATGAAGCCTTCAATCAGAAGATCAAGGAGAATACCAAGACGGTCAAAGTGGAAATCGTGTTTTGATACCACTAGTTGATGGCTTCATTCACCTTGATGGGATCGATGACCCGGTAGACAGGCTTCAGGAGCGGCTGGCCGAAGCGGGTGTATCCCGATGGGCGTTTTTGGGCAGCAACTTCTGCGTGAAACTAGGCCTCCGGTCTCAAAATCCCCTGGGGTTTTGGTTGAAGCGAAGCTTTCCCGATACAGTTTATTTCTACGCCTGCTCCGACTATTACCACCGTGAAGGTCTGCTGTCTCTACCTCTCAGTCGGGACGGAGTTGACCCGCCGATAGAAGAGTTGGTTGAGCTCTATGACGAAATCGGTGTCGACGGCTGGAAATCAGTAATTGGTAAGCCGGAGCGGTACTCGATGGCGCTCAACGACCCGCGGCTGGATGTTTTCTACGGAAAGCTTCAAAAGCTCGGTCTGCCGCTTTTTTTTCATGTTGGCGATCCACCGGAGTTCTGGGATGAAAAGCTGATCCCGGATTGGGCTCTGAAGGAATGGGTATACGACGAGAACCGTCCCACGCTGCAACGGCTGCGGCAGGAAGCTATGGATGTCCTGCTCAGGTTTCCCTCCCTCAAAACGATCTTTGCCCATTTTTTCTTCTTGGGCTACGAATTGGACCTGGCGGAAAAGCTGCTCCGTAAACACGGGAATATGTACTTGGATCTTACACCGGGAATCGAGATGTACTTCGGCTTCACCGCTGCGGGTAGGGGAGCGAAGGACTTTTTTCTCGAGTTCGCCGATCGAATCCTGGTCGGATCCTATGGCAGCGTGCACAGAGATCCTTTTCCGATTCTTTCCATGATCCGCCGATTTCTGGAAACCGATGACATGTTCGACCCGCCCCACGACATTCCCTACCTTTGGCCGGATTCTCGTGCTCCGATGAGAGGGATCGAGCTTCCAAAAGATGTGCTGGAAAAAATATATTCTAAGAACTTTGAATGGATCACAGCTGCAAAGCCGAGGTCGCTAAATCAAGCCGCTGCCCGGTCCGAACTAGTTCGGCTCTCAAAGGTAGACAGCGCCGATCCTATGCCGGACCAGGTGCTCGAGAGATGGGAATGAATATCCGGCGGGTTCCGGAAGTCAGCTCCGCTTCTGTGCTTTAGCATTCCTGATCCTTGTGTACAGCGATACCAGGAAAAACTTCCTACATTGATCATCCCCAGGATGAAGCAGGTGATTTTCAATCCCAGGATCGGGAGAAGAAACACGCCCCCGCTCAAACCACCGAAATACCCGCCGAGAAGATCTTCATCGTAGAGCAGTACGACGATGTAGTAAGATGATCAATCGCCGTGGAAAAAATTTCTGTACAGGCGACTCCCTGTAGGCTACAATCACATTATTTCAGGCAAAGAGTACAATAGGAGAAAGCAGCCCTGGCAGAGCAAACGATTCAACCTATACCGTCGCCGTCCGCCGACGTGGTGGTGGTCGGGGCCGGGTTGGGCGGCTTGGGCGCGGCCCTGGAGCTTGCCCGGCAGGGAGTGAAGGTGCTGGTTCTGGAGCAGCACAATCTTCCCGGAGGCTTTGCCACCAGCTTTGTCCGGGGCCGTTTCGAGTTCGAGCCTTCCCTCCATCAGATGCCGGCGCCTCTTCCCCGTTCCAATATGGTGAGCGTCAGGGATTATCTGCTAAAGGAGGCCGGGTTGGATCTGGAGGTGGCCGAGGTTCCGGAAGCCTACCGCCTCATCCTCGGTGAGCGCTCCATCGATATTCGGGTTCCCTTCGGGATCGAGGCGGTTATCGATCTGATCGAAGCGCAGGTGCCGGGCAGCCGGGAATCGGTAACCCGGTATTTTTCCCTCTGCCGGGAGGTTCTGGAGACCCTGACCTACCTCGATCAGCATCGGGAAGACCTGAACAGAAAAGAGCTGATTGCCAACCACAGAAGCTTCCTGAACACCGGCGGCTACACGGTGCAGCAGGTCACCGATGCGGTGGGGGTTCCCCCCCGAGCGCAGGAGATCCTCTATGCCTACTGGTGCTTTCTGGGTGTCCCGGCCAGGCGCCTGTCCTTTACCATCTGGGGGGCCATGCTTTACACCTACCTGGCCTCGGGTGCCTTTGTCCCCTGCAGACGATCCCACGGGCTGGCTTCGGCGATGGTGCAGAAGATCGAAGCGCTCGGGGGAAGGGTGGAGTACAACCAACGGGTGGACTCAATAAGCACGAGTCGGGGCAAAGTTCGGGAGATTCATACCGCAGGGGGGGACCGAATCGGGGCGAAGCAGGTGATCTGCGACGTTTCCCCTTCCCTGGTGTTCAACCGCCTGATTGCGCCCCGAAGTGAAGTGCCGCGAAGGGCTCGTCGGCTGATCAACGCCCGCCGGCATGGGGTCAGCACCTTTGTTGTCTACCTGGGATTGAACAAGTCTCGTCATGAGCTGGGGCTGAACGACTACAGCTATTTCATTTCCCCCCACATGGATACCGAGCGGATCTATGATGCCACCGGCCGACTGGAGCCCCCCCTGATGCAGGCTTCGGTCTGCCTGAACAGTGCCGTTGCCGACTGCTCGCCCCCGGGCACGTCGATCGTCTCTCTGACCTGTTGTTACCAACCCCAGGTTTGGGAGCAGGTGAGCCCCCAGGACTACTTCAACACCAAGACCGACATTGCCCGGGGAATGATCGCCCAATTCGAGAATGCCGTGGGGGTGAAGCTGTCAGGCCATATCGAGGAGATCGAAATCGCCACTCCAGTCACCTTTCAGCGTTATACCGGTGCCTATCGGGGAGTAGTCTACGGGTATGAACCGGAGCCCTGGGATTCCCTCGTTCCCCGGGCAATGGCATTGGAGAAAGAGAACTACCTGGAGGGACTGCAATTCTGCGGCGGGTTCTCCTCCCGCTGCCACGGTTACGGAAGCTCGATTCTTTCCGGCCGGGCCGCGGCCCGGCGCACCCTGGCGAGGATGAGCTGATGGTTGTTCAGGTAAGAGGAAAGTACCGGGATCTGTGGGCGTTCCTGCGTCAGCCTCTGCAGCGACGCCGGCGCATCCGCAGAGCTTCGCCTGAGTTTCTGCCGCCGGATCCCCTGCAGGCCTTGACATCGACGTTGCATCCGGAGCGGCTCGAGCTGGCCGTCGAACAGATGCGCCAGGAGACCCCCTTCGCCCGCACCTTCAAACTGGTACCGGCGGCGGGCGACTCGGAAGGCCGGCCGGACCGTCTGCCACCCTTTCGAGCCGGGCAGTACCTGAGCCTGGAATTTTTCGTCCAGGGGGTTCGGGTTTCCCGGCCGTACTCGATCTGCTCCTCTCCCACCGAGGCGGAGACGGGCAACTATTACGAGGTGACGGTACGCCGCCGCGAGAAAGGCTTCGTTGCCCCGTATATCTGGGAGCACTGGCGTCCCGGTACTCGGGTGTGGAGCTCCGGACCCTTGGGGCAGTTTGGCTACGAGCCTCTGCGGGATCGAGGGGAGCTGGTGCTCCTGGCCGGGGGATGCGGTATTACGCCTTTCCGTTCCCTCTGGCGGGAGCTGCGGGCGAATCACCCGCAGGTCTCCTGCACCATCCTCTACGGGGCGGACGGTCCCGAAGAGTTCATCTTCCGGCGGGAGCTCGAGACCCTGGCCGCGGAACTGCCCGAGCATTTCCGGGTTTACTTCGTGGCGGCGGATCCGGACCCGCAGTGGGAGGGTCTTACCGGCCTGCTTACAGGAGAGCGCATCCGGGAGCTTGCCGGTGATCCCGCCAGTGACGGTACTCCGTCAGACAAGACTTTTTTCATCTGCGGTCCCTCGGGGTTGTACCGCTTCCTGGAGGAGGAGTTGAAACCTTTTCACCTGCCCCCCGGAGCCTTGAGAAAAGAGGCCTGCGGAGAAACAGAAGATGTTGTTTTGCGTCCGGATTTCCCGGACGACCTGAAGGATCGTGTGTTTACGCTGAGGGTCCATCGAGGAGAAAATTCCTGCGAGATTCCCGCCCGGGCGTCGGAATCGGTATTGATCGCCCTGGAAAAGGCAGGTTGGGCCCCCCCGGCGCAATGCCGCTCCGGGCAGTGCGGGTACTGCCGCTCTCGGATTTTGAGCGGCAGTTTCTATGTGCTCCCCGAGACGGACGGGCGGCGTCAGGCGGACCGCAGGTTCGGTTACTTTCATCCCTGTTCTTCCTATCCCCTGACGGATCTCGAGATCCGGGTGCCCGTCAATCCCCTGCCGCCGCCGGCGGAGGTTAAAGGATCATGAACGTGAGATAGGAGGTCTCCATGGTTATTGTAGCGGATTCATCGCTTCAGCTCTCATACCAAACAATCAAGGAGCTGAACATCCAGGTGCTGGAATATCCCCTGTTCGTGAATGGGGAGCCCTACCCGGTGTCCATGTCCATGAGCCGGGAGGAGAAGGAGAGGCTCCGCGGGCTGATCAAGGACAAGAGAAACAACGTGAGCACATCCGGTCTGAAAGAGGAAGACCTGCACCGGGTCTGGGAGCGGTTCAAAGACCAAAAGATCCTCACCATCCACCAGTCCGCCCGGATGTCCTCGATCACCGTCACTGTACTGCAGAAGGTGAAATCAGAGCTCCCGCATCTGGATATCGAGCTCTTCGACACTCAGCACATGATTGCCGCCTACACCGTACAGGTCCTTCAGGCCGCCCGGGCGCAGCGGGAGGGCATGGCTGGCCCTGAGCTCCTGGCTTTGATGAAGCGCAACCGGGAGAATACCCGACACGTGGGCTCGGTCTACGACCTGTTCTTCCTTCAGCGCACGGGCCGTATCGGCCGGGCTAAGGCGATCCTGGGGACGGCCATGAAGATCATCCCCCTGCTCGGCTCATCCGAAGAGGCGGGGGTGCTGAAAAACATCGGCAAGGCCAAGACCTACCAGCAAGCCAACCAGAGGTTCGTGGGAATGATGGCGGAGGATCTGGCCGCC
Organism: uncultured Spirochaetaceae bacterium; assembly: GCA_964604845.1. Classification (GTDB taxonomy): domain Bacteria; phylum Spirochaetota; class Spirochaetia; order SZUA-6; family DRHE01; genus JAFGQJ01. Next base: position 30,300 of record CAZSBH010000011.1, read on the forward strand.
AGGAAAGCCCGCCGGGTTACCGCGCTGATCAGCCGGATCGGCCCCTATGATCGAGAAACCAGCCATCTGAAGGAGCTCATCGAGCAGCAGGGCTGGGACGCGGATGTTGAGGTCCTCTCTACCAACCACAGTGCTATGCCCCATGCGGGCCCTGATTTCTACGACTTGGGCTACACGGTGCATGAAGATTGAAGCCATCGGTGTCCCGGAGTTGAAGCGGTCTCTCAAAGCCGCGGCGGATTATCTCTTTCTGAACACCCGTGTCCTGGACAATCTGAACGTTTTCCCCGTACCCGACGGGGACACGGGGATGAACATGCTCTCCACTCTGAAACCGGCGGTGGAGGCGCTGCTCGACGACGACGCAGGAAGCTGTGCTGCCGCCTGGGAGCTATTAAGCGAACAGGCCAACAAACACAGCCGGGGAAACTCCGGATTTATCCTGGCCTGTTTCATCCGCGGATTTTCTCAGCGCCTCGATACAGACGCGGCCATCACCGCGGAACTGATCCGCGGGGGATTCGACAGCGGTTCCTACGCGGCCCGTTCCTCTCTCCTATCGCCGGTGGAAGGTACCATGATCACCATCATCACGGCTATGGCTGAAGCCATGGCCGAGACCGAATCGAAGGATGTTTTGGAGCTTCTTCGTGCCGGCTTGACCCTCGGACGGGTAAAGATTTTTGAAACCCCGAGGCTGTTGCCCGTGCTGGCCAGAGCCGGTGTGGTCGATGCCGGGGGTTTGGGCTTCATATTTGTCATCGAAGGGATGATGCGGGGACTCCTGGGTGCGGAGCTTCAGAGCGAAGTAGAGGAGGACTACCGCTTCGAACCGGACCTGACAGTCCCGGATTCTGATCAAGGGAAATTGAGTTTCCGCTACTGTACCGAGCTGATGGTGGAAAAAAACGGGGAACTCCCCTGGCCGGAGCTGAGGCTCTTTTTGGAACAGAGGGGAGACAGCATCGCCTTGGTTCGTGAAGAGGAATACCTGAAGCTGCACATCCACACCGACACTCCCGAGGAGATCAGAGCTAAGATGGCCGAGCTGGGTACGATCGTCAGCTCGAAGATCGATGACATGGAGGAGCAGATCAACGCCAGCTTTAGAACGCTTCAGGACCATGAGGCACTGAGCGTGCTTGCGATCGTGCCGGGGTCAGGGTTCAAGAGCGTTTTTTCCGATTTGGAGGCGGCCGCCTGTTTGGAGTATGCCGGCCGGCTTCCTTCATGCGGGGAAATCCTCGAGGTCTTGGAGGAAATGCCGAGCGAAAACATCATCGTCCTGCCGAACGAGACGAACATCATCCCAGCAGCCGCATTGGCCCAGCAGGCTTCAGGCAAGAATGTCTTTCTCCTGCCCACCGAAAACGTGGTGCAGGGTATCACGGCGCTGTACGGCTTCAATGCCGAGGATCCGCCGCAGCAGAACATCCGCAGCATGGGCGACAGCATCGACCTGGGGATCTGTCTCAAGGTCTACCAAAGCAGCCGGGATTCACGCTACGGTAGTGTGGAGATCAAAAAGCAGGATTTCTTTATCCTACGCGGGGCGGAGGTGCTGGCCGTAGACGCCTCCCTGGCCGAGACGGTGGAGCGGGGTTTGACCAAGCTCGATCTCAGCGAGGCGGGCTGTGTATCCTTCTTTTGTAGTGATGCCTTCGATGAGGCTTATACTACCGAGCTCGAAGAACGGATCCTGAGGCTCCAGGACAGCCTGACCGTGGAGTTCCACTACGGCGGCCAGACGAACAGCCTGCTGATCGTGGCGGTGGAGTAGAGGGGGTGGGGATGTTTTTTCTTTATCTTTTCATCATGCTGATGATCGGCTATCTCAGCGGTTCGGTGAACTACGCCATCATCGTCACCCGATTGGTCAAGGGCAAGGATATCCGGGAGTTGGACAGCCATAATCCCGGAGCCGCAAATGTGTTCCGCAACATCGGCGCCGCGTGGGGCCTGCTGGTGGGCGTTTTGGACGCCCTGAAGAGCCTTGCCCCCGTAGTGCTGGGCCGGCTGCTCTTTTTCTCCGGCGACACCTATGCCGATTTCTGGGCACTTTTTGCCGTGGGCATGGCCGCGATCCTGGGTCACATGAAGCCCCTGTTCTACCACTTCAAAGGAGGAGGCGGACTCTCCGCCGTTTTGGGCCTGTTCGTCTTTTTTGTGCCCGTAGAGTACCTCCTGTCCCTGCTGCTCGGAGGCTTGATCGTAATCAAGTTCTTCAAAGGGTTTTCGTACAGGTTCGGACGCTGGACACCGGTGATGTCCGTGGTCCTGACCCCCTTTGTGGTCCTGATCTTCAGCAATATCTTGAACATCCCTCTTTTCGCTCATCTCTCCATCGGCGGCCATCCCTGGTACGTCGTGGTGGGAACATTCGCCACCTCCCTGTTCATGTTCTGCATGAACCTGCCTTTCCTTCTCCGGACGGTGCGGGAGCGCCGGTAAATCCGTGCTTGGTGGTTTTTCTGGGATAGCTGCTCTTGATGTATATCAAGCGGAAAACACATTGACAGTGCAAAGCGGTTAGAGATAGCATCTTTCCATGAAAAAGACGGGTCTCCTCGACCAACTGCTCTCCTCTCAGGATCAGCAGCGGCTGCGGGAGAAGATCGGACAAATCGAAAGCCGCAGCTCCGGAGAGGTCCGGCTCCACGTTACGGGCAGACGGGTCAACGACACCCTGCAGGCGGCCCGCAAAACCTTTGTCGCCTTGGGAATGACCCGGACTCGGAGGAGAAACGGAGTGCTCGTGTTTCTGTCCCTCCCCTCCCGAACATTCGCTATTGTGGGAGACGAGGGGATCGACCGGATCACCGGTCCGGATTATTGGGAAAGCCTGCGGGATACAATGTCCAAGCGATTCTCCGCGGGCGGTTATATCGACGGTCTATTGGATATACTCGATCAGGTGGAAGCGGTGCTGGTTGAGCACTTTCCCTACGAAGAGGGAGATATAGACGAGCTGTCCGACGACATCTCCTACGAACCGCCTCGCAACAGGGCCTTGCCCTGGTTGATTGCCGCCGGGGTAGCCCTTGCCGCTGCTCTGCTGTACGGGGTCTGGCGGCTGTTTTTCTCCGGGTGGTCATAAGCCCGGCAGCCTTTTCCTTCAACCCAGGGGTACTCCTTCCAGGGGGAACCGATGCTACCAGCCCCCCGAGGCCCCTCCTCCGCCGAAGGAACCGCCGCCGCCGCCGAAGGAAGAGCGGGAACCGGAGCCGGAAGAGGAGGAACTCCGGTAACTCGCCATGTAGAATTTCCTGTCGAAATGTCCCTTCTTCTGGATCACCATTCTCATCAGGGCGATGCTGATGTAACCGGTCAGGAAGAGTTTGAGCATCTCCTGTCGCTCCTCCTCCGAAGAGACTTCCTTCATCAGCCCCTCGAGCTTCTTGTAGTCATCTTCGATGCGCCGGTAGGACAGAGCGTAGGGAAGTTCCCGCGGACGCCAGATGAGGGGGAGGATGAACATCGCGAAGAGATAGAGGCCGGGAATCAGTAATGCTACAGGGGTTACCGGGATCACCGCCAGGGAGGGTAGAATGGGAATCACCCCGGCGAAGGCCAGTCCGGCTACGCGTCCCTTCAGCTGCAGCTTGACCCTTTTTTTCCAGACGCGGTAGAGCGTGGGATCCATCCCGGCTGAACGGATCTCTTCGCCTTTGAGCTGCTCGTATTCCTTTTTATACAATCTACTGAAGGCACGGTTTCGGCCGAGGAAAATCGACACGAACAAAATCATGAGAAAGGGCAGGGTCAGAAACAGGTAGGCGCCGAAGCGGTCCGTGAACTCCGCTCCCGCAGGCTCCAAAGCCGGGTCGGGGCTGAACTCATCCCCGGTCTGCCTGATCAGCGCCAGCAGGCCGGCGGTGAGGCCCTCGTAGTACTGTTCTTTTTTGAAATAGGGTACGATCGTATTGTCGATGACACGACCGCAAAAGGCGTCGGTGAGGACGCCTTCCAGGCCGTAGCCCACCTCGATCCGCAGCTTCCGTTCCGCCAGGGCGACCAGCAGCAGAAGCCCGTTGTCCTTGTCCGCCTCCCCCAAAGCCCAAGCGCTCGCTACCTTGATCGAGTATGATTCCAGAACCTCGCCCTCGAGGGAAGGGATGATCAACAGGGCGAATTGATTGCTCGTCTCCGCCTCGTAGTCTAGCAGCAGGTTGTTCAGCTGATCCACCTGTTCGGTAGTCAACAGCCTGGCCAGATCGGACACCGGGGCGGTCAGAGACGGAACCTCCAGCGCCGACAGCGGTATGGCACAACAAGTCAGGGCAAGAACTGCCAGCATATATTTGACTTTCATGACTCCCCCTATCTCCCGGCTGTCGAGCACAAAATTGATCATCACAGATCCTTAACGGGTTCAGGGCTCCGAAGAATCGGATTTGTTTGAGTAGTTTCCTACATCCTGGGTTTGCGGGCAAGACCTTTTTTAAGAAGATTGATTCGAACCTTGCGATGAGGTATGGTTGTAGGTTGTTGAATCGGCGAGTACTATGAAAACACAATCTCCTGACACAGAAAGAAGAGCGGAAAGGGTGTTAGTCGATCTGCTCAGGAAAAAAAGCGTTTCAGAAAAATTCAATCAGGTTCGCTCGCTTTCTCGTTTGATGATTCAATTGTCCAGAAGGGCGATCACCAGGGCAAGAAAGGCGCAGAGTGAGACTGAAGCTGACCTGCTGTTCGTGGAACTGAACTACGGCAGGGAACTGGCCGAACGTTTGGAACATTACCTTCAAACAATCCACCATGAAAGATCCGGACCTTCTACTGGCGGTAGGACCAGTCGTCCAAGTCTTTGACGATTTGGCTATTCCCTACTATATCGGCGGTTCGATCGCGAGTTCTCTGTACGGGATGGCACGATCGACGATCGACGTCGATCTCGTAGCCGATATCGAGCCACGTCACATCATGGCCCTAATGGATAGGCTCAACAGGAACTACTACGTCGACGAAACCACGATCGTCGATGCTATCAGTCGTGGTTCATCCTTCAATTTGATACATCTAGAAACATCGATCAAACTCGATGTATTCATTCCAAAAGACGAGATCTACCACCACACTGCCATGGGTCGCAGACACCGGGATACACTGTTTGAAGAGAATAAGATTACAGAGATCTATTTTTGCTCATCGGAAGATATCATTATCAATAAACTGCAATGGTATGAAGCTGGTGGAGGAGTTTCTGAACGACAGTGGCTCGACGTGTTGGGGGTCATCAAGGTACAGGCTGATTCCCTTGATAAAGGATACCTGCAACACTGGTCGAAAGAACTTGGGATTTTCAGGCTCGTTGAGAAAGCCTTCGAGGAAGCAGGTGTTTCTTTGTGATCGCACCCGCACTCATGCGCAAATGAAGTAGTCACCCTTTTGTATAACGATAATACTTGAGAAAAGCGCCGTGTCCGACTAATTCAGAGGTCGAAAAGCCACACTCCTCTATCAGGTCGGGAAGTTTCCCGAACAGCTGATACCGCGTCGAGCGCATCCAGACAAGCAGCAGAAACATCAGCGGAGCTGTGAGAGGGTGGGGAGTTAAAAAATCGCAGAGAAAGAAGCGCCCTTGCGCTTTGAGGACCCGGTGGATTTCCCGCACACCCTTCTCCTTGATGTCTACAGGCAGGTGGTGAAACATCATGCTGCTGGTTACCCTGTCGAAACAGCCGTCGGGATAGGGCAGATAATCAATCGAGGCGACCCGGAAATCGATATCCAGCCCCGCCTTGCTGGCTTTCTCCCGGGCCCTGGAGATCATGTTGGCTGCGATGTCGATCCCCGCCACTTCCCCGGCTTCTCCCACGGCGATCTTCGCCAGGATGGACAGAGCGCCCGTTCCGCAGCCGACGTCCAATACCCGCTCGCCGGAGCGGATACCGCTCAGTGCGATCTGCTTCCGCCTGAATCTGCTTAGCTCGGCCGGGGTCATGAGGTCGTAGTACTTTGAAAATCCATCCAGGGAAAAACCCCTGTCGTTCTTCTTCATCGGCTGCCTCCGGGACCGAGTCATTCCTGTTACTTTGCGAATTCTACCCGTTGTTTCCCTGTCCGCGCAATGCCCTGCCCTCGGGCGGCTGCTTCGAGCTACCGCGTCATCGAGTATCAGTGTCGCCCGATGCGCCGGGTCGCCACGAAGCAGCAGCGCGGTTCGCGTCGGGAAGCGATTGGCCTTTTTCGACGTCAAACTGTATTATTGAACCAGGCAGAGGAGATGGACATGACAGGCGAAAACCGACAGGAAATGGTAGACAGGCTCCGGCGACTGCGGATCGAGCTGGAGGAACGGAAGTCTTCCATCCCGATTCACAGCATCCGGCCCCATCAACTGATCGGGATCGAAGAGCTCGAGGAAGAAATCGCGGAGCTTAAAAAAAAGCTCGATCAGAGCTAATCCCCGCCCAGGTTTCGCCTGCGTGGTTGGTTTATTGCCTTTTCAAGTAGGGGCTTCCATGCTACCGTTCCAGCGACACCCGGCAAACGGTACAGGGTAAGAAAGGAAGCACGCCTTGGACAACCTGGATTACGGCGTCATAGGGAATTGCAGGTCTGCTGCACTGATATCAAAGACTGGTAGCATCGACTGGTGCTGCCTTCCCGAGTTCAACTCCTCCTCCGTTTTCGCCAGGATTCTCGACCAGGAGCGGGGCGGTTTTTTCGAGATCAAGGTCGACCCCGAGTATTCGATCACCCAGGGGTACATCTACCGGACGAATATCCTCCGCACCCGATTTAGCAGCAACCACGATGCGTTCGAAGTACTGGATTTCATGCCTCGCTACCGAGCCGACAGCGGTTACTACTTCTGTCCTCCGGAGATCATCAGGCTCGTCCGGGCGGTGTCCGGGCGGCCGCGGGTTCGCTTCGGATACCAGCCCCGTCTGGCCTACGCTCAATACGGGACGGAGACAACCCGAAGTGATGAATATATCAAGAGCTACACCTCCGAAGGCCCTTATGAGTCGGTCTATCTGTACACCGACGTGGATTTCGAAGACGTGCTGGAGCAGCGGGAGGTGACGATCGATCAGGACTACTACTTCGTTATCAGCTATAACCAGAAGCTCGTCGAGCTGGACCGCCACAAGATCCGCCTGGAGTACGAGCGGACCGAGGTGTACTGGTTGAACTGGCTGGAACGAAGCATCCATTTCAGCCGGTACCAGACGCCGATCCTGAGAAGCGCCCTGGTCCTCAAACTGCTGACCTTTCACAAGACCGGTTCGATCCTGGCCGCGGTAACCACTTCACTGCCTGAAGCGATCGGAGAGGTCCGGAACTGGGACTACAGGTTTTGCTGGATCCGGGATGCCTCGATGGTTATTTCCATCCTGACCGCCCTCGGGCATTACAACTCGGCCCAACGTTTCCTAAACTTCATCATCAACGTGATTCCCTTCAAAGAGGATAAGATCCAGATCATGTACGGGATCCGCGGGGAGAAGGAGCTGACCGAGCGGGAGCTGGACTGGCTGGCCGGATACGAGGGCTCCAAACCGGTCCGGGTCGGCAATGCCGCCTACAAGCAGAAGCAGAACGACATCTACGGCATCCTCATCGATGTCATCCATCAGTATTTCAAGCTCTTCCGCCACACCCTCTCCTACGGCGAGGATCTCTGGACCATTGTGCGCAGCCTGGTGCGCACGGTCGCCGAAACCTGGCGCAACCCGGACAAAGGGATCTGGGAGATCAGGAGCCAGGAACACCACTTCACCTTTTCCAAGGTTCTCTGCTGGGTGGCCATGGATCGGGGAGCGAAGATCGCAGCGATCCTCGATAAAACGGATTACTCCCGCACGTGGCGGAACACTGCGGATGAGATCAGGAAGGAAATCTTGGAAAAGGGCTGGAACCAGGAGGTTGGGGCTTTCACCCAGTACTACGGCGGCCGGAACCTGGACGCTTCCAATCTTCTGATGGAGACCTATAATTTCATCGACGCCAAGGACCCGAAGTACGTCGCTACTGTCCAAAAGGCAAAGGAAGAGCTCTGCCGGGACGGTTTGATGTACCGCTATCGGAACGAAGACGACTTCGGCCTGCCTAGATCGTCATTCACAATCTGTACCTTCTGGATGATCAAGAGCCTGTACAAGATCGGTGAGATAGAGGAAGCGGAACGCATGTTTCACCGGACTCTGTCCTACGCCAATCACCTGGGGTTGTTCAGTGAAGGGATCGACTTCGAGAGCAAGCTCCTGGTGGGAAACTTCCCGCAAGGGTATTCCCACCTCGCCCTGATCGACGCGGCCATGACCCTGGCGGACATGCAGGTCACCGAGGAGCAGAAGCTGATTTCCCTGCTTCGCTACCCCTTCGCGGATTGAGGCGCGGGTCTACCATACAGCTCCACTCGATCACGCGGGATCGGCTCAACGACGCTTAGAATCAACGTAAAGAGCACGACTCGCAGTAATAAACCAATGGGGATGCGCCGGCTGGGAACAGCTGGTTCTTGCTGTCCTTGCCTCGGTCTCCCGGGCGGTCTATACTGAAACGCGGCTGGACCGCCGGTGCGAAACGCGCTGGCAACCGGGAGGTGTGCGGATGGCCGAGTTGGGCGGGAAACAGTTCATCGTTCTGCCGATGCAGGGGATTCGGATGCCGGCTGTGTCCACCGAATTGGCAACCGCAAGGTTCTTGCGGAAGCTGGCGGTCCGACCCGGTCTGGTCCGGCTTTTCCGGATGAACGCCACCCCGGGCGTGGAGTTGCGCCTGCTGGACTCCGTGAACGAGTATGGGGCCAAACTGGTGGAAATCGCTCCGGCGGCTCTTTCAGCCTTGCGAGCCCATCAACCCAGCCTGCGCTTGGTCCCGCTCGCCTTTTTCCACCCGGCGGTGGCACCCCGGCTCCACGTCGAAACCAAGGCGACCGCTGCGAAGGCCGCGGTCAAGGTCAGGCTGCGCATCGTGTCCCGCACGGACGGCACTCCGGTGGCGGGTGCGCTGGTGGTGGCTTTCACCGATTTCGGGGAGCGGATCGGGGCCCAGGGATGGACTGACGCCAGGGGGGAGGTGAAACTGGCCCTCGGTTCCGCTTCACCCAAGCTCCAGCGGCTGTACATTTACCCCGAAAAGGATTTCTGGCCGGCGTTGAAGAAGAACCTCACAGTGAGCTCCGACACCAGCATCGCCTTGATCCGGCTGTCGCTGGGCTATGTGGACTGCCTGCGCTACTTTTACCGTGCGACGACCCCGAAATCGGGAAAGGGTATCAAGGTGGGTGTGGTGGACACCGGGATCGCGGAGCACCCCGACCTGGAGATCGACGGCGGGGAGAACACGGTGGTCGGTGAGGACAAGACGGAGTTCCGGGACAACGGCAAGGGGCACGGTACCCACGTGGCCGGGATAATCGCCGCGCGCGGTCAGCCCCCGGCGGGGGTGCGCGGTATGGCGCCGGCGGTAACCCTGCGCAGCTACCGGGTGTTCGGTAAGGGAAGCGATTCGGCATCCAACTATGCCATCACGAAGGCCATCGATCGTGCGGTCGAGGACGGTTGCGACCTTATCAACCTGAGCCTGGGCAGTAGTGAGGTGGACGAAGCAATCGAGTCCGCCATCCAGTACGCGCGATCCCGGGGCAGCCTGGTGATCGCGGCTGCGGGCAACGACCGACGCCAGCCCGTGAGCTTTCCAGCCTCCTACTCGTTATCGCTGGCCGTTTCGGCCATGGGGCGTAAGGGCACGTTCCCGTCCGCCACGACGCAAAGAGGGGAGGTGGCTTCACCCTACGGGACCGACAAAAAGAATTTCGTGGCCGCTTTCTCCAACATCGGGCCGGAAATCGATCTGACCGCCCCCGGTGTCGGAGTGATCTCGACCTACCCGGGAGGGTATGCGGTCCTGGACGGCACCTCGATGGCCTGCCCTGCGGCCGCAGGTGCGGCGGCGGCGATCCTGTCCCCGCGTGTCGAGCTGCTGGGCCTACCGCGCGCGTCGGCCCGATCGGAGGCGATGGCCAGGGCTGTGCTGGAACAGGCCCAGGCCCTGGGATTTGGCAGTCTGTACGAGGGCCAGGGGCTGGTCCGCTAGCCGGGAACCATGGGTAGATACATCCTGCGCTTCACAGGGACGGGGCCTAAACCGGCGTCGGACGTGGAGCGTATACGAGCCACACCGAAGCTGACCGTGCTCGACGACTCAACGCACATGATGCTGGTCGAAGCCGGCGAAAAGCACATCGAAAAGATGATCGCAACCATGCCCGGGTGGAGCTGGAGTCCGGAGCGCACGATCCGCCTACCGGATTCCCGCCCCAAGCCCCGCCGTACCCCAAAGGATTAAGGCGTCTGCTTTGTGCTGTTCGCACGCATCCTGCAGCAGGATCTCAGGCAGATGGAGGAGTCCGCCTGGACAGGCCCGGTCGGCTGTGGTACCATGCCCGCGCTATGCAGGAGTTTGAAGGACTCGGCGTATTCTACCTGGGTCGTGAGACCCAGCCTGCGGCGGGCAGGGTTGGGCCCCGCCCAGTACGCGGAACAGCAGGCCCTCCTGTGGCGCAACGGGCTGGCCGAGTGGGGGCAGGACGGGTCTCGCATCCGGCGGCTGCGGGATGCGGCGGAGTTCGTTATCTACACCCCCGGCAGCAACGCCGGGAGCACATCCTGCTTTCTTCGATCCTGGAGGCGGCGTGGCAGCAGGGCCGCGGACTGGATATCGCCCAGCTCATCCAGGAAGTCCAGACGCCGCCCTTCGTGCGCATTGGGGTGTTCGACACGGAGGCCTTCTTCCCCGCAAAGGACCGCCACGAGCTGGCCATGAAGCTCAACAACTTCCTCGCCGCACCGGCGATGAAGGTCTGGACCGAGGGGGAGCCGATCGACCTGGAGCGGCAGCTGGCGGATCTCGAAGCCCAAGTGGCCCAGGAAACCGAGGCGTTACGCAGCGCGGTCGATCCACTGGCGGAAGATCTTGAAACTCTGGAGATCCGACCAAAGAAGACCGATATTTCGGTGCGCCTGTTGGGCCTGGGCTGGGTCCCCTTCTGGCGCGATGAACGCGGCGGCAGCCTGGGGATCAAGAGTTTATACATACGTTAGGATGTGAACAACGTCTTCGTCGTCCTTCCGAGGGGGCATGTGAAGGTGGAAACCGTGATCGATTTCGTCATACCCTGAAGGATTCCATCTGTTGAAATGTGCCAATGCATCAATTCCGCGCGGTTCCTGTAGTCGAATTAGTCGGAGACGAGATCTATTTTTAGAAATTGGGAGGAGAACAAGCATGAACGATTTTAGCCGCATGAAGAAGGAACATATCGAGACTCCCGCATTGATCGTCGATCTGGATGTTCTGGAAGATAACATCCGCATCATGTCCGAGTATTTCAAGGGGAGGAAGGCGACGCTTCGCCCCCACTTCAAAACGTACAAGTGTCCGAACATCGCGCATATGCAGCTTGCTTCGGGTGCTAAAGGGATTACCTGTGCCAAGGTTGGAGAGGCCGAGGTGCTGTTCAATGCAGGCATCAAAGACATCCTGGTCGCCAACCAGATCGTGGACCCGCAGAAGATCTATCGCCTGGCCTGCATGACTAAACAAGGGACCAAGATCACAGTGGCGGTCGATCGGGCCGAAAACATCGACAGCCTGTCTGCAGTGGCCCGCAAAGTCGGAGCCACACTGCACCTCCTGATAGAAATCGATGTCGGGATGGAGCGCTGCGGCGTGAATACGGAACAGGAAGCGCTCGAGCTCGCCGAAAGAATTGGCAGAGCGGACGGGCTCGACTTCGAGGGCATTCAGGCGTACGAGGGCCACCTGGTGTATGACACCGAAGAGCCGACAAAGCTGACGGACTCTATCAAGCGGGAGGGCGTCGAAAAGATGGAGAAGAAGGTAGGCAGCATCAAAAGCCATCTCGAGAAAAACGGCTTCCCGGTGAAGGAAGTGAGCGGCGGAGGCACCGGGACCTATCACATTACCGGAGATAACACGATCTGGACGGAAATCCAGGCAGGATCGTACGTGTTCATGGACGGTGTGTACTCCCGAGGGAACCTGCCATTCCGATCCTCCCTCTCAATTCTGACCACCGTGATCCATAAAAGGCCGGGAATAGCCATAACCGACGCCGGATTGAAGGTCTGTTCGATCGACCACGGCGACCCAACAATAAAAGACCGACCGAATCTGAGAATCGCAGATGGATTGTCGGAAGAGCACGGAGAGGTTTTGGACGAACGGGATGAGATCGAATATCTGGAGAAGATCGAATACATCCCCAGCCATTGCTGCACCACGGTGAACCTCCACGATTCCCTTTTTTGCGTGCGGAAGGGGATGCTGGAGGCCGTGTGGCCGATCTCCGGGCGGGGAAAGAGCCGGTGAGGCGTACGATAGACCTCACCCGACCTTTGTCAGGTAGCGGTGCTGGCGAGGTGCATTCTTACACGAAAAAGAACCCCAAGTAGCCCAACCATACGATCAACAGAGCCTGGGTAAGAGCAAAGGCGGTATAGTGCAGTCTGCCCAGCAGGCTCCGGGATCCAGCATGGACGCGATCCACAACCCCTTTCCGTCAGCGGTGATTCTCGGGCGGACCAACGTCACCGCCCCCATGATCTGAGGGGGGTCGCTTTCCGAGCGGCGGTTCATGGCGAAGGTACCGGTGTACTGCTGCAAATCAAGGTCTATCGCTGCCGTAGCCCCGAAGGAGGAGCGTCTCGTCGCCGTCGGCGACGCCGACCACCTCTTCAGAATTTTAAGCGATCAGACCTGCCTGGTGAAGTGGAGCAGATCGCCGCCACCGTAAATCAACGTCTTCCCAAAAGTAGTCAGGGGCGGAAGGGAAAGTAAGAAAAAGAGGTCGTAATTGCCGGTGTAAAACTGAAGCGCTTGTGTTGCTCCCAATGGATTACCTTCACCTTTTCCGATAGTATCGACGTATCCCCTCCCGGGACAGCATCATCGAGGAGGTGATCCGTGGCTGGTCCAATCGTGGTCGGTGCAGTGTATTCTTTATTTGTCATTGTCCTGAGTTTGCTGAAGCCCAATGCGGGTCGTATCTTTTTAGGATTCTTCTTCGTAGCCATGGGTGTCGGTGTCAACGTTGCGTTTCTCCTGACACAGCCGAGTTTCGTTGCTGACTACGGCCGGGAGGCTTGGCTTCCCCTCTATCGAACTTTGACGGAAACCATCATAGCTCCCCGGCCAAGGATATTCGGAATCTTGCTTATCCTCTTCGAAGTCGCGATGGGGCTTCTCCTGTTGAGCAGGGGAGCATGGGTGAAGGTGGGTCTGATCGGCACCATGATTTTTGTCCTGGCGCTGGTCCCTATCTACGTTACGCAAATCGTATGGGCGGTTTCAATGGCGGCAAATGTATATCTACTCACAAAGAATTTTGATACAGGGCTTGTGAAAATGATCGCCGATCGCAGACGCAGGAAGAAAATCAAGTAGCTGCCGTTCTTCCAAATGGCAGCCGATTCCCGGGTGTTGTCGAATTGTCGGGATTGGACAATAATAGCCGTGTGGCACAAACCAAAGCAGAAAGCGGCCGGCCCCGCAGCGGCTCCCGAAGAAAAAGTACGAAGAAAAAGCCCCGGGGTTCCAAGCCGCAAAAAAAGGCGAATAGCGGGAAACTCCGTATCGGCGACCACTGGAACGCCATCACCATCATCGCCCTCTCCCAGAACAATCCCCTGAAAGCGATCGCCGAGTTCGTGGAGAACAGCATCGACGCCCGGGCTCGCAACATCACCATCGTCCGCGGGCGGGAGCGGGGGGAATTGTACCTCAAGGTCATCGACGACGGCGAAGGTATTCCCTTAAACGATGAGGCCCTGCCGAACTTCCGCTATGTGGCGACCCACATCTGCGATTCCCTCAAGAAGCGCTTGAGGGAACAAGGAGCCGAAGGCATCCAGGGAGAGTTCGGTATCGGTTTGTTGAGCTTCTGGACTGTAGGCGAGCGACTGCTCCTTTCCTCTGCGGGGGCTGACGGAAAAACCTACCAAATGGAGATGAGAAAGGGGGAATCCGGATACTCGATCAATCAGAGGCGCAGCCTGTTCTCCCATCCCGGTACCGAGTTGATGATTCACCCGCTTCTTCCCGGGATACGTCAGCTCAACGGCGAGCGGATCCAGCATTACCTGGCATCCGAGCTCCGTGACCGCATTCGACGCTCCGGCGTCAAGATCATGATCAAGGACCGATATTCCCGCAAAGAACTGGAGGTAAAACCACGGGAATACAGCGGTCGTCTGCTCCACGAGCTGGAAGTGCTGGAGACCGCGAAAGGAGATATTTACCTGGAGCTGTACCTGAATCCTCAGGATGCTGTAAACAATGTCGGCCTCTACCGTTCCGGCACTCGGGTGCTCCCTTACATCAACAGGCTGGACCTCTTCGACAAAGATCCCTGGACTTCAGGCTATCTTCAGGGCTCGATCGATGTGCCCTTCCTTCAGCTCACCCCGGGAACCCGGGACGGCATCATACACGACGAGAATCTCATGCTCCTCTCCCGCACCATCGAACCGGTGGAGCAGAAACTGACCGAGATCATCGAACGGGAGAAACAGGCGGAAGAGGAGGAGGCAAGCCGCCGGATCCTTAAGACAGTGCAGCGCGCTCTGAAAGAGGCGTTTCTTGCTCTGCCGCCGGAGGACTACGACTGGTTCGACATCTACGCCGAGATCAACAAGAAGAGAAAAAAACAGGGCGGCGGTCTGTTCGATTCCGAAGGGGGTCCGGTGGAGGAGGAAGGCCCGGGGGAGCAAGCCACAGGAGCCGAGCAGATCCCCCAGAAAGCTGGAAGCGGTCAGAAAGAATCCGAGACTCGAGAGTTTTACGAATATCCGGGACCGTTGTACAAGGCGATCGTCTCTCCGACATCCTGCATCGTTGGGGTGCGCCGGGAGAAAACTCTCCGCTGCGTCGCGCGGGACAAAAAGGGACGAACAGTAGAGGAGGGGCTGGGGTTCAGCTGGAGTGTCGTGGACGGGGAGGGCACTCTGGACAGCAGTGACCGGGAAATCGTGACGTTTATCGCACCGGAGGAGCCCGGGCTGGTGATCGTCGAGTGTACGGTACGCCAGGGGGATGCGAGCTGCAGCGCCCGGAGCATCATCACGGTCACCGAATCGCTGGTCGAGCAGGAGGAGCAGCCGGGCAAGGAGCCGGCTAAGGGTCTGCCCGGATACACCTACCTAAGGGCTCCGGGGGAGCTCTGGCGCTCCCGCTACGATGTGAAGAACAACCTCATCGTGATCAACAACGGTCACGCAGACTATCTGTTCGCGTCACAGAAACGGGCCCGCAAACTCAAGTACATCTGCCGCCTGTTCGCAAAGGAGCTGGTGCTGAACAACTTCCGCGGCTTCGACAGCGGTGAGCTCCTCGAGCGCATGATCGAGCTTTCCTTGTACACGGAGGAACATCTGCACTGACGGGGATGCAGGTATCGCCCGAGCTGGGTTATCGCTGCCGCAACATCTACTCCGGCACATTCAGAAATCTTTCCTACCTTTGTAGAGTGCCGCTCATAGACTTTCTTCCTCCTGCAAGTGGGTTTATGATAGACGCGTTGGGCGGGACTGAGCCACAAGGAGGAAGCTCATGGATGTGATCGATCTCGATTCCGAGCATGAACCACTGTATTTCCACTGTCTGGAGGACTGGTCGGAGGAGATGAAGGAGGCCGGAGACCACAAGGATCGGTGGTATGCCCGCATGAAAGACCGAGGCTTGAGGGTGAAGCTGGCCCGGGATGAGAACGGCGCGGTCGGCGGAATGATCCAGTATCTTCCGATCGAGGAGTACTATCTCCAGGGGGAAGATCTTCATTTCATCCTCTGCATTTGGGTCCATGGCTACAAGCAAGGCCGGGGGAATTTTCAAAAACGGGGCATGGGTAAGGCCCTACTCCGCGCTGCGGAGGAGGACAGCCGGGCGATGGGCAAGAAAGGGATCGCTGCCTGGGGTGTGTTGCTTCCCTTTTTCATGAGGGCTTCGTGGTTCAAGAAGCAGGGCTACAAACCGGTGGACAGGAATGGAATCATGGTGCTGCTCTGGAAGCCCTTCAGCCAGGAAGCTGTAGCTCCCAAGTGGGTACGCCGGAAGAAAAAGCCGGGGAAGACCGCCGGCAGGGTCACGGTCAGCGCCTTTATCAACGGCTGGTGTCCGGCTCAAAACCTGTCTTTTGAACGGGCGCGCCGGGCCGCCGAGCAGTTTGGTGACAAGGTTCTCTTCCAGAAATACGATACCCTGGATCGGGATGTGTTCGAAGAGTGGGGGATTTCCGACGGACTGTTTGTCGACGGAAAGCAGGTCAGAACCGGACCGCCCCCATCATTCGAAAAGATCGAAGGCCTGATCGAGCAGCGGGTCAGGAAGCTGAAATAGCAGATTCAAGCACAGAAACTCTTCCTGGATTTAGGAAGTCTTCTAAAGCCGCATCACAGGACACCGACGGCGCCGACCACCTCTATAGCTCCCTGAAGGCCGCCGGATCGGCGGGAACAGCTCCGGTATAGAGCAATAGGTCCCAGACCTGCTTCTTCGAAAACGGTACGGTCTTCTGAACACCGATCTCTCCCACTTCGCTTCTCCGCCTCCTTGATGGCTTGAAACCACTCGGACCAGGTGCAGCGCCTGCTCGTTGTCCAACAGTACCAGATCGCCATTGGTCGCTACGTAGGCCGTACGGCCTGTTTCGAGCAACAGCGTCGGCGCGATGTCAGCGGCGATACATCTTCGGCCCGACGGATCTTACCTCTGTCATAGGGCACCGGGAGAGGCGAATGCCGGGCGGGTCAGCTGGATCAGCTTCCGGGCAAGGAATCCTGCGATGCCCCGGCTTCCTGCAGGCCGAAGGAGGCCGCACCAACCAGGGCCGTTTTTGGGTTCAGGATGACGTGGACCGGAACCGTTTCGGTCAACCGGGACAGACGCCCTTTGCGGACAAACCACTCCGTGAACATTGGTTTCTGAAGGAAGGGCAAGATTCGGGGCGGGATCCCGCCGCCCAGGTACAACCCGCCTGTGGCTATGTGGCGGAGCACCATGTTTCCCGCCTCCGCCGCCAGGATCGAGACGAAAGTTTCGACAGTCAACGTGCAGATCCGGCACTCCGGCCCGCCGCTCCCCGCCGCGTTCATGATTATAGCATTCGGATCCTCGGCCTTGTCCAACCCTTCGATCAGCCAGGCTGGTTCCTCCGCCAATCCCCTGTCCTTGATATAGGCGTAGATGTTGGGGATGCCGGTTCCCGAGCACACCCGCTCGTAGCTCACATGGTCGAAGCGCTCGAGCAGATATTCCAGGAGACCGATCTGGACATTGTCCACAGGAGCGAAATCTGCGTGACCTCCCTCTGATGGGTGGACCGTGTACTTGCTTCCGTCCCAGCTCAGAAAGGTTTCTCCCAAGCCCGTGCCCGGGGCGATCACGGCGATGTTGCCCTCCGGTTCCGGAGTTCCTTTCTTGACCGTCGCCAGGTCGTCGGCAGGCAGAACGGGCACGGCCTGGCCGATCGCCTCCAGGTCGTTGATCACGGCGACCGCCTCGAAATCGAACTTCTCTTTCAGCTTGGTTTCTTCGATAACCCACGGCAGATTGGGCAAGGTGGCTTTACCGCCGACCACGGGTCCGGCGACCCCGAAGCTTGCCCGATTTACCCGTACTTGCCTGGACCATGTTGACCGGAGAAACTCTTCAACGATCTGCTCCAGGCTGTCGTACCGACCGCTTGGATAGGTTGCTTCGGTGAACGGGGCGGTGGCGCGCGATTTCTCGTCATACAGAGCAAGAACCGTTTTCGTACCGCCGATATCTCCGGCCAACAACATGAGTGTCACCTTCGCTCTCTCCGCGTTGCGCTATCCGAAATCTTGATACCATAACCGACCGTCAGCTGCAAGTATGTGCGACCCTGCGTTTGAACCTCGGCTTTTGCAGGCTGTGCAACCGCAGTGAAGGAATGCTCATAGCCGGGATAGGAGGGCTGTTCGTGGGTCTGATCTCCACCGGTCCGAATGACCAAAACCGAACCGAAATAGTTGTAGATGAAGGTGAGGGTAGCATACCCAGAAAGGTGGCCAAGGCAAATTTACCCAGCGACATGGCCGTCAGCCCGGCTCCATAGCTCACCACGTCGAAAGATACAACGGGAATCAACCGGGACAGGAAAACCACTTCCGTCACGATCTTGTTGGAGCAGCGGGCACAGAAGTTGATATGTCCGCGAAGAATTCGTTTTATCAGGTCCCGGCCTTTGGTCAACAGAAATAGAAATGACCTTGGTTTTTTGAGTTTCTTTACTCCAGACCTTTGAGCTTCTCTGCCGTTGCCTCGCCCATCATCATCTTGCAGATGTTCTTGTAGCCCACCTTCCGATGGCGGCGGAACAGCTCGACCAGATCGGCATAACTTTCAGCGTGTCTGGACTTCAGCCGACTGAGGTTTTCTTCGACCGCTTTCAACTCTTCCAGTGATGCAACTGCCGGCATTGTCTACCTCCTTGTTTGTTGATGTGGGTATTCCTATCCCCTTAGTATACCACGGTTAAAAGTGTTCTGTTGCTTCTCTAACAGGTTGATCCTATCGTCCACGCAACGCGGGGATTCACAGGTTCAGGAAGGAACGTTGACATCAAGATTGGGGATTTCTATACTTTTACTGTGCGACGAAGTTCATCTTCGGGTTTCAAGCTCCCTAATGGGAATGTCCGTTCACCTGATATTGCCGTTGTCCTGTCTTCAAATCCATTTTTTGGCAAAAGAATGGAATCATTTATTCCCGCAGCACCGGATTTCATAATTGAGATCCGGTCAAACACGGATTCTCTTTCTTTAGTAAAAGAGAAAATGCACGAATGGATTGAAAACGGAACTAAACTTGCTTTCTTGATCGATCCCGTTGAGCGGAAGGCGTATGTATATCGTCAAGATGGCTCTGTCACCGAATACCCATATTTATCAAATATAAAAGGTGAGGACGTCCTTCCAGGTTTTTCCGTCTGCCCCGCTGAAGTAGATCCTCAGTAAAAGAACCAAATAGCCGGGATTCCGGAGTTGAACGCGGCAGCCTACCGAGCCGCGGCCTCCAGCTCGGCCTGCCGGCGCCGGTGGGCTGCGGCCTGCCCGGGGAAACCGAGGCGGTCTTCCAACTCGGCCAGCTTGCCGAACAGCACCGGGTTGCGGGTGTCCCGCAGGCTTTGCTCTCTCAACAGTGACAGCAGCTCCTCTTCCCTGCCCAGTTTGCGGTACAGCCGAAACAGGTCCTCGTAGTGCTGCGCAGCGCGGGGATCCAGGTCCAGTGCCCGGCGATAAGCCAGCAGAGCCTCCTCCGGACGATCGAGCATCTCGAGCGCTGTGGCCCGACCGCTCTGGGCTTTTACCGAGGAGGGGTGAGCGCGGAGAACCGTCTCCCAAATCGCCAGGGCTTCGGCCCAGGCGTCCTGGTTTAGATGGAACTCCGCCAATGCCTCTTTCAGCTCTACGCTGTGGGGGTACCAGTCGTTGAGCAGAAGGAGATCTTCCCTGAAGGCGGTGGGATCGTTATGCAGCTCCTGGAGCAGCACCAGGGTGTCTTCAAGAACCTGCAGAGGTTCGTTGATTTTGATGGAAAGCTCCTTCAGCTTCATCAGATCTTGCTCCCCCAGCTCTCCCTCCCTGCCTTTGATGCTCTGGGCGGCCTGAAAGCGCAGCAACCCCGCCTTCTGCACCGCTTTACCCGCGGCCAGGTGGGCCAAACTGACGCTTCGCTTTTGTCTGGCCAGCCAGTAGTAGGGGTACGGTTCGCTGCTTCCCCACTGCTCCGCCTGGGCAAAGGCCTGATCGGCCTGGGTGACATTGCCGTGCTGTTCGTAGAGTACGCCGAGTTTGGCCCAGGCGTCTGCATTCCGGGGCTGGAGATTGACCAGACGCTGGAGCTCCCGCATCAGGGCATCCCCGTCCCCCTGCTCTTCCCGGACTCTGACCAGGAGGATTTGAACCCGGACGTCGCTGGGGGCCAGGGAGCGGGCCCGTTCCAAATGTACCGCCGCCCGGTCGTGATTCCCCCGTTCGAGCTCCAGAATGCCCAGGTTCCGCAGCGCAGGGACGGAGTACGGATCCAGCTCCAGGGCCTCCCGGAACTTCTGTTCGGCGGCCTGCTCCTCTCCTTCGGAGAAGTGCTCGGCTCCACGGTTGATCAGGGAGGCTGCCATGCCCTCCCTGGCATCCCGGGATCCCGGTTCCAATTCAGAAGCCCGGCTGAACGCCTGGTAGGCCTCGTCGAAACGCCGCTGCTCGAACCGCAGCTGCCCCAGGCCCAGATGAACGATACTGAGGGAGGGGTCCCGGCGTCGGGCCTGTTCCAGGATCGCTTCGGCTTCTTCCGCTCTGTCCAGACGGAGGTAGCTCAAGCCCAGAAGGGCCAGATCGAAGGGACCGGCCTTGGCTTCGGCGAGAGCTTCTTCCAACACCCGGGCCGCTTCCTCGAACATCCCATCATTGTACAGCTTGATCGCGAAGGAGCGCTCGCTCTGGGAAAAAGCCGGGGTAAGTACTAAAAACAGCAGGACGATCGCCAGGCAGGATCGCTTAATACTCATACACCCCGTGCAGGCCGACGAGGAATGGGTTCACGGTGTTTCCCTCTTCGCTGTAGCGGCTGAAGCTCGCCTCCCCCTTCAGGCCGAATCCCCTCTGGAAGGGGACGTCTAGGTTGGCGCTCAGGTCGTGACGCAACCCCCGGAAACCGTGGCTGAGCTGGTAGTCCGTGGTCAGAGAGAAGGGCAGGTCCTCGCCGGAAAGGGTCAGGCCGGTGAGGTGCTGGAAGGCGTTTCCAGGCGGACCGCTTTCACTGGTCCGGTTGACCCACTCCCAGGTGAAGTTGTAGCGCAGTTGAAGGAAGGAGAACAGGGGAATGGCCACGGAGCTGAAGGTCTTGGCCAGGATATCCCGGTTGTTCCCGCCGGGAAGCTCCTGGGAGAGCACCAGGTTTTCCCCGACGCCGACCGTGTAGACCTTCAGATTCCACACGGGCAGGAGAGTCACCTGTCCCAGACCGTCGGCGGTCAGGGTGTGTGCTCCCTCGGAGGCAGTGTCAATCACGGAGGCGGCCAGCTGGTAGTTCAGCAGGGGATCCGGGGCATGGGAGAGCTCGGTCTCCAGTTGATGAGTCCAGGCGACGGGCGTCTCTCCTTTACCGATGCTTCCGTTGTATCCGCCGCTTACGGTCATGGTTTTCAGAGGCTGGAGGTTCAACCCGGCGTTCCAGTGACCCTCAGCACTGTCCACGCCGCCGCTGTCATCGATCTGCACGCTTAGATCGGTCCGGGCTTCCAGGCTCTGGAGCACCCCCCGTTCCTGCGGATTTCTCCAACCTGCGGAAAAGGCGCTCTGATGGGACTGGTTCGGCTCGGCGCCGCTCTGGAATGTCGAGGCCAGGGAGTAATCGGCAGAAGAAAAAAAACCGCTCTCACGCTGCCAGTCCAGGCCGGTTTCCCCCTGCCAGGTGGTCTGGAACGGGTTTTCCGTGACCACCCCCGATTCCCGATCACTGGACCAGGTGTTGGCGATCCCCGCCACCAATCTCAGCTCGAGCGCCTCGGAGAGGGGAAAGTAGAAGCCGAGGTTGGTGTCCAGGGTCGTGGAAAGTGTATAGTCCCCGTTGACATAATCGGTCCGGGTGTATACGGGAGCAATTTCAGGGCGCAGATGGAGAAAGCTCAACAGGGGGATATTCACCGTCAGATTCCCGCCGGAGCTGAAGGTTTCCATATCCGTGATCCCATCGACGGTGTTTTCCACCGAACCGCCGAGCTTCAGGCCGACGGTGCCCAGCATCCCTTCGGCCAGGAAAACCAGGGAGTCGCTCTGCTGGTCTTCGATATCGGCGGCGTCTTCGGATGCTTGAATCCAGCCGTGCTCGTAGGACAGGCTCATCGGCAGTGTAGGGATCAAGCCGAGGCTCAAGTTTGAGGCGATCTGAAAATCCATGTCCTCCTTGTCGACGTCGACCGTGCTCAATCCGCTCGCCTCGCTCAAGGTCCGCCCGCCGTCCTTGTAGGAACCACTAAGATCCAGAGACCACCGCTGCGCCCGGATATCCACCCCCGTTGAGTAGGACTGTTCCCGCCCGTCGAGATAGCGCTTTCGCAAGGCGCTTGCCCCGATATTCAGGGTGGCGGCACTGCCGAGAGGTTGGGCCAGGGAGAAAGTAGAATCCGTGTACAGATCGTAGTCCTGCTCCCCCGCGGCGCTTAGACCACCTTGGCCGCCGAGAATGATCCTCATCGAAAACTCAGTCTGTCCCACCACCTGTTCCGGCTGAGGACGAGGTTTGGTCCACCGAGCGTCAACCTGGTTTTCCCCCGTATCCGGAATTTTCCGGATCAGGGTGACCTCGGTCCAGGCCGCGGAGCAGAGCAGGAGCAGGATGATCGTGATCAGGGCGAACTTTCTCACCGGTTGTCCTCCCCCTTCTCAGCAGGGGCCGTGCGCATCCGGCCCTCGTTTCCGGAGGTGTCGACGGCGGATACACCGTAGAGGTTTCCGTCGCCGCCCTGGCGATCGCTGAACGAAGCGGTTTGCAAGAGACTGCGGGTCAGCTTCCGCCACGGAGCGCCGGGGTAGGCCGCCCGGTAGACCAGGTACCCGGCCGCATCCGGGGACGGGGACTCCTGCCAGCTGAGATTGAATCCCCTCCTCTCAGCACGGACCTCGAGCGCCCCGGGCGGCTGCGGGGGGATCGTATCGGTAGGAATGACTTCAACTTCCCCGGAAGGTTCGCTTTCGTTGCCCGATTCGTCGAGCTCCGTTATGTAGTAGCGGTACGTTTTTCCCGCTGTCACCCGATCGTCGATCCAGGATGTCTGTGTCCGTTCCAGCTCCGCAACCAGTTCGAAGGACCTGTCCTCCGTCCTGTAGATCCGATGCGCTGTCAGGTCTTTTTCCAGACCGGGCTGCCACCTCAGCTTGACCTCCCCTTCCGCCGTCGAACGGGCGGATATCGACAGGGGCGCTTTCGGGGGCTCGTTATCGGAAATGGTGACCTCGACAAAGACGATGGCGCCTTCATTGAAAGAGCTGTCCACGGCTGACACCCCGTAGCGAAAGCGGCCGCCCGGGGCCAGGCCTCTTTCCTTGTAGCCGGTGTCGAGGTAACGGGGTTCTTTGGAATCCGGAAGAGGATCCGCGATCAATCGAATCGGCTTTCCCCCTTCCCCCTCTCTGTACACGAAGTAACCCTGCAGGTCCGGAAGCTCGAGGTGATTCCAGCTCAGGGTAACTTGACGCTTACCCTGATCCACCTCGAACCGAAGACCTGAGATTTCCGGCGGCGGTTCGGTGTCCGCCGGTATGATCGATGTGGGACCGCAGGGGGCGCTCTCGTTGCCGCTGCGGTCGACCGCTGTAACCCTGTAGTAGTAGGAGGTGCCGCGTACGATGTCCCGGTCCAGGAAGCGGGCCTGGTCCAGAGGAACAGGCTGGGGGTTGATCCGGGAGTACTCTCCCTCTACCCGTTCACTTCGAAGCACATTGTACGAGGCCAGGTCCAGGTCAGGAGACAGACGCCAGAGCAGCAGCACCCCTTCCTCGCCGTCCACCGCTCGAAGCCCGGAGGGGACCAGTGGGGGTTGTTTGTCCAATGGAGTCACGGATTCGGAAGCTACCCGGGCACTGACCGCGCCGATCAGGTCCACGGCTTCGATGAGGTAGGTATAGGTCTTTCCATTTTCCGCTTCCGTGTCGACGAAGGACAGCCAGCCCTCGATCCGCAGCACCGGTGTTGGGGTAAGGTTGATAGCTTCCCCGCCGGCCTCCCGACGGTAGATCCTGAACCCCACGGTCAGGTCGTTCTCCCGGTTCCGGTAGGGGCGGTAGTTCCAGCTCAAGACGACTTCCCCGTCTTCTGCCGCGGCTTCGATATCCTCCGGCGGATCGGGGGTCAAGGGCGGAGCGGCCTGAACTCTCCGTTCCACCGTCTCGATAACCTGACCGTACATGTTGAGCAGCTCCACCCGGTAGCGGTAGGTTGTGCCTGGTGTAACCGTACTGTCGATGAAGGTTCTGCCCATGGCCTTGCGCAGGCCGTGGCTTACCAGGCAGAGAGCCAGAGTCTGGTCCCGGTCCGCCCGCAGTTTCCTCCAGACCAGAGCCGGATCCAGGCTGCCCACCTTCTTGGCTACCCACCCGAAATCCGGTCCCATCGCCTCCGCGGCTTGATAGGGATCGGCGATCGGCCGGACCGGTTCGACGGTCAGAAGGAAAAATTCCCGCCTGCCGGGATCCTGACGGTATACCCGGAAGCCGTCCATCAACCTCGGGGCGTCTCCCAGTACGACGACTACGCTGTTCCCGGCCGGCAGAATAAAGGCGGCAGGACCTTCTTGAGAAAAGGCGAGCACTGCTGCGAAAAGAAAGAGAATCGCCAAGATGCGGCCTTTGATCCGTCCCACGCTCATTCCTTACAAGTCCAACCGGAGCGTGCCGGTTTGCGGCAGACTCGATCCGCCGCGGCCCTTGAGCTGTCTGGGCCGTAGAATGTCTATGCTCACGCTTCCCGCTTCACCGGCCCGTCCCGCCCCGTTTTTCACCCAGACCTTGATGCGGTAGACCTTGTTGTAGCTCAGGCGGGGAAAACCGCTGACCGTGATGTCCAGGTCCACGCTTTCCGGCGGGGCGCCGGTGGTGACCAGGCTCCAGTCCGATTCAAACCAGGGCGGTGTGCTCATTTCCAGATCTCCCGCCCACGGCGGAACTTCGAACTCTCCCCCTTCCATTTCCAGGGCGGGACCCGCTCCCTCCCCTGAGTATGTGCCTTCTCCGGAGAACATGCCTGAGTAGCTTTCGTCGGTGATCACATCTCCGGTGATGTTCAACGTACCTTTGAACTGACCGCCGGTGATGAATCCTCCCACGGGGAGGTACTCGACAGGACCTTCGGCTTCCGAAAGAGAGGTAATCTCCCATAGAGCAAAACGATAGGCGGCGATCCCTGACTCGCTGTCCCGGGCGCTCAGGTGGATCGAGAGAGAGTCTCTGTCGGTCCAGGTTTCCGGTGCGCTCAAGGCGGTGTCCACCGGTGCGGTCGAATCGACGATGAAGGCCTCCGAGGCCCCAATGGATTGCAGCCCACTGCCGTTGATGCTCTTCACCACAGCGTAGTAGGTCTGACCGGCCGCCAGGGAGAGATCGGTGGCTTCGATCTCTACGCTGCCCGCGCCGCCAGAGCCCGGAGTGGAGCCCTGGCCAAGAAGGTAGGGAGTTCGGGGAGAGCTCACCGGGATCCAGGACAGCACGTTCGCCGTGGCGGCGGAAGTACCGATGCCGTATTCATAGCCTATAACACCCGATTCAGGATCCCCTACCGCGGCCCAGCTGATGCCGATCTCCGAACCGTCTGCAAGATAAAGGGCCGGATCGGTGGCAACCGTTGCCTGCGGCGGCGGGCTGCCGTCGCCGAACAGGATGGTCAGGTCGGCAACGGCGGTGGTGTCCAACTCCGCTCCGTTGGTGGCCCTCACCAGCAGATAGACCGTCGATCCTTCAAGAACGGGTAGGTTGACCACCGTGCCGCTGCGTCCGCCGGCCGGTGTCCAGGGGAACAGATTGTCCAACTCGGGTGTAGTTCCCAGGGCGATCTGGTAGGACAGGACCCCCGATTCCGGGTCTACCGACTCTTCGAAGGCGAACTGGACAGAGTTGGCGTAGCCGTCGGCGCTGACCTGCAGCAGGCTGGTAATCGCGGGCTCTTCCGGCGGGGTCGTGTCGATCAGGATCGGCACGGAGCTGCCCACACTCTCCAGGCCGACTCCGTTGGTGGCCCGAACGCTGATCACGTACTCGCCGCCGTGTTCCAGGGCCAGACCTCGGATATTTGCCTCCCTCCGGCCAGCCGCCGAGGTCCAATCCAGCATGTCGATCGGTGCCGATACTGAGGTTACGGTCTTGCCGAAGGTTCCCTCGATATCCTCCAGGGTGGAACCCAACGTGGGTTCTATCAGGCCGGTGCCCTTGCCCCCGCCGCTCGATTCGACGGTATAGGTGCCCACGGCATACTCGAAGCTCTGAATGCCCGATTCCGCATCGTCTGAATCCCAGCCGGCGTACAGCAGATCCTGGCGGGAGCTGAACAAGGCGCCCGGTGTGACGATCGGGGCGGAGGGGGGTGTATTATCGCTGGCGTCGATGTCGGACACTACCGGACCGGAGCCGCTGCCGGGGTCGAAGTACTCCAAGCTGAAGGTAGCCCGGCGAATGATGGTTTTCCCACCGGCTCCGCGCACCCGCAGGTACAGGTAGTAGCTGCCCTCCTCGTGCAGATCGGGAAAGAACGGTTCCAGGATCTCCTCGCGGTCTCCGAGGGAAAACCAGGGGATCACGATCTGAAGCGGTGTGAGCAGCATCAGGGAGGGTGCGTTGAATCGAAACAGGGTCTCCGGGCCGATCATCGTTGACTGCAGGCTCTGAAGGTGGCTGTTCACCGCCAGAGCCTGGCTCGGCGTCAACGCTCCGCTTGAGACCAGCGGGCCGGTGACGCTGGAGCTGATGCCCGAAGTCTGGCCGACGTAGGGTACCGACAGCAGATCGAGCTCTCGCTTCGGAGGGTTATCGACCCGGGTTACACCGCTGTCCGCCGGCTCGATGCGGTAGGCGTACTCGACCACCCCCACGGGGTGGCTCCCCACAAAGGCCGCGGAAAGAATTGCCGCATTGGCGTCTTCGCTCCTCACGCTGCCGGTAAAAGCTTCCACCGCGGGGATCTCCGTATACGGGGTAATCTCGGCCCGCTTGGCCGCGAAGTATCGCGATATCGGCACCCAGGAGACCGGATCGCTCGGCGGCAGCAGGCCGCTCAGATCGCGGTCGAACGCCCCGGCAGGCGGAAGTCCCTTGGTCTGCGAATCGAGGGAGAGGTCCAGAGAGATCGCCCCCATGGTCCCGCCGGAAACAATCGATCCGGAGCTGAGAGTCGTCCCGGAGAGGCTCTTGCCTCCTGTGGTACCCGTACCTCCTGCAGTGAGGAAGGAGAGCTTCAATCCTTTGAGCAGGAAGGCTAGATCTCCACCACCCGTCGATGATAGCGCTCCGGAAGTGATAGCTGTATTGGAGGTTCCCCCCGGCATTTCGTCTTCCGGTAATTTGCCGCCGCGGGGCAGGGGGACCTCTATACGCGGGGTGGTCCCGCCGGGGACGCCCGGCTCAAGGGTGCCCGAGCCGGGCCCGCCTTTAGGTGTGAACAGCGGATCGAGGGTGCGGCTCTTCTTTGGAATCGAGCCGAGGGGGATATGCGCCCCTTCGCCGGTCAATGTTTCGGCGATCCCGCTGGTTCTGAAGCTCAAACCCGAACCGATCAGACCTTCGAAGCCCGCGGCGTTTCCTTCACCCGTGATCCCGATCAGACCCGAGCCGTAGGTGGCCAGCTGGTCGTAGATCTCGAAGAGGATATCGTAGAGCACGGACTTGCGTTCAAAATAAGCGTCGGTGATCTGGGAAGCCTGGGTCCATTTGACCCGGAAGCTGCGGGCGTTGTCGGAGAAGGTCTGCAGGGCGTAGGCCTTCTTCCCGGGAGCGTTGGCTGCCATCGAGCTGAAGCCCTGTCTGGGAATCCGCCACCACAGCTGTGCCCCGGTGACTCCGAAGACGGCGATCTGGTATGTATCGTCTGTGGGATCGGTCTCGACGCTGTAGCCCGCCTCCACACCGCCCAGCTTGACCAGGGTATCGATCAGAACGACCCTATCGTCGATCCAATCGTTTCTGCCGGCGGCGCTGAGGGAGGTTCCCTTGGTGATCAGCAGGCTTTCCACATCCTCTTCCGAGGTGGTGAGGTCCATCAGGCCCAACATGATGCCGGCGGTGATCTCGGCGGCATCCTGGAAATCGACGTACTCGTCCAGGTACTGAGTCATCTGCAGGAAGGTGCTCGCGTAGGCTCTGTTCAGGGCGCTGAGATTGTCCGTGTCCTGGAAGAGGATCTCGTCCAGCTGCTGCAGCCGGGCGTCGATCATCCCGGCCTGTTCGATGAAGGACTCCTGGTAGGCGGCAAACTCCTCCCGGATCGAAGACAGGTTGTCCCGCTGAGCCCGGGCCTGAGACTCGTTCACGCTGAAGTCGGCGATCTCGGTGACCGTTTCGCCCCCCACGGTTACCGTGCGGGTTTCCATATCCAGAGGATTGTTGACGCTGCCCAGCTCGGCTACGGCGGGGAGGTCGTCCAACAGGATGTCCTCGTACAGCTCCAATCGTTCCGCCAACGCCTCCTGCAGGGTCGTAAGGGCTGCCAAATCGTCCTGGATCCGGTCGGCACGCTGCGCCAGGTCGGATCGCCGGGCCACGATGTTTTCCTGTCCGGCTCCGAATATCATCTCCCGGATCGTGTTCAACTCGCTCGGTAGACCGCCGGGCTGCCAGTGGTCTTCCTCCAGGAAGGCGAAACCGATGCTGACAAAGGCGCCTCCCAGGCCGGATCGTTCGATCAGGGAAAGGCCCGCCGCCTCCAGCTGCTCGTCGCTCAAAGCGGCCATCTCCAGCCTGGCCTGCTCGAGGGCGTCGAGCAGCTCGTCCCGGGCCTGGCTCATCTGGTTGGCCATATTGCGGGCATCTTCGATGAGCTGATCGTACTTGGAGTTGCGCCCGGTCCCGCCGTCCAGGCCTCTTTCCCCTGCAGAGACCCAAAGGCTGCCTTCGAACACCGTAACCCAGCAAACCTTGAATTTGACGCTGCCGACGGCGTAGATCACGAACTCCGGCGCCCCGATCAGGGCGCCTTCCAGCTTGGCCGACGCCGAGAGCAGGCCTCTCAGCAGCTCGCCTTTGACCTCCACCATGGCATATGCGCCCCAGGTAGCCGGGTCGACCGCCTTGTTGTACCAGAACATCCCGCCAAACTTGATATGCCCGGAGACGATTACGAGATCCACACCGATGGAGACCTCGGTCTCGAACATGAAGCCGGGTGGACCGATGAACATGCTGCCCGAGGCGATCTTCATGGAGAGAAACTCGATGTTGAACTCCCCGAACACACCCCAGGCATCGGAGGCGTAGGCGTAGAAGCCCAGGTTGCCCTCGCCTTCGAGGATCTTGAGGAAGTCCAGCTTTACCTCGAGATAGCCCTCGGCGTAGGCCGGATCCCAGCCGATCTCCATGAAGGCGTAGGCCTCCACCAGACCCTTGCCGTACTCCGCTTCGGCGTCGATGCTGAAGTAGTTCTGGGTAACGACGAACAAGGCACGGCCTTTGAACACGTCCTTGCTGGTCACGTAGAAGCCGCCCACGAACATCAGGGCGAAGCCTCCCGGATTGCCGGCGCCTTCGGGTTTCTTCTCCATGATCTTGTCGTCCAGACCCATGTCCGGGCGCTCGAAGCGGGCCAGGCGCTTGACATCGTCGATGTCCCGGATGACGGGATTGATGAACAGCCCTCCACCCACCTCGTCGAGAAAGACCCCCGGCGCCACGGCGATGGACAGGTTGGAGGCGGCCACGAACAGGCCCATCGTAGGCTGCCCGGCTTCCACCCCGATCTTGCCGACAGCGATCGCTTTGATCTCTCCGTCCGGTCCCGGGATCTTGAGCTCGCCGGCCAGGCGGAGCACGCCGCTCACGTATTCGACATCCGCCTTCAGGTCCACCTGGCTCAAAGCGATATGGGCCTGCTTGAGCACGAAGTTGTGGTCCCCCGACTGCTCGTACACGGTGAGCTCTTCAAAAGTCCCGGCAGAGAGACTGGAGATAAGGTCGAAGTTGATCGTGGCCCCCATGAGCCGAACGTAGTTGTCCACGCTGATCGTGTGGGTTTCATCGGCCTGGAAGCTCCGGTTGGTGCCGTCATCCAGGGTGGTGTCTTTGCTAAAAGCTATGGTGGCCGGGGTTTCGCTCCACTCCACCTCGTCTACGGACACGTCGATCACCGACATGATGGACAGGGCACCGCTGGTGTCCGCGTCCGGGGGCAGGTGGGTGGACCCGTTCAATCCCAGGTGAAGCTCGTCGAAGGCGATGTCCCCCTCTATACCGGGCAGGTCTACGAGGATGATCGAACCTGAGCAGTGGAAGAGGAAGGGGTCGGTCACGGGAAGCAGGTTGTCGATATTGATGGTCAGGGAGGAGGCCCGGATCTTCTTGTCCCCGAAGGCGGCGGAGAAATCGAGGGGATAATCCGGGGGATTCCAGAAACTCGAGCCGTCCATGGCCAACTCCACGCCGCCTGCGAGTGCTCCCCCCGACCACTCGCCGTAGCTGATGCGCCTGTCGTTGTCCGCCGGGACCGCGCCTCCGCTGACATTGCGGCAGTTGATGTAGAAATCGCTGCCGATCAGGACGGAGCTCTGGTTCTTCTCGAATGTGCCGTGGTTGAAGACCAGGTCGATCCCCAGGTAGGTGATGTCCAGGCTGGCCAGGCTGTAGTCCCATTCGCTTGCGTCTGCACTCCCATCCAGGCTGTGGCCTCCGGCAAGCTCGGCGATCGCCTCCGCCGGTCCCTGGCTGTCTCCCGCCAGGTCGAGGATCAGCGAATAGTCTGTGGCCGGAAGGTCCTGGAAGGGCTCGGGAAGAGTGCCGATCGTGCCGCCCAGGGCCAGGACCAGGGCACCGCTCTGCTCGACGATATGGGCCTCCTCCAGGCTCAGGATCGCCGGGATGACTTCATAGCTGCTGCCGAAGGCTATATTTGCGTCCACGGCTCCGTCTGAGTACAGGCGAAGATTGGTGAATTCGGTCAGCTGCTGCTGTACCGGAGTGATCGAAACCTTCTCGTCCATGTGCAGGCTGCCCGCCAGGGTGTAAGCGTAGCCGTGGGTCGTGTCCTCGACAAAGCGGAAGGCGGGGGTCGTTCCGACGTCGCGGATCTTGAACTCCAGGCCGAAGGCAGTGAAGGCCTTGCCGTCCCCGGGAGTCCAGCGCAAGTCCTGTGCCTCGACGCCGTCTATGCGAACGGTCAGGTCCTCGACGGACAGCAGCTCTGTGCTGCCCAGCTCGGGGAGCATCAACATTGCGTCCACGAGGATGTGATCCGTCGCCGGGCTCGTGTTACCCTCGAAGAACACTCTCTTTATCCGCAGGGTGTGGTCGGCAAAGTAAGCCAACACCTCCGGACCGCCGGACATCTTCTCCACTGCGCCGCCTCGGATCCGGGCGACTGTTGGAGCCGTATCTTCGTAGCGCACCTCGAGGCCGGTAACGGTCGCACCGGGAAGCTCGGCTCCTCCCAGTGAGGGAAGGCGTAAGGTAGCCGTGCCGGAGAAGCTGTATTCCTCGTAACCCGGAGCGCTGGTGACGAAGGCGCTTCCGGACAGATCGGTCAACTCCGCCACACCGGGGACCAGGACCAGAGTGGTCGGCGGGAAGGGCGGAGTTTCTGCAGAAACCGAGTAGGTACGTTCGTCGGAGAAACTGACCGGCGCGGTCAGCTCCACCCGGATGGTATGAGCTCCCGGAATCGATGTCGGGAGGCTCCCGGAGATGGGGAAGGAGGTGGTACCGGTCACGCTGACTGTGAAGCTGGGAGTCGAGCTCCAGCTCAGGGAGCCGTCCACCAATACGTGCCCCTGAACCACTCCAGAGCCGGTGGCGTGGATAGTGACCGTCGGGTTGGAGATGACGTCCCCCACGTAATAGGGGGAGGGCGGCAGGGCCACCGAAACATCGGAAACCGTGAGAGTGGAGGGAAGACCTCCGTGCACGGTCACCGGGATGCCGATCCGGCCCTCCACCGGAGTCCCCAGGGTGTCTACTCCGTGAATCGTGTAATCAAGAGAGAAACCCCCTACCGTACTCGTACCCAAGGCCTTGCTCCGCTGCAGGGAGCTGAGTGTGACGGTGCGGCTCAACGTAGTGCTCGTGCCGCCCGGGATGATCAGGCTCAACGACTGAGGCAGGCCGGTTTCGGTGCCCCAGGAGGGGTAGTCCCGTTGTTCTTGAATCGAGGTGATCTCGATAGTGCCCGTGGCCGTCGCCAGGATCCGCAGATCCACGCTCAGGGAGGTCTCTGTGGAAGAGAAACTCAAGGAGCTCGGGGTGGCGATGACGGACAGCCCGGGTTTTGTATTGACTACGGCTCCGTCGGAAGCCCCTGAGGATATGGGGAAGTTTCCACCGGTTGCAGGCCTGTGGAAAGCCGTCACCGCAACCCGGTATTTTTCCCCTTCTGTGAGAGGTGGAGCAACAGAGATCCTGACAGAGGTAGAAGGCTCAGCTGTAGTAGCGACAGCAGGTACATTCACTGTTGCTACGGGAACCCAGTCGTCCCCCGGTTTGTACTGAAGCTCACACGTGTAATACTTGTCAGACGCAGGATACGGGCTCCAGTCGATCGCAGACCAGTTGGCGTCGAAGTAGTCGGTGGAATCGCTCCAATAATCCATATCTACTGAACGGGAGCCGCCGTCGTGCACGGTGATCGTTTGGCTGAAGGCGCTGAAAGAAACGAGTAAAAGAAGGGCAGAAAGAAAAAAGAGAATGAGCCTTTTCACGTTTTTTAAGATTATACCGCAGTGTAAAGAAAATGCAATTTTATGCAGGGAATTTATCCTTCTTTTTAGCGCGGTCTGAGGTCAAGATCGGGGAAGATTTGGCGACTTGACTTACATCTGGGAGCGATATTGGGCGACGATCATTCCCATCTACAACATCATCGTCTGGTGACAGATCGCGGGAAAGCCGGGATGGTGGGTGATAGAGCTCTAAGGTAACCGGTAGGTATACAAGCAGTGATTGCAGAAAGGCTGTCTTCGTGAGACAGCCTTTTTTCCATCGTGCGCCCACCTTAACTTACGGTTTTTAACCCTGTAGCCCTTAGCAGGCGGTCGGAATGAAAGCGGACCTTCCTCGTTTCCTATAGGTACTGTTCAGGATAACATTCGGTGAAATATCGAAAATTGTGATACATTCGATGGCGGAATTCTGTAAGAACAGGTACATCCGATGAAAGCTGTGAAATTGATTGTGCTTGCAGTTCTCGTGAAGTACTTCCATTGTCATCTGTGAAGGTTCCTGATTTGTCTCGTTTGCTCCTCCGTTGTAGCCTGTCCAACCTCTCGGTCCGGGAATGTGTAGACAGGTATTAGCCCACCGCCTATGATGGTGAGGTGAGCCGAAAGCAAGCGCTTCAAGACATTCCGAGCGAGTGGCTGCTTGAGTTTGAAGCGGCTTCCCGCCGTCCTCTGCCCCAGCGCTGGAAATATGCCTTTATCCGTACGTATAAGCCGGTTCTAGACGACGCGGAGTATCGATCCTTCGATACCATGGAAGACTACAGGCGCTGGTGTGACACGCATCTCCCCCGGTGGCTTGGGTATGCCCGCATTTGAATACCGTCAGGCAGAAGAAATCAGAGAAGCGTTTCAAAGGTATGGCGTTCTCTATCTGTTCATCGGTAAATCGGGCGCTATACTGCTCGGTTTCCCGGACACCACGCAAGATGCGGATATTTATGTACAAAAAAATCCTGAAAACGGCCGGGCTCTTGTGAAGGCCCTCAAGGATATCGGTTTCACCCTCACGGATGAACAAGCGGCTGAGATTATCCGGGGAAAGGATTTCGTGCAGCTGAAGAACGGACCCTTTGATCTTGATCTGGTGTTCGCTCCAGACGGAATAGAGCGGTTCGAAGATGCCTACCGCAGACGTGTGGATGTGGAAGGCTTTCCGGTGTGTCATATTGATGACATCATCGCCAGCAAAGAAGCATCGGGTCGTACCAAAGACCGGGAATCCCTTCCGCGGCTGAAAGCCTTCCGTGAATACTGGCTCCAGAGGCAGGAGTACACGTAATGATTTTATACATCATGGAATAGGGAGGAAGCGGTGAATCTAAAAGACAAATTATCGCATCTAAATTTCCAGGAAGCCCGAAAGCTTCTAGGTCCCAAGGGAGACCGCCTGATCCGGCAGGGGGGACGCTACGAGATCGAAATCGCCGCCCAGGTGGAGTTGGATGCAGACCGTTTCCGGTTGCGTCTAAACGGATCGGAAGTTGTCATCGAGCTCGACTCTTCCCGCAGCCGCAGACTGAACTACCGATGCAGCAGATGTGACATGCCCTGCGAGCACGCAGGGGCGGCTTTTTCCCTCATCCT
Source organism: uncultured Spirochaetaceae bacterium (assembly GCA_964604845.1). Lineage (GTDB taxonomy): Bacteria > Spirochaetota > Spirochaetia > SZUA-6 > DRHE01 > JAFGQJ01. Next base: position 64,339 of record CAZSBH010000011.1, read on the forward strand.
TGAAGAGAAGCTGGCATTGGGGCTGGCTATCCCGCCGCCGGACAAAGCTCCGCTGGAGACCCTCGGTGACGAGGAGCTCGTTCAGCGGGCGCTGGAGGAGAGGGCCGAACGTATGCGCAAGGACAAAATGAGCCTGGAGTCGGCGGATCCAGGGGTGGTTTGGACCGACTACAGCGTGACCAGCTACGCCTCGGGCAAGACCTACCGCGTGGCTCTGCGGGGCTTCAAACGCGGGGAGTCCTACTGCTCCTGCCCGGACTTCAAGGTCAACACTCTGGGAACCTGCAAACACATTATGTACGTCCAGCAGGAGGCGAAGCGTCGTTTCTCCGATGTGCAGCTGCAGCAGCCCTACCGGCGAAAGCATGTCAGTGTGGTGCTTCGCTACGGCAAGGAGTTGGAGTTGAGGGTCCTGACTCCCCATGAAGAGATGGAGGGAGAGGCGGCACAGCTGGTTGAACCCCTGAAGGACAGGCCGGTGCAGGACGTGCGGGATCTTCTGGAACGGATTCGCAGGCTCGAAGCCGTAGGGGAGCGGGTGACCATCTACCAGGATGCGGAGGAACACATAGACGCGGTCCTGCTTCGTGACAGGATCCGCAGTATGATCGAGGAGATCCGAAAAGACCCGCAAAAACATCCCCTGCGTAAGGGACTGCTCAGGCAGGAGCTCCTACCCTACCAGCTGGACGGCATCGCCTTCGCCGCTGGAGCCGGAAGGGCGATCCTGGCCGACGACATGGGACTGGGCAAGACGGTGCAGGGCATCGGGACCGCCGAGCTTCTTGCTCAACTGGCCGGGATCGAGCGAGTGCTGGTGGTGTGTCCGGCTTCGGTCAAGAGCCAGTGGCGCTTGGAGATCGAGCGTTTCACAGGCCGGGATTGCCGGCTGGTGTTGGGGAGTGCAGCCGAGCGGGCGCTTCAGTACGCCGACGGAAAATTCTTCACCGTCTGCAACTACGAGCAGGTGCTGCGGGACATGGAGGCGATCGAACGGGTAGCCTGGGACCTGATCATCCTGGACGAGGGGCAGCGGATCAAGAACTGGGAAGCCAAGACCAGCCGAATGATCAAGGGGCTGGTTTCCCCCTACGCCCTGGTGCTGTCCGGCACTCCGCTGGAAAACCGCCTGGAAGAGCTGTACTCGGTGGTGCAGTTCATCGACAACCGCCGGCTCGGACCGGCCTACCAATTCTACCACCGCCACAGAGTGGTCAGCGAGGAGGGCCGGCTGCTCGGGTACAAGAACCTGGATGATCTGAGGGAGCGGCTCAAGCCCCTTCTGCTTCGGCGCACCCGGTCCGAGGTCATCCGCCAGCTTCCCGAGCGCTCAACCGAGATCCGGCGGATCCCGCCCACGGAAGAGCAGGTGGAGATACATGACAGCCACAGGCGGGTAATCTCCACGATCCTCAACAAGAAGTATATCTCGGAGATGGATCTGCTGCGCCTGCAGAAAGAGCTGCTCACCTGCCGGCTGGTTGCGGACTCGACATTCCTGGTGGACAAGCTCGAGCCGTCGTACTCCAGCAAGCTCGAGGAGCTGGATATACTTTTAGACGAGCTCGCCTCGGAGGAGGAACGCAAGATCGTGCTGTTCTCCGAATGGACCACGATGTTGAATCTGATCGAGCCGCTTTTAATCAAGCGGCGGATCGATTTTGTGAGGCTGGACGGCTCGGTGCCGCAGAAAAAGCGGCAGGGCTTGATGGAGCGCTTCCGGGAAGATCCACAGTGCAGGTTGTTCATCACCACTAATGCAGGGGCCACGGGGTTGAACCTCCAGGCAGCGGATACGGTCATCAACGTCGATCTGCCCTGGAATCCGGCGGTGCTCGAACAGCGCATCAGCCGGGTGCACCGGATGGGCCAGAAACGTCCCGTCCAGGTGTACCTGCTGGTCACGGAGGATACCATCGAAGAGGGGATGCTGAACACCCTGGAGGCCAAGCGCGAGCTGGCCCTGGCCGCCCTGGACCTGGAGTCCGAGGTTAACGAGGTGGCTTTGAGCGGCGGAATAGAAGCGCTTAAACGTCGTCTGGAGGTGTTGATCGGGGAGAAACCTCCGGCGCCAGTGGACGAGAGCCGTCGGCAGGAGGTGGAGCGGGAGCTTCGGCGCAGGGAGCGGCAGGAGCAGATCGCTCAGGCCGGCGGGCGGCTTGTAGGAGCGGCCTTCCAGTTTGTAGGGGAGCTTCTCGGTGCTCCGGAGCCGGATCCGGCGGGCATCTCGGCGGAGGGCGCGTCCGCGGACCAGGGTATCTTGACCGACCGGAGGGACGCCGAGTACCGAAAGCTTCTCGAGGAGTGCCTGGAGAAGCGGGAGGACGGCAGCCTGCAGCTGACCGTGAGCTTCCCGGACGAGTCCATCCTAGACACGTTGGCTTCCGTGCTGGGCCGCATCGCCTCCCGATCGGGAACCTGAGGATTCGCGATTTTCTGAAGGAAAAAGGATGATATAGAAGGTAAAAGAGGGAATTTAGTAGTCCGAGAGATTCTTAACCGGATCCTTTTACGGATCCAGATCCGGGTTGGTATGGTGAGGCAGGCACCGGGCGAGAATTTCAACAGCGTGCTTCTTGAAAAATGCTTTTACATCGAGCATGTCGACCTCTTTAAAAAGTGTGAGTTTTAGATCTTCAGAATCATCCGGAAGTCGCTCCACCTGTTCAAAGGCCAAGGCCAGGTAGTAATCATCCATGTCCGGATCTTTTCGGCGAGCCAGCTCGACGAGCTGCTCTACGGTATACTTATTTTCTCTTACAAGACCTTGCCCCCATCTGTCCGTCGACCCACCCGGCCACTTCCCGGTAGGGGTAGTCCCCCAATACACCGAAATCGGCCAACTGGTAGAGACCGGAACGTGCAGCTACGGGAAAGGAGATGCCGCAGAGAAAACGGATGACCGTGCTTCGGGTTGGATCGAGATCGGCTGTCTGAAACAGCTCCGAAGTGATCTCCCCGAAGTCGAAAGCGGACAGCGGGCGCCGCCTGACCGTGGCCTCGAGGGTTGCCTTCCCCCGGGTGCAGACCGAGCAGTGCCCGCAGCGGTCCACCCCCTGCTCGCCGAAGTATTCGGAAAGCCTGCCGCTGAGACAGGTGTCGCTTTCGAAGAAATCCAGCATCCGCCGGATCCGTTCGAGCTCGTACTCCTCCCTGTTTTGCATGATTCGAAAAAGCGCCTCGGTCTGTTCCTCGATGTCGAAGTCCCGGTGCAGGATCCCGTATACCTCCACAGAGCGCTGAGGCTGCAACTCGATGCATCCCTTTTCATCCAGGTACTCCAGAGCAAGGAGAATCCGACGTTTGTCCGTGTCGTAGGAGGCGACGATGGCCTCGATATCCGGTCTGGTCCAGATCTTGGCCGTGCGGGAGTGCTCGAAGATCCGCCGCAGGAACTCCCGGCGCTCACCTTCGAAGCGTTGGATGATCGCCTCCCTGTCGACCAGGAATTTGAAGGGAAGCTCCTCGAAGTAGGAATACCTGGGCTCAAGGATTCCCGCCATCTCCAAGTGGACCAGCAGAGTCTTCAGAGGAAGGGGGCGGATGTTAAGCTGGAAGCAGAGCTGGTAGAGCCGAACCTCCCAAGTCGTACGGGGACTCTTTCGGATCATCCGCACCAACTCTCCAACCGCACTTTTCTCGGGGGTGTCGCCGTAGATGAAGTTCTCGAGCACACCGATACCGTCGCGGTTCGCCAGTACCTCGCAGCGAGCTTCCCCGCCGTCCCTTCCCGACCTGCCGATCTCCTGGCTGTAACCTTCTATCGATTTGGGCAGATCGTAATGGATGACCCTCCTGATGTCCGCCTTGTCGATCCCCATGCCGAAGGCGATGGTGGCTGCCACGATCGGGATCTCCCCCGCCATGAACCGCTCCTGAACGATCTTTCGATCTTCAATCTTCATGCCTGCGTGATAGGCCCTAGCGGAGAACTCCTGCAGAATCTCGGCGATCCGCTCGGCGGTCTTCTGCCGGGTGACGTACACGATCGTGGGCCGGGAAGGATCTTCGCGGATCAGCTCCTTCAGGATCCCGTCCTTTTCCGATTCCGCGGTAGGACGAACGTTCAGAAAGAGATTGGGGCGGTGGAAGCCCGTGGTCACCGCGTTATCTGCGGCGATGTCGAATTTTTCACACATGTCGGCCAGCACTCTGGGAGTGGCCGTGGCGGTGAGCAGCAGGACCTGTTTCATGGCGAAAGTCTTCCGGTACAGGGGGATCTTCAGGTACTCCGGCCGGAAGTTGTGTCCCCATTCGGAGATGCAGTGGGCCTCGTCTACTACTACGAGGGTTACTTCCATCCGCTTCAGGTTCATCCGGAATCGCTCGTTCTTGAAGCGCTCCACCGACA
>CAZSBH010000012.1:0-4741 GCA_964604845.1 uncultured Spirochaetaceae bacterium
ACGAAGGTCATGGGCAGGGTAAACATGATGATGAAGGGATCCCGGAAGCTCTCGAACTGAGCAGCCATGATAAAGTAAATCAAGGCCATGGAGAGTACCAGGACCAGAACCAGATCCTTGATCACAGACTGGATGTCCTCCCAAGATCCACCGTAGACAATCGAGAATCCCGGGGGGAAAGCCAACTGGTCCACCTGCTCCTTGATCCGGTTCACCGCGGTGCGCACATCGCCGGTGACACGGGCATCGATATCGATGACCCGTTGCTGGTTCTCCCGGCCAATGCTCACCGGACCGTAGGCCTTGTCGATCTCAACCAGGTTGGTCAGGGGAACGGAAAATCCGAGGGGCGAGGCCACCGAGATCCGGTCGATATCCCGGATGGAAACGCGATCTTCGGGACGAAAACGGACCCGTACGTCCACCTCCTCCCCTTCGAGGAGTACCGTAGCTACCGTCTCCCCGGCGAAGGCCCTCTTGATGGTGGTGCCTACCTGGGCTGCAGTCAGTCCGTACTGGGCGGCCCGGTTGCGGTCCACCCGGATGCGGTACTCCGGCAGACCTTCCTCCCTTGACACTCGGGCATCTTGGACCGTGTCCACGGTTCCCATGATTTCCTCGATCTTGGCCGCCAACTCCTTGCCCTCCTCGAGATCGTTGCCCCGAACCGAGACGGTCAAACCGCCGGACATGCCAGCACCCCCGCCGGGACCGAAATGCGTGGAGAAACGAACCTTGACTCCAGGGACCCCCGCCACCAGTGGGCGCAGGGCTTCTATGATCTCCCGGTCCGCCCGATCCCTCTCTCCGAGGTCTTTCAGAACTATCTGAATCGATCCGGTGTTTGCCGCGGCTGTAGAGAAAAAACCGCCGGAAACACCGGCCTGGACCACGGACAGCTTTTTCTCCGGAACGTTCCCTTCGACGATCTCGTAGATCTTGGCCACAGCCTCGCGGGTCGTGTCGATATCCGATCCAATGGCGGTTTCGATGTTCATGACGATCATTCCCTCATCGGATTCGGGAAACAACTCGACACCGACTCGAGGAATCAGGGCCAGGCTGCCGCCGAACAAGAGAACGATTGCGATCAGAACCAGAGCCTTGTGCCGCAGCGCCCAACCAAGACTGGCTCCGTAGATGCGGTCCAGGAACCGCAGGGACGCACCCCGGCCTTTCAACTCCTCCTCCACATCGAGAAGGGTGTTGGATTTCTTTTTGATCCCCACCTTGCGGATCCGGCTGGAGAGCATGGGAATGAGCGTCAATGCCACCAACAGAGAAGCGAGCAGGGAAAAGGTCACGGTGAAGGCCAAGTCCCGGAAAAGCTCCCTGGCCAGACCGCGGATAAACAACACCAGGGGCAGGAACACCGCCACCGTGGTCAGGGTGGAGGCAATGATGGCGTTGGCCATCTCCTGGGATCCGTGCCGGGCTGCTTCCCCCGCCTTGGCCCCGCTTTCCCGGTAGCGAAAGATGTTTTCAATGATGACGATGGAGTTGTCCACCAGCATTCCGATCCCCAAAGCCAGACCGCCGAGGGAGAGCATGTTCAAGGTAAGGTTGAAGAAGTACATGGCGATAATGGTGATGATGATGGACAGGGGAATGGAAACGGCCACTATCAAGGTGGTGGGCAAGTTTCGCAGGAATACGAGCAGCACAATGACCGCCAGAAAACCGCCCAGGAGGGCAACCTGCCAGACATTGGAGATCGCGTCGTTGATAAAATCCGCAGAGACGAACAACTCCACCAGACGGACATCCTCTGGCAGGGAACGTTTGATGGTATCGATCCTCTCCTGAACACGATTGGAGATCAGCACCGTGTTGGTGCCGGACTGCTTCTGCACCGATAGGATGATGGCGTCGTTGCGATCCACCATTACGTCCATCTCGTCTTCCAGGTAGCCGGCGTACACAGCGGCGACGTTTCCCAGATACACGGGCTTGCCGTTCTTGTTCCCCACGATGATGCCTCTGATTTCGGTCAGGTCGTCCAACCGGCCTATGGTACGCAGGGAATACTTATGGGCTCCTTCGGTTACGGATCCACCGGTAACGTTGAGGTTTTCCGCCCTCACGACATTGACGATCTGGTCGATGGATAAGCCGTAGGAGGCGAGGAGGATCCTGTCCAGATCGATGTGAATCTGCTTCTCCAGACCTCCCTCCACATTCACGCTGGCCACCCCGTCTATCTGCTCGAGATTTGTCTTAATCGTGTTCTCGGCGATAAAACGGAGGCTCTCCAGATCACGGCGTCCCTCGATGGATAGAACCATGACCGGGGTCATCGAGGGATCGAATTTAAACAGAACGGGCTGGGAGGCGTCTTCGGGAATGAAATCCCGAACCAAGTCGAGGCGTTCCCGCAGATCATTGGACGCCTCGGCCAGATCGCTCCCCCACTGGTACTCCACCACCACGATCGAGGTCCCCTCACTGGAAGTGCTGCTGATTTTCTCGATGCGGCTTGCCGAAGCTGCGGTGTTCTCGATCACCTTTGTCAGATTCGCTTCGACCTCCTGAGGTGAGACCCCGGGGTAGGTGGAATAGATGACGATCACGGGGAACGAGATATCCGGTATCAGATCGATGGCCAGCCGGCCCAAGGAAAAGACGCCTAAAACGATCAAAGCCAGGTAGAACACCGTGGCAGTGACCGGCCGTTTTACCGAGAGGTCGGTAATTTTCATTCCTTCACCTCCGCTACGGTTACCTCGTCGCCGCCGCTCAGGCTCTGCTGGCCGATAACAACGACCCGATCACCTTCATCGATACCCGAATCGATGACCGCCCGCTCCCTTTGGACAAATGAAATCACCGGTCTCACTTCCCTGACCAGGTTCTGATCCACGACGAAGGCGACCCGATTCCCCTCCTTGTCGACAAGGGCTGCGAGTGGAATCGTTACAGCATCGTCCAGCTGTCGTAGGATAATGCCGGCCTCGGCGAACATCCCAGGCTTCAGCTGGTAGCCCCGATTGACCACGCGGATCCTGGTCTCCAAGGTCCGCGAGACCGGGTCTACCACCGGACTGAGCTTGTCGATGGTTCCGTAGAAGACCCGATCAGGATAGGAGACCACCGAGATCTCCACCGGCTGACCTCGCCGCACCTGGCCGATTCTCTTCTCCGGAACGTCGACCACGACGTCGACAACATCCATTACCACGATTTGAAACAGAGGCGCCGCAGGATTGGCCGTCGCACCTTCCTGGGTCAGGACGGTTTTGACGATTCCCGAGATGGTCGACTCGACTTCAACGGGGGCAAATTTCAACCCCGCCTGATCCCTGTCGATCACGGCCAACACCTGATCTTTCTGTACATAATCCCCCTCCCGGACTTTGATCTGGTTGATCTTGCCGGTAACCGTGGTCAGGATGCTGACTTCTTTATCCGCGTACACCGAACCGTACAAAGTGAAGGTTTCCCGGACGCTCTCCCGCTTGGCCGCAGAGACGGCCACGGGGACCGAAAACTTCTCCTCTGGAGGTTTCTGCTGTCCGCCGGCCTTCGGTCTAAAAGCCGCCAGAATGCTCGGACCCGTTCCTTCCCCGTCTTGAGCCGACAAACGGGTGTACCCGAAATACCCGCCGACGGCGAGCACAGCTATGACTACGATAAGGATAATTAATACTCGAACTCCCTTTTTCATATCTTCGTCCCCCGAAATTTTAAATTAGAAATTTGCGACTCCGACCACGTCCATGAGGTCGAGGATATTGCGGTTGTAGTTATAGATAGCCTGGGCATAGGCCAGCCTGGCTGCATTCAGTCCCAGCTGGGCGTCCTTGAGCTCCACACTCGATATATATCCGCTTTCGTACTGGTCCACCGCCGCCTCGTACAGCCGCTGGGCCAGAGCCACGCTTTTTTTGCCCGAGGAGATCTTGGCCTGCTCTTCGTCGATCTTTAGGATGGTGCTTTCCACGGCGATGCGAACACTGCTTTCGAGCGCTCCGTACTGCATGCGCAGATCTTCCAGCTGCAGTTGCGTTTTTTTGATCGTCAAGTTCTCCTTACTCCAGGGGAAATACCCCGATATCGGAACGCTTAGATTCAATCCCATGGTCAGGTTACCTTCCCAATAATCTATGTTGAAATACTCAGTATCCCCGGAGGCAGGGTCGAATCCGCTCTGAACACCGTAGTTGGCCCAAGCTGCCAGAGTGGGCAATCGAAGACTGCGGTTTAGCTCCTCTTGAGCCTCTGAGATGTCCACAACCTTCCTGAAGCTCTGGAGATCGTACTTTCCGGTCAGGGCTTTCTGGATCAGCGCTTCTCGATCGATCTCTACCGGTATCAGCTCCAACTCTCCGACCAGCTCGAACTCAAAATCCTCCTCTTCGATCCCCAATACGTTCTTGACATTCAGCAGAGCGATGCGCACTCCATTGTCCGTCGAGATCACCGTGGCCTTGAAACTCTCCAGATCCGACTCGGCCTGAAGAACCTCGAAATCGGCAACCAATCCTGCGTTGTAGCGCTGCCTGGCAACATCGAGGGCTTCCTCCTTGCTGGCCAGGGTCTCTTTGTTGATCGCCGCGACCTCAAGGGCGAGCAGATAGCCGTAGAAGGCATTCTTGATCAGCACGATCGTCTTTCGATTCTCCTCGGCCAGGTCCAGAGCGGCCTGGGCTAAGGCTTCCTCGGCCAGCTTGACCCCGCCCTTGATCTTCCCGAAGGTATAGACACTCTGCCCCAATTCCAAAGACACGCCTACAGGATCGCT
>CAZSBH010000012.1:4841-8514 GCA_964604845.1 uncultured Spirochaetaceae bacterium
TCGAACAGGTGCGTCCAGGACGCCCCGGCGGACAGAGAGGGATAGTAAGCCGATTGGGCCGCCCCCAGATCCGCCTGGGCAGCGGCTACGGCCAGCTGCTTGGACTTGACCGCCGTGCTGTTGGTCAGGCCGTAGGCTATGGCCTCCTCGAGGGTAAACCGGTAGGTCTCGCTGCCGGCTGTACCGATGATCATCAAGAGCAGTGCGAAAACCGCCCCAATTCGTTTCATGGATTGTTTCCTCCTTCCGGTCTGGCTGCTATCCCTTGAACCAGGATCTTCATAATGGCCTCTGCTTTTTTTTGCGGCGACACCGCAGGCTCGTCCGAGGCGATATTTGCCACACGAGGCATGCACAGAGATTGCACGGCCTGGGTGACCATCCCCATGTAACTAAACACCACATCCCGTGTTTGGATGTCACCCCGAATCAGGCCTTTTTCCTTTCCCTCTTCAACCAGGGTGTGTAGATACTCATTGAGACGCTGTCGCTTTTCAAAAAAAGGCTCGAGTAGTTTTTTATGGATCGTGGCCATCTCCGGCGTGAAGGCCACCATGAACAGGCGAAAGTAGCTGGGGTTGTCGGCGAAAAAGCCGATCTGAGCTCGTGCCACGGCTGCCATCTTCTCCAAGGGATTTTGGTTCTGCACGGTCTGCTTCCCGACAAAGGCTTCGAGGCGCTCAAGCACGGTAAGCATCACCTGAAAGTACAGATCCTCTTTGTCCTTGAAATAGAGGTAGAGGGTGCCCTTGGCAAGGTGAGCTTCCCGTGCCACCTCGTCCAGAGCGGTGGGTTCGTACCCTTTGCGGGCAAACACCCGCAGGGATGCCCGGATGATGGTATTACGTTTTTTTTCTTTTTTTGCGCCTTGCACTTCAAGCATATTAATAAAATGACTGAACAGTCAGTCATTAACATATGAATATTTTCCGGGATCGTCAACAAAAAATATCTCGGAGAAGCAGGTGTGAACCGGCATCCGCTTCACCTTGATCGGCAGCTTCAAGTAATATAATGTGGAGACAAATAGCGACAGCTTTTCGAGAAGGAGTTGAAGATATGGCGAAGGTAGTGAGTTTTCAGGAAATCAAGTCTTCTGAGTCGTGCAGGTATGACGGAGTTTCGATGGGGGAGGTCATGCTCCGCATCGACCCCCGGGACGTACCTACCGCCAGGATGCGGGACAACATTCGTATGTCCCAGGGCGGCGGAGAAACAAATGTGGCCTGCGGTCTGGCCTATACCTTTGGCCTCCGAACCGCCGTTCTCACAGCCTTGGTGAATGATCCGATCGGGGAAAATATCCGAAACCAGATGCGGGAAGCCGGCGTGGATGTGACCAAGATCATCTGGTGGAACACGAAGAGCGACGGCAGCCGCTACTCCACAAACCAGAAGGGGGGCTTGCACAACGGCGTGAACTTCACTTACAACGGATCCGGAGTCCTGCCCTCCAACACCACCTACTACCGGGCCCACAGCCCGGCGACCCGGCTCGAACCCGGAGATTTCGATTTCGAAACCCTCTTCGCCAAAGAGGGTGTGCGGGTATTCAACACCGGCGGCATATTCACCCTGATCGGCCCCATGACGGCTGATGTGGCTATCGAGGCGGCTCAAAAGGCCTCTGAACACGGCACTTTTGTTTCTGCGGACCTGAACTACCGTTCCAAGGTCGAACCGGATAAGAGCAAGGCTCGAGCGATCAATCAGAAACTGGCCCCATACCTCGGCTTCCTGGTGGGTAATGATTCGGATCTCTCCGATGCCCTCGGCTACGATACACAGACGAAAAAGGGAGCCGGTTTCACGGATTGGCTGCCAGCGTATCAGGAAACGATCAGGAAAGTGGCCAAGGATTTCCCTAACCTGAGCCTGATCGGCACCCAGTGGCGGGGTGCCCACAACGCCGATCTGATCAGCTGGGGGGCCGTGCTCTATGACACAAAAGCGGACAAGTGGTACGTGGCACCGGTGCGGGAAAATGTTCCGATTCGGGATAGAACCGGCGGAGGCGACTGCTTTGCATCGGGTGTGCTGGCGGCTCTGCTGAAAGGAAAGGATCTAGAGACCGCGGCAAACTGGGGCGCAGCCCACGGAATGCTGGTCCAGGAGATCCCCGGCGACATCACCATGGTCAATCAGGGCGCTGTGGAGGCGGAGGTAAAGAGGGCAACGGCCGGAGGCGGGGTCAAGGCGGCCCGTTGACAGCTGTCATACCGTCGCTCTGGCCTGATCCTCGTGGGCTGAAATATCCTCTGCGTCCCAGGGGTAGCAGATCCAGCGGTCCTCCATCTCCCGACCGACAAAATAGTGCTGGATCACCTCCGGAAATCTTCCCCGCTTCTCTTTGTTCTTATTGTGCAGGACCATCACCGCGACCTCCTTCGGCCGATGGCTGAGGAGCTCCCGCAGGCAGTACTCCAGGGTCACCCGGGAATCGTCGACCTCGTCGACCAGGAGTACCCGCTTGCCCGCCAGCTTCCGCTCCACTTCATCGATCCACTGGATCGTTTGCGGGGTTGCCGTGGGCACGTTGTCGAGTCCGTAATAGGATATGCCGACCGCATAGACCGGTTTGTTGACAAAGGTCTTGAGAATTCTGGCCGGGATGAAACCTCCCGTCCCGATGGCCACGATAACATCCGGATCGAATCCCGCTGCTGCGATCCGCCCGGCAAGGCATTTCACGGTCTCGTGAATCTGCCCGTAGCTCAAGAAATATTTCTCTGGTTCTCCCATTGTGATGGTCTAGGACTCACTCCGCAAGCGCGGCGCGCGGTCATACTCGAGGATGCGCTGGACCTTGGGCTCGGAGCGTCCCCCGGGAGTATATTCCGAACGTATCCAGGTCGTGACCAATGTCTTGGCCAGCTCAGGCCCAATCACCTGAGACCCCATGGTCATGATGTTGGCATTGTTGCTCTTCCGCGCCCGCTCCGCCGAGTAGGTATCCGAGCAGAGCGCGGCGTAGGCACCGGGCACCTTGTTGGCCGCGATAGACACACCGATTCCCGTGCCGCAGATCAGGATGCCCCTGTCGTGATCTCCCCGGGCCACAGCCTCCGCAACTTCGATCGCCACATTGGCATACACCGTATCGTCACTGCCGTAGTCTTCGTGCTCGTATCCCAGCTTCTCGAGATGCTCCTTGATAATCTCCTTTAGCTCAGCGGCGTTGGGGTCACAACCGATGGCAATCTTTTTCATAATCCCCCCAGTCCCCTAGTTGTCCACGTATTCGGGTCTCATAGGAGTGAAAAACTCAAGGACCTCGCTGTCCTCCAGCACCTCCGCGCCGTGGTGCTCCCACGGCTCGAAAGCATAGCTGGTACCGGGAAACGCGATGAAGCTCTTCCCTTCGTTCAAAAGGAAACGAAGTTTCCCCTGCAGGACATATCCGTGCTGCACCGCCTCGTGGTTGTGCAGAGGGATCGCCGAGCCCCGGGTCATCTTGAAATGGCAGAGCATGCTATGCTGGTGAAATGACAGAGTCGTACGGAAAATGCCGGCGGGTTTCTCCACCGCCTTCAAATCCTTAAGCTCAGCGTTCTTGCGGGTTTTGTTCTTGTCTCTCATAACTCAGGAGTATAGCGAAGATGGACAGATGCGACTATATCCAGAGCAGATATTTGCGCTTCGAGGGAAGCTCCCGCTACACCAGCGTTGAATG
>CAZSBH010000012.1:8614-65693 GCA_964604845.1 uncultured Spirochaetaceae bacterium
ATGGCGGATAGACTACTTCTGTGTCTCTATGCGTCTTCGACCTGCCCTGAAAAGTGCCTTCATCCTACCGCAGATAATGGGCTCGGATCACTGCCCCATTGGTATAACCCTCGATCTGTAGCCAAGGGTCCCTCCCCGGCAGCTTCGCCACGCCCCGCCGGCGCCTCCACCGACCGTCCGACACCGGTTTACTCAACAAAGGAAGCGGCGACTGTCTTGAATTTTTCGTATTCCTCTTGAAGTTTCCGGAACGCGGTCCCGGCTGCATCACGATCCCCAGCCTTGGATGTATCTTCCAGCTTATTAGCGGCATCACCGAGCGGACGGGCTTCTAGATTCCAGGCTCCGCCCTTGATCGAATGAGCTTCCTGTCTGACCCGCTCCAGGTCCCCGCTGTCCAAGGCCGCAGGGATCTGGGATAGCTGATCCGTCAGCTTTTCTAGAAACGATGAGGTCACGCTGCGGACGACGTCCTCCCGCCCCATGAAGGCATCAACAGCTTTGCTGAAATCAAATACAGTGCCGCTCTGCTTGCCGGACTCCTGTTCTACAATTTCTTCTCGGCCTGAGGGACCTTTCAACCAAGCTTTGAGAACCGGGAGGAGATCTTTCTTCTTGAACGGCTTGGTCAGACACTGATTCATTCCCGAGGCTATCGCTTTTTTCTGTTCCTCCTGCAGCGCACTGGCGGTGACGGCGACAATCGGTGTCTGCACCCCCATCTCCCGCAGTTTTCTGGTAGCGTCATAGCCGTTCATATTCGGCATCTGGATATCCATGAAGATAAGATCGAACTCCCCCTGCCCGGCCGCTTCTACAGCCTGCAGGCCGTCCACGGCCAGAGACACCTGATGGCCCAATTTTTCGAGAATCGTTCGGAACAACTGCTGATTCACCTCGTGATCCTCGACCACCAGGATGCGGGCTCCTTGAGGCTCCTCGATCTCCGCCGCGGCGGCGGGAATCTCCTCGACTTCACCGGCCCCTTCCAGCTCTTCCGCCGCTTCAAGCTCCGCAAGCTCAGGTTCGTATTCTACGGATAGTACCCTGAACAGCTCCGCCAGCAGATCTGCCCGTTTCACGGGCTTGTTCAAATACCCGTTGAACCACCTGAGCAGCTTCATCTTCGCTTCTCCGCTGCCCAGTCCTTCCGGTGTAAGCAGGATCATCTTGGTGCCGCCCAGAAGCGTATCCGCAATTACCTCGCTGGCCAGCTGCCATCCGTCGATTCCAGGCATACGCAGGTCAACGAGCACCAATGAACAGGGATCACCGTCGCTCGCAGATCGCCGCATCCTGGATAGGGCTTGTTCGCCGTTTTCCGCCTCGTCGACCCGACATCCCCAGCCTTTGAGATAGATCGTCAGAGCCTGTCGCGCCGAAGCGCTGTCATCTACTATCAGCACCCGCAGGCCGGCAAAAAAGTCATCAGGAACGTCCTTGAACAGACTGTCCTTATCCTGCTTGTTCAGGGATACGGTGAACCAAAAGGACGACCCGACTCCCTCCTGGCTTTCAACACCAATCTCTCCATTCATCATCTCGACCAGGCTCTTCGAGATCGACAGGCCCAACCCGGTGCCGCCGAACTTGCGGGTGGTAGAGGTGTCTGCTTGGGAAAAGGATTGAAACAGGCGGGCCATCTTCTCCCGGCTGATCCCGATTCCCGTATCCTTTACCGTGATTTTCACCGTGCTCTGCGACTCATCCCCGCCGATTTCCTCCACGACGACCTGGATCTCCCCTTCCGAGGTGAATTTGACTGCATTGTTGAAAAGGTTGATCACGATCTGACGCAGCCTTGCCGGATCGCCCCGCAGCCGATGCGGCAGGTCCGGAGCAAGGTTGAGGATGACTTCCAGGTTCTTTTTGTGCGCCTCGAGAATCACCAGATCGACGGCATTCTCCAGCATCTCGAAGAGGTCGAAATCGGTCTTTTCAAGATTGAGCTTCCCCGCTTCGATCTTGGAAAAATCCAATATATCGTTCACCAGACTGAGCAGAACGTCCGCAGAAAATCGGACCTGTTCGGCATACTCCGCCTGCTCCATATCCAATTCCGTGTCCAGGAGAAGCTCGGTCATCCCCGTAATCGTATGAATCGGTGTACGGATCTCGTGGCTCATGTTCGCCAGGAACTCGGACTTGGTGCGGGCCACGGCTTCGGCAAGTTCTTTCGCTTTCTGCAGATTGACTTCACTCTTCTTCCACCGGCTGACGTCCTTGACCAATCCGTATATGAACCGGGGCGCTCCGGCTTGGTCCCGAAGCAAGGACAGGGTGAGTCGCCACCAGGCTACCTCGCCGTTCTTGCGGTGAAATCGGCTCTCCGTTTCGAAGAAAGGGACTTCCCCTTCCTGAAGGGCGGCAAGGTTTTCTACGTAGTTTTGAGAATCTTCGGGATGTATATATATCGAGAACTGCTGATTCTCCAGCTCAGCGACCGTGTAACCAAGCATTGTCTCCAGGGCTGCATTGCTGCGTAACAGTCTTCCCTCCAGATCCATAAGAACCATCCCCACCGGGGAGTGAACGAAGAGGGAATAAAAAGGATCGATGTGGTTTTTGAAACCTTCGATCTGCTCGGATAGAGCCGCCACCGCCTTCGTGGTCCTGTGCAGCTGTCCCGAGTAGCGAACGACCCGCTTGAGAAGATCTTCGTGAAGCAGCTCTTTTATCAGGAAATCCTGGAAACCCGCCGCGACCGCCTTGGAGCCGCCGGCGGGATCGTCTACCAGAGCGACGATCGGCAGATCCGTGTTCCGCTTGAGCTTGTGTACCCCGTCCCGCAGCTCTCTCTCCGACGCGCCGCTACAGTCAAGCACCACCACATCGATGTCAGTATGGAGGACAATGCGCAGTGCCTCCTCAGTATCCTCTGCGAACAGGAGCTGACACCCCTCGTCCTCGTCGATTTTAAATGCTGCTCTGTCAACACCCACCAGAAGTACTTGCACGAGGATATCCTAATCTCTCCGATCCTGGCCGTCAAGGAAGACTACTTATTGTGATACCTATCCGTTAAGAAAAATTCTATTGCAATACCAGCGGAGTCCATGGCAGAATCGATGTATGCACAAAGGCAAAGCTACGGTCCTTATCGCTGTTCTGCTTGTAATGTTGCTGGGCAGCTCCTGTTCCATCAACAAGCTGGCCGTCAACGTCATCGCGAAAACCCTCTCCTCCGGTGACAGCACCGTATTCACCGGCGAGGAGGATCCTCAGCTGGTGGCGGATGCTCTTCCCTTTGCTATGAAGCTCTACGAATCTCTCCTGGAGCAGACTCCGGAAAACGAAGATCTTCTTCTTACCACCGGCAGCATGTTCACTATGTATGCAAACGCCTTCATCCAAACCCCCGCGGGCATGCTTCCGGGCAGCGAGTACGAAAAACAGCAGGAAATGCTGCAGCGGGCAAAAAAAATGTACCTCCGGGGACGAGGATACCTGCTGCAGGCCATGGAGCTGCGCTATCCTGGATTTGGGGACCACCTCAAAAAGAATGAGTTGGAACAGGCCTTGGCTCCGACCAGTGTCGAAGACGTTCCCCTTTTATTCTGGAGCTCCGCGTCATGGTTGGGGGCATTCTCCACGGACACCTTCGACATGGAACTGCTGCTCAACCTTCCCAAGGCGATTGCCCTGTTGAACCGCGCCCTGGAGCTGGATGAATCCTACTCCGGCGGCATGATTCACGATACCCTCATTTCGATCTACGGCTCCCTGCCCGAGGCCATGGGGGGCAGTCAGGATAAGGCGCGCTATCATTTCGAGAAGGCAGTCGAATACTCAGAAGGTCTTTCCGCCTCTCCTTACGTCGCTCTGGCAAGCACGGTTTCCGTAGCCAATCAGGATGTCGAGGAGTTCCGGCAGCTTCTCATGGAAGCAATCGCCATCGATCCGGATGCAAATCCGGACAATCGTCTACAGAATCTACTGAGTCAGGAAAAGGCTCGCTGGCTCCTTGACCACGTGGAGGATTTCTTTCTCCTAGATCTGGAAGAAGAGCCTCACACGGAACACACCGAGGAGGGAGCTTAACGTGCAAATATCGAACTCTCGAAGATACAAAGTTCTCCTACTGCTGTTCCTCCTGGCCGCCATTTTCTTCAGCGCCTCCCAAGCCGCCGCTCAGGTGATCAAGGTGGGCAGCGTCGCCCCGGAAGGTTCGCCCTGGGACAAGGCTCTGAAACGCATCGCTCTGGATTGGCAGAAGATCTCCGGGGGTAGGGTGACCATGAAGATCTACGGCGGCGGCATCGCCGGGGACGAGCCGGACATGATCCGCAAGATGAGAATCAATCAGATTCAGGCTGCGGCCATGACAGGCTCCGGATTGGGAAAGATCAATCCGGATTTCCTCGTCTATCAACTCCCCTTTCTGACTCGAAATGATGAGGAGCTGGACTACCTATTCGAGAAGCTCCGTCCCAAGCTGGAGGCGCTGCTCGAAGAGAAAGGATTCACCTTTCTGGCTATCACCAAGTCGGGGTGGCTGCGCTTCTTCGCCAAGCAGAAGGTCATCACTCCCGAGGATTTCCAAAAGCTCAAGTTTTTCGTCATGGAGGGGAGTCCGGAAGTCGATCAGGCCTGGAAGGCGATGGGATTTCATATCGTTCCTCTGCCGCCGAACGACGCCTTCGCAGCCCTTCAGAGCGGGATGGTGGAGGTCTTCTCCGCCTCTCCGCTGACCGCAGCGGCGATGCAGTGGTTCGCCTTGGCCCCCCATATGACGGATATCAACTGGACGCCCCTCACCGCCGGTTTAATCATTACCAATCAGTCCTGGCATCGCATTCCGGCGGATCTGCGGCCGAAGCTCAAGGAGACCACCCAGCGAGCCCTCAACGATCTGCAGGCCGAGGTCAAGGCCGTGGAGAACCAGGCCATAGAGATCATGAAGGAAAACGGACTGATCATCCACGAAGTGCCCCCTGCAGCCCTCAAGGAGTGGGAAAACCTGGTTGAGACAGGCTTCAGCATTCTCATCGGAGACGTCATCTCCCGCGATCTCTACGAAGAGGCGAAACGTATCGTCGCGGAGTTTCGGCAAAAATAATGCCTTCAGTAGAATCTCAACAGCTGCCGGAAAACAGGACAATACGCGGGCTTTTCCGTTTCGAAAACGGGGTCTCGGGAATCATCCTGCTGCTGATAGCAGTTCTGCCGGCCATGGAGATCATCGCCAGACTGTTCTTTAAAACCGGAATCCACAGCTCTTCGGATCTGACCCAACATTTGGTACTCTGGCTGACCTGCCTTGGCGGAGCCATTACCTCCCGCGAGGGTATGCATATCACCCTTTCGGCGGGGGTGGAGATGATTGGCGAACGGGTTCGCAGCTGGATCATCACTGCCACCACCTTCATCTCCACCACTATCTCTTCGGCCATGACCTGGAGCGCCCTCTCCCTGGTGCTGATCGGGTTCGATCCGACAAAGAAAATCGCCTTTATTCCCATTCAGCTCGCCGTGGCGGTCATCCCTCTGGGATTCCTGCTCATCACCATACGCTTTCTCACCCGTTCTCCCGTTCGAGGACTAAAGCGTGGGATCGCCGCCTTGGGTTGTGTCCTGGGAACGATCATCGCCTTCAGCTCGGTGATGAACATCCTCTATACCCTTGTGCCTGAGGTTCCGATGGTTTTCGCCGCTCTCGAAGAGGTGTTCTTCGGTATCGCTGAACGCGTCGCGTTGGTTGGAGCCGGGATCCTCATCGCCTCCATCTTCTTCGGAACCCCCATATTCATCGTGCTGGGCGGGGTCGCCTATCTGCTGTTTGTGCGTTCTTTCGGAGCTCTTGAGGTGATCCCCAGCGAAGCTTATTCCATGCTCACCGGCTACAGCATTCCGGCAATCCCGCTGTTCACCTTTGCCGGATTTGTCCTTTCAGAGAGCAAGGCCGGGGAACGGCTGGTGCGCTTGTTTCGGGCCTGGCTGGGATGGCTTCCCGGCGGCTTGATCATCATGGCCGTTTTGGTCTGCACCTTCTTTACCACCTTCACCGGCGCGACCGGGGTCACCATTTTGGCCTTAGGCGCCCTGCTGGCCTACGTGCTGGTCGAAAGCGGCCGCTATACCACGGACTTTGCCAACGGACTGATCACGGGTTCGGGCAGTATCGGACTGTTGTTCCCGCCCAGCCTTCCGATCATCCTCTACGGCGTAATCGCCCAGATCAACATCAAGCACATGTTCGTCGGCGGCATCATACCCGGCCTGCTCATGGTCATCACCCTATGCGGAATCGGCGTGATAACCGCCGTCACCCACAAGGTCAAGCCGGTTTCCTTTGAGATCAAAGAAGCGGCGTTGGCCATCAAGGATTCTTTTTGGGAGATCCTGCTTCCCGTTATCATCCTCCTCGGCTATTTCCTGGGAATCACCACCCTGGTGGAAACCGGCGCCGTGGCCGTGATCTACTCACTGATCATCGAGGTGTTCGTCCACCGGGATCTATCTCTCAAAGACCTCCCGAGTGTTATGCTCAAGTGCATCCCCATCGTCGGCGGTGTTTTGATCATTCTGGCGGCGGCCAAAGGATTGTCCTACTACATCGTGGATGCGGAAGTGCCGATGCGTCTGAGCAGCTGGGTGCAGGAGAATATCAGCTCGAAGTACGTCTTCCTGATCCTGCTGAACGTCGCTCTTCTGATCACCGGCTGCCTGATGGACATCTTCTCCGCGATCCTGGTCGTGGTACCCCTGATCATTCCCATGGGAGCAGCCTTCGGCATTCACCCGGTGCACCTCGGGGTGATCTTCCTGGCCAACCTCGGTGTGGGCTATCTGACCCCGCCGGTGGGATTGAATTTATTCCTGGCCGCTTATCGCTTCAATCAGCCATTGGTTCGGATCTACAAGAACGTGATCCCCTTCTTCCTGGCCCTTCTTGCGGTGGTATTACTCATCACCTATGTGCCCTGGTTCTCCACCGGGCTGCTCACGCTGTTCAACCTCCGGTAGATGACTCCCAACATCAGGGCGTAGCACAAAGCGGCCAGCAGCAGCAACCGGGAAATGCCCCAGCTCATAGCCAGCGGCAGGGCAAGAATCGAAGCCACTACGGATGCGATGCCGTTGGCCGCCCAACCGTAGGCCCGCAAACGGGGCGAGGACACCAGCAGGCGCAGCCCGACGGGAAATGGCACTCCGGCCAGAAGAGCGATCGGTGCCAGCAGGAGGAAAGACCCCAGTGCCTGCCCCAATCCGGATGCCTGCAGGAGGATCTCTTCCACTCTCCCAAAAAGCGGAAAGAGCAGCAGCACGCAGAGTACCAGGACGACAAGGAGGGGCGGCAGAATCCGCCGATTCCAGCGCGCGGACACGGCTCCTCCGATCCCCGACACAACCAGGAGCTCGGCCAAGACCACGGTGAAGGCAATCACCGGATTCCCAAATACGAAGGTGTAGCCCTGAAGAAAAGCCATTTCCACAAGCATGAAGCCCGCACCGGCGGCCAGAAAGTACACGATCGCCGCAGAAGGACGAATCGAGCTCTCCTTTCCCTCAGTGTGGCGATCCGGATCCCGCAGCAGCAGTAGGGGAAGCAGAAGCAGCAGCACCCCTAGCACGACGGCAATGCCCAGAACCACCATGACCACGGTTTCCCCGGACAGAAACAGCGTGTAGAAACGACTGCCCGTGCTTCGATACAGAGCCCCGAGCTTCGACCACCGTGTGAAGCGACTGTGGAAAGGCCTGTCGTCCCGAGCCGGAGCAATGTCCAGGTAGTAGCTGCGATAGTACTGTTCCGACTTTCCTTCCCGGAGAACCCGGTACAGGCTTTGAATCTCCCGATAGTGATAGGCCTCGGCGAAGCTGTTGAATTGGTTGGCCTCCCGCGCTTCTATGCCCTCATAAAACACCAGATCGAAGTTGCGTTCCCGGCAGAACTCCCGCAGGTCGGCGATCGAAGGCGGATCGAAGGGCGCGGGGGAACAAAGAATCGTGTAGCTGTCCCAGCCGCGAACCAGGATTATGTGCCTGCCCGGATTTTCTACACCCAGGGCTTCGAGGCCGGCATAGGCAGCAGCAAAAACTTTCAGGATATCGGTGGGCGGCAGGAGCAGTTTTCGGGACAGGATAAAGATTCCATCGGCGGTAAGATGATCAAGATAGCAGGAAAAGGCTTCGACGGTCAGAAGGTGCTCCTGGTTGAGGCTGGCCATCCCGGGGATCGAGGGACCCCAAGATTCCAATTGGATACGCCGGTACCGCTCCTGATTCCGGGCAAGATACTTTCGCATATTGCCGGCTACGATGCGGATGTTCGACTGGATATCCCGCCGCCTCTGCGCGGTTCGCGTGCGGTACAGACCCGCCGCTTCCCCGTGGTCGAGCAGCACGGTGATATCCTTCGCCCCGGAGGCTACCGCGCAGGGCAGACTCAAGCCCCCGCCCTGCTGCAGGATCAACACCTGCTCCGGACCGTCCTGTCTTCGGAGAAGGTACCCGGCGTAGGAATGGAGGTAGCGGCTGAAACCCAAATCACCCTCCAGATCGTACAGCACGAACAGCCCGTCCCCGTCCTGAATCAGAAAGGTGGCCTGGGGAAGATTCCCCTGGTATTTCAAGCTCAAGCCGGGGGCGAAACGAATGTACGGACTGTCCAGCCTATCGAGCCGTCCCCGGATCGTGTTGCTTCCTGTCACCACAGAAGTGTCGGGAAATTGCAGTACCTGAGGCAGCAGTTTGTACGGCGACGGGTGGATCTCGAGAAACCTTCCTCCTTTGTAGAGCAATAGAGCACCATTCAGCAGAAACAGCACTCCGGCTGCGCACAGGATCAGCAGGCGGGTGCCCTTGAAGCCTGTGGGATCCGACCCGGGAAAATCCCGCGGAAGACCCGGGGATCGGAGGAAGGGGAAAAGGAGGAGCAGCACGGCGCAGCTGAACACGATCCGTCCCTCTCCCAGCCAGGGCAGCAGCAAAGCCGGCAGCAAGGCCCCCGCTGCCGAGCCAACCATACTGGCGAAATAGATCCACCCGGATTGACCGGGCAATCCGGCAAAGGCGATCGACATAACCCCACCGGCGAAGAAAAAGGGAACCAAAAGAACGAAAAACGTAGTTAACAGATAAGCTGCCTGCCGCCTTTCCAGAGGCATGCGGAAGTAATCCAAGGGGATGTTCTTGACTAGGAGGAAGGATCCGCCGATGGACAGGGAGCAGAGAAGCATCAGAGCCAGAAATGCGTGAGAATCGAGAGCGCCGACTGACCAGCCCGGGCGGCGTCTCTCGATCAGGCTAAGAACACTGCCGCTTGCACCAAAACCGAACAGGACGATGCTTATAACCATGAAGGAAAGATGGTTCCACTGGGAAAAGGAGAAAAACCGGGTGAGCAGCACCTCGTAACAGAGAGAGGTTAGGGAAACGCTGAAGACGGCCAGGAAAATCATGCCGGTCTAGAATTCATGAGCTAATAGCCTTCCAGAGCTTTGCCGGTCATGGGAACAAATAGAACGCCGGTGATCTGCTGCAGTCGGAAATCCTCCCCCTGCCGGGTTACCACTACCAGGTTCTGATAGCTGAAAGGATGTCCCAGCGGAAGCACGATCTTTCCTCCATCCACCACTTGCCGGAGAAGCGGAGGCGGCACATGATCCACCGCCGCGGTAATGATGATGCCGTCAAAGGGCGCCTCTTCCTCCCAACCGTAGTAGCCGTCGCCGTGGCGGGTACGGACGTTGCGGTACTCCAGCTCCTCGAGGATCCTCTTCGCCCGCTGATACAAAACCCCCTTGATCTCGACGGAGAACACCTCGTCAACCAACCCGGACAGTACCGCAGCCTGATACCCGGATCCCGTTCCGATCTCCAACACCCGGTGATCCGGCTGCACCCCGAGCAGTTCGGTCATCAGGGCGACGATGTAGGGTTGGGAAATCGTCTGTCCCTCCCCGATAGGAAGAGGGGAATCGCAGTAGGCGCTGTCTCGAATCCCCTCGGGCACGAAAAGATGTCTGGGAACGGTACGCATTGCCTCCAGAACAGCCTCGTTGCGGACTCCCCTGAAGGCGATCTGGCGGCTCACCATATCGAAACGCCTCTGCCGCATCTCCCGCGGTTCGTCCCAGGCGCCGGCTCGAGGGATCAGAAGCGTTAGAGAAACCGTCAGGACTATCGTCAAAGCCTTGAGTTTCATCTCTCTCTCCTTAGAGCCAGTATACTCCAACCAGCGGCTTCATTGAAATGAAGTTCCCAACACCGGCGGATTGATTGGCAAAAATCCAAGAACCAAGTAGAATGACGACCTGCCCCGGCGTCAGCCGAATCATGGGTTTCTGCAAAAATTGGCTGTGACAATCGAGAAGGTCCGGACCAGAAGAGCACTGCGGGAGTTTGTCTATTTCCCGGAAAAGCTCTATAACCAAGATCCCCTGTGGTCGCCGCCGATCTGGATGGAGGAGCGGCAGACCTTCACCGCAAAGAATCCCATCTTGGCTCATTCGGATTACGCGCTTTTCCTGGCTCGAGAGAATGGATCGGTGGTCGGCAGGGTCCTGGCCTATGTAGATCACAACTTCAACGACTACTACGATTCAAAGGTCGGTATGTTCGGTTCCTTCGAATCTATCCGCGCGCCCGAGGCGGCCGAGGAGTTGTTCGCCGAGACCGAGCGGTGGATGATCGCTCGAGGCATGGATACGCTCCGTGGGCCGATCAATCCTGTTCCCGAGTGCTGGGGATCGTTGTACGACGGATTCGATAGACCCGCGACGTTCATGATGCCCTACAACCCGTCCTACTACAACGAGTACCTCGAGAATCTGGGCTACGATAAGGTGAAGGACCTCTTCGCCTTCGAGGGGGATTCGAAGCAGGGGTATCAGATCCCCGAGCGCTTCATCCGCTTCCGGGAGAAGCTTGCGGCCCGCCGCCCGGATATACGGATACGGCGGATCGACATGAAACATCTGACCAGGGATGCCGAGGCTATCTGGCGCATCTCCAACCAGGCGATTCGCGACAACTGGGGCTGGGCTCCCTACGATAAGGAAGAGCTGAAATCGACGATAAAAAAGCTCAAACCCATCGCCGATCCGGACGCCATCTGGATGGTCGAGGACGCCGGGCAACCCGTTGGATTCTGTCTGGGCTTTCCCGATATCAACATCATCCTGCGACGGATCCGGGGCAGGATCCTGCCCTTCGGCTTCATCACCCTGGTCCGGAGAAGAAAACGACTTCAGGACTTCCGGCTCTTCGGTCTGGCCGTTCTGCCGGAGTACCACGGCCTGGGACTCGATGTTCTGCTTTACATGAGCCTGTTCGAAGCTCTTGCTCCCCGAGGTGTGCGGTTGGAGGCGAGCTACATTCTGGAAGACAATTCGAGCATGATCAATGCACTGCAGAAACTTGGATTAGAAATTACAAAAACCTACAGGGTGTACGAAAAAGCGCTCGGCAACCGGCCGGCCGCTGCCTTAGGATGAAAGGAATGAAATTATGAGGATCACGGGTATCGCGGATGAAGGCTCTCCTGAACTGAAGGAGCAGATCCGAATCCACAAGACACTGGGTTGGGACACCCTCGAGCTGCGTTTGATCGGAAAGACCAACATCTGTGCTATCGATGACGCTGCCTTCGACGAGGTCTTCCGGACCCTCCAAGAAGAGAAGATGGGCGTGGTTTGCCTGGCTTCCTCGATCGCCAACTGGGCTCGACCGATTACCTCCGATTTCCAGGTGGACGTGGAGGAGCTCAAAACGGCCATTCCCCGGATGCAGCGCCTGAATACCCGCTTCATTCGGGTCATGTCCTATCCCAACGACGGCCTCTCGGAGGCGGGGTGGAAGAGGGAGGCGATCCGCCGGATGAAAGAACTGGCCCGGATCGCCGCTGACGGCGATGTGGTGATGGTGCACGAGAACTGCTCCGGATGGGGCGGTATGAGCCCGGAGAACCAGAAGCAGCTGTTGGAGGAGGTGCACTCTCCCCACCTGCAGATCGTTTTCGACACGGGCAATCCGGTCGGCGAAGGGCATCCGGCAGAGGAAACCTGGGATTTCTATCAGACTGCGCTTCCCTTCATCAAACACATCCACATCAAGGACTGCGCAAAGAATGAGAAGGGCGAGATCGAGTACACCTACCCGGGAGAGGGCCAGAGCATGGTGCGCAGGATCCTGGAATCCGTCCTCGATCTCGGCTACACCGGCGCCTTTTCCATCGAGCCCCACATCACCGCCCAGATCCACCTGGGCAAATCAACGACGGGCAAGGAGGCCGAGGAGGTCTATCTGGAGTACGGGCGACGAACCAACGCGATGTTTGCGGAACTCGCAGGGTAAGCGGCTGGGTTCGGGTTGGTTGACATTCTCCATAGGAAAGTGTAATTATGACTATAATAATGGTTGACCAGAAAGGAGAACATCAATGAAGACGCTGTCTCTGTCGGAAGTGAAAATGAAACTTAGTGAGTTGGTAGAGAGTATTCATTCTACAGACGAAGAGATTGTTATCACCAAGAACGGTCGACCCGCCGCAGTGCTGGTAAGTCCTTATGAGTATGAAAGCTGGAAGGAAACAGCTGACATAAAATCGGATGCCGATCTCATGAAGGAAATTAAAAGCGGGATTTTGGCTCTGAAGACGAAGAGCAAGCTCTATACACTTGAAGAGTTGCTTTAGCTCGCGATCTGCTATTCCACATGCAGTCAGCATACAAACTTCGCATCTCCGATGAACTGACAGGTTTTATTAGAGGCGCCCATCCTGAACTCAAAAGAAAGAACAAATCAGCGCTGATGCGCATTTTATCCGATCCTTATTCCGGAAAATCATTGAGAGAGGAGCTCAAAGGATTATCGAGTTACAGGATCGGCCGATTTAGGATAATCTATCGTGTCGTCTCAAATCACGTCATTGAGATCGTGGCGATCGGACCCCGTCGGGTGATCTACGAGATTACTTACAGAATCGTTAAAAAAGAAGGGGACAAGAAATAGGATTCCGAGGTCTTTGGACTTTGTAATCGGCCGGGTCAATCCGCGTTCAGGGCATACCCCCGGGCCAAACAGCGCTTGTTGATCTCGTTCAGACTCCTGTGCCGGGCTGAGACGGCCCGGTCCAGTGTAGCCCGGATGGATTCCAAGGCAGCGACCTCAGGCTTCAGCTTGGCCAGCAGGCCGAGCATGATCATGTTGGCGGAGCGGGCGCTGCCTTCCTCTTCCGCCATCGCATTCGCTGCCACCGCAATGTTCTCGATATCCGTGCGGGACGGTTTGATATCGATCAGGGAAGTGTTGTACAGGAGAATACCCCCCGCCCTAACCTTCGGCTCGAACTTGATCAGGGAGGGTTTGTTCAATACAACACATACCGACGGGTGGGGCACCAGGGGCGAGGCGATCTCCCGGTCGCTGATCACGATGGAGCAGTTGGCCGTGCCGCCGCGCATCTCCGCTCCGTAGGCGGGAATGTGGGTAACCTTTTTCCCCTCCTTCATGGCTGCAAGGCAGACGATCGTACCGGAAAGGATGATTCCCTGGCCGCCGAAACCCGCGAAGATGATCTCTTCCCGCATCGTTTCCTCCCTCCTAACGGTCTCGGAAATTGCCGAGAGGATAGTAGGGAACCATCTCGTTGCCTACCCAATCCGCTGCTGCTTGTGAGCTCATTCCCCAGTTGGTCGGACACATGGAGAGGAACTCGACAAAGGAAAATCCCCGACCCTTGACCTGGTTTTCGATGGCCTTCTTGGTTGCCCGCTTGGCTTTGAGGATATGGGGTACGTCGTGGACCGAACAGCGCTCTATGAAAACAGGCGCCTCGAGGGTGTTCAGCAGTTCGCAGGCTCGAATCGGCATTCCCACTTCCGCCGGGTTGCGGCCGTACGGGGAGGTCTTGGTTTTCTGTCCTGCAAGAGAGGTCGGAGCCATCTGCCCTCCGGTCATTCCGTAGATGGCGTTGTTCACGAAAAGGACGGTAATATTCTCACCACGGTTTGCCGTGTGGACCGTTTCCGCCGTGCCGATCGCCAGGAGGTCGCCGTCGCCCTGGTAGGAGATCACCAATCGGTCGGGAAGCACACGCTTGACCCCGGTCGCTACGGCAGGTGCCCGGCCGTGGGAAGCCTCCAATCCGTCGGCATTTATATAGTAATACATCAGTACCGCACACCCCACCGGAGCGATGACCACCGTCTTCTCCCGCATCCCCAGCTCGTCAATAGCCTGGGCCATGAGCCTGTGGATGATTCCATGGCCGCAGCCCGGGCAGTAGTGGGTGGGAACATCGGTAAGAGACTCGGGCCGAGTGAACACAAGCTTGTTGCCCGCTTCCTCACTTCTCATGCTTTTTTTATCCTTTTGATAATCTCCTCGACTTCTACGAGCATGGCACCCATCCGTCCGTAGAACTCGATCGGAACCTTATCGCCCAGGGCAAGGCGAACATCCTCCAGCATCTGTCCTGCGTTCATCTCCACAACCAGAACCTTTTTCATCCGCATTGCGCTTTTGAGCAGCTCCTCGTATGGAAAAGGCCAAAGCGTGATCGGACGAAACAACCCGGCCCGTACACCGGCTTCCCGCAATGCGTTTACCGCCGCTTTACAGACCCGGGCGGCAAAACCAAAGGCGACCAGAAGAACCTCGGCATCCTTGCAGTGATAACATTCGAAGCGAATCTCGGCTGCCTCTATCTTTCGATACTTCTCCTGAAGCCGAAGGTTGATCTGTTCCACCCCGTCTTCGGGCCTCAGCCGAAGGGAGGCGATTATCCGGGGCTCTCTGCCGGCTGCCCCGTCGAGAATCCATGAAGACTTGTCGAACTTCTTCTTAGAAGGCTTCGGTAGTACGAGGGATTCGGACATCTGGCCCAGATAGCCATCCCCTAAAATCATGGTCACAATTCGATACTTGTCGGATAGATCGAATGCGGTGACCGCCAAATCGGCCAGCTCCTGAACCGAGGCCGGAGCCAGCACGACCATTCGGTAGTCCCCATGGCCTCCCCCCTTGGTGGCTTGGAAATAATCCCCCTGAGCCCCGGAAATATTTCCCAGCCCCGGTCCGCCCCGCATCATGTTCACGACAACCGCGGGCAGTTCCGTCCCCGCCATGTAGGACAAGCCCTCCTGCTTCAGGCTGATTCCGGGGGAGCTGGAAGAGGTCATTGTTCGGCCCCCGGCAGCGGCTGCGCCGAAAACCATATTGATCGAGGCGATCTCGCTTTCGGCCTGCAGAAAAGTTCCGCCGACCTCCGGCATTCTCCTGGCCATATAGGCTGCAATCTCGTTCTGCGGGGTAATGGGATAGGCGAAATAGTATCGACAGCCGGCGATGATTGCGGCCTCGGCGATCGCTTCATTTCCTCGCATCAGCAGTGGTTCAGCCACAAAAACCCCCTTCAAACTGCCTTGGCGAAACGCCAAATTTCAATCGCAGTATCCGGACAGATAATGGCACAGAATGTACAGGCGGTGCAACGATCTGGATCGATACAAACGGCATAGTGGTGACCCTGCCTGTTGAAGGTGTCCGCCAATTCGAGTATGTGCTCCGGACAGGCTTTCACGCAAAGGCCGCAGCCCTTACAGCGTTCCGGATCGATATCTGGCTTTCCTTTGGCCAAAACAACGCTCCTCTATCAGAAAATTTCGAGAAAATATGTGTTTGATTAAATTGACAGGGAAACATCCCTAAGGGTTGCAGGAAATCTCTATCATCCACAGGAAAGAAATGGAAGAGCATAAAATCAGTTCTTATTAGGGTACTTCAGTACTGCCAAAATAGTACCATGAAAGTACCCCAGTAGGCTACGACCGTGGCTGCCTCCAGTGTACAATTGCAAATTAAGAAATCTGCAATAAACGAAGGAGGCGCAGATGAAAACGATCATGTTCGTACTGGTATTGCTGCTTTCGGTGGCAAGTTTTACCCTCGCTACTCCACAGCAAGAGTCAACGGATAAACCGATTAGGCTGACCTTTTACCACTACGCCAGCCAGACACATCTTCTCTACATCAATCCCCTCAAGGAAGGCTTTGAAAAAGCCTATCCCAATGTCACGATTGAATCTGTAGAGGTGGCGAGCGGTGGATACGAGGCATTGAGCCAAAAGATTCTGTTAGGACTCGCTGCTGGAGATCCGCCAGATGTCGGTCAAGTCGGCTACACTCTGCTCCGCACTATGGTAGAGAGCGGCGGCGCAGTCGCCCTAGACGACTACATGAACTCGGATTCCAAGTTCAAGAAAGGTAACCTGTTCCCAGCCATGATGAGTCTGGGGCAGGCTGAGGGCAAACAATTCCTCGTTCCCATTGGCACCAGCACACCAGCGTTGTTCAACAACATGGACCTGTTCAATGATGTTGGGTTGGATCCGGAAAACCCGCCCAAGAGCTGGGCCGATGCCCGAGCTGCCGCAGTGAAATTCAAAGCCAAGGATCACCTCGGTATTTTTTGGGGCTGGCAGGTCACTGGAAACTGGATTTTCCAAGCCATGCTCGAAAACCTCGGCGGTAAGATGGCCAATGAGGCGGGAACTCAAATTCTTTTCAACGATGCGAAAGGACTGCGGGTCCTGGAATACTTGGCGGACCTTACCAAGAACGGGCTTATGCCGGTAACCGATCAGGGTCTGGGAACCTTCGTTGCCGGAAATCTCGGCATGTGGGTTGATTCGAGTTTCCAGAGGGTGAACACACCCAAACAGGCGAATTTCCCCGTCCGCATGTCGCCGATGCCCACTCCCGACGGCAGTCTGCCACGTGTTCCCGCCGGAGGCAACGGAGCCATGCTATTTGCCAAAGATAAAGCCAAACGCGACGTTGCCTGGAATTTCATTCGTTGGATCACCGAAGAGGAAGCGAGTCGCCTTCTTGCTGCAAACAGCGGCTACACACCGGCAAACCAGGCGGTGATCGAGGCCTTGATCTCTCAACACGCCGATGATAAAAACTACAAAGTGACCCTTGACCAGGCAGCCCGAGTCGTTCCTTGGTACTCCTGGCCGGGGAAGAACGGCAACAAGATCTCTGCGGTCTTAAAAGACATGCAGGAAGCGGTCATAGTGGGCAGCAAGACACCCAAACAGGCCATAGATGAGGCAGCAGCCGAAGTCACTGCTTTGCTCAAATAACTGCATGACCAATCTTTCATCGCGCCCTGCCCGTCTGTCCAGACGGGCAGGGCTGCGATATCTCAGCCCATACCTGCTGCTTTTCCCGGCATTTCTCTTCCTGGGGTTGTTTGTATTCTGGCCGGTAGCTTACTCGATCTATCTCAGTACGATGGATTGGAAACTCGGCTATGCCTCAAGGGAATTTGTGCTTTTGGACAACTTCGTTGATCTCTTGACTTCTGACGATTTCTGGAACGCCGCGAAGAATACAGGCATCTATACGGTCCTGATGAGCTCCCTGAGCATTGGGATCGGACTGATCTTGAGCTTGGCAATCATAGGTGCCAGGCGCTTTCACTCTTTTTGGCAAGCACTTTTTTTTCTTCCCGTTGCTGCTACTATGGCTGCCATGGCGGTTGTCTGGAGATTTATATTCGATTCCCACATCGGCGTTCTAAACGCTTTCCTGCTCAGAATCGGAATGAATTCGGTCGCGTGGTTGACCCAAAACACTACCGCCATGGGTGCTGTAATCGTCGTCGGTATCTGGAGCAATGCAGGTTATGCGATGGTTTTCTTTATCGCAGGATTATCCAACATCCCAAAGACACTGTACGAGGCGGCGGCGATCGACGGTGCCAGCAGCCCGCGGCAGTTTTTTAGCATCACCTGGCCTCTGCTCTCCCCTACAACGCTGTTCATCATGATTATCATGACGGTTCGCGCACTCGCATCCTTTGACATCGTGAAGGTTCTAACCGACGGCGGACCCGTAGGGGCGACCCAGGTGTTATCCCATCTGCTGTACGAAGAGGCGTTCAAGTTTTTTGACACGGGCTATGCCTCCGGTATTGCTGTTGTATTCTTCATTCTGGTATTGGCCCTTGCGCTGCTTCAGATGAGAGTCGAAAAATGGGTCCACTACCAGTAGGACGAAATATTGGTGTACGCAACCTGCCGGATCGCCGAGTAATGGTCAAACCATTTCGCTTGTTGGTGATTCTTTTTCTGGTGATATGCGCCGTGCTGTCCTTTTTCCCATTCTTCTTGATGCTTAGCACCTCTTTTAAACCAGTGAAGGAGGTATTTCAGATCAGCACGCACCTGCTCCCCCAAAACCCGAATATTGACAACTACATTAGAGTATTTCGGGAGTCCCAGATCGTACGCTTTCTGGCAAACGGAGCTATTGTTACCGTCGGCATTCTACTGGGCCAGCTGTTGGTCGTCATTCCCGCTTCCTATGCTTTCGCCAAATTGTCTTTTCCCGGTCAACGGGTCCTGTTTGCCGTTGTTCTGGCGGCCTTAGTCTTCCCTCGCTATATTGCAGCAGTACCCAATTTCCTCCTCCTATCCAAGCTTAGGTTGATCAACACCTATGCCGCTTTGATTCTGCCCTTCATCGGGTCCCCATTCGGGATTTTTCTTATGAGACAGTACTTCAAGCAAATACCTAGCGAATACTTCGAGGCAGCCCGCATCGACGGCTGCAACTTGCTTCAGATGCTTTCCCAGGTCTTGATTCCGTTGATCCGTCCCGCAGTCGGGGCGTTCGCGATTTTCAGCATCGTGACTCACTGGAACGACTTCTTCTGGCCGTTGATCGTGGTCCAAAGCTCGAACATGTACACCCCTCCGGCAGGAATTGTTTATTTCGCTGACGTCGAAGCCGGGACAAACTGGAGTGTGGTTATGGCGGCAGCCGTTGTCATCATAACACCCCTGGTTGTCACCTTCCTGTTGGCCAGGCGGCAGTTCATCTCCAGCTTGACCCACTCAACCATTAAAGGCTGATGAGTACGAATTACAGTATTAGTACCTGGAACTATCTCAAGGCCTTCGGAGCAGAAACCCAACTGTACCGAGTGCTGAATCGACTACGAGAGCAGGGTTACGGCATGGAGCTTTGGCTCGACTGGACCCCGGAACCGGAGCTGTTCGAGCGGAAAAACTGGTCTCGACTCAAAGAGCTCTGCACCGATGTCAGCGCACTGAGCGCGCACACTCGCCTGATCCACCATTTCAACCTCGAGATACTGATGGAGGAAATCGATCTGTGCCGTTTTCTCCGGGCGAACCCGCTGGTGATCCATCCTCGTTCTTTGGATTTCCAGGTTAGCACGTGGGATGCTGTCTGGGACTCGGAGGGTATCGAGAACGACCATTACGACCTCCTTCAGAGGATCCTCGAATACAGCGGTGAGCGAGGCGTCTGCCTGGCTCTAGAAAACGGTCCTCTAAATCTACTACAACAGGTATTTCGAGAGTGCCGGGATTATCCGGGAGCAGAGTTACTTGGATTCTGCGTCGATACGGGGCACGCGAATCTACACAGGGAAATGTATCGATCACCGGCACCTGAGTACATCCGAACCCTGCATGACCGACTTTTTCATGTTCACCTGTCCGACAACAGAGGCGATGCCGATGAGCACGGCGTACCTGGATCCGGGAACATAGACTGGCCAGCAGTTATATCGGAGTTGAAGAAAATAGCCTACAATGGATACCGTGTGCTGGAACTTCAGGCTGGTCACCCCGATCAAGCTGCCAGGGAAGCGATCGCTTTCCTCGAGACAATGTAGGGATAAGAACCCGACTGTTATCACCAGATAAGACTGGGATGTTCTGAGTCTCATCCAATACATAACAGGCTTTTCACTCGAGCCGCATAATACCACGGGCGCAGGGGGCTCACCCACTTACCCGGGTAACGATTCAAGTACCGTTTGGCAGGTACCACCGTACTGCATCAGGAGCAAATAAACTTGTTGATCCGTGCCATCAAGTCATTTACACTAGTACCTCATTTGTGAAAAAGCCGGAATTTTTCTACAGAATCACCATATTTCTCTTGATAGCAATCGCCCACGCCGTAGCTTTCATCCAGTTCAAACGCACTTCGATCGTTCTTTCCCTCCCGGCCCGCTGGCATCTGCAGATCCTGTTTCTTCTTACCGTATCTATGGCGATTTCTTCGCTGATACCCTTCCTGAAGAAGATTTCTCTGGTATGGGGGATGCTCAGTATTCGTGGCTTGATCCTCCTCATCGCCGGTATGCCGATGGGAGAGAATATGATGCTGGAGTTCGCCCTACTGACATCCCTGATCCTGGAAGCTACAACCTACACCCCTCTTTGGGCAAATGCTGTCTTTGCCACCCTGATGTTTGTGGTCATCGTGCTATTCCAGAGACCGATCTCCGTGCTGGGTTCAATCCTGGCTTCAGCATCAAATTTCGACCTTCTATCTTTTTGTCTGTACTGTGTTATATCGATTACCATCTGCGTCCTGATGCGCTTGTTCTGGGACCGGTACAAAGCAAGCAGAGAGTTTCAGAAGATGCTCGACGAGGCTACCTTACAGCTCGTGCAGACCAATATGGAATTGCAGGAGTACGCGGCCCAATCGGAACAAAAGGCAACTGAAAGCGAGCGAAAGCGCCTTGCCCGAGAGGTTCATGACGCGCTGGGCTACACACTGACGAACCTGGTCATGATGATGGACGCTGCAATGGCTTTGGCGGGAAAAACAAACAGTGAGCTGTCCACACACTTGGAAAGGGCACGGGATCAAGCGCAAGAGGGTCTAGCGGAAGTGCGTAGGACGCTCCAGGCGATCCGCAAAGTCGAGACACCGACAGTGACTGGATTGAAAGCGATTCACCGCCTGGTCAAATCCTTCGATAAGGCAACTCCCATTAAAATCAAGCTCAACCTGGGTGATGCTCCATGGAGCATGGGTGCGCAGAAGGACAAGATTTTGTACCGCCTCGTCCAGGAAGGGATATCCAATGCCCTGCGTCATGGGAATGCAACTGAAATATCCATATCCTTCACCTGCGAAAATGGCGGGGTTTCCCTCACGATCGTTGACAACGGCATCGGGTTTAAGGAAATTACAGAAGGATATGGGCTCCTCGGGATGCGCGAGCGAGTCGCGCAGGTCGGTGGGACCACAGAAATTCAAAGCAAACCGAGGGAAGGGACACGGCTTACTGCGTGGCTCCCCCTAACTCCGGAGGTATAAAAGGTGGATAAAATACGTCTTCTTCTAGTCGACGATCAGGTGCTGTTTGTTGAGAGCCTGCAAACGGTTATTAAAACGACGACCGACGATCTGGAGGTCGTGGGAATTGCGGCAGACGGCAATACAGCCATCAAGCTTGCTTTGGAAATGAAGCCCGACATAATACTAATGGACGTGCGTATGCCGGACTTGAGCGGCGTGGAGTGCACCAGAATAATCAAGGAAAGCCTTCCAGGCGTTCATATCATGATGCTCACGACCTTTGATGACGATGAGTACGTGCTGCAGGCTCTGTCTCTCGGTGCTGTGGGATACATTTTGAAGGACGTGCATACCAGCTACCTGATCAATGCGATCCGATCGGTGCACAAGGGCGGCGTGCTGATAGCACCGAAGGTAGCGCGAAAGCTTGTTGCCAAACTAAATCCCCCCGGCGATGGAGAAGCGATGTCAACCAGACAAACAATCCTCGAATCTCTCAGCAAACGGGAACAGGAAGTACTCCAGCAGATTGCAAAGGGGTACTCCAACAAAGAGATCGCCCAGAACCTTTTCATTGCTGAGCAGACAGTAAAAAACTATGTGAGCGTCATATATTCAAAGCTCGGTATACATGACCGTACACAAGCTCTACGTCTGGCAATCGAAGCGGGTTTTAGTATCCAGAAAAAAGCATGACGGTCTAGTGATCTAAAGTACACCTACGAGCCTCCGGAGACCTCAACCGGTTCCACGCCGGGTTCAAGAACCCTCAGGTTTTTCACTGAACTCCCCCCGAAACCGAGGCAGACTTTCGGGGAACTCCCTCTGGATGAAATCTATCAGCTTCTCCCTCACCCGGCAGCGTAGGTTCCAGAGACGGGAAGCATCGCTTGCGCTCATCAAAGCCCGGACGGCCATGGTTTTTTCCGTGGTGTCGGTCACCTGAACAACACTAACCTCCCCATCCCAGTCCTCGGACTGCTCCAGTATGCGCTTCAGCTCTTCCCGAACCGCCTGCACGGGAACGCTGTAGTCGCAGTACAGGTATACCGTGCCCAACAGGTCGGCGGAGACCCGGGTCCAATTCTGAAAGGGTTTTTCGACGAAATAGGAGATGGGAACCACCAGTCGGCGCTTGTCCCAGATGCGGACCACCACGTAGGTCAGTGTGATCTCCTCGATTCTTCCCCATTCGTTTTCAACGATCACAACATCGTCTATACGGATCGGCTGGGTCAAGG
This sequence comes from uncultured Spirochaetaceae bacterium, assembly GCA_964604845.1. Classification (GTDB taxonomy): domain Bacteria; phylum Spirochaetota; class Spirochaetia; order SZUA-6; family DRHE01; genus JAFGQJ01. The sequence goes on from CAZSBH010000012.1 coordinate 30,946, forward strand.
CGATTTGAAAACCGGCAAACAACAGGGCGATCGAGCGCTGGGAGGCGAATCCGAGAACGATGCCCACGATACCGGCGGAGGCCAGAATTGTCGTGCCCAACTGTCTGACCTTCTCGAAGTTCATCAGGATCAAGGCCAGGGCGATAACACCGACGATGACGGCGAATACCCGTTTCAGATAGCGCATCTGAGTGTGGATCTTGCGGGCCTTGAGGTTATCCTCAGCATCGATTCTGTACTTGTCTAAAAGATAGTCCTGCAGTACGGAGGCGGAGCGGACAACGAGCCAGGCGACTGTCATGATCGTAAGAATGCTGATACTGTGCCGCAGCAGATCGAGCAGATGCTCCGGCAGTGAGACAAAGGGAAGTACCACGACCACTGCCAGGAGAGGCAGGCCCAAACGCAAGGGACCTCTGACGTGTCGTATCACCGAGCGCAAAATCAGGCTGCCTTTCTCCGCATGCCTGCGAAACCATATTCGGGTGATGAGAGAGAGGATCAGATGCAGCAGTAGGGCCACGGCGACCGCACCGACGAGGAGACCCCCGCTGAGAAGCAGCTCGCGCCATTTGCTCAAGATGTTCTGCCAACTCATATCGTTCAGTGTAGACAATTTCTAAAGAAAGGAAAACAGAGGGTTCCCGGACAACCGGTACAGCGGGGCGCTTCCGGGTCTATCCCAGCTCGATCTGGCGGGCCCGCTCTTTGAGCAAACGGCTGAAGGAAATCTTTGGAGCCGCCTCTTCCGGCCGAGCCTGGATGGTCATTTTCTTGCCCGTCGCCGGGTTTACCATCACCCGAGCTTTTCGGGGCGGACGCTTTTTCAAGTACAATCTTCCGATCTTTCCTAGGGGTACCCGTTCACCGAGCAAAATTCCCGATTCGATCATTGTCAGGTAGTCCGTCATTATCTGGTGAGCCTGTTTCTGAGTCAGCCCGTTCTTCCTGGCCAGGTAGGCGACGATCGCCTTGCTGTTGAACTGATCGGGCAGGCTCCGGCCCGGTGACAATACAGTCCTGTTGATCTTGACGAACCCATTGGTCAGGAAAATCGTGGCCTCCCGGATGCGCTTCTCCTGCTCCTCCGCACCGACCTCCGCCGGACACACGGCGATCTTCAACAGGCTGGAGGTGCTGCGGATCTTGCCGCTGGAGAACTGAGCCTCTTCGTCGATCCGTATGTCTGCGTCCAGTCCGCTTCTCTCCGTGATCACCAGGTGGGGCACATCGGCGCGCAGAGAGATACTAGCGTACTCCACCCGTCTGCCGCCCCCGGAAAGCCTACCCAGGCTGATCAGGGAACCGGAGTAGGACAGCAGCAGCGCTCCTCGCGGATCCTCCCGGGTAAAAAATTCGATCTCCTCCATGTCCAGCGCCCGGATCTGCTCTTCGAACAGCCTTCTCTTTTCCAGCCATACGGAAGCCATCTTCTGGAAGGACTCTTCGGTATCGGGGAGTCCCGAGCTGCCGGTGATCTTTTTCAGATGGGAGCGTACCGTCGCAGAGAGCTCGCGAATCTCATCACTCATCGCTTTCCTCCTCGGGAGCCGGTGTGTCGCTGTCCGCCTCGTCGATCCCTTGATCGGCCAGCCAGGCCTTGGCATCCGCCCAGAGGAAGCGCAGCTGGGTCTTTCCGACGTTCAGGAGGTAGCCGTGCTTCAGGTTTTTCTGGATGTACTCCTTTTCCTTGACCCGAGTCTTGTTCAGGCTGCCCAGATCCACCACTGTGAAGTGGTCGCCCCGGAATACGACCTGGCAGTGCTTTCGGGAGATGTAGGGATCGGGAAGATGGAGATCGCACTGCGGATCCCGGCCGATGGTTACTGTCTTGCGGGTGATGGGGAAGATCTCTCCCTCCCTGTCACCGCTTAAGATCTCAAGATAAACCTCCGGCGGAAGGTTGTCAGGCTCCATAAGGAATCCTCCTTGTACAATTAGTGTACTCCATACCTGCAAAGAAACAAGGGAAAATATATTTAATACGCTGTCCTTTCTCCTCTGGTGGGCTATACTAGAAAGAGAAAACCCACGACGAGGAGGAACCCATGGGTGAGTATCTAGATCAAGTTCCAGCAGAAGTGCAAGATCACATTCGGCAGATCACCAAATCTTCGGGCCTGCCCGACACCGATGAATCGGTGGAGATGATCGCCCAAGGCTGGTTGGAGAAAAAAGAACTGTTCGAAAATCAGCTGGCGGAGATGAATATGGAGGAGGTCGAGGAGCTCGATCAATTCGACGAGCAGGCCTGCCTGGCCATGACCTATTCCGGATCTCTTCTGAACATCGGCCCGGTCCGGGAGGAAGGGCGTACCGTTCAGTACGCCAGCATCGGCCTGCGCCAGGACGTGCCGGAAACGGCGAGCAAAGACAACTCCCAACTAACGAGTGATGTGCGTGTTGGAGAGACGGTGAGCTTCTCCGTCGGACCTATCCAGAGCTCTTCACCGATCTTCAAGATCGCCGTTACCACGGGAGATCTGGAGGCCGAAGAGCAGGAGGAACAGATCACCAAGGCGACTATGATCCTTGCCGAAGGATTCGTCGAGGTAAACAAAAACCTGGATTTGGAGTAGACTCAAACTGGAACCCGGAAGTACAGCCGAGCTCAAGAACAGGTTGAAGCTGATCTTCGGTCGGGATCGACCTCCGGAGCCGAAGGAGCTTCTCGAAGAAACTCTGGCAACCGCAGCGGTATTGGACGACGAGCCGGAAGAGATCCGCCCCCGGGATAGGGGAGGTCTGCCCGGAGGGCTCCTCCGGCTCTACCCTGAGATCCCGACCATACTGGTGCCGGATCTGCATGCCCGGATGGAGCTGGTCTTGAGCGTTCTCGCCTTAAAAGACGAGCAAGGCAGCCCGGCGGTAGACAGAATGGCCGCCGGCGGGCTGCAGATCCTCTGCCTCGGGGATGGTTTTCACGCCGAAGGCAGAGCAGTCCTGCGCTGGCAAGCTGCACTGGAGGAGTTCAAGGGAGGATACCGCAAACACAGCCATATGGATGATGAGATGAGGGAGAGTCTCGGGGTCATGGAGATGGTCATGGCCCTGAAGAGGGAGTTCCCGAATCATTTTCACTTCCTCAAAGGCAATCACGAGAACGTTGCCAACGAACAGGGAGAGGGTAACTTTCCCTTTCTCAAGTTTGCCAACGAAGGGCTCATGGTCAAGATCTACATGGATCACTTCTACGGGGAGGAGATCCTCAAGGCCTACGCCGAGCTGGAAAAGAAGTTTCCCCTTCTGGCTGTGGGCAGCAACTTCCTGGCCTCCCACGCCGAGCCGGCTTGGTTTATGCAGGAACAAGAGGTTGTCGAATACCACAGGCTGCCTCAGGTGGTGTACGGTCTGACCTGGACGGACAACGACGAAGCGGAACCGGGAAGCGTTCAACAGATGCTGGATCACTATCTGGAGCCGGAGGCTGCCGACACGGCGTACCACTTCGGCGGGCACCGCCTCGTGCGGGAAGGCTACAACCTGCGATCCGGCGGCCGTTACGTGCAGATTCACGATCCGGACCGCTTTGTGGTAGCCGTACTGCCCGCAACCGGGGCGATCGACTTGGATCGAGACATCCATGAATTGGATAGGGAGGCGTTTCGAGAATTGATCGATGATGAAGAAACCAGATAGACCAACCAGAAAAGTAGGCAAGTACACGATTGTCTCAAAAATCGCCCAGGGCGGGATGGGGGCGGTGTACAAGGCCAAACACCCCACCCTGAACCGGTTTGTCCTGCTCAAGAAGCTCACCTTGAGGGGGGGGCCTCAGTTCATTGAACGCTTCAGGCGGGAAGCCCGCATCATGATGGACTTCAAGCACGATCACATCGTGCAGGTCTACGACCACTTCAAGGACGGCTCCTCCTACTACATCGCAGAGGAGTTCGTCGACGGGATGTCCCTCGAGCAGCTGATCAAGCGGGAGCGCTACCTCTCCAACGAAGCGGCGGCCCTGATCTTTTACGAGGTGTGCAAAGCTCTCAAGCACGCCCACGATAAAGGGGTGATCCATCGGGACATGAAACCCGGCAACATCCTGATTTCCAATCAGGGAGAAGTCAAGCTGGTGGACTTCGGCATCGCCACCTCGTTGGAGGACAGCGAAGAGGGTCTGACCCGGGACGGCATGACCCTGGGAACACCCTCCTACATCCCTCCGGAGCAGATCGACAACGCCAAGAGCGTGGACAGGCGAGCTGACATCTACTCTCTGGGGGTCGTGCTCTACGAGATGCTCACCGGCAAGACTCCCTTTCCCGGCAGCTTCACCGCCGAAACCATCGCCCTGATCCACAAGGGCAGATACACCCCGCCCAAAAGAATAAACCCGAAAATCGCCCCGGCCCTGGGCAAGATCATCGCCAAGGCCATGAAGCCTAACCGGGGACGCCGCTTCCAGGACCTGCGCCAGATCATCCGCCGGGACCCAGCTTCCGTCAAACGGGCGCTCAAGCGGGTGATCCAGGGCAGGGAGATCGGCGACATCTACAAGCCCAGACGCACCTGGTTGTTCTGGGTTTTTGCAGCACTGATCCTGGGGGCAGCCGTTGCCGCAGGGGGGTACTACCTGTACCTGAAGGGGTACCACTACGAGATCCTTCAACCCGACCGATACGGGTCCCTCGTTACCTCCGCTCGAATCCCAGCTTCTTATAAGGACCCGGAGGACATCTACATAGCCGCGGTGCTGTACCGGGAAGTAGGGGGAGAACTGGTACGCATCGACAATACGGACTTCCGCTTCCGGGCCAAACAGAACGCGCAGAAGGAGGACAGCTATCTACTGGAGTCGGAACGGCTGTACCTGGAGACGGGCCGGTACAGGCTGAAGGTGAATCTGGAGGGCCAGCTGCACTGGGAGTCCTTTTTCCTCGGTTCCCGTTCTCTCCAGAAACAGCATCTCGATACTTCCTCGGGACAACATATCGAGATCCAGCTGGAGCAGACTCCGTCCCTGCCCCTTGAAGTCCGCTATACCGTATCGGATATCCGCAGCGGTGAAGATTTGAGCGACTCCACATCCTTTTTCATTTTCATGAATGAAAGTTGGATCCGGTGGAATCGTAGAATCGCCACCTCTCTGACCACCGGTGCCAGCTACCGTTTCAAATTCGAACGAGCGGGCTACTACCCCCAGACTTTCAACTTGGGGATAAAGCCTTACCAGCCGCTGCTGCAGCTCCAAGTCCAGCTGATCCCCTACCCCGGCAAGCTCACCGTCAATTCGGATGCTGACGGGTTGCAGATCCTGCTGGATGACTCCCAGGCTTACCTGAGCGGCGGCAGGGACAGGATCTACCGGGCCTTGGAACCGCTGGAGGCGGGAACCCTGGAGCTGTTCCTCGATCCGGGGGAGTATCTGTTGACGGTGAAGCGTGACGACCGGCTGTCCCGCAGCCTTCCCGTCACCGTGCTTTCCGATAAAACCGTGCAGATAAACGTACGCTATGACAAATCCGCCAAGAATCTTGATGTCACTATCGAATAACAGGAGGTGCCTATGAGCACAGGCTTGCGGAGACTTATCCTACTCTGTCTTGGTATACTCGGCGGGGTGGCGGCCTGGCCGCTGACCGAGTTGATCGTGGCCGGTCAGGCCCGTTTTCCTTCCTACCTGCTGTTCGTCGCCGTGCTCGGCGCCGCGGTGGGAATCCTGATGGGTGCCTTCTTTGGAGCCGCCGCAGGGATCTTCGCCCGAGTCCAATCGAGGATCCTGGTCGGGATGTTCGTCGGGGCGATCATCGGCCTGATCGGCGGGATCATCGGTCTGCTGATCGGTCAGGCGGCGCTGTTCCTGATAGGCGGCCGATTCTTGAGCTCCTACCGCGGCTTCCAAAGGGTAGGGCTGCCGATATCCCGGGCGATCGGCTGGGCTTTCCTCGGTATCTTCGTGGGCTTGGCCGAAGGTTTCCGTGCGGGTTCTGCAAAAAAAATGGGCATCGGTGTGCTCGGCGGCCTTCTCGGCGGTCTGATCGGTGGATTTGCCCTGGAGTACTCTCGGTTGTATCTGCCCCGAGCGTTTCCTTCCCGTTTGATCGGCTTGGTCGTTCTGGGGCTGGCCATCGGCCTGTTTTACGGGATCATCGAGCGCAGCATGGCCTTCGGGATTCTGAGAGTGTTGAACGGCCGCTTGAAGGGCAAGGAGTTCATACTCAACGAGAGCCGGATTCGAATCGGCCGGGCCAAGCGCAACCAGATCACCCTGGAACCCTACGAGAACCTGGCGGATCGCCAGGTTCAGATCCGCTTCCGCAGGGGCGAAGCGCTGTTGACCAACCTCGAGCCGAAGCACCCTGTATTGGTAAACGACCAACCCGTAACCGAGCACCGTCTCAAGTATGAGGATGTTCTCAAAATCGGCTCGGCCAAACTTTTTTACAGATACGACTAAAGGAGGCGCTGCGATGAAAAAAACGATTGTTATCCTGGCACTGTTCCTGATCTGCACCGCCGCCTTCGGCTACAACCTGCGACTGTCCCAGATCGACGCCTCCCGGCTTCTCCTCACTCAGACGGTCCGGCTGTACGTGAGCGTTACCGACGATCTGGGGGTACCGGTGAAAGGTTTCGGTCCTGAAAGTTTCACGATCTTCGAATCCCCGGACGGGCAGGCTTTCGAGAGAATCGAGGGTCTCACCGAGTTCAAACCTCAGGCGGCTTCCGCCGAGGGTATCAATTTTCTGCTTTTGATAGACAACTCGGGGAGCATGTACGACACCCCGGAGGGCCGCCCAACGGAGGACGCGGCTCGCATGCGCATAACCCACGCCAAAACCGCGGTCCGCACCTTCCTCGGCAGCATGACCAGCCCCGAGGATACCGTCGGGCTGGTGGCGTACAACACCTCCTACACCCTCCTGGCCTCGCCTTCCGGTGACAAGGGCCAGGTTGCCGGTTTCCTAGACGGAATCCAAAAACCGGGTTCGGAGCAAGCCTACACCGAGCTGTACGCCGCCCTTACCCTGGCGGTCCGGGACTTTCAAGGACTGGGCGGCCGCAAGGCGATCGTGATTCTTTCCGACGGGGAGAACTATCCCTATTTTCAGCATTCGGGGAATCCACATCCCGAGTTCGGAAATAAGATCTACGCTTATACCGAGCCGATCCAGGCTTGTGTGGAGGAGGGAATCTCGGTCTACGCCGTCAACTTCGCCGCTGAAAAGGACGCCAACCTCGAGGCCATTGCCCTGGAAACGGGAGGCACGGTGTTCGACGCCCGCAGTCAGGAGGAGCTGGCCCAGGTGTATCGGCGCATCCACGAGCAGGTGGCCGGGGAGTACCTGATCGGCTATCGGGCGACCATGGCTCCCGCGGAGAAGAAGTATGTCCGTGTTCAGGTTCAGGAGAACGGACAGTCCCAGCAGGCCGCCCGCTTCTACTTCTCCAGCACAGTGTTCGGATTGCCCTATGGCAAGGTCGGGGTGCTGCTCATCATCCCCTTTGTTCTGGCCTTTTTGGCGCTCTGGCTGATCTCCCTATTCAAATTCGAAAAGAAGAGGGGACCGGCGACCCTCGAGGTCCTGAAAACAAGGGTGGGACGGGCCCAAACCCGAATGATGCCTCTTGGTACCAAGAAAACGGTGATCGGAGGCAGCCGCAATGCTGATCTTACGATCGTCGGCAATCCCGGCATCAAGGAGCAACATGCCACGGTTCTCTACGACGCCAAGAAGAAAGCCTACACCGTTGTCGGCACCGGCGATCTTACCGTGAACAACCGGCCGGTCAAGACCAAGGTGCTCGAGCCGGGTGACGTGATCGACGTGGGCGGCGCCACCATCGTGTTCGACGACGGGGAGGTTTGACTCGTAGCGGCGGCCGCGGGGTAGGCTCCCTCTATATTTTTTCTATAACGATGAAAGGAACCCGGCTCAATGGATACAGTGAACGCGGTCCCCTCCGGGCCACAACCTGGCCCAAGAATCCTCACCACAACGGTGGGCTCCTACCCCTACCCGGCCTGGCTGGCCGCCATGCCCACCGAACAGTCCCTCCTCGATGCCACCCGGGTAGTGGTGGACATCCAGAGACAGGCGGGGATCGATCTTCCCACCGACGGAGAGCTGTACCGCTTCGACGTCAACCATCCCGAAACCAACGGGATGATCGAGTACTTCATCACGCCCCTGGCCGGAGTCCGTACGGCGATCGGTCACCGCGACTCCCTCGAGTTTCAGCGCAAACAGGGGATGGGCTTCCGCCGCAAGCCCGCCGGTGTGGTCGAGGCGCCTCTGGGTGAGGGAGCATTGAACCTCCCTGCGGACTGTGAGCGCTCCGTATCCGTTGCCGGCAGCAACCTGAAGTTTACCGTCACCAGCCCCTACATGTTGGCCAGTACCCTCCTGGACAAACACTACGGGAATTTCGAAGCCCTGCTGATGGACCTGTCTAGGGTTCTGGCGGCCCAGGTCGCCGACCTGGAGTGCGCCTGTGTCCAGGTAGACGAGGCGAACCTGCCCGGCAATCCCGAGGAGGGACCGCTGGCCGCACGGGCCGTCAATCTGCTCTTGGATGCGGTAGGCCGCGCATCAGGCGCTGATTCCGCCCGAACCGGCGGCCGACCCCAGAGGGCGGTGCACCTCTGCTTCGGCAACTACGGCGGCCAGACCATACAGAGAGGCACCTGGAAGAGCCTGATCGCCTTTCTCAACGAGCTGCACGCGGATCACCTGGTTCTGGAGCTGGCCCGCCGCCCCGAGAGCGATCTGGAAGCGCTGAGGCATGTCCGACCGGAGATCAGCCTGGGTCTTGGGGTCGTCGACATCAAGATCAATCAGGTGGAAACCCCCGACGAGGTAGCCCGGCGCATCGAGAAAGCCGAAAAGACCCTGGGAGAAGGCCGTGTCGGCTGGGTGCACCCGGACTGCGGTTTCTGGATGCTCCACCGTTCGGTGGCCGAGCGCAAGATCGCCGCTCTTGTTCAGGGTCGGGATCTGTACCTGGGTTTATAATATCCGTACAACCACGGCCGGTTTTTTGTTTTGCACGATGTTCGAGGGATTTATCGCTTCTGTGCTGCGGTCATGTCGAGACTACCTCGGACTATTTGATGAGTTCTACTACTGGGCGCCGGCAACTGTAAAAGAAACAGAGGTCGATTTCCTTCTGCAGAGGATATCGTAGTCGAAGTACTCCGCCGGAACCTCCGTTCCGGTCTTTCGCATTTACTGTCTGTTTTTCGGCTGCACAGCCTCTGAATAATCCTTAAGGATCATGCGGATACTCACCTGGATCAGCTCCTCCGGGCTCGCTGTCAACCGCCCTTCGCGGATTTTCAGGTAGTGCCGGGGCAGATATTGGCTGAGGAGAGTCAACGGGATGGGCACTTGCCTGATGTTGTTGAGCAGAAGCGCGATGGCGTCCCTGACCATCGGCACCTGCCAGTAGTAGCGGATGCGGTCTGACAGACTGTACTTCCGGGACAGGTAGAGTTCCTGCGCGCTGCCTTTGTAGTAGCTTTGCCAGTACTCGGGATTGTCGCTCATCGCTTTATCCAGGAACAAGCCCAGCTGGGACAGACGAGCCTTATACGATCCACCCAATAGCTCCTTCTCGATGCTCTCCAGGGCGAACAAGCACTCCCGCATGGCGAAGGTCAGGGCCGGTCCTACTTTGAGAATCGCCACCCCGTCCTCCACCAGCTGCCGGAGAAGCTCGGGGCGCTGGTAATCGGTGGAGTGCCCTTCGAGAACCAGATTGGAATGATCTCCAGCCGCGGCTGTCAACTCCTTGGCCTTGACGCGGTCGTATTCATAAACATTATGATCCCCGAACTCCACACCGGGCTGAACCACCACTGCGATGACCCGCCTCCAGGCATCCTGCAAACCGGCTGCCTCGAACTCCCGCATGCACGTGGAGACAGTTCCCTCGAAGTCATCGACTCGAGTTACCGGCACCGCTTCCTCTTCGGCCTGAATCCCTCCCGGAGGCGGCACGTCGGTACCGATCACGTACACCGGCGGAGAGCCGTTGACACCTGCGGCGCCTGGGCTTCCCGATTCCCCGAAAGCGATCTCCGCAGCCGCCGCCATCCGAGCTTCCCTACGAGCGATCAAGCCCGACTCCAGACCTCCGACGGAATCCACAGGATCTCCACCCAATGGCATGCTGGCATCGAGGTGGATCTTGGTATATCCGGCCTTCACGCAGCCTGCGATCAGATCGCAGGCTTTTTGCATGGCTTGTTCGGCCGGCTCCTTTCGCCACGGATAAGGACCGAGATGGTCGCCGCCGAGGATGATTCTATCCTTGGGGAAATCGACTCTATCCGCCGCGTCGAAGAGGAAAGCCCGAAACGTGGCCGGATTCATTCCCGTGTAACCGCCGAACTGATTGACCTGGTTCACCGTGGATTCGATGAGCAGCGGAAGGTCATCGGCTTGAGCCTGGGCCATGGCCGCCGAGATCACCCGCGGATGGGCGCTGCAGATCGAGTATACCCCCTGCGGATCGCCGCTGTTCTGCGACTCAATCAGTTTACGGAAAATCTCCGGTGTAGTCATGCCGGCGACCCGCCTTCGAGCATGGCGGCGACGGACGCCTGTGTGATCTCCCCCTCCATGGGACCGAAGGCTTGGGCGTTCAAAGCTCCAACCGCGGCGGCCAGTCGAGCCGATTCAACCAGGCTCCGTCCGTCCAGCTGCCCGCAGAGAAAACCCGCATCGAAACAGTCCCCCGCTCCGGTGGGATCGACTTCTGTTACTTTGAAGGCGGGAATCTCCTCTTTGCCATCAGGGGTGAATACTACACATCCGCGGCTGCCACGCTTGAGCACGATGACTTCGAGAAGATGTCGCCGAAACAGCTCCGCTACCGCGGTTTCCACTTCCGCCTTGCCGCTGAGCAGCAGCAGCTCGTTCTCCCCGGGGAAGAGGATCGAGCAATGCCGGAGTATCGGACCGACAATCTCCTCCACCTTCCGCCCTCCGAGAAGCTCGAAGCGGATGTTGGGGTCGAAGGTGATCCGGGCGCCTTCCTGAGCGAAAAGCTCTACAGTTTCAAAGACCCGTCGGCGGAACTGCTCATTGGCCATGAGGGAGCAGCCCATGACGTGGAAAAATTTGGGATCCATTCCGCAGACATTTTCCGCCTCCGGCGTCCCGGCCATAACCGCAGGAGTACCATCCCAGTGAAAGATAAATTTGCGGGATCCATCCTCGAAGTAGGTAACAAATGCGACTCCCGTCGATTTGTTGGCAAACACCTCGATGAAATCGGTGCGTACGCCGTCTCTTTGAAAACGGTCGAGGAGACAGCGGCCGAAATCATCCTCCCCTACTCCGCTGATGATCGAGGCGGAGTGTCCGAGTCTGGCCACGGTATCGATGAAGATACCCGTGGCGCCGCTGGGAAAGGGACCGCGGAAATCTCCCTGTTCGTAGAGGGTCATTCCGGCCCGAGGCCGCATGATCTCGACCAACAGCTCTCCCATGGTCCATACTTCGCTCATACACTTTCTCCTTGTGACTACTCAATCACGAACCAACGTCTGGTAATCGGGGAGGACCTCATTGAACAGCTCGACAAGCCGATCCTGCGCCTGACCGTAGCCGGCATAGATGATCCCGCCGGCTCTTTGGACTGTTTCACATGATAAAATGGCTTTGAACGTTTGTCAATTTTGTGATAATTTGCCGGGGACCACGAAACCGAGGAACGAAGTATGGACCATGATGCGAGAACACATTTTTCGGTTCTGTTCGAGCAGCGAGCGGAGTTAATCCCGTGCCGAAGCGCCCTTGAAGCCGCCTTTGAAGCGCTGACAAGCTGCTTCCGGGCTGGAAACAAGCTGCTGATCTGCGGTAACGGCGGCAGCGCCGCCGACACGGAGCACATCGTCGGGGAACTGATGAAGGGATTCCGCAGCCGCCGGCCTCTACCCGAAGCCGACGTCGCCAGGCTGCGAGAGCTCTACGGCAATAACGGTGAGGACATCGCCCGGCGACTGCAGGGGGCCCTGCCGGCCATTTCCCTGGTCAGCCAGATCTCCCTCGCCACCGCCGTCGCCAACGACGTGTCCGCGGATATGGTGTTCGCCCAGCAGGTCTTCGGCTACGGCAGACCGGGGGATGCGTTGCTCGCCATCAGTACCTCCGGCAATGCCCCGAATGTGATCAACGCCGTGAAAGTCGCCCGAGCGCTGGACGTAAAAACGATCGCCCTGACCGGGGAGGGGGGGGCTCTGAAGGAGCTTACCGAGATCTCTATCAACGTTCCCGGCGGCGACACCGCCCGGATCCAGGAGTACCACATGTCCATCTACCACACCCTCTGCGCCGCCCTCGAGGCCGAGTTGTTTCCCGGATAGAACAGGACCCAATGAGTCCATCGGAAAAAAATATCGAAGATCTGCTTGCCCGGCTTCCGGAACTCCACATCGGCATCATCGGCGATTTCTGCCTGGATACCTACTTTTTCGTGGATATGTCGGCTTCCGAGACCTCCCTTGAGACCGGCATGGCCACTCGGCCTGTCACAGAGCAGCGCTACTCCCTCGGCGGGGCGGGCAACGTGGCCGCCAACCTCAAAGCCATGGGTGCCGGAACGGTTCGGAGCTTCGGGGTTACAGGAGACGATCCTTTCGGCCGGCAGATGCGGCGCATCATGCACGATACGGGCATCGTCGATTCTGAGCTCCTGGAACAGAAAGTCGGCTGGGACACCCATGTATTCACCAAGGTTCTCATCGGCGAGCAAGAGCAGCCCCGGCTGGACTTCGGCAACTTCAACCGCCTGCATTCGGCAACTGCAGATCGACTCTTGTCCGACCTGGAGCGATGGCTTCCGCAGCTGGATATTCTCATCGTCAATCAGCAGGTTTTCCGCGGGATCCACAGCGACGGCTTTCGGCAGCGGCTGATCGCTTTGCTGGCCAAGCACCGTGATGTACTGTCGATCGTGGACAGCCGCAGCTACAGTGCGGAGTTCAGCCCTTGCCTGCGCAAGATCAACGACCGAGAGGCGGCCGCCCTGTGCGGTACAGAGCGGGCGATAGAGGAGGAAATCCCCCTCGAGGACGCCCGGAAATACGGAGCATCGCTTTACAAGCGCTGGAAAAAGCCTCTGTTCCTGACCCGGGGTGACCGGGGCTGCCTGATCTGCGACCCCGAGGGCTGCCACGAGGTTCCCGGGCTTCTGCTTCTCTCCCGCACCGATACGGTCGGGGCCGGAGACAGTTTTCTCGCCGGGGCCGCGGCCGCCTTGGCCGCAGGATCGATCCCGCGGGAAGCGGCGGAGTTCGCCAACCTGGTGGCCGGGGTGACAGTGCAGAAGCTCTTCATCACCGGAACGGCCTCACCCGAGGAGATTCTGTCGCTCGCGGCGCAAGCCAACTACCGATATCATCCGGAACTGGCCGCTCTGCCTCAAAAGGGGCGATTCCATCAGGACAGTGAAATCGAGATCGTAAACGAACCCCCCGGCGGCCGAAGAATCACCCACGCTATCTTCGACAACGACGGGACCATCTCCACGCTCCGCCAGGGTTGGGAAGAGGTGATGGAACCGGTGATGATCCGCTCGATCCTCGGCGACCGGTGGCGGGAGATCGACGAGACCGGCCACCACCGGGTACGAGAGCGGGTTCGAGGCTATATCGAGAGGACCACGGGAATCCAAACCCTGGTGCAGATGCTGGGCCTGGTGGAAATTGTGCGGGAGTTCGGCTATGTCCCGGAAGAGCAGATCCTTGACGAGCACCGCTACAAGGAGATCTACAACCGGGAGCTGTTGCTGCGGATCGACAAACGGCTCGACAAGATCCGCAGGGGCGAGCTCGGCATCGAAGATTTCACCCTGAAGAGGGCGCTCGATTTCCTGCAGGCATTGCACGAGCGGGGTGTGGAGCTGTATCTGGCCAGCGGCACGGATCAGGATGACGTGGCGCGGGAAGCGGAAATACTGGGATATGCCGGGCTGTTCGAAGGCAGGATCTACGGCGCGATCGGCGATATCAAACATGAGCCCAAGCGGAAGGTCCTGGAGAGCATCCTGGCGGATATCGACTTGGGAGAGGGCGAACAGGTCGTGACTTTCGGGGACGGTCCGGTGGAAATGCAGGAAACCCGCAAGCGAAACGGACTGGCCGTGGGAGTGGCCAGCGACGAGGTTCGCCGCTACGGATTGAACCCGGTCAAACGCAGACGCCTCATCCAGGCCGGAGCGGATCTGATCGTTCCGGATTTCTCCCAGACCGAGAAGCTGCTCGAGTTTCTTTTCCCGAAACAGGAGGGGTAAACGATGCCTTTTCCAGAGTTTGACCGCCGACGACTGCGTTTCCAACTCCTCAAGGAGCGCAAAAACCGGGTGTTCATCGAGACAGACCATGTGTCGCCCTCCGCCCCACCGGGACCGCTGGCTCCGGAAGCCTTGACCGCGATCCGGGAAGCCGGAAGGGCGGTCAGGGAGGCTCGCTCGCGCAACCGGCCGGTAGTCCTGGCCTTCGGCGCCCATACTATAAAAAACGGTCTGTCCCCGGTGTTGATCGAGTTGATGCAAGGGAGTTGGCTGACCCACCTGGCAACCAACGGCGCCGGGATTATCCACGACTGGGAGTTCGCTTACTTGGGTGCGAGCTCCGAGGACGTGCGGGAAAACGTACGGCTGGGCCGTTTCGGGATCTGGGAGGAGACGGGACGGTATTTGAACCTGGCCCTCCTGGTCGGGGCCTACGAGGGTCTCGGGTACGGGGAATCGATCGGTTCCCTCGTGCAGAACGACGGTCTGGAGATCCCGGCCAAGAGCGAGCTCATCTGGACCGCGGAACAGGCGGCGCTGGATCCCCAGCGGGCCGCAGCGGCGGCGGACCTGCTGTGGGCCGTCGAAATATTCGATCTTCAGCCGGGCTTCCTGCGGGTCGAGCATCCCTTCAAGCGGTACGGGCTGCAGGCCGCGGCCTTCCGCCTGGAGCTTCCCTTCACCGCTCACCCCATGTTCGGCCACGACATCATCTACACCCATCCGCTGAATCGCGGCGCTGCGGTGGGCCGGACCGCCGAGCGGGACTTCCTGGTCTTTGCCGAAGCCATAGCCGATCTGGAGGGAGGTGTGTATATCTCCCTCGGCTCGGCGGTGATGTCCCCGATGATCTTCGAGAAATCCCTGTCCATGGCCCGGAACCTGGCCGTTCAGGAGGCACGACAAATCGAGGACTTCTCGATCATCGTGGTCGATCTGGCCGAGTCGGGCTGGGACTGGCAGAAAGACGGGGAGCCGCCCCCGGATGATCCGGCCTACTACGTCCGCTACCTCAAGACCTTCAGCCGCATGGGGGGCAGGCTCAGCTATATCCAGGCGGACAACCGGGACTTCCTGCTTGCGCTTTGCCGGGAGCTCAGGTTGTAAGAGTCTCGAGGTCTTGACAGCAATCTTGAGTCGGATCAAAATTGCTGCAGATTACAACGTAGAAATGCCAACGAGGAGGAAAGATACATGAAGAAGATCAAGACTGTGGACTGGATTCTCGGGATTGCCCTGGTCCTGGTAGTGCTGCTCTCCGGTTGTTCCATGCTTGGGGATGCGGTGATGGGCGGCGTACACAGCGGCGTACGCAAGGGGGTCTCCAAGGGTGTCGAAAAGGAGGTGGAGCAGGAGGTAACAACGGGAACCGGGCAGAGCAAAGCCCCCGCCATGGGTCCCCAGTGGAACCAACTCATGATCACACAGGCCCAGATGGCCTTCAACTACGCCTTTTCCGCCGGAGGTCTGTGGGCCGGGCAGGTGGGCTACAAACCCGGGGAGTTCACGAAGTTCGAGTGGACCATGGCGGGGGATGATCCCATCGTCATAGAAAGGGCCTATTTGAAAGATCTGGATGACGGAAAGCAGTGGTGGCGTGTGTCTTGGGAAGATTCCGAAGGTCTCTGGATCTGGGAGGCCCTGATCGATCCCCAGAGCAGCCAGATGCTGCGCATGCGGGCACGGGACACCGATGGAAACGAGGGAGAGGTGCCGGTAAGCGGACAGACCGTGTATATGCCTGCGGCGGAGCTCACCAAGGAGAGCGTCCAGGGTGCCACCGTTGGCAAGGAGAGGGTGGATGTGCCGGCGGGGAGATTCCAGGCCGACCATGTGGTGTTCATGGCGGCAACCGGAGAAGGCCAGGTGGAGTTCTGGCTGGCTCCTGAGATTCCGGGGGGAGTGGTCAAGTATCTGATCAGCAGCAAGGGCGAGGGAACGGTCTGGAACAGCGAGCTCACGGAGTTCGGGAAAAAGGCTACGACGATTCTGAACTCATTCTGATTCTGAGGCTGTCGGCGGGAAGTTGCCGTTGGAAGTGCTGCTAAGTAGCTGTACGTCCGAGGCCTGAAGAATCCTCTGGGACAGGCTACAGCCTTTCAGGCCTTTGGCCGCGGCTGACACCACGTCGTGGTGGAGGAAATTCGGTACGCACACGGAGACCAGGTCGATATCGTCCCGCTCGAACATTCTGTCGTACTTTTATCCGTACCTTTTCCATGAGCATCCTCCCTAATAGATGTTATTGTTAAGTTTGGGATTCCGGGGTGTCCTTCGATTTCTTGTAGGCCAGATCGATGTTGATCTTGAACTTGCCCACACCGGAGACGCTGATGCCGAAGGAAGCCAGCTCCAGCAGATCACCCTCCTCCACATTGGAAACTTCGATCTCATAGACCCCTGAAAGAATACCTTCCCTGCGTTCGGCGATGAACTCGCTCAGGGCGATCAGCAGGTTCTCCGTCCCGGACATAAAGCGATCGCCTCTACTTTCTTGTTTTCCTGCGCTTCGGCTTGGCTTTGGGGGCTTGGGCCTGACTGAAGCCGCCCTCCGTTCCGGCGGCACTGCTTTGGGGCTGACGCCTTGTCGCTTCAAGATCGTCAGCCTGGTCTACGAGCTCCCTCTGCTTCTCCTTGAGTTCCTGCTCCCGGGCTTTGACCTGCTCCCCTCGTTTCCGAGACCTCGTCTTGCTGATCTTGCTGAAGTAGCGGCTGAGGTAGTAGGCGAAGGAGTAGAGAACCCCGACGGCGAAACTGACCAGGGCGACCGCGGTTACCGGGATCTCCTCGAACTTCCAACCGAACATATTGAAGGAAGTGGTGTAGCCCAGGTTCAACACGATAAGGACTACCAGAATAACGAGCACTATAATACTTAAAATGACGCGAAACATGTGCGTGTATCCTTAAAATTTCTACAGGAACAGGATTTGGGGAAAGATGAAGTGAAGCAGTCCCACTACCACCCCGGCGATGCCCACGGGAACGCGGTAGGGCATGATCGCCTTGGTCACCTTCTCGACGGATTTCTCGACCTTCTCGGGCTCGCCTTCGGCTTTCGGGTACTGGCGAAACGCCTCCCCGATGAGAATGACCCCCAGGATGATGCCGGCAGCGGCGGGCAGCAGATCTCCGGCAATAATAACTCGTTCGCCGGGAGAACGGAAGATCAGCTGGAGAACTCCGATCACAGCGGTAATCAGACCGGTTGCAATCTGTATCGTTCTGTTCTGCCGTAAGAACCTGAAACCGCCAAAGAACTCACTTTTTGTCCCTAGGTAGTCCGACGACAGCGCCAGCCCGGCGACAACCGTCGAAACCACCGAAAGTAGATAGAATTGGGGCATGGTATTACCTCCTTAATTGGTTTTCTATAATATACCCGTAAACCAGGCAGGATGGCAATTCAAAGCTGAGTCGGCCCCGGCGTCTGTTCTTATTGACAGGACCTAAGCTTACTCGTAAGCTTAGATTTCCTAAAATCGGTTGGAGGCAATCAATGAGCAAACCCGTCGATCTCTCCGTAGACATGGGAGATCTTACTTTTAAGAATCCTTTCATCGTAGGCGCCGGTCCCACCGGCAAGACTGTGGATCAGATCAAGGCGGCCGAGGACAACGGCTGGGCCGGTGTATCCTTCAAGCTGGCTATCGATCCCTTTCCCTACATCAACTGGCCGCCCCGCTATCGCTGGCTGCGAAAGGAGAAGATCCACATCTTCACCGCGGAAACCCGCTTGAAAACCGAGCAGGCCTTGAAACTTCTCGAAGACGCCCGCAAGGCCACCAGTGAAATCGTGCTGATCCCCACGATCACCTACGACGGCAAGGATCGGGAGGGTTGGGTACGTATGGCTAGACTGTTCGAGGATGCCGGTGCCCACGCCATCGAGCTGAACATGTGCTGCCCCAACATGTCCTTCAACGTCCAGGCCTCAGGTGGGGAGATCGAAGAGGCAACAGGAGCCAGCCTGGGTTCTGATCTGGTGGCTCTGCCCAAAGTGGTGAAGCTGATCACAGAGGCGATCGAGGTGCCGGTCATCGTCAAGCTCACCCCCGAGGGGGGTTTGATCGCCCAGGCCGCGGAAGTATCCCTCCAGTCCGGGGCCTCGGCCGTCGGCAGTACGGCCAACCGGCTCGGGATTCCCGATATCGACATCAGAAATCCGACGGGCACGATCTACAGGCTGCAGGAGAACATAACCCTGGGCTGCATCTCCGGACCCTGGTTGCGCCCTCTGGGCCTGCGGGATACCTACGAGATGCGTTTCCGTCTGGGGGACAAGCCCTTCATCATCGGCAGCGGGGGTGTCAGGGATCTGCAGAGCGCGGTGCAGCAGATCATGGTCGGCGCCGATGCGGTGTGGGTCTGCACCGAGACCATGCTGCGGGGATTCGACTGGCTTCCCAAGCTGCTCGACGAGCTGCAAGGCTACATGGCGGAGATGGGCTATGAACGGATCGGGGATTTTCGCGGCCTCCTTCTTCAGAACATCAAGACCTCACAGGAGCTCACCGTATACAACGGCTACGCCGAAGTGGATCTTGAGAAGTGCAACGCCTGCGGACTGTGCTGGAAGATCGGACACTGCTGCGCGATCAGTCATCCGGAGGAACGTACCACCATCGACAGGAAGACCTGCATCGCCTGCTCCACCTGCGTGGACATCTGCCCGCAGAAGGCTATTCACATGGTGCAGGAGTAGCCTGCACAGATCAATGACGGGAATGTTCCTGACGGGATGAGTCGGCGGTACTGATGATCAACTTGCCCTGCTGCACACCCCGGGTCCCGATCAGGAAATCCGACATCTGGTGAATCTCGTCGTTCCGGCCGCGAACGATCAGGACCTCGAGACAGCTGTGCTCGTCGATGTGCACGTGCAGGGTCGATATGATCCGGTGGTGGTACTTGTGCTGGAGTTCCACCAGGCGGTTGGTCAAATCGCCGTGGTCATGATCGTACATCAGGGTGAGGGTCCCCACTACCTCGGTTTCCGGCTGATCCCGGATCTCGGCATCGAGAAGCATCCCCCGGATCAGGTTGCGAAGGGCTTCGGAGCGGTTGGCGTATCCTTTCTTTTCGATCAGGGCGTCAAAGCCTTCGAGCAGGTCCTCTTCTATAGAGACGCCGAAGCGGATAACCTTAGCCATTCACCACCCCCTTGAAGTCAGTCATCACCGCGGGAGTATCGGGCCTCTATGGCGAGCAGTTCCCGTTCTGTTTTTTCGTCCAGAATCGGCTGTCTGGAGCTTGAGAGGATCGCCTCTACGCGATCCTCGGCCCGACTGACCAGATCGGCTCTTTCGCCGGCACTCATGCGCTGTACCCGGACAAGGAGTTCCGGTAGAAAGACTTCTTCCCGAAAATGGGCGAAGGTATGATCCGAATCGAGAAAGGATCCGCAGATCCCCACCCGCCGCACCTCCTCGACGGCCAGGGAAGCCTCATCCGTGGCAAAACCCCGCAGATAGCGCCGCACGGCTGCGATGATCTCATCGTCGATCACGGCCTGGACCGGGGAAATGGTCTTCTCCGATTCCACCTGTCCGACTCCCCAGATCGTACTCACTCCTGCCTGGGTGTGGGTTACCGCGGCCAGCATTTTTTCCAGCGCATTCTGAGCATCGTAGTGCAGGGAATCCGTACACATCCAGGATACCGAGGGCAGACCGTAAAACCCGGCCAACTGTGCTCCGGCCACCGCCAGAAGTACGTTCTCCGGGCCACCGGTAACCGCAAAGCCCTGACGCATGTCCATGACGTGGGCAAAGCCCAGATTGAACAGGCAGGGACGTCCAGGCTCGAGCAGTTGGTTGACCACGATTCCGGCAAGGATCTCCGCCGTTCCCACGGCGGCGGCTCCGGCCAGAGTCACCGGGGCCGAGGCCCCGGCCATGGGCTCCCCGTTGATCGTCACCGGGATCCCGTGTCCCGCAGTCTTTCTGTACACCCCTAGAGCCAGAGCGGTCCAGCGAAGGGGACCGTGGGCGGTAAATCCCATGCTGAACAGCGGCGCCTCTTTCAGGTTGCGGCCGCCTGCCAATACCCTGGCCATCTCGATCATCGCCTCCCCGCCGCGGGGCGAGAACGAGAGGGCTCGCAGATGTTTGGTCGTGTTCTGAGCCATGATCCGAAAACCCACGAAATCCCGCTGCGGGGGGGGTGTCTCCTCCGTAGAGGTGCCGACGATGACATCCACCTGATCGAGGGCATCGATTACCCTGGTGAAATCTGCCAGGTCCTGTTGGCGGATCGAGCGGAAACCCCGCCGGTCGAGATAGAACAGCGCCGCCCCGGTCCAGAAGCGGGAAGGAGAATCCGGCCCAGCCAACTGAAAACCACCTCGGCGGTCGGCAAAACTCACCTCCCCGGGCGCCCGGGCCAGACACTCGTCGATCAATCCTGCGGGCAAACGGGCGACCAGGGGCTTACCGCCGGGACTTGCCCCGGCCTGGAGAACGGTCTGATAGATCTCCTCGTCCTCCAACATGATCCCCGGATCTTCGAGCAATCCCCGGGCCGCGGCATCGATTTTCCCAATCTGTTCGTCCCGTAGATGAAACATTCCGTTCATACCGCTACCCCACCTACTCCTCTATGCCGAGATAGGCTTTCTTGACGATGGGATCGGCGGCGATCTTCTTACCCTCCCCCTCACTGACGATACACCCGGTTTCCAGCACGTAGGCATAATCGGCGATGGACAGTGCTTTCTGGGCATTCTGCTCCACCAGGAGGATCGTGTGCCCCGCCTTGTTGAGGTCTTCGATCATTTTGAAAACGCCCAGCACGAACATAGGAGCCAGGCCGAGGGAAGGCTCGTCCATTACCAGAACCTTCGGCTCGGACATCAGGGCTCGGCCGAAGGCCAACATCTGCTGCTCCCCACCGGACAGAGTACCTCCGAGCTGGTTCTGTCTATCCTTGAGGATCGGGAAGAGATGGAATACCCGATCCATGTTGTTGTCGATCTTCCTCTTCTCTCTGATGATGTAGGCTCCCAGCACGAGGTTCTCCTTCACGGTGATGGTGGGGAAGATCCGCCGTCCCTCGGGCACCTGAACGATGCCTCTCTTCACGATTTCCTGGGGAGGGACGAGCAGGCTCTCCCCGTCCAGCGTGACCGAACCGGAGTGGATCTTC
This sequence comes from uncultured Spirochaetaceae bacterium, assembly GCA_964604845.1. Taxonomy (GTDB): domain Bacteria; phylum Spirochaetota; class Spirochaetia; order SZUA-6; family DRHE01; genus JAFGQJ01. The sequence continues at coordinate 52,339 of CAZSBH010000012.1, forward strand.
ACCATCCCGCTGATGGCGTTGATCGTTGTCGACTTGCCGGCTCCGTTGGCGCCGACAATGCTGATAATCTTGCCGTCAGGAATGGACAGGGAGATGCCGTCCAGGGCCACGATCCCTCCGTAGTGAACCCGCAGGTCTTTGACTTCAATCATCACCGTCAGACCTCCTCCCCGAGATAGGCCTGCAGGACCTGCTCGTTCTTCTTGATCGCCTCAGGTTTTCCCTCGGCGATCTTCCTGCCGAAGTCCAGGACGTGAATCAGGGAGCAGATGTTCATGATCAGTTCCATGTGATGCTCCACGATGACGATGGTAAGGGCATTTTCCTCCTGAATCTTGCGGATCGTGTCCATCAGGCCGCGCACTTCGTGCGGGTTCAGGCCCGCAGCGGGTTCATCCAGTAGCAAAATCCGGGGATTGGCCATCAGGGTTCGGGCCAACTCGAGGCGCCGTTGAATGCCGTAGGGCAGGTTTTGGGGTTTCTGATCGGCGTAACTCTCTAAGCCCAGATAGGTGAGGAAGTGCCGGGCCTTCTCATCGATACTTCTCTCCAGTTTCCGCACCCGCGGCAGCCGCAGCATTTCCTCCCACAGGGTGTAGCCCACCTTCATGTCGTGGGCTACTTTCATGTTGTCAAGAACACTGAGGTTGCGGAAAAGGCGGATATTCTGGAAGGTCCGGGCAATTCCCAGATCCGCCCGGCAATGAGCCGGAAGCCTGGTGATCTCCCGCTCCATGAATAGCACCCTGCCCTGGTCCACCGGTGTCGCCCCGGTGATCAAGTTGAATACCGTGGTTTTTCCGGCTCCGTTGGGGCCGATGATGCCGGAGATCTGATTTCCCCCCTGGCTCATGGAAAAATTCTCGACAGCAACCACACCGCCGAAGTGCTTGCTGATCCCCTCAACCTTTAGGATCTCCACGGGCTATCTCCCTCGCCGCATGGCCTTGAGCTTGGAAGGCAGAAGGGATAATCCCTGAAAAAGCCCTCCCGGGCGGAAGATGATCACCAGGACCACGACCACCGCCAGCAGCACATCCCGCCAGACATCGATAAAGCGGAAAAACTCTCCGAAGGAGTAGTAGATCGCAGAGGCGGCGATCACCCCGGCGATCGAGTTAAGCCCGCCGACGAAGGTGATGATGATCAACTTTGCCGACTCCAGCCAGTTGAATAGGTTCGGCTCGATGAACTGGATGTTGAAGGCGTACAGGGCACCCCCGTAGGCGGTGATCGCCGAGCTGATGATAAACACCTTCATCTTGTGAGCGTAGACATTGATTCCCATCATGGACGCGGCCAACTCGTCGTCCCGTATAGCGATGCAGTCCCGGCCGAAGCGGGAGCGCTTGAGGCTGTGGGTGATAAAGGTGATGACCACGATGGAACCCAGGATCAAAAGCAAACCCGCCTTTCGGGGCAGCCCGGCCATGCCCAAGGCACCCCCGGTCAGCTGGGCCAGATACAGCAGACCGGCCCTGACCATCTCCCCCAGCCCGAAGGTGACCAGCAGGAAATAGTCACGGCGAAGCCGCAGCGTGGGGATCCCGACCAGGAAACCGAGCACGGCTCCCATTACCACTGCAAGGGCCAGAGCGATGGGAAAGGGAACCCCGAAACGCAAGAAAGCGATGGCGGCGGTGTAGGCGCCTATGGATACGAACCCCCCCTGTCCCAGTGAGAAAAGTCCGGTCAGCCCGGTCATCAGGTACACCCCGAGGACCAGGATGGTGTAGAGGCTGGTGATCTCCAGAACTTTGAGGTAGAACATCCTCTTCCCCTTCCTCTACGCCTTGACCTCGGTGATCCTGCCGGCGATGCCCTGGGGCCGTATCAGGAGCAGCAGGATGATCGCGCCGTAGATCACGATGGGCGTCAGGGCGGCCCCGATTTCGGCGATCAGCAGGCTTTCCGCCGCGCCCAGGAGGAGCCCGGCGATCACTCCGCCGAGGATGCTCCCCATGCCGCCGATGATCGAGGCGATGATGCCTTTCAGGATCATGCTGCCGACAAAGGGGTCGACGGTAAAGGTCATACCGAGAAGATAGCCGGTAATCCCGCCGAGCACACCGGAGAAAAAGAAGGCCACCGAGATCACGAAATCCACGTTCACCCCCATCAGGCTGGGGGTAGAGATATCGGAGGAGGCGGCCCGGATGGCGATCCCGATCTTGGTTTTTCGCAGGACGTAGCTCAAGGCGCCCAGAACGACCGCGGAGATGCTCAGCATGAGCAGGTAGATCTTGGACACGGTCAGATCGCCTAGGTGCAGCGCCGTTTCCTTGATGAAGATCGGGTAGGTGTAGTAGTCGCTGCCCAGGGTCACGGCAAAGAACTGCTGAACCAGCATGGCTACTGTGATCGAGTTCACGATCAGCATGGAGATCGGATACCCCTTCCGTCGGATCGGACGGAATACCAGTCGTTCAATGACAACGGCAGCCAACCCCCCGAGGATCGCCGTGGCCAGAAAGGTAACGATGAAGTTGGCGACCAGGTACTTGGTGAGAAAGAAGCCGATGTAGGCGGTCAGGGTAACCACGCCTCCATGGGAGAAGTTGGAAAACTTGAGCACGTTGAAGATCAGGCCGAAGCCCACCGCCATCAGGGCGTAGACTCCTCCCAGAGATATTCCATTGACGATCTGCTGGAGCAGGATGTTCCAGTTCATGCCCGGAGGCCTCCTAATAACTCTGACCGGGAGCTTGATTCAAGCCCCCGGTCAGAAAACAATTACAGAGTCTCTAAGATTATGGGGATTTAGGAACGTACTTCAGCTCGGCGGTTTTGATCTGAGCGCCGTCGAAGCGCAGCACCGCCATGGGCAGTCCCACCGGCCTGTGGGTGGCCGGATCGATGTTGATCGTCCCGATGATCCCCTTGAACTTCCTGGTCCCCTCCATGGCATCCCGGACTTTTTCCGGATCCGTTGACTTGGCGGCCTTGATCGCCTCGAGGATGAAGCCTACGTCGTCGTAGCCGCTGAAGCTGTGCAGCCTCGGCTCCTCCCCCCACTCGGCTTCATAGGAGTCGAAGAACCACTGGGTGGAAGGATCGTCGAAAGTCATGTTGTTGGGGAAGTAGGCTCCGTCCGCCGCCGGTCCGGCTACCTCGTCCATCGGTTTGTACCAGGAATTGTTACCCAGGAAGGTTGCCGTCAATCCGAGCTCCCGGGACTGTTTGACCGCATTGGCGTTCTGGGCTACATAGTTGGGGATAAACAGCCCGTCCACTTTCAACTCCCTGATCTTGGTCAGCTGGGCCTTGTAGTCCATATCTCCCGACTGGAACTCGAAGCTGCCCAGCATCTTCTTTCCCCGCTTGCTCACGTAGTGGGCAAAACCCTTGGCCAGGTACTCGGCGTAGGCGTTGCCCTTGTCGTAGAGCATGGCGAAGGTGTTCATGCCCAGCTCGTCTATGGCATAGCCGGCGATCACCGCGGCCTGCTGAAACGCCGAGGGCTGGAGCAGGAAGAAGTAGGGGTTGGCCGGACCCGGGTTTTCCGGATCATCCGGATTGAACCCGGGCGTGGTGGCCCGCTCGTCCATGGCCCTGGACACCACGGGCACCTTGGTCTGGGCCGCCGCCGGGCTCACCGCCAGCGCGGTGTTGGAGATCAGAGAACCGTAAACCGCGGCTACCTTGTCCTGCTGGGCAAGACGGGAGTAGGCCTTGACCGCCTCGGTCGGGCTGAGCTTGCAGTCGTAGATCACCAGCTCGACCTGCCGGCCCATGATACCGCCGGCCTCGTTGACCTCTTTGATCCTGAGGCGGGCTCCCTTCTCGGCGTCAGTCCCCCACTGGGCGGTACCGGCGCTCAAGTCCGCGTACATCCCGACCTTGATCGGACCGGTTTCCTCGGGCTGTGGTGTGGCAGAGACCAGGCTCACCGAGCCTAGTATCAATGCCAGAGCCATCAACAGAAGAATAGTTTTTTTCATACCATACCTCCTTACAGGTTTTGGTTTCCTCGTTTCTCGATGCCCGAGTGGATTCGAAGAATCCCTTCCGTGCGAAGTTCGGCGCATTCGGGTTTATTAGGATTCATCCTTTTTCCGGGCCGCTCAAAGCATATACCATATCTTCACGGGTCTGCAACCGCTTTCGGCCGCGAGACATTCGAGTCAGCCGAGGTTCGACGGTCATTCCCCAGGTACGGAGAATTTTTTGTGTACCCGGCTGGTTCATGGGAACGGTCAGGACTACCGCGGCTCCTCCGTGGCCCGGGTCAAGGTCGGCGAAGGCTTCCTGAACGAGGAGCTCTGCGGCTTTATCGTTGCGGGCGATCACCGGCCCCACCTGATGTGCGTTGAATCCCGGCCTGTGCAGCACGAACCCTTCCAGGTTTCCTTCTACATTATAGCAGACAAATCCTCGGCCCGGATTTTGCTTTATCAGCTGATACAGCAGCGCTTCCCGTACCGCACCCAGAGCGCAGGCCTCCAGGGATACGATCGGGTCCAGATCCTTCGCTTTGATACGACGGACCTCCAGCCCACGGTGGGTATCCGTAGGCAGGGCCTTTCTCGAGACTGTGCCCCGGGCCGTTCCCACGAGGAACTCCGGCCGAAAGCCCATGCGCGCGTACAGGGATACTCCGTCCCGGGTGGCGTCGAGTACGATCAGGTTGCAGCCCATTTGAACGCTGTGTTCCAGGCAGCGCTTCATCATCTGTCCGCCCACACCTTGTTGTCGGCACCCCTCCTTCACAATGAGCATTCCGATCCAACACACCTTGTCAAAAACAAAAGCCAGGGCTGTCCCCACCAGCTCCTGTCCCCGTATTGCCTTGAAGCTCCCCTCCGGGGACAAAAAGAGAAACCGTCTCCAATCCTCGGGTGTCTGGTTCCAACCGAGGGTATCTTTCAGCTCCATGGCTTGGGGAATGTCTGTTTCCGTCAGGGGTCGAATATCGATGTCCACCGGTGCCTCGAGTGTTGTGCTGTGGAGTTTGTGATGAATTATATCGGAATCCCGGGGAGCTGCAAGGTATTTCTTACTGTATCTCTTACCATTGAATCAGTACGGGCAATCACTTTACATTTGGCTTTGGGAAGGATAAGGTCATTTCAAGTCAACGCAAAAAGGATGGAAAAATATGGCTGGGTTCAAGGTAATCGTAACCGATGATCGCTACGGCAGCTACACTGAAGAAACGGCAGTCCTTAAAGAGATCGGGGCTGCGGTTGAGGTGCACAACCTGGGTGACGAGACGGAAACTGCCCGCGTCCTGCGGGATGCCGACGGCATCCTGGTAAACCTGCACCCCCTGCCGGCAGCGGTGATTCAGGAACTGCAGAAATGCCGGGTGATCTCCCGCTACGGCGTCGGCTACGACAATGTGAGCGTGGAGGCGGCCACAGCCAAAGGCATCTGGGTCGCTCGGGTTCCCGATTACTGCCTGGAGGATGTCTCGGACCAAGCTCTGGCCCTGCTTCTCGGGTGCGTGCGAAAGGTGGCCTTCAAGGACCGACGCATAAGGGAGGGTGCCTGGAATCTGCACAGGGAACAGCCCAGCTATCGGATCGCCGGCAAGATCCTAGGGCTGGTCGGCTACGGCGCCATCGCCCGGACACTGCACCGCAAGCTCTCCGGATTCGGATTGAGCCGGGTTCTGGTATTCGACCCGTACCTCGATCCCAAGAAAATCGAGGAAAACGGCGCGGAGTCGGTAACTCTGCGGGCTCTGCTCAAGAACTCGGATTATGTCTCGGTTCACGCCCCCTTAAGCGACGAGACGCGGGGATTGATCGGCAGCCGGGAGCTCTCCCTGATGAAGCGTACGGCGATTCTCGTGAACACCTCCCGGGGACCTCTTGTAGAGGAGAAGGCGGTAGCCGAGGCCCTGGCCGACGGAAAGATCACCGCCGCCGGGCTGGATGTCTTCGAGACAGAACCCCTTCCCGCGGACAGTCCCCTGCGGCAGCTGGACAACGTAATCCTCTCGGATCACGCAAGCTGGTACAGCGAGGAGTCCGTGGCGGAGCTCAAGACCAAGGCCGCTCAGAATGTACTGGAGGTGCTCAAGGGGGGCAAGCCGATCTATCCGGTAAATCATCCGGCCTGAGACCGACTTTGAGGGTTTGCATCCGTAGTAGGAATCAGCTTCGGACTCATTTTCACCGACCGGAGCAGCCTTCCTCCGGAAGGGATAGAATCACGGAGGTTCCAGTTCCCGGGGAAGAACGAATATAGAGGGTACCACCGAGCAGATGCGCCCGCTCCTGCATGCCCATCAAACCCAGCTTCCCCGAGGATACCAGGTCGTTCGTGTCTCGAGAGGGGAATCCGACACCATTGTCCTCGAACGGGCCCGAGGCATCCGATTGTCGTACAAGCCTTCAGACAGCTTCGGTTCCCTCGTTCAGCAGGTACTTAGCCACCACGGCTTGCAGGCTGCAGGGAGCGCCTTTGTCCCGTCGGATCAGACGAAGGGCCTGTAGGTCTGACTCCCACATTACATCCCCCGGCGCCACCACACACACGCTGCCCGGCTCATGCTTGGGAAGGAGCCTGTCCTCTTTGAAGTAGTACAGCTCTTCGCTTTGCATCGTTGAATAGGCCCGCATGAAAGGAGGAATCTCGTTCGGTTTGAACCAGAGCTTGATCTCCCGCTCCGCTTCATCGTCCGTGGCGGATGCATGAATCAGGTTGTCCATGCGCTCGCCGATCTCTTTCCCGCTGTCATCCCGCAGGGTGACCATCGTTCCCAAAGAACGGATACAGCCCGGTTTCTGTTCCCTCGCCGAATGAGGATTGGTCGGCCCGGCCACCTCCCGCACCTTTTTCACGGCATTGGGGCCTTGATAAACAATGGCGATCACCCGCTGTCGATGAGGCTTGTCGCCGTAGTGCAAACGCCCCGTGATGTATTCGATCAGGGAAGGGAAAAAAACCTTGCCTTGATGTTCCTCGTAATGTACCTCCGCGAGCATCCTGTTGACATGGACCACCTTGGTACCGGCGTAGATCAACCCGGTATGAAATTCGGACAGTTGGGAGAGCACATACCCTGTCAGCGAGTTTTTCAGAGCATCTGGTTTGATCAGTGCCAGGGTCTGCTCGAGCTCTTTGTTGCGCATCTCGCGCCTCCTACGTACTGATGGATTTACTCAGTCGGGTCGCGATCAATCCGGCCAGCACGGCCACGTCTTCCAGGGGCAGGAAGTTGACGATCTCGTCGTTGAATAGAATATTGACTTCCGCTGGAAACTCCTCGTCCCCGGCGTGCAGCACCACTATCCCTCTGATCTTCGGGAGGATATCGAACCGAAAGGAAGCATCCCCGAGCTCCGCTTCCTGCCATTTGAGGTTTCTGCAGGCTTTGCGGAACTCCTCGACGCTTTCTCCAAAGCGCCGGGCGATGCGCTTCGGGCCCCGCTTCTGGTAGGTCGGGTCGTAGAAGGACGCTCCGGGCAGATTCTTGAAGGCAACCATGCTTCCCCGGGCGGGTCTGCTCTCCCGGCCTAGGAGATAGTGGAGTATAAGGATCCTCTCGGCCAGAGGCAGATCCGCCGGCTGGTACTCTACACTTCCGTTTTCGGGGATCAGAATCTCGACACCATTCCCGAAGAAGGATACCCGTATCCTGCGTCCGTTCAGCACGGTCCCGGAACGTTCGCAGAGCTCTTCGAGGTCCCTTGCCTGTATTTCCAAACAGGCTCTCTTATAGGAGATTTCGTAGGCGGCTTTCATACCGCCGGGTTTAGCCTGATTCATCCCTTCCTGCCGATACCACGTTCTGCGACTGTTATAATACAGAACCCCTCCGCATGTCACGGGTCAAACCTTCGAACCCTTGATTTGGGGAAGAAAACCGTACTACCCTTTCCGGTATGAGTAATCCCCTGCGCGTCTACGTGGCCGCGACCCGGCAGAACGATGGAAAAACCACCACAGCCCTCGGGCTGCTCGAGGCGATCAGCGAAATCTACCCTCAGATCAGCTATATCAAGCCGGTCGGCCAGCAGGTCAAGCTGATCGGGCAGCACGAGATCGACAAGGACGCCTCCCTGATGAAGGATGTGTTTCAAATCGGCAGTCCTCTCTACGACATGAGCCCGGTGGCCGTGCCCCGAGGCTTTACCGAGGAGTATATCCTGCACGGAGACGTGCACCAGCTCAGCGAGCGAATCCGGAAGGCCTACCAACGGGAGAGTGCGGATAGTCGCTTCGTGGTGATCGAGGGCACGGGGCACGCCGGGGTGGGCTCGGTTCTCGATCTGAATAACGCCGCTGTGGCTAAAATGCTCGATTCACCGGTTCTCATTGTCACCTGTGCGGGTATCGGGCGTCCCATCGACGAGGTCATGCTCAACAAGGCGGTGTTCGACAACTACGGAGTAAAGGTTCTGGGGGTGATCGTCAACAAGGTGATTCCGGAGAAATTCGAGAAGATCAACAAGCTCGTTCGCCTCGGTCTACAGAAAAAGGGAATCGAAACCTTCGGAGTGATTCCCTTCTACCCACTGCTCTCCAGCCCCACTCTGCGGCAGCTTCTCGAAGACATACGGGGCGAGCTGGTCAGCGGTGACGAAGACACCCTCGATGTGCTCGTCAGCAAGATCCTGGTGGGTGCAATGGCTCCCCACGAGGCCTTCGACTACTTTAAAGGGGATGTGCTGCTGATTACTCCGGGAAACAGGGAGGACCTGATCCTGGCCGCCGTCGCCTGCAATGTTCCCGGGGTTCAAGAGGACTACAACGTCCGCGGAATTATCCTGACCTGCGGTATCTGGCCGAACTCGACGGTATTGAAGATCCTCAAGCAGGCCAGAGTCCCCGTGTTTCTTGTGGAGGACGACACCTTCACGACGGCGCAGAAAATCACAAACCTGATCGTCAAGATCCGCCCACAGGACAAGGAAAAGATCGCCACGGTCAAGCAGATGATCAAAGACTACGTAGACGTGGACGGCTTGATGGAACGCCTGGCCGCAGGCCGAAAATAACGGCACTACCGCTCCACATTCTCGGATCCCTAGCGGTAGCCCTTTTATATTTTCAGCATATCCTCTACAGGCGTTGTCCACTCCTCCCGGTGAAGAAGGCGCTGGCGCACAGGCTCATACATGTTCGATATCCGTGTGTCCGGATATCTCCGAGTTGGTCGTGCAACCTACGGGGCACTGTCCCGTGTTGCAGACCCGATACTGCTGACAGCAGCAGGCCATGAGCGCCGCCCCGGTCTGAACGAGCCGATATCCTGTCTTTCCGGTTCCGCACACCGGGCATTCCCACCCCGCGGGCAGTTCCTCCCAGCGTGTCATTTGCGGCTGTCATCATAATCATATACACTGGTGCGACGCCATGCTTCGCAAAAATCGAGTCCATGCCCAGGTAGGGATGAAGTTCATCGAGCCCCGCTTCATCCCCTGGGTGTACACCTTCATGCGCCTTAGCTGTCCGGCCTATCTGCGTTTCGTGGAAGGAATATCTCAGGTCGAGACACCGGGGATTGAGCGGCTGATCGGAGCCTATCAGCTGTTCTACCAGACGAAGGCCAGGCTTCTGATCGCCTTCCGGCACGCCTCGGTTCACGATCCCCCGGTCATGGCCTACCTGTTCTGCCGCCGCCTACCCGCGGCGGCCAAACGACGGCGACAGAAACTGGGCGGTTTGGGACACGCCCACTTCCTCTACGGAAGGGGGGTGCTGAACTGGGCCGCCGGCGGCGCCAGATTTCTCATCCCGAGGATCGCCGGTATCCCGGTGATGAACCGAAGAAACGACGCACAGGGGATGCGCACGATTCGCCGGTACTTGAGGGACGGTCCCTTCCCGATAACCCTTGCCCCGGAGGGCCAGGTAAGCTACCACAACCACCGGCTGGGCCCGATCGAAGGGGGTACGGCCAGGCTGGCCGTTTGGTGCCTTGAAGATCTGGAACGACAGGGCCGGGAGGAGGAGATCCTCATCATTCCAGTGGCCTGTCACTACCAGTACCCCGTCAACCCTGAGCAGCTGTTCGCCCGGATAGTGGACCGGATCATTCAAACGGCCGGTCTGCAAACACCGCAATCCGACTCCCGCTACCACACGTTGATCGAGTTGACCGACCAGCTCCTGCAAAAAATCGAAGCGTTCTACGCCAGGTTCTTTACAATCGAGAAGTGGGACGGCCGACCTGCATCTTTGCGCGATCGGATCGAGCGTGTCTGTCGGGGGGCTCTACGGGTACCGGAGGCCTTCATGGGGGTCCAACCGGAGCATGATCTGCTGTCCCGGGTGTTCACGGTAAGGCAGCGGGGCTGGGACTATCTGTTCCGCTGCGATCTGCCCGAAGGGGGAACGATCTCCCCCCTGGATCGGGTCTTCATGGATCGAATCGCTGATGAAGTCTACCTGCATCTACGACACAACGAACTGGTCGATCTACTGGAATATATCCAACCGGACTACATCAGCCCGGAGGCGTCGTCGAATCGCCTGATCGAGTACGCCCTCAACCTGGCCGATCTGGTCAACCGTGCCATGGGCGGGGATATCTCCTTTCGCTACAGCCCGCCTAACAAGAGAGTCCAGATCAGGATTGGGGAGGCCATCAAAGTGCGGGAGCTGTTTCCCCTGATCCCGGGTAAAAGACGGGAACGGGCGGAAGGCATTATGAAAGTGGTTACCTCGCGCCTGGAATCTCTATCCCGGGAAGAATAGCAGCGAAGTTTCGATTCACTGGGGATCTGTCAGCGGGAGTAGAATTCGATAACCTGCCCGAGATCACATTCCACCGGTATCTCCTCCCTCCTGGGAAGACTGACCAACCGGGCTTGCAGCTCGTCTTTGTAAACCTGAAGATACACGGGAGGAGCCGCCTGACTGAGGGCTTCCCGGAAGCAGGCCAGCCTGCGGCTGCCCTCCTTGACCTGGAGAACATCCCCGGGTTTCAACTGAAAGCCGGGACTCTTGACCTTGACGCCATTTACCACGAAATGCTCGTGGCTGACGTACTGCCGGGCGGCATAGCTGGTTTTGGCCAGCCCGGCCCGCAGAACGCAAGCATCGATCCGGGTTTCCAGCATCCGAATCAGAAGGTCGCCGGTATTCCCATGCTTGCTCAGGGCTTTCTTGAAGTAGTTTCGCAGCTGCTTCTCCGGGATATTGTACTGGTAGCGCAGGCGTTGTTTTTCCAGAAGCTGCCGGCTGTAATCGGACATCTGCCGGCGCCGTGAGCGGAAGCGGGGCTCTCCAGGACCTCCCTTCTTTCGCTCCATCACCTTGACGGCCTTGGGAGTCAGAGCTATGCCCACCCGTCGGGACAGCCTGACCTTGGGCCCTGTATAGTTCATAGAGAGTTACTCCTCGTTTAGCTAAGATTGCAGGCTATAAGCTAATAATTGGCGGTCGAATCGTCCAGTGGATTCACCCCTATCCCGCATTGCTGGAGCGGGCCCAGCGATTGATCCCCGCCTCGGTGGCGTATTTGTCGATCTCCGCCAGCTCTTCGGGACTGAACTCGGGGCTCTTCAGGGCGGCAAGGTTCTCGTCGATCTGCTCGGGCCGGGAGGCTCCGATCAGCACCGTGGTGACCCTGGGATCCCGCAAGCACCAGGCCAGAGCCATCTGAGCCAGGGTTTGTCCCCGATTCCGAGCGATCTCGTTCAAACCGCGAACCTTGCCCAGGTTCTCCTCGCTCAAGAATTCCGCCGGCAGATAGTGGCTCGCCTTTACCGCCCGGGATTCGGAGGGGATTCCCCTCAGATACTTGTCTGTGAGCATACCCTGGGCCAGGGGAGAGAACACGATGCAGCCGATCCCCTCGGCTCCCAGAACGTCTAGCAGGGCTTCCTCGATCCAGCGATTGAGCAGCGAGTAGGAAGGCTGATGGATCAGGCAGGGGACGCCCATCTGCCTCAGGATCCGGGACGCCTCGGTGGTCTTCCGGGCCGAGTAAGAGGAGATCCCGGCGTAGAGGGCTTTGCCCGCTTGGACCGCTGTAGCCACCGCCCCGAGGGTCTCCTCCAAGGGGGTATCCGGATCGAAGCGGTGGGAGTAGAAGATGTCCACGTACTCCAGGCCCATGCGCTTGAGGCTCTGGTCCAGACTGGCCAGCAGGTACTTCCGGGAGCCCCACTCCCCGTAGGGTCCCGGCCACATGTCGTAGCCCGCCTTGGTGGAGATGATCAGCTCGTCCCGGTAGGCGGACAGATCCTTGGCCAGGATTCGGCCGAAGTTCGTTTCCGCGGAACCCGGGGGCGGGCCGTAGTTGTTGGCCAGGTCGAAGTGGGTGATGCCCAGATCGAAGGCGCGGAAGATCATGCGGCGGGTGTTGTCCGTGACGGCATCACCGCCGAAGTTGTTCCACAGTCCCAGGGAAAGCGCCGGCAGCTTGAGCCCGCTCCTGCCGCAGCGGTTGTACTTCATGCCATCGTAGCGTTTTGCATCAGGTGTGTAACCCATCCTTGTCCTCCTTTTTTCGATTTCGCCGTGTTCGGCTTGTAGTATAAAGTACTACTTTCTCGCACTTTTTTTCTACCGGCTTCGCCGTACAGATCCTCGTGTCCGGAAAAAAGGCTTTATCTTGATCTCCAGCCATGGCACACTGAACGGCAAGAGGTAACGTCGATGCCTGAATACGATCCTGCCTCGTATATGGAAAAGCTGTATCTCAGCAATCCGGTGCAGGAGCCGCTGGTAAGACAGGTGGTTCAGGCCTTGGAACTACCGACGGGAAGCTGCGGACTGGATGCAGGCTGTGGGGTGGGTCTGCAGGTTCCACCCCTCGCTGGCGCGGTGGGAGCGGGGGGACATATAACCGGCCTGGATATCAACGTGGAGTTCCTCGCAGAGGCGGAAAAAAATATGGCAAACTGGGGACTCGCCAAGCGGGTGACCCTGGTTCAGGGTGATATCTACGATCTGCCCTTCGAAGAGCAGAGCTTCGATTGGGTCTGGAGCGCCAGCTGCGCCTGTTATTCGATGAGTCGTCCGCTGCAGCTGCTTCAGGGATTCCGCCGGATCTTGAAACCCGGAGGCTTGCTGGCGATCCTGATCTGGTCATCCCAGCAGCTGCTGCCGGGCTATCCCCGCCTGGAAGCGCTGCTGAACGCAACCGCGCCGGGGATCGCCCCGTTCACGAACGACGATCGTCCCGACCATCATTTCCTACGGCTTGCCGGCTGGATGAGAAAGGCCGGTTTTGACGGGGCAACGGCTCAGCCCTTTACAGAGGGGGTCTGCGTTCCTTTCGGCGAGCCGGTGCGCACAGCCCTGCTCGCCCTGATTCAAATGCGCTGGCTGGAGGCAGAGAAGGAGCTGAGCCGGGAAGACCGCCTGTTGTATCAGCGCATCACCGACCCGTCGTCTCCGGAGTTCATCCTGAGCCAGCCCGACTACTACGGCTTCTACACCTACACGCT
>CAZSBH010000013.1:0-42954 GCA_964604845.1 uncultured Spirochaetaceae bacterium
CGCGAACGACTCTCGGATAGTACTTATCCTCGCGATAGTTGTCGACCGTGATGGTTTTTTCCATAAGTCCTCTTGGTAGTGAGATCCACCCTACAGCACGCATGTCCAGAATCTACTCGATCTTATTGTCGCTTGGAAGAGAATAGTGGCAATTCTATCTCGAGTTCGCGCAATGGGTGCGCTTTGGCGAATAGTATCCGATTATGCAGTTGTTGGTTCCTGTTAAGGTTGATATTATATGGCATCGAGGTGAAAAAACGTGTCATACAAGGTAAACGTAGTAATAGAAAAAGACGACCATGGCTATTACGCCTACTCTCCAGAGCTCGAAGGTTGCCAAAGCCAAGGTGATAGCTATGAGGAGGCTCTATCGAATATCCGTGAAGCGGTTGAGCTTTATTTAGAAACTCTGAGCGAAGAAGAGCGATCCCAGTATCTCAGCAAAGAAATTTTGACTACGTCTCTCGAGGTAAACCTTGCCTAAGCTGCCAAGGCTAACAGCCGAGGAAGCAGAGAAACAATTGTACAAAGCCGGATTCAAATTGATTCGTAGCAAAGGAAGCCACCGAATTTACATTAAGGAGCGTCGACGGATCATTCTTCCGTTTCATTCCGGGAAAACACTTCACCCCAAAGTCGTAAAACAGGTATTTAAAGCCATTGGGGAACGGGAATAGTCAGGGAAACCCAACTTGCCCGTCTTTGTCGTCACCGCTGTACGGTCACATGTTGTATAAGGGCGGGGAGGGTTTGCGAGAACGTCTCTAGTAAATTAAGTATGGAAAGGATTCTCGATCTTGACTCCACGGATAATCTGTCCAGTGTTCAGATCTTCCGTATATAGCGTTTCACATTTAGCACTTTCAGCTGCTACGACAACCAGCGAATCCCAAAACGATATCTGGTCCAAGATACTTGCATCTATAGCCTCCCCTATCAGGTAAGGATCAATCCGGACAACCTCCATATTCTCAGATGAGTGCAGGATACTCTTCGCTAATAGAGGTTCGACGCCAAGCTTCGACGTACTTGCCACATAGAACTCTTGTAGAATCTGAGTCGAAATGACCGGTGTGTTTTGTTCAATTACATTTTGAACAATCTTCCTGGCGTTCTTTGGTTTTTCCTTCTCGTTTTCGTCCACAGTGTATAGAAGAATCTTCGTATCCGGAAAGATCTTAGGCACGGTGGAGGTCCTCTCTCTTCCACGTCTTTCCTTTTGAGTTTGCCTTGGCCTTATCCATCAGTTCGAATGACTCGGTTGGTGTTTTTCGACTCCCACCGAGATAGTTGACGAAACTGCTCGTAACGGATAGAAACCCTTCAGGAGAATATGGAACCATGACAAAACTGACAGGAAAAGTACTGATAGCTCAAGGCGGCGGACCCACCGCGGTGATCAACCAATCCCTGGTAGGCGCCGTACTGGAATCCCGGAAGTTTCCGGAGGTGACCCGGGTATACGGCGCAATCAACGGCGTGCGGGGCATCGTCGACGAGAATCTTCTCGATTTGACACAGGAGACGACCCACAATCTCGAGCAGGTGGCCATGACCCCCTCCAGCGCCCTGCTGTCCACGAGAGACAAACCGGATGAAGCCTACTGCCGGGAGATCTTCAAAGTCTGCCAGGCTCACGACGTACGTTATTTCTTCTACATCGGCGGCAATGACAGCTCCGACACGGTACGGATCGTGAATAAGAACGCCGACAGCGCCGGCTATGACATGCGCTGCATCCACATCCCCAAGACAATCGACAACGACCTGGTGGTCAACGATCACACCCCCGGGTACGGTTCGGCGGCCCGCTTCGTGGCCCAAGCCTTCATGGGCTTCAATCTGGACAACCGGGCACTTCCCGGCGTGTTCATCGGGGTCGTCATGGGCCGCCATGCAGGTTTCCTGACCGCTGCCTCCGCTCTTGGAAAGAAGTACCCGGACG
This sequence comes from uncultured Spirochaetaceae bacterium, assembly GCA_964604845.1. Lineage (GTDB taxonomy): Bacteria > Spirochaetota > Spirochaetia > SZUA-6 > DRHE01 > JAFGQJ01. Next base: position 1,946 of record CAZSBH010000013.1, read on the forward strand.
ACGGGCCCCACTGCATCTACGTACCGGAGCGGCCGTTCTCGGTAGAACAGTTTCTCAAGGACGTGAAGAAAGCGGTGGACAGCTTCGGCCGCTGTGTGGCCGCGGTAAGCGAGGGGATCGTGGACAAGGATGGGGAAGCGGTGGCGGTCAAGCTGACCGGCAGCAAAGAATCGGATGCTCACGGGAACGTCCAGCTTTCGGGCACCGGGGCTCTCGGAGACATGCTGTCCCAGCTGGTAAAGAGCAAGCTCAAGATCAAGCGCGTGCGGGCCGACACCCTGGGCTACATGCAGCGCTCGTTTATGGGGGTCATCTCCGATGTAGACGCGCATGAGGCTCGGGAGGTCGGAGAGAAGGCGGCACAGTTTGCCATCTGGCAGGATATCGACGGCTCGATCACGATCCAGCGTACGGGAAACTACTCGGTGGATTACCGGATCGTCCCTCTGGAGGAGATCGCCGCCAAGACCAAGACCATGGCCGGCGAGTTCCTCAACAAGGATGGAAACGGAACCACCTCCGAATTTTACACCTACGCCCGGCCCCTGGTCGGCTCCGGTTTCCCCAACAGCCACAGAATCCGGGCCCCGAAGGTGGGCAAGATCCTGCACGACGGCTGAACCGGTTTTAAAAGCCCATCTGGGATGAAACGATGAAGATCAAGGTCGCTGCGGAGGATTTCCTCGTCAGAGAGGAATCGGTCCTTGAGATTTCCTCCGAGCCTCAATCCCAGATGATCTTCCGCCTGCTCAAGCGGCACTGGGACACCTTCGACCTACTCGATCTGCTCGCCCGCAGGCATAATATCCGGAAGCAGGATATCTCTATCGCCGGCATCAAGGACCGCCACGGCCGAACCGAGCAGCTTGTCTCCATCCGGTATCGGCAAGGGCTTGACGCTTCGATCGCCGATCCAGCACCTGAGGACAACTTCACTCTCACCTTCCTCGGCTACGCCGCCGCTCCCATCACCGCCAAAGACATTCGGGGCAACCACTTCACCATCACCATCCGGGATATCACCTCCCGTGACCTGAAACGCTGTCTGGCCAATGCAGAGATTGTCCGGCGATGGGGCGTACCCAACTACTACGATGAGCAGCGCTTCGGCAGCGCCCGCCACGGCAAGGGATTCATGGGCAAGGAGATCTTCCGGGGCAAGCGAGAGAAAGCTCTGCGTCTGTACTTCGAACCTTCCAAATTCGACAACCCCAAGACGCGGGTGCTGAAATCCTGCATGGTCGAGAACTGGGGCAATTGGCGGCGCTGCCTGGACGAGGCCTTTGGGGAGTACCGGAGGATCCTGGAGTACCTGTCTCTGCACAAACAGGCTTTCCATAAAGCCCTCTCCCAGATCGATCGCCGCTTCCTGGTATTCGTTCTCAACGCCTACCAGTCCTTTCTCTTCAACCAGATCCTCTCCGAGTACCTGGTAGACTTGCAGGGTAAACAGGGCTTGATCTTCGATCGACATCCCTACAGCCGGGGACAGTTCCTCTTCTACAGAGACCTTCCAGAACCGTTGTTTGAGGAGCTGCGGAGCAAACACCTGCCCGTGCCCGGCTGGGACAGCCGCATCGGGGATCCTGCGGTTGCCGAGATAATGACGAGGGTCCTCGAACGCGAAGAAATCGAGCTCAGGGATCTGAAGGTGCGGCAGATGTCACGAATCTACATCAGCGGAGTCCAGCGCCCGGCGATCCTTCTGCCGGAAGGCTTTTCCGTCGAGAGCATTGCCGGGGACGAGCTGTACAAGGACAAGAAAAAAATGACATTGAAGTTCTTCCTGCCTCGTGGCGGGTATGCTACCCTGATCCTCAAACGGCTGGAGGCTGGACTGGAGTAAAGCCGTCTACGAACCCGTGAACCAAAGCTTGCCGGGCTGAGCGAAGGCGTGCTTGCCCGCGAGCACACGATAGAGAACGAGAATGGCGATCAGGTAAGCGAGGACCAACCCCAAGGTGGACCAGTAGTAAAGCGGATTTACCCGGGTATACCCATACATCATTAGATTGATCGCCAAAATATAGGGGATCACGAGAACAAAAGCGATCCCGGATCCGTAGATGTAGTCCACCGCAGCAGGTGTCTCGAACTCCGGATCGAGGATGCGAAGCAGGGCAAGACCGGTCGGCAACGTTCCCGTGGCCGCTCCATAGATGATCATGGCCCGTTGAAACCTGTGCTCCTCAAACAGGCGGGAGGTCAGCCACATTACGTACCCTATGGTAAGCAATCCGCCGAGCACCGCCATCACCACAATCGGGACCCAAAAACGGGCGACAACCACGATTGAGATCGCTCCCAAGGCCGCGGCCACCAGGATGTCCACGGAAGACCCGGCGATACGGGTCAGAGTGCCGCTGTCCAGGACAAAGTTGATCTTCAACGCTTTGAAAAGCTGTTTTGTTCCGAGAGCCAGGAGCGCTGCGAATATGAAGGATATGCCCCAGAGATTGACCGCCAGTTCCCTGCCTTCAGCTCCGGCAAAGGAGAGCAGGTAGGTCAAGGCTTTGAGCAGCAGAAAGGCGAGAAGGTACACGAAGAATACAGCTCCCAAGTTGAAGGACAAGGTGTCGATCGCCTCGGTCTCTGTGGTCAGCCGGGAGCCCGCAGGCAGTTTCTCTCCCCGTCCGTAGATCCCGGAGCGGATCCGAGCCGCCTTAAGCAGTACCCTGTACTTGGCTCCCAGCCAACCCTTTCGGATTCCGAGGTTGATCAGGAAGATTCCTCCGAAGCAGGCCCAGAGAAATCCCATAGCGGCGAAGGTCAGCCCGATGGTTCCAGCACCCGAAAAACCCATGGCTTCCCAGCCGATTCCAATAGAATAAGCCTGGCCGGGCCCCATCTCGAACCCCAGAGGGATGAACAGCCCGAAACTGGGAAACAGGTTGGGGATGAACAGGGCAATGAACAGGAAGGTCAGGCCAATCCCCAAGAGGGCCTGAAAAGTGAAGGAAGCCACCATCATCAGTCCCGTGGACAAAACGCGCTTTCCCGCACCTCGTCCCGGAGTGTTCCGTAAGCCCATGGCGATGAAGGATAGGCTCAATAAATGATAGATCAGATCGCCGAGATGATCCGTGCCGATCCCCAGACGGGACGCGCCGAAATTATAGAAGATGAGAAGGATGATCCCGGCGGTCAAAGAGTTGGGGATCAGAAAGTTCTGAAAGAAACGTACCCGCCAGCGGATCCAGCTCGCCAGCAGCAGGCTCAAGGCTATCACACCGAGATGGACAAAGATAAGCCAGTGGAAGTTCATAGTACAGTTTTAACGGATTCCAAACGGGATGACAACAGAGAAGGATTCGCCCCCCCCGAGAGGATGATTCAGGCTTTGCCGTTCTTGGCTGCTTTCTCCGCGATGTCCAGGATTCTTTGCAGTTTCCCCGGCTGGGGAGCAAAGACCTGCTCGAGCACCTCCGCAGAGTAGTTGTTCTTGAGAAACTCCACCATCGGGAGGCGGCCGATCCAGCAGTCCAGGATCTTCGAGCAGGGGCGGGGTCCGCCGGCTGCGCGGCAGTAGGAAAAATGGATGCAGTCGCCCAGGCTACGGCAGTAGGTTTCCAGATGATCGTACTGGTTCATGGTCGTCTATCCATCCCACATTATTTTCAAACCCCACGGACGCCCTCGAGGCGTCCGTGGGATCATCTAATCGAACCTATGATGCGCTTGCACCCCGGATTTGGCTGATTTCAAGCGATCTGGGGTTTCGGGAAATCCTTGATCTCCTCGAGGGCCTTGTGGATCTCCTCTTCCGGATACTCGTAATCGTGGAGCTTTCCTTTCAAGTACAGATCGTATCCGCGAAGGTCCATCAACCCGTGACCGCTCAAATTGAACAGGATCACCTTCTCCTTACCTTCCTCTTTGGCCTTCTCGGCTTCCTGGATGGCAACAGCCACTGCATGGCTGGTCTCGGGTGCCACGATGATACCTTCGGTGCGGGCAAAGGTGATGGCTGCTTTATAACACTCCAGCTGATGTACCGCTTTGGGCGCCATCAACCCCGCCGAGATCGCCTGGGAGACCTGGGGAGCCATCCCGTGGTAGCGCAGCCCTCCGGCATGGATGGGGGGCGGCACGAAGGTGTGTCCGAGGGAGTGCATCGGTGCGATCGGCGCCACCTTGGCGGTATCCCCGTAATCGTAGACATAGGGCGCCTTGGTCATGGTCGGACAGGAATAGGGTTCAACGGGGATGATCTCGATCTTGGCTCCGTTGATCTTATCATGGAGGTAGGGGAAGGCCAGGCCGGCGAAGTTGCTGCCGCCGCCGGCGCAGCCGATGACCACATCCACCTTCTTCTCCCCGATCTTTTCCATCTGTTTCTTTGCTTCCAGCCCGACGATGGTCTGGTGCAGCAGCACGTGGGGCAGCACGCTCCCGAGGCAGTATTTGGTCTTCCCGCTCTCATCGGCCATCGTCGCTTCGATCGCTTCGCTGATGGCGATCCCCAAGCTTCCCGGAGAATCCGGATGTACAGCCAGAATGTCCCTTCCCGCCTGGGTCTCTTCGCTCGGGCTGGGAACACAGTTCGCGCCCCAGACCTCCATCATGGTTTTGCGGAAGGGTTTCTGGTCGAAGCTGATTCGAACCATGTAGACCTTGCACTCCAGCCCGATCAGGGCGCAGGCAAAGGCCAAAGCACTTCCCCACTGGCCGGCTCCCGTCTCAGTGGTAAGTTTTTCGACCCCGAACTGCTTGCTGTAGAAGGCCTGGGGTACTGCGGTATTGGGTTTGTGGCTGCCCGGTGGCGAGAGGCTCTCGTTCTTGAAATAGATCTTCGCAGGAGTTCCCAGGGCTTTTTCCAGTCCGACAGCTCGGTGCAGGGGCGATGGACGCCAACGGTACAGGATTTCCAACACTTCCTCGGGGATGTCGATCCAGCGGTCCATGCTGAGCGACTGGGCGAGCAGGTTCATAGGGAATATCTTGCCCAGCCACTCCGGGGTCGCAGGTTTTAGATCCAGACCCAGGATAGGATTCTTGGGGGGTAGATCCGCATTCAGGTTGTACCACTGCCTCGGGATCTCGTCTTCGTTCAAGACTACTTTGATAGGCATACGTTTCCTCCTCTGATGTATAGTTATTTGCCCTAGGGCTCTTTCTCCGTTCCATGCTCGACATAGCCGTCGAGTACCGTTTTAAACGCCGAGTCCCGTTTTTTCAGCTCCTTCGAGCCGCGGGTGATCTTGCAGAGGCTCATCCCGAGCTCTTCGGCGATCTTTCGTTGACTTATCCCATTGTTGAGCAGCTTCACCAGCTCCCAGCGACCGGCAATCTCCTTGATCTCGTATTTCGTCAAGATGCAGATCAGGAAATCTCGGATCAGCTTCCGATCCCCAATTTTGGCAAGAATACCTGCGATCTGCTCGATCGCCTTCATTTCTTGACTGATGTTACTATTCATAGAAACGTTACTACGCGAAAGAACGCTACTCTATAAAGAAACACGTGTCAAGAGGCCGGGTAAAAAAAATTGAGAAAAAACGATACATCTTGCCGGTATCGAGCCAAGGTGCTCCGCCTCTTGCCTTTTTCGATTATTACACTACACTGAAGGGTACAGTGAAAAGAATCGGAATCGCCTTCGGCGGCGGTGCAGCTCGAGGGATTGCCCACATCGGCGCCCTCCGGGCGCTGCGAAACCGTCCAAAGTACCTGCCGTCAATCGCGGCTGGAACCTCAGCCGGTTCTATCGTCGCCGCCCTCTATGCCGCCGGTTTGACGCAGGAGAAACTCGAAGGGCTGGCTCGGGAGTTCGACTGGTTCCATCATGTGATCAGCCTTTCGGACACAGCCCGTCGGGTCATCGATGAACGGCAGGGTGGGCTGGTATCGAATGCCAAGCTGGGAAATACGATGAACGAGCTGCTGGAAGGAAGAAGCTTCGACGATCTGGAGATCGATCTGGCGGTAATCGCTACAGATCTTGAAAACCGGCGCCGGGTAGTTTTCACCTCTCGACGGGTAGCGAAACGACTGATTCATAAAGAGCTTACCCACTTTTTGCCTGAGCCCACCGATTCGATGCCCGGGTGCGCCACCGTTGTTATCTCCGACTGTACGGATATTGGCCTGGCGGTTCGAGCCAGCTGTGCCGTGCCGGGGGTATTCATGCCTGTAAGGATTCCCGGAATGCGTCTGCTCGACGGCGGCATGGTAGACCAGGTTCCTGTTGATGTGGTTCGGGCAATGGGGGCAAACTTCACGATCGGGATCAGTCTGGCCCTGGCATTCATTCCCCAGAAGTTCAACAACACGCCAAGCGTACTAAGCGGCATGGTGGGGATACTCGGAGTACACCAGTTGAGGAAGAACCTCGACGGGGCGGATATCGGATTTCAGATCCAAGGAATCGATCGGCGCAGCCTCATCAATCCGAGACAGCTCGATCTATTGGACATCGGTCAGAGGAACATGGACGAACGGCTCGACGCCTGGGAATCGGGGAAGCTTCCCCGCAAAAAACTCCGGCTGTTCGAGTAGGAGCTATCCATCCACACTGCCAAACTCAGCACGTTTCTCACTTTTTATACGGAATCTCTCCAGCTTTCTGCAGGCCGATCTTGCAGAGAACCGGCCCGACGATCTCGAAAATTATGCTGGTCGCAGTGATCGTCGTAATGACCAGAACACCGATCCTGGCTCCCCATTCACCCGCCGGGACCAGCGCCTGTTTGACAACCAGGGATAATCCTATCGCTACCCCCGCCTGAGAGAGGATGCCCATTCCCACGTATTTGCGGATCTTGGGCTCAGCCCGCCCCACTACCGCGCCGATCCAGGCCCCGCCCATGAGCCCCGCAGATCTGGCCGCAATATACACAGCTCCAAGGGCTCCCAAAGCGGGGAGCAAAGCCAAATGCAGGTTCGAACCGGCCAGAACAAAAAAGAGCACAAACAGAAGAGGCATGACCTCTGTCAGCTCATCCTTGATCTTCTCGGTGAGTCCTTGAGGTTGCGTGTTGACGTTTACCAGACCCACGACAAGATTCGTCAAGATCAAGGACAGGTGCAACAGCTGACAGATCCCTGCCGTAATGAGTACGGTGGCAAAGGTCAGGATGAAAATTTCTCGTCGTTCCAAGAGTTTTCGTGCCAACAGGCGATACAGAACGGCAATTCCCGCACCGACCAGGAAGCTCAAGCCAATTTCCAGCAGCGGTGAAGCGATAAGATGCCACAAGTTTTCAGGAGCGCCGCCGTTCGCCTGCACGAGGAGGCTTCGGGCAATGGCGAAGGCAAACCCGAAAATGATGATCGCCAACCCGTCGTCAAAACCGACTACGGCATAGAGAGCGTTGGTGAGGTTCCCCTTCGCCTTGTACTCCTGGATCACTGCTACAGTACCCGCGGGGGCACTGGCAGGAGCCAGGGAACCGAAGATCAGAGCCAGGGGGAGGTTGCGGGTCAATAAGAAGACCGCCGCCGTGACGGCAGCGAAGGCGAGAAAAGACTCAGCGATAATAATGAGGATGATTCCAATTCCTTGCTTTTTCAGAGCAGCAAAACTGAGTTCCAAGCCGATGCTAAGAGCAACAAATCCAAGGGCGATCTCGGTGATGAACCCGAATCCGTCCTGCAGCTCTTCCCCGAGGAGGTTCAACAGCGAGGGGCCGAGTACCGCCCCGGTGAGCATGAACCCGATGATCGAAGGAAGACGCAGGAAGCGCATGGTCTTGCCGAAGTAGAACCCTGCAAGAGTCATGATTCCAACCACCATGATTACCGGGATGGGGAAAAAGTGAAAATAATTCTGGACTGCCTGCAACACTATATTCTCCGATGTATCAGAACTCAAGGGAGCCGCTGGAGTAAAACAGCTCTTGAACGGATAGAAGCACCCCGGGATTGTTCTCCAGATCTTCAACCATGGTATGGATGCGTCGGATGACATCATTGCAGAGGTCTCTGTCCACAACGGCGAGGATGAGGCGACAGAATCCTTTCTGGTTTTCCGACCAATAGGCGGCAAACAACGGCAGCCTGTGCAGGTAATAGCCGGCTGCGTTGGTTTCAATAACGGCGATCGAACCCTCTACAGCTGCGGAAAATACCTGGAGAATGTCTTCGAAGTACTCTTCGTTCTGTACAAAGACATGGAAAAGGCACCGGCCCTTCTGCTTTCCCGGGGTAACTCCGATATCCACAAGGCTGAACAGCTCCTCGACGACCTGGCGTACACTTTTTTCATCAAAGGCCTCCAGAAAACGCTGGATCACGTCGGGATTTTTCAGGATCTTGGAAATCGCCGATAAAAGCTGGATATGCCGATTCCTCTGGGACTTCGGCCCGATGATAAAGAAAAAGGTCGTTGTTTTCTTCCCATCCAGGGACTCGAAATCGACTCCCTCCGGGGCGATGAGCAAACCAACCACGAACTCTTCGATGTCCTCCAAACCGCAGTGAGGGATGGCAATCCCCCCGCCGAACCCCGTCGTTCCGATCCCCTCCCGCTGCTGCAGGGATGTGAAAATTTGCTTTTCCGACACATTCGCAAGGGCTTTGCTCTTTTTGGCAAGCCGGGAAATTTCGGCAAGCACTTGCTCTTTGTTCCGTCCACTGCTTCCTATCTGAATGCACTCGGGACGAAAGCTGGCGAATAAACCCATGGTTATCCTCCTTCCTGATCTGCCCATATCAGAACCCGCAGTACTTCCTCCACCGTTTCAGCTCCGGTCAGCCGTAGCATCGTAGACTCTTTGCCGGCAATGCGATTGACTTTGGCGAGAACGCGCAGATGAACCACCTCGCTGTCTGTGCAGAGAAGGAAAAAGACTCGAGTTTTTTCCCCGTCCGGGGAATCGAAATCCGTTCCCCCCGCGCAGATTCCGACAACCAATACCGGCCCTCCTCGCGGATTCTCTCGAGGATTTCGGAGGTGGGGAATCGCCACTCCTTTTCCTACAGCCGTGGAAACGATACGCTCCCTTTCGAGAAGCTTGTCGAGAAACGGCTGCTCCTGATCGATGATCCGGGTTCGTATAAGCGGTCGAACCAGCCGGCGGAGCACCTGCTCCTTGGTTCCTGGCTGCACATCGAGCAGGATGAGTTCGTCTGTGAGCAGGCGTGAAAGGGGAACTACATCGGGTGAGCTTTCGATCAGTCGAGCCAGATCGTTCCTCGGCACCACCTGCATTTTCGCCGTCAGCCAGTCATCGATCATCGGACGCAGAAACCGCCACTGGCTGGCTACCTTGGCACAGGGGATCTGGCCCTTGTGCACCATGCGTAGAACCGTCTTCTCTGCAAGCTTGAGATAGGCCGCTACCTCTGCAAGAGTCATCACTTCTCCGGCGCCGGAATCCGTGGTGGTCGGACCCGCAAATCGTTGGTGGCGCCGCTCTCGGTCGGCAGTAGAATTCACTCTCTTTGTCCTTGAAGTATCTTATAGTATATTATAGTACTTTATAGTTTATCGTCAACCTTTTTGTGAGGTTTTTGACTCTGTTGAAGAGAGCCGTCTTCGAAATCCGAGACTTTGTAGATACGGAGGTTGCGGAAATGCGATTTCAAGGCGCGCCCCAGGTGCATCGAACGGTGGATCAAAAGAAAAGGACAGTGCTATAATCGCTCCGCCAAGTCAAAAAAGGGAGACGAAAATGGGAGTATTCAAATCCTACGACATTCGGGGAGTCTACAACCGGGATTGGGACAAAAATCTGGCCTATCGAATCGGCTTTTTTCTGCCTGAGCTGCTGGAAACAGATCGAATCCTGGTGGGGAGGGATGCCCGGGAGAGCTCGGAAGAGGTCTTCGAAGCCTTGAGCCGGGGTATACGGGATGCGGGATGTGATGTAACCGACATCGGTCTGTGCTGCACGCCGTCGGTGTACTTTGCCACCGCCCACTTCGGTTTCGGCGGCGGCGTCATGATCACCGCCTCCCACAACCCTCCAGAGTACAACGGGCTGAAAATATCCCGGGCTGAGGCGATCCCCGTGGGCTACGACACGGGACTGGATCGGCTGGAGGAAATGGTCCGTACAGAGATCAGCCCGGCGTCAGCACCCGGGACCATAGAAACCCTGGACATCCGGGCCGCCTACCTGGAGCATCTCAAACCGTACGGGCAATCCGTTCGTGGAATCAGGGCGGTGATCGACTGTTCCGACGGCATGGCCTCCGTGTTCATACACGATGTGATTCGCGATCTGAAGGCAGAGATCATCACCATGTACGATCAACCCGACGGAACCTTTCCTCACCATCCCCCAAACCCCTTGATCGAGGCCAATCTTGCTGATGTAAAGAAACGGACCCTGGAGGAGAAGGCGGACCTGGGAATCTGTTTCGATGGAGACGGAGACAGGGTGATGTTCGTCGATGAAAAGGGCCGTTTCGTTTCCCCGGATCTGATGATCGCATTGCTTGGATTGTACTTCTTCCGCTACTCAGGGCAGGATCACATCGGTGAAGCAGTAACCTACGACGTGCGCACCTCCCGCAGTGCGGTGGAGTATGTGGCAAGCCTGGGCGGGAAGCCGGTGATCTGTAAAGTCGGACACTCCCACGCCAAGAAGCTCCTGCGTGATACGGTGGGGATCTACGGCGGGGAGCTGGCCGGACACTACTACTTTCGGGACAACTACTTCTGCGATTCAGGGATGATAGCCGCACTGATCACGATGGCGATCCTCTCCCGGGAAAAGCGGTCCTTCTCCGAGCTGATAGGCGATATCGTCAAGTATCACTACTCCGGAGAGATCAATTTCAAGACCGACTCCAAGGACCGAATCATCGACGCCGTCTTGGCCGAATATGCCTCCCGGCCCGGTGCCAGGCTAATCGACATCGACGGAATCCGTCTGGATTTTCCCGACTGGTGGTTCAACCTGCGTAAGTCCAACACCGAACCCTACCTGCGACTGGTTGTGGAAGCAACGACCGAATCCGCCTGCGGGCAGCACGTCGATGAGCTGAAAGGCCTGATGCAGGCAATGGATCCTGCCCTGGAAGAGGAGTGAGCTCCGAATACCTTGAGCATCGATCTATCCCACTCAGCGAAACTCGAGTCTTGTCACCCAAATGTATTAAAAGCATAATCTAACACCTGAAAGTGGATAAAAACTGCTACGGGATAACAAGAACCTCGTGTTCGTGAGCTCGGCAACGATGTGGGAGATAGCTATCAAGAGCAGCCTGGGCAAGCTCGATATCCCGAACGGAAAGGCTGATGGGGTGGGCTTTGGGGACGCCGTGCCTTTTGTGCCCGCCTCGGTAATGTCCGCCTAACACGAAGGGGCTATCCCGCATTCAAGATAGCCCCGTGATGTTTATCCCGGCTAAAGAATCTATTACTTCGGTGGAATGACCAGCTTCCAACCCGGGTAAATCAGGTCGGGGTGTTGGATGAGCTTGCGGTTCCGCCTCCAGATCTTCGGCCACATATACGGATTCGAGTAGATGTAGCTGTACTCGGCGATCCGCCACAGACAGTCGCGGCGTTCGGGAATAAGGCGTACCACGTAGATCGGATAGTCCGGATTCACGGCCTGAGCTTTGTAGACCTCGATGAGTTTCCTGGATTCATTAAAGTACTCTTCGGCCAGGCTGTAGTTTCCGTTGTTCCATTCAACTACACCCTCTTTCCACAGCTCTTTGGCCTGTGCGAGCAGATTCTCTTCCACCGCATCCCCGAGTACTGCAACGAAGGCTCCTTCGGGGATCAAGACCCGTTCCGCCGGCAGGTGGAGGTCGGGAGGATTCAATAGGGACTGGTCGTCATCCTCGCCAACGGTTTCCTCGATGAAACCCTCGCCGGACCAATCCTCCGGTGTAATCAGAGTCCCGTCGTCGGTGACCACGGTCAAGTCCGAAGCGTCCTCCAGTTCCTTCATCACGTCCATCATCAGAGCTTTGGCTTTCTTCTTCTGCTCTTCCCCCGAACTCTTTGCCAGCTGAATCAGGGCAAGGGCCTCTTCCCGAGCCTTCCCCAGGAGCTCTTCGCTCTCAAAGAGCTGATACTGCTGGTAGGCTTCGATTCCCTCGAGATACAATCCATTAGCCCTCTCGAATTTCAACGGCGCAAGCACGTGGGCGTCGAGCTCCTCCGCCTCCTTCAGATACTGATTGATGTCCCGCTTCAGGACCTCAATCCAGCGCTGTCGCTCGCTAAGCCGCTCGAGAAGGTTGGACATATCCGCGAGGGTTGTGTAGGCCTGCTCTCTGGCTTCTACCAGTTTTCCGGCGTAGAACAGCTTCTGCGTTTCCGGTACTCCGGCAACCGCGGCGTTATATTCGGATGGGAGAAATTTGTCTGCGCTAATCGCCAGAAGTTGCTTGTTCAAACCTTCGGCTCGTTCCGCGAGCTCCTGGGCGGCCTTGGCGACGGAGTTGTCGAAGGCCGTGTTCGCTCTCTCGATCGTACGGGCAAGATGCTTTCGAGCAGTAGTCGGATCGGACTGCCGGGCAAGAAGCGCCGCATTCAAGGCGTCTTCCGCCTGTTTCAAGGTCGTGGGATCGTAGTAGACCGCATCCGCTTCCCGAGCCCGAGCAATGGCGTTGCGAGCCCGTCGTATCTCTTCGTCCGTGATAGGAGCTACTGCTTCCCCTGGGACTTCCTCGGGAACTTCCACTACCTCGGGAGTTTCCTCGGGAGTTACTTCGGGTGCTTCCTCCGGTGTTTCCTCAACCACAGGTTCTACCGTCTCCTCAGGAGTTGTTTTACAGTTCACGAGAAAGGAAACTACTCCAACAATCATCAGCAAGATTAATAATTTTTTTGCCATCTTTTCCCCCTAATGCGGAAGGCTTCAACTTTATCGTTGCTACAGAATATTTTAGCACTCCCCCTCTGCCCCGTCAAGTTGAGTATTGACAGTTATGGCATTGTTCCCATTGACGGTTCAAGTGGGATTACCGATTGCAGCACTGTCACCCTTTGAAAGCATATCGGGTGAACAAGGGTGCCTGTTCCTGATATGATCGCTGTATGAGCACGAAAGTTCCGTCTCTCGTCTTTGCCGATCAGACGGGCAATATCCTCGATTTTCCCGAGATGGAGATGGTCGGCGCGAGCGCCGGCCGATTTGAACGTCTATCACCGGGAGACTGGATACCTCTCCCGGCGGGCAGCGAGCTGTTTCAGCTACCGGGACGTCTGCCTGTGGGCTACGACCCAAGCACAGCCGGAGTGCGGACCCTCGACCAGGATCCGTACACCGGCAGCCCTCATGTCAAAGCGGTAGCTGCTTTCGTCGCTCCGGCTCACACGCAAGTTTTTTCCGCCGCCTACCAGCCGGCACCGGAAGCTGCGATTCTGCCACTTTTCGCCTATACCGCCGTGGGCTGGCTTGACAGCGGGTTTGTTGTGGCTGCTCTGCGCATCGACAGTGATCCCCGCCAGGACAGCGACAGATTTGATCCGGTCCAGATCGAAATCAATGCCCGTCGACAGATGCGGGCTCAGAGGGGCAACCGTCTTGTACAACATCTGGGTAACTGCGCCCTGGGCTACGGCTGCCCCGCAGCCAAGAACTATTTCCTCGAGCGATGGGAAGCACCGTTACCCACCTCTCCTGTGTGCAACGCACGCTGTCTCGGCTGCATCAGCCTCCAGGAGCAGAGCGGTATATGTGCTACTCAAGAGCGGATCCGTTTTGTCCCCACCGCAGAGGAGATCGCAGGCGTGGCCGTTCCCCATCTGCGGAGTGCCCCCCGGGCTGTGGTCAGCTTCGGCCAGGGCTGTGAAGGGGAACCCCTGCTTCAAGCCAAGACGATCCTCCGATCGATCCGAATGATTCGCGCCGCCACCAATCGCGGCACGATCAATATGAACACCAACGCCAGCCTCCCCGAACATATCGGGTTGCTCCGGGAATCCGGTCTGGACAGCATCCGGGTAAGCCTCAACTCCTGCCGTCCGCGGTACTATCAGCGCTACTACACACCGCAGGGCTACAACTTCGATGCGGTCAAGGCCTCGGTTCGGGTCATGAAGAGCCTGGGAGGCTTCGCCAGCTTGAACTATTTTATACTGCCCGGATTCACAGATGAACGTCCCGAGCTGGAAGCCCTGTGCGAACTGATCGATCAGACAGGGATCGATCTCATCCAGATGCGAAACTTGAACATCGATCCAGAGTGGTACTTGGAGCGTATTCGTTTCCAACCCGAGGGAGAGGCTCTGGGTCTTCTTCGCATGTTGGAGATTCTCAAGAGTCGGTTTCCCGACCTACGCTTCGGCTATTTCAACCCCTGCTTGGATCCCAGAGCCTGAATGCCGCAGCGCCCCTGGTCGGGCACCCCTGGCCGGGCACCGTTTGACATCCCTCTACTTGGCTCCGGCCAGGATGAGGGTTTCTACGATAGACAGGTTGTACGCAGAGGTGCCCTGCCGCATGGCATAGTGCAGGGGAGTTTTATCCAGGCCGTTTCGCGCATTTACCCGTGCTCCGGCGGCCAGAAGGACTTCCACTACCCGTTTATCCGCAACCGATAGATGAAGCGGGGTGTTTCCGAGGGCGTTTTTTGCATTCACATCAGCCCCGCTTTCCAGAAGAAGCCGGACCATATCGGGGTAGCTCAAGGCCACGTGAAGAGCCGTATTGCCGAAATGGTCCGTCTCGTTCGGATCGGCTCCCTGGTCGATCAGAAGTGCCGCAATATCGACGAGCCCATTTTCCGCCGCCCAATGCAGAGCCGGTCGCACGGGAACGACTTCGGCATTTGTGCAAGCCGGAACTACAAGCATAGAGGCGAGCAGATACAGACAAATCGGAGCAAATCGGCGTGAAGAGAGGCGGAATCGATTCATCATTGAATCTATCGGCGTTTTTGCCCGGAGGGTATACGGAGACATAGGGCTGCTCTTGGAAAATGCACCAGACTTTGCTACTCTAGACTTATGGTAGGATTCCAGATCCTCCCTCTATCCGAGATCGATGCTCTGAGCGGGGAACTCGACATATTTACTCCGATGAAAACGCCGTTGCCGGGACTCGTTGCGAAAGGACTGCACGTACCGATGCCGATCTGTTCGGGTATGCTTATCTGGGGATATGAGATTCTGCGCACAGCTCGAATCCAGGGAGTGGGGCAGCTGAATTGCCAGTTTATCCCCCCCTGCCCGCGCCATGAGATGCTGTGCTTGGCCTTGAAACTTGAAAACCGGGCAGGCAACTTCAGCTGGCCTGAAAAGGAACAGATGCTGCGTTACCTGTCCGCCTCCGGGGAGCGTTCCTACGAGCCGGTCCCTAGCGCCGGCGGATCTCTGCCTGTCGCCGTGATCGACCTTCTGGCCGACTTGAGCCCCCTGGTCGAAGCCCATCGGGACCCTCAACTCGCCGTCAAAATCAGTGCTTTTGCAGCTCTGCCCGAGGCGCTGAAAGATCTTGTCGCCGAGGCACAGATCGACTTGAAAACCGCAACCCGGGTACAGAACCTGCCTGCGGTTATTTTCCATCAGCTTCGCAGCAGTGGCTTGACCTTTAGCCAGCGCCGCCAGTTTCTCAACGAACTGTTTGAGGTCAGTCAAAAGCACAACCTGTCCGGTCGGGAGGTCATCGCGGAATCCGAGGCTGCGCTGCAGGCTGAACGTCCCCTTGAAAAGATCCATCGTCTCCGTTTCCCCACGCTTACCGCTATGGAACAGAGTTTCGCTTCCATAGAACAGGACCTGCTGCGGGGCAGCGGCGTCCAGCTGAAACCTCCCCCCTATTTCGAGGGAGAAGCATTTTCCGTTGAATTTCTTTTCAACAGTGCTGAGACGTTCACCCGCAAACTCGACACACTTCACACCCTGGAAGGACAACTGGATGCCCTCTTCGAGCTACTACAGTGATCTGATCCGTAGGGTGTACGTGGAAGAAGGCGTGGCGGATTCCCCCTATCTGGAAAAGGCGCTGGGGCGGCTTCCTGAGGTTCCCGTACACCCTGTAAAGGACAGGGGGGAAATCCCTCAAAAGGATTTGAACCGGCATACCCTTTTCGCAGGAAGCCCCCGGGGACAAACAGTCACCCGCTGCCCCGGATCCAAGGGACATTTGTGCTGCAATTACATCACTGTGGATCTGTACCTGGGTTGTACCCTAGGTTGCGGATACTGCATCATGGAGAGCTACCTGAACTTCTCCCCTCTGACGGTGTACCTGGAACCGGAACGGTCCATCGCCCGGCTGCAGGAACTGGCCCGGGAGAATCCGGATATCACCTTACGAGCGGGAACCGGCGAGGTTGGAGACTCCCTGCTCCTCGATCCCCTCTTCGGCCTGTCCGAGCCGTTCATCACCGGCCTTTCCCAATATCCCAACGTCTATTTTGAACTGAAAACCAAGACCCACTTCGTCGACCATCTCCTGGATATCGAGGAGAAGGGAAACGCGGTGATCGGATTTTCTCTAAATCCGCAGCAGCATGTTGAAGCCTTCGAACCTCAAGCCAGCCGCCTTGATGAGCGCCTGGAGGCGGCTCGCAGGGTGCTAAACAGCGGATACAATCTCGCTTTTCATTTCGATCCTGTCTTTCTCTCCGACAACTGGAGGGAGGAGTATACCCGGCTCATCGCCCGGCTGGCCGACTTCCCCGCCGATAGAATCGCCTGGATCAGTCTGGGAACGATGCGCTACACACCGGCGTTGAAGGAAAAGCTGGGGGAGCAGCCGTTTCTCTACGAGGAATTTGTGCCTTGCCGGGACGGTAAGTTTCGCTATCCCCAAAAGATACGCAGCGCCATCTACCGCACCCTGCATGAGGAGCTCAAAAAGCATTTGGCCTCCCCGGTATACCTGTGCATGGAGAGCCCGGCGGTTTGGCGATACGCTTTTGGCCAAGTCCCCGGTAAAATAGAAGGATTGGGTGCTATATTTGAAAAAGCAAGAAGTGTTTAAGGAGAGGGTTTTTGATATGAAGACCGTGAAGATTGGATGCATTGTACTTTCCCTGATTCTGATCCCGGTATTGTATGTTTCAGCCCAGCCGGATGTCGGAACCATCGCCTACATGGAAGAAGGGGTGGAAATCGACCGCAACAGCGAGACGATTCCGCCGTGGGATGTCTTTATAGGTATGGGGGTGGAGAACTTCGACCTTCTGCGCACGGATGAAAGAGGGTACGCGGAGGTCGAGGTCGATGACCCCCGCAGTGCACCGGCCCTCGTAAGAATCTCTCCCAATACGAGCTTCTACTTCGAGATGAATAAAATCGGCCGAGATCAGACCACGACGATCGGAATGATCACGGGCAGTCTTTCGGTCAAGGTAGCCAAGCTTTCCACCCGTCAGAATGTCGAGGTGGCCACCGAAAGCGCCCTGATGGGTGTCCGCGGCACGGATTTCGCCGTTACCCTCAACCCCGGAGGGGACGTCCTGGTCACTGCGGAGGAAGGCCGAGTCTCCTGCATCGACGAGAGCGGACAGGAGCTTTTCGCCGAGCCGGGGACGGTGGTCGAGAAACGCCCGGGCGAGCTGTTCCGGGAAGTTCCGGTCGCCGTTTCGGACCTGGAAACGTTTCAACGAGACTGGTATGCGGAGCGAATGGAGGTTTTTAAGTCAAATGCATTGCAGGCAATCAAATTCTACGCCGGACGATACCTGCGGCTGAAAAACCGTTTTGACGGCGCCTACAGCGATCTGCAGCAGGACGGCCAGATTCTCCGAAAGTGGTACGCTGAAGACAGGCGGGAAGAGATCGGCGGCCGTATGGAAACCATGCGGGAGAAAAAAGAGCTTATCGGGGATCTTTTAGAACTGCGCAAGATCCTCTACATCTTCGAGCGGGTTTACTTCCGTCTGGTTGAGCTGGAAGGGTATTACAGTCAGGGTTACGGCCGGGGTCAGATCGAGCCGGGCCTCTCTGCAGCAGCTTTTTTCAACCGTTTCGACCGGGAAAAGCAGATGCTGGGTGAGCAGATGGCCGAGATCCGCTACATCACCAAGCTGTACGCCAAGCGGAACGACGGGAGCTTCCCGACGGATCTGCTCGAACAGGGAGAAGGCGAGTTTTTCGGGGAGGAGGATGACTTTTTAGGAAAGGACGAGGATCTTTCTTTCTAATCGCGCAGCTGCATAATACCGCAGGGGCGCGATCGGGCTCGTCGTGGCGCAGGTCATCCTTCAGAAATCAAAGCCCCCAATCGCCCCGAATTGACAGAAATATAGAATAATCACTATATTGTAATCATGACCCAAACGATGATAGAGAAGATCGACCACGTTCTCGATCGGGTGGTAGAGAAAGAGAGCAACCTGTCGGTGGCTCAGCTCGGCCTGGTCGAGCGGGTACGCTACATCGAAAAACAGAACAAACTCTACGTCTTCACGAAAGCCATACACAGCACCCACGGATGCTGTACCCTGCTGTCCCTGGTTCAGCAATCCGATACCCTCCAGGACCTGGAAGATCAGTTTAAGCAAGAGTTCCCCGAACACTGGGTGCAGATCGTCAACGTTTGAGAAAAGGCTCCCTACACTTCCTCTACATCCATAGGAAGCTCAACGGAATCGAGTTCCTTCAGCCCGGTCAATTCCCCTCCTGCCATCCTAGGAAGAACCAGCAGCTGCACATCCGGGAACTGTCCTGCGACACGCCCGTGAAATGCGTCCTCAGACTTGCTCTTATTGATTATCAGGAAGGAAATCTTCATTCCTAAATTAGTCAGTTCCCTCCAGATGAGCTTCGACTCGGCCAGGGACAACTCATCCGGGTTGAGCACGAGAAAGGTTCGGGTGACGGAGCTATCTTTGAGCAGATCCGACATCCCCCGATACCGATCCACCATGTCGGCGATCTTGGCTAGAATCGGGTCGCGCTCTCTGGCGGAATTTTTCCGACCCTGCCTGATCCTGGTTATAATCTGCTCTTTGTTCAGGATCAGCTGCCTGAACTGGGAAAGCTCACTCAGCCAGAGCAGCGACACATCGGGAAGGGCTAAGAACTTGAGAGTCAATGCCGTTGGCGGTGTGTCGAAAACGATGTAGTCCCTGTCGGCGAAGCGGCGTAGCGTGTCCACCAGGGCGAGGAGCACCGCATACTCCTCCAGCCCGGGGGAGTACTTCAGGGTTCTAAAGTATTTGTGCAGATTGAAGGCTTCCTGGTACTTATACACGGAGCGAAAATCCCGTTCGGTGTCCTTGAGGTACTTCTTTACCCACTGATCGAGGTCGGTTTCCATCGCTTCCAGCCCGGGAACGATCTGTTTAGGCTTCGAACCCAGCGTGACCTGAAAAATATCGTGGAGGTTGTGGGCCGGATCTATGGAGTTGAGCAGCACCCGCTTGCCGTTACGAGCCAGCTTGAGTGCGAAGAGCGAGGAATTGGTGGACTTGCCGACACCCCCCTTGCCGACGAAAAACAAGACGCGGGCTTTCACGGCTCGCCCAGGGTGGAGACCACTTCGGCCAGAGCGTCATGGGCTACATTGATCCGTCTGAGCATCACCTGGATATCTTTTTCCATAAGAGGAAGGAGCTGTAAGGTGATGTGCACGGGCGGGGCAGGCATGCCGACGAAGGAACCGAACAGCAGCAGGGCGAAGATGTTTCGAAGCTCGAGCACTTCGAACTCCAGCAGCGCGGTCGCCTTGTTGCTGTTGATGATCTGCAGATCCTTGAAGAACAGTCGAATCTGCTCGAGCCACCGGGGCAGGCTCATTTTCCCCCCAATCCGTAGTAGCGCAGCTCCCCCTTCAATTTGCGCTCCGAGGGGATGGCACTGTAGATCCCGTACAATCCGGCCAGGACCGACCCGTACAGGTAGAGATTGGGCACCATCAGCAGGTAGGCTATACCGGCTATATAGGCGGCGGAAATGGAGATTATTACCAGACGCTTCTGGTGGGCCACGAAGAGGACCAACTCCACATGTTTTTCCTCCACTGCCCTCTTGTTGAACAGAGTGCGGAGCAGGATGGGCAGGGCGACTCCGAAGATCACGGACAGAAGCAGGAGAAAGATCCCCCAGGCCCGCAGACCGTCGAAAGGAGCCTGGATCGTGATGTTCATTTTGTGCAGCAGATAGCCAATCCCGAGGAAAGTCAGCGCCAAGCCGGTCAGCACCCAGAACAGGCTATTGAGCTTTCGGCCAATTTTGGCGACATCTTGGTTCATTGCGGCATTCTACCCGGTTATCGGGAAAAAAACAAAGAGGAGACCGCGAAGGGTCTCCTCTTTTTCTTTCCAGCAGTAGATACGCAAGCCCTAAGCTTGAGCTCTGGCTTCTCTAGCTTTGGCCCCACCGAAGAACACGGCCAGACCTTCGATAACGATCCAGATGGCGATCAGGGTCACTATGGCGTTGATTACCACCAGGTGCCAGGTCCCGCTCCTGATGAAGCTCATCTCGGTCAGAATGAGACCCCAGGTGGTCATGACGATCATGAAGGCGGCGGGAAGGCCGCTGACCAGGTAACGGACCCCTCCCCTTCTCTTCAGGTAGACGGTGATGGCCACCAGGGCCAGGGCGGCGAGACACTGGTTGGTGGCGCCGAACAGCGGCCAGAGGATCAGCGCGCCGGTTCCGCTGGCGCCGGTGGCGAAGGCCAGGACCCCTGCCGTTATTACGGCAAAGGCGGTGGCTGCGTAGCGGTTCTGGAGGAAATTGGCCCTGATATCACCGGCCAGCTCCTGCACCACGTAGCGCTGGATTCTGGTGGCCGTGTCCAGCGTTGTCCCTGCAAAAGAGGCAAGGAACACGCCCATTACTACGACGCCGAATCTTACGGGAATCCCTATCGCAGCGATCATGTTGGCCGAACCCTGCACAAAGGCCCTGGCTGCGTTGGCCACACCCCCTGCCCCAGCCCAGGACCTGTAGTGTTCCGTCCAAGCCGCCAGTCCGGTAAACATGGCGCCGTCTTTGTTCTGATAGCCGATTCCGATCCCCGCGGTTACGGCGATAATCACCAGTACCGCCAGGGCGCCTTCGAATACCATGGACCCGTAACCGACAAAAAGGGCATCCTCCTCTTGGCGCACCTGCTTGGAAGAGGTGCCTGAAGATACAAGAGAATGGAACCCGGATATGGCGCCGCAGGCGATGGTGATGAACAGCATGGGCCACAGCGGCGGCGTACCTTCAGGAGCCGGCCTGACAGCGGGAGCAACAATATCCATCCTTCCAGAGAAACCGGCGACCAAGGCACCCACCACCAGCAAAGCCATGGCGATCAGCAGCTGATGGGAGTTGATGTAGTCCCTCGGTTGGAGCAGGGTCGTAACCGGAAGAACCGAGGCGATGAATGCGTAAATCAGCAGGATAATGACCCACACCCCCGTCGGAGGTATCCCTGCCACCATGGGCATGGCTAACGGCAGGTACACTCCTATGACGACGGTAACGTACATCAGGATCACCGCGATAATGGAGAACAGGACGTGGTTTCCGCCCCGTTTATAGATGACCCAGCCTAGGAGTATTGCGATGGGAATCTCCAACCAGACGGGAAACACCGCTCCGGGGTAGAGGGAGAAGACCACGGCGATGACCACCCCGAAGATGGCCACCACGATCAGAAGCTCGAAGAACACGACGATGAAGAAGATGGTGCGTGTCCTCGGGTTGACGTACTTTTCGGTGATCTCGGAAATCGACTTTCCCTGGTTGCGTAAAGACATCACCAGCGCGCCGAAATCGTGAACAGCACCCATGACGATGGTTCCCACCAGAACCCAGATCAGAGCGGGCAGCCAACCCCAGATCACACCGAGGGCGGGACCTACGATCGGTCCTGTCCCGGCGATGGAGGTGAAGTGGTGTCCGAAGATGATCCCCTTTCGCGTTGGCACGTAGTCCTGCCCGTCCTCCATTGCCACAGCGGGAGTCTTGTTGGCGTTGCTCAAGGCGAATATCTTCTTGCCCACAAACCGACCGTACAGCCTGTAGGCAAGGAGATAGCCGACGAAAGCAACCACCATGATAATAACAGCGTCCATGCGGACCTCCTATAAGTGTAAAAGATCTGAACTCTGTCGATCATGCACATAGGCACACGATGCAGAGACGCTTCATCGTAAACCCAAAATATTGAGAGTGCAAGAAAAAAATAAAAGAAATGACCGGAAACTGGTGTTCGACGTAGCTACGGAGTCTTTAGTGCACCCCGGGTCCGAATTTCGGCGACGATCCGCCGAAGCCGTTCGGCGGCCGGGTGGCACGGTTACGGGCTGGTAATTAATCGGGATAGCGGATTACGTTCCCGTAACACTTCCCGAGTGGCGGATCCATCGTCTGGAAAACCGATTCCGTAATGTACCACACTTGAATGAATTAGGTAACCAAGGCAACAATTCGCCCGTGGCACGGATCTTGCTTGTATAATGGTTCGAGCCCAAACACAAAGTTCCCAGAGGAGGTAGGGATGGAAAAAATCGATGTGCTAGTGAAGGGTGTGCCCGTACCCATCCACAACATGTTTAAAGGATTCTGTTCACTACGGGGTAAGGGTGTGAGCGAGGGAATTATCGACGCGATGATCTCGATAATCGAACAGACCAGCGGTGGTGCCAACGATAATCTAAAGGCTATCGTAGACGAATACCAGCTGGCGGTGAAACAGAAATAGTTGTGTTCAGCGGTCTATTCAATCGTTTCGATAAAACTGCATAGTTCGGTATAACCACGGGACAAAAAGTCCGTCGCGCAGCCGGACCAGAGTATATTCATACCCCGACCACGCCAGAAGGAAATCAGCCGTTCTGTGGCACAGTACATGCCGCAGGACAGCTTTCGGGCGGAGGTGACCGCCAACACCCGGTCGACCGCTTCAACCAGCCGAGGATGCTCGAATTGAAGGGGAATACCAAGATCTATGGACAGATCGGAAGGACCGACGATAATTCCGGACACTCCTTCGATCTGGACGATTTCCTCCAGGTTATCGATTCCCCGTTGGGATTCGATCTGTAGGAGAACGACGCAGCTGGAGTTGAACTCCTCTACCCCCTTCCAGTCCCTGACGAGAGAAAAACCCCCGAAGCCCTTGCGCCCGAGGGGCGGAAAATGAGCACTGGCTGTGGCTTCCCGGGCCTGCTCCACGGTTTCGACCCTGGGTATGAGCAATCCTTGGGCTCCCGCGTCGAGACAGGGAGAGAGGAGGTGATAGAGGGTGTCGGCTGCCCGAACAATCACGGGAAGCCCGCGGGCACGGGCCGTGCGAATCAAATTCTCCACATTCTCGATGGAAAACGAGCCGTGCTCCAGGTCAAGGATCAAGAAATCCAGCACATCGTTTTTGAAGATCTCGATGATGCCGCTCCAGTGTATAGACACCAGGGTGGTGGCAAAGATCTTCTCTCGATTTCCAAGTTTTTCGATAAGGCTAGGCATCCGCTGTAACTCCAATCATCTGTAAAAAAAGCTGTCCCGAAATCTCTTCCAGGACAGCCCAAGATTCTCTTGTATGTGCGGTGAACTCTACACGACCGCCTTCTCAGTTTCGAGGTCGAAGAAGTGGATCTTGTCCACTGCGGGTTTCAGATGCACCGGATCGCCGACGTGGAACACGAAGTGCGGTGGGGTACGGACGATGATGCTCGGATGCTGAGTGGTGCTTACGTAGAGCAGGATTTCCGCACCGAGGGGCTCGACAACCTCCACCTTTGCTGTGAAGGTCTGCCCTTCCACGGCTTTATCGGAAACGACCAGGTCTTCCGGGCGAATACCGAACAGCACTTCTTTCCCTGCGTAGGATCGAATCGAGTCAGCCAACTGCGGTGAGAGGCCAATCTGGAAATCTTCCTCATCGGCGACCAGTTTTCCCTTGTCCTCTTTAATAGCGGCTTTTAGAACGTTCATGGGCGGGGAGCCGATGAACCCGGCAACGAAACGGTTTACCGGTTTGTTGTACAGATCTAGGGGAGAACCGATCTGCTGAATATATCCGTCTTTCAGCACAACGATACGATCCCCCATGGTCATGGCTTCCACCTGGTCGTGGGTCACGTATACCATGGTCGCCTGCAGCCGGATGTGCAGAGAGGAGAGCTCCGCCCGCATCTGAACCCGCAGCTTGGCATCGAGGTTGGACAGGGGTTCATCAAAGAGGAATACTTTGGGTTTCCGGACGATCGCCCGGCCTACAGCCACACGCTGCCTCTGTCCACCGGACAAGGCTTTGGGCTTGCGATCCAACAGTTCCTCGATATCGAGGACCCTGGCGGCCTCCCGCACCCTATCGCTGATCTCTTTCTTCGGGAATTTCCGAATCTTGAGACCGAAGGCCATATTCTCGTAGACGGTCATGTGCGGGTACAGGGCGTAATTCTGGAACACCATGGCTATGTCCCGATCCTTGGGAGCCACATCGTTCATCAATTTGCCGTCGATGTACAGCTCGCCGGCGGTGATCTCCTCGAGTCCGGCGATCATCCGCAGGGTGGTGGACTTTCCGCATCCCGAAGGACCTACCAAAACGACAAACTCTTTGTCGTTCACGGTGATGTTGGCGTTGTCCACAGCCAACACTCCCCCTTCATAGATCTTTTTGATGTTTTTCAGCTCAACAGTAGCCATAAACATACCTCCATAAAACGGTTTATCTTATTGAGATTAAGACTACCGCAAAACCAGAGGAGCTGTCAAGGCGGGCATTGCTCATCTTGAATTCGAACCGGAGCTCTCCGACCGATACTCGGTCAGGTTCTGAGACAGGAGCTCCTCGTCGGCCTTTCCGAGAACGTAGCTGACCAGCCAGGGAACCACCACACGTTCCTTCTGCTCGCCCCAGCCTACCGGCAGAGCTTTGGGAAAGGTGAAGAGCTCTTCGGGGGGGATTCGGCCGAGAAGCCGCCGGTACACTCGCGGAAACTCCTTCTCGGTCACGACACGCAGGGAGGAAAAACCGCCGGCGATTCCGAATGTATCGAGGCGTTTGCCCTGGTTTATCGCAAGCAGCTTGGTGTGCGTTTCCGGCTGGAGGATCCAGGCCAGAAAGAGCCTCGCGCCCCGCTTGTTCCTCGACCCCTTCGGAATTCCGAAATACAACACTTCCTCGCCCACGGGAATGCGATTTTCCAAGCCCAACCAGCGAAAATCCGCCTCTTCCCCCTGATCTTCCAGATTTTGAAACAGAGAGGAGGAATCTGTCGAGTAGAAGAGAATCCTACCTGTGTCGAGCAATTTAGGCATAGGTTCGTAGAGATACTTGCGCTGAAACAGCATGTCCTGCTCGTATCCCAAATTGATCTCCTCGATCCAGGTTTTGCAGAATTCCTTCAGATCCTGCAGTCGGGCTGAGTTCCAATGCACGCTGCCTTCGGAGGTCTCCCGAAATTGTGCGCCGTAGAGCGCCGAGGCTGTATAGAGAAACTCCGGCTGCCAAAGCGGTGAAAATCCCATGCGTACAAAGCGATCCCGGACACTCTGATTGAAATCACCGCCCTTTCGGCTCAGATATTCCATCGAGGCCATCAAGTTTGGAATATCTTCGGTCATCCCATTGGTCAGAAAAACTACTGCCGGTATATTGAAGGAAAACGGCAACAGAACCTGTTTGTCCTCCTGCATCCCCGCATTCAACAGTCCCGTGTAGAACTCATCCCGGACCAGGTATTCTTTCCTAAACAAACGATCCACGGATTCGAAATGTCTGCGGGTGGCACTGCCGTTCAGCCATGGACCAAGCACCAAATCAGCATCTCTGTTTCTGCTCATCACACCCTCAGCCGGGCTGGGCTTATAGCATAGAACAACCCGGTAGTCCGTCGATAGAGTGTTGAAATATTCCACGTAGGCGGCCATTTCCGGCCGGTTCGTACAAAGGGTAATTACCTGAGATCGAAACAGGCTGCAGCCGGATAGCGGCAGCAATAAGAGGGAAACCACGAACAGGAGACGGAAGATACTATTTTTTTGTTTCACGGATGCCACTCTAGGGGAGTGTATCACCCCTTGTCAATCCCGGGCCCTGATGTATGATGCAAGTAGTGCACAAACGTAACAGACCGTTCTTCAGCTATTCCAACTATCTGAACCAGAAGTACGGCGAGTCGGTGTACAGAGTAGCGGTGGATGCCGGATTTTCCTGTCCCAACCGTGGACAGGACAGAACTTCACCGGGCTGTCTGTACTGCGACGAACATGGCTCCCGTGCCCCGTACCTGGGACCAATCCTTGAAAGTGAACCGGCCGTTCAGGAATCCGGCACACAGACGGACTGGCGGCAGGATCTGCGCAACCAGATCGACCAGAGCCGGCAGTTTCTCCTCAGTCGCTACGGCGCGCAGTTGTACATCCTCTACTTTCAGGCTTTCTCCGGAACCTACGCTTCTGTGGACAGTCTTCGTCGGATCTACGATTTTGCTCTCCGTTGCGGTCGCTTTCAGGAGCTTGTCGTTTCCACCCGTCCCGATTGCATAGATCAGCCCAAGGCCGAACTGCTGGCGTCCTACCGAAGGGGGGATTTCGACGTATGGGTGGAGTTGGGGCTTCAGTCAGCAAACGAGCAAACACTGGAACGGATCAACAGGGGCCACACGGTCGGGGATTTCGAACGGGCCTATCGGATCTGTCGTAACCTGGATCTGAAACTGACTGTACACCTGATATTCGGACTTCCCGGTGAAGGGTTGCGGGAGATTCGGCGGACGATCGACTATGTAGCTGCCCTGAGACCGGAGGGGGTGAAGATTCACAATCTCCACATTCCCAAAGGCTGCCCATTGTACGCCGAATACCTCCGCGGGGAGTTGACCGTACCTTCCGATCGCCGCCACCTCGAGTACGTGATCCAGGCTCTGGAACTGCTTTCCCCGGAAACCGTTATCATGCGCCTTACCTGTGACACCCCGGAATCGCTGCTTGCCGCACCCCGGCACTTTGCGCCAAAAGCCCGATTCCTCTCCACGCTCCACCGAGAGCTTGAGGCAAGGGACACCTGGCAGGGCCGACTTTTCGGCATCAGCTCAAATCAGAGGCCGTCTGCATAATCGTCTGGTACAGATATTCGAGTTTCTCCACATCTACGCTTGAATAGGCCACGCGCAAATACCGATCCTGGATCGATATCGTTCCGATGCCCTGCTCCTTGAGCAGGGTTTGCCGCAGCCGTTCGGCACTCAAAGCCCCGGTATCGAAACTGAGGAAATATCCCGAATTGAAGGGAAGAGCCCGAACAGGGCCCGGAAGTTCCTCCAGGATCTGACGGGAACGCCGGTAGCGCTCCCCGAGTATAGCAAACACCCGTTTTTTCTCCTCGCCGTAAGCCGGACTCTGCATTCCCCGCAATACCAGGCTTTGGCTCAAGCTGCTGGAGTTGGAAACCGAGCAGCGCACGGCCCCCATTACTTTCTGGGTGAGAGCTGAATAATCTTCCTCCCCGCGCAGGCTCCTGGAGGCAAAGGTTAGAAATCCGACTCGAAAACCCCAAACAAGGTCTTCTTTGGTGGCACCGTCCACTTTCACAGCCAGTATATTTTCATGAAGATCCGCAGCCTCGGCAAATATCGACTGGGAGTAGATGTTTTGCTCGTAGAAAAGGCCGAAGTAGGCATCATCAGTTATGAGGAGAAGCTGCGTACCCGTTTCTGCAGCCCTCCGCAGCAGGTCAAGAAGCTGTTTCCCTTCGCTCTTGGTCGGGGAATATCCCGTTGGATTGTTCGGGAAATTCAGCAGCAAGATCACCTTCCCACCCTTCAGCTCTTTCAACAGACCCTCCAAAGCTTGCAGGTTCAGGGCGCCGGCCGTGGTAAACAGGGGGAAGGTTAACAGATGAGCCCCCATCCTGTCTTCGAAGATGAGTCTGTAATTACCCCAGAACAGATCGGGAAGAATCACCGTGTCGCCGGTATCAACGAACAAATCGGCCAGCAAAGACAAGCCATGGGTAAGGCCGCTGACAACGATGGGGAGGGAGGTTTTTTTGTCCTTCAGGCTGGGGTTCTTCTCTATCATTTCCCGGAGCCACAGCTCCCGCAGCCGTGGATCCCCTGCGGTGGTCGCGTAGGAGAAAATCTCCTCGGGAGGGAGGTTCGGAATATTCTCTTTGATGGGAGCGAGGAACAGAGGTTTTCCGCCCTGGGTGGCGATACCAGCGGTTGCGTTGAGTCGGTGGGCGTACCGCTTGGCCTCCCCTGATTGGGCAACGATTCCACGGGGGAAGTACATTCTCCTTCCGGTGGCGGAAAGAAGTTTTCCTACAATCGTGGCTTCGAGGGTGGTGTTCAGTTGTCGGGCTAATTCGTTCATGTCCGGATAGTACGGGTCAACAGCGACGCCTGTCAATGCGAAACCTTGCGGCTACACAGGAAGAAACCGTTTGTAGACTGTTTGAACCCGGTCCATACAGGAAGTCAGCCGCTCCATGAACCGGGATGTCTCCGCCTGTGAGCCGAGCATCCGCCGGGACAAGGCCCGAAGCTCCGCGCTATCCCTCGGCAGCGTGTGGGTTTGCCTGTCCTCGAAAATCTGAAGGTAGTGCTCGATTCGTCGGAGGAACAGATAGTCCCTCCGCAACTGCTCGGCTTCCAACGGGGGGATGATTCCCCGCCCGGATAGAGCTGAAAGCGCAGCCAGAGTGTTACCGTGCAGAAGGCCCTCGGAATCCGGTGCTCCCGATCCGGCCTGAATGAGCTGAAGTCCCTGAACAAGAAACTCAACGTCCCGTATGCCACCACCTCCAAGCTTGATATTGGGACCCGATTCAATGCCGTGCTGCAGCTTACTCTGGGTCGTTGTGCGCATCTTCTCAAGTGACGCAACAATTTCCCCGGCGGGCCGAGTCTCCCGGTAGCAAGAGCTCATTTCCGATAGGAATTTCCGTCCCGCTTCACGGTTTCCCGCAACCGGACGGGCTTTCAATAGGGCTTGCAGCTCCCAAAGAGCCGCCCGTTCACGATAATATCGGGCCAGGCTGGCCGCAGATCCCACCAGTTCTCCGGATCTGCCGTAAGGCCTGAGTCGCAGGTCGACCCTGTAGGCGACGCCCTCTTCGGTGTGGACCGACAGATCGCCTCGCAGGCTTTCCATAACGCGTTTGAAAACGCGTTCGCTTTCCGGGCGCAAGGGTTTCACACTGATGGCCAGAAGATCGATATCGGAGCTGTAGTTCAGCTCCTGCCCCCCCAGTTTGCCGAAAGCGAGCAAACAAAACTGACCGGCAAGCTCCGCTGCACCAAGAGCAGTCCAAAGCCTTTCAAGTTCGATCTGAAGCAGTGCTTCCGCCAGCATAGAGAGCTCCTGCATAATCTCTTCGATCGGCGCACTCAGACAGATATCCCGGATTCCGATGCGCAGTACCTCCCGCCTCTTGTATCTGCGGAGCTGGTTTCGCCAGATGTCGGTAGATTCCGCGGTCCCCGAAAGATCTCTGAATAACGCTTCGACCTGTTCTCGATAACGGATTTGATGCAGATGATCCGGCAGAGTAGCCCACTCAAACGAAGCGGGATCCCGGATCAGGGAATCCGACAAGAACTGACTGCCGGCAAAGATACTCAATAGAATATCCAATCGCTTCGGTTGGGACAGAAGCAGTCGGAAATGCTCCTCCGGGTCATCAAGGGCACTCAGGAATCGTTCCCAATTATTCAGCGCCATATCCGGATCCGGTTGATAACGAAGCAGATCCGTAGCCAGAACGGCAAGACGGGCGAAGGAAATCGGGGAAGCACCGGCATCAGCCAGACTGCGAAGATTGGTGAATGCGCGATCCGGATTCTGAAAACCAGAGCGGCGCAGAATCCTGGTACGCATCTGCACCGGGAGGGCGTCCGACAGAATCAGGTCGGCGATATTTCCTACTCCAGGAACCGATAAGGTCTCCCTGCCGAAATGCTTCTCTACGAAGGCGCGAACAAAAGCAGTGTGTGTTTCAAAATCCAGGTGCAGTTTTTGGGCCGGCGTCAGCTCACCTCCCGGTGTATAGCCCATTCGGCGGGCCAGGTGAAGAAACTCATCGGCCTCGCTCGCCGGAAGGAACAGGTCCAAAGCGGATCCCCGCAGCATGCGCAGGCTGTTGATCAGACGTCTCAAAAACCCATAGGCTTCTACGAGCCGGTCCGCCTGCTCCGCCTCCAGCATTCCCGCCGCCTGCAGCTGCTTCAGTGCTTTGCGAATGAACGGAGTTCGCAGCTCCTGCCTGTCCGCCCCTGATGCCACTTGGAGCAGCATAACCGCGTATTCAAGATCGAGGAGTGCTCCGGGACTGAACTTGGCGTTCAATTCTCCCCGGCGGGTCCTTTCGTCGATCTGACGCTGCCGCGCTTTCCGCAGCGCCTTGAGGTCGAGGGGCTGACCGGTGTACAGCATTTCATCTCGCAGGCGTTCAACCTGCTGCCCCAGAGCCTGATCGCCGCCGATCGCACGCAGGCGTACGAGTGCCAGCCGCTCCAAAGGATGAGCTTCTCCTCCGGGGCCGTAGTAGCGGCAGAAGTTCTCCAGGCTGCAGGCCATGGGTCCGGAAGCACCATGGGGCCGGAGCCTGAGATCGATCTGGAAGATCCCCTGCTTTTTTGCGTGGATAGACCCGCTGGCTTCCCTAACCAGGTATTCATAAAACTCGGCATTACGGATTGTCTGCTTGCCCGCTGTCGTACCGCTGTCACTGTACACGAACAGAAGTTCGATATCCGAGGCGTAGCCCAGATCCCCCCCGCCCAGCTTTCCCAACCCGAGAAGACAAAATCTAGCCGGAAGCCCGGCTACGGTTTGAGGTTGACCGTAGCGTTGCAGGAGCCGCTGATAGGCTAAATGCACCGCTTTGTTCACTACTACCTCGGCCAATCGGGTCAGCCCCTCACTTAAAATTTTAAAATCCACCTCGGGAGCTACGATATGGTCCAGCTCGAGCAGAAATATCTCTTGATCCTTGAACTCGTTCAGGATCCGCCGTTTCTGCTGGACGGTCTTGGCTGGACTGAGCGTTTGATCCAGCCGGTCGGATAGATCTTCAACGGAAGTGGAAAAACTCTGTCCACGCAGGTGTGGTTCCAACATCGGAAGCAAAGTTTCGTACTGAAGCCTGATGAAATCCTCCCAGAGATAGTCGCTGGCACCCAGCAACCGCGCCAGCTCCTTGAGAATCAACGGATTGGACAGGAGCTCCGACCAGCGGCCCTGCTCCGGTAAATCGAGTACCGCTTCGACGAGCTGCTCAAAGCGACACAGGGCTGCGTAAGGGTCGGGGGCGCTGGATAGAAAATAAGTGAACTGTTTGGTCAGAAGTACAGAGAACCTAACTTGATCGAGACGTCGAGCATCGGTAAGCCTCCTGCCCTGGGAGTCGAGAAAGGTAAACTCATCCTCTATCCTGTTCGCGGTCGTCCGAATATGGATGGACTCGATGAAGATCGACCGCAGGGATAGAGCGGTGCTCAGAGCATAGAGGAAAAAAGGGGTGTCCTGGGCAACAACGGTAACAGTGTTAGATTCCTGCCTGCCCGGGCTGACATCGATCTGCACAGGTAACAGCACCGCCTCTGCGGGCAGAGAGACCGAGGAGAGATACTGAGCAACGTGCTCGTTGACCTGCTGGCGCGCCCGCTCGAGGGACTTGCTGTCTCCCCGTTCGAGCAAAGCCACGGTTTCTGCCAGGCGGCTCTGCAACTGGCTTTCCCAGATCTCAGGAGCAGCGCGGCTTTCCACCTTTCCGAAAAAACGATCGATGATCCTCCGCCTACGCATAGGATCGGTACGGATCGATCTGCTCTGTCGCATCCGGGTTGCAAAGGTGCTCCGACGAACTCCACCGGTTTCGGCATCGGCCTTTAGAGCAGCTTCATATTGACTGTAGGTGTAGACTTCGCCGGAGAGGATGTTGAATCCAGAAGCAGCCAGGATTCCTGTGATCAGAGAAAACTCCCCGGGATAATCGAAAGCCAGGACCGTGATTTCCAACCGATCCCTCTCCTGCGGACGAAGCAAGGTCCGGATCGGTGCTTCTGCGGATAGATGACCTAAAACCCTGATGTGCTCGGCGACCCTATCCTCCGAGAAGTACTCGAAGTAGCGATCCTCTAGTCGGTTGAGGTGCTCGCGGATGAGTTCCTCCTCTGTTTCCGGACAGAGGAGGCGCAGCTTGTCAAAGGTTGGTTTCATCTACAGATAAAAAATAAACCTATCAGCCAAAAACCGATAGGTTGTATTTCTCCCATTTCCGCCTCAGCGAACGATCGTAGAGGTGGCGTTCTGGTGTCAGTCCTGAGGCTCAAAATCCTCCTTGCCGGCTCCGCACACGGGGCAAACCCAATCATCGGGAATGGCTTCAAAGGCTGTCCCAGCGGCGACTTCGCCGTCGGGATCCCCCTCGGCAGGATCATAGACGTAGCCACATACTGTACAAACGTATTTTTTCATCTCACCGCCCTCTTTCTTGTGTAGTATTGGTTGCCTGACCCTTGGATAATAGCATACGCTGGAGATTTTTCAAGGGCTGATAGGTAATTTGCACACACCAAGCGAAGTGTATCTCTGACAGCATCCTAGACTCCGTGTCGTTTCGTGTGGAATAGGACGGAAGAGGCACCAAACAAAAGCGGCTGCCCCTGAAAATTTTTCATGAGCAGCCGCAGTCCGTAAACCAATCGCGAAAACTTCTACTCTCGCTTGCCGAGAACGCTGTCCAGCATGAACAGCCCGTTGGCTGATTCTTTGATCATCTTCAACTTCTCTGCAATTTCGCTGGTCGAGGCTTCTTCCTCCACCTGCTCATCCACAAACCAGGCCAGCATCACTTCGGCGGCCTTGTCTTTCTCGCTGCGGGCGACATCCACCAGGTTGTGGATCATGGCGGTTACCTTCTGCTCGTGCTCATAGGCAGCCCCGAAAGCAGCCGCCGGGGTTTTCCACTCCATGGGCGGGGCATCGATGGCCTTCAGAGTGACCCGTCCGCCTCTGTCGTTTACGAAATCGTACAAACGCTTGGCATGACCCGTCTCCTCTTTGGCCTGAACCTCCATCCAACCGGCCATTCCCTTGAGGTTCTTACTCTCGAACTCCGCCGCCATGGCGAGGTACAGGTACGCGGAGTAGAGTTCCGCGTTGATCTGGTCGATGATGGCATCCTGCATCTTTTTGCTGATCATGTGATTTCCTTTCTCTTTTTTGTTTCGGTTTACCGGTCAGCCCGGGTACTTGCGACCCGGCACCAATCAACCTTTACTAATCTATAGGTATAGAGTTTCTATATACTACTAAAATAGTAAGAGGAAATGCTGTAGTCAAACCATTTCGTTGACGAATTGAAGGGTTCTATTCCTCTACCTTGGGTAATTGTGTCTTGGAGCGCATAAAAGCCTGCTGCACGATACGCATCAAGCGGACCGCAGCCTGGAAAACCTGTTTCAAGGACTCGTTGATAAGCTCCTCCTCCGAGTCGTCGATCAAATCATCCTCCAGTAGGGAATCGGTGATGGCGATGTTGAGCTTGGCCACTTCATCCACCAGAATCGACATCTGGCGGGAAAGGGCTTTATAGGAATAGCTTATCTTGGCTTCGCTGAGCTCCGTCAGGGTCTCGATCTGTGCGATGATGTTTTTCAGCACGTGCACCATGCGCGGATTGGGATTTCTCTGCACCTCCAATTTCCAGTTCTCCAACCGGGTGACTGTCATATCGAGAAGCCGCTTGAGCTCTACATTGGTGGGTAGTTCCCGGCGGGTTAGATCTGTCGCGCCGTTTTTCTTAATTTTCTCACTCGCCATAATCGCTGCTCCCTGTTTTCAGGCGGGATTTCAGGCATACATATGCAGAAGTTGATTGACGATATTCGGTATCTCCTCCCGGCTCTGCTTTTGATCGCGCCAAACCGCACAAACTCCAAACACAGCACCTCGCAGGGTCTGCAGAATCATCTCAGGACTCAAGCGGACTTTGAACTCTCCCTTCTCCAGACCGAGCTTGATTTCTTCGAGCATCAGTAGATTGGCTTCGCGGTAACTCTCCATATAGTTGTTGATCGCAGTGGATTCTTCCCTCGAATCCGGATCTATGAACAGGGGAAAGATCCTGGTCAGGATGATCAGCAAGATCTCCAGATTGTCATGGTAAAATTCAAGTATAACCCGCACCAATTCCTTCAGCACGTCAATGTGTGTCTTGTTTTCCTTTCGTATCTCGTTGATGTGTACGGAAAAGTCGTAATACTCCTGATCAAGAATGGCATTGAGGATTTCAGGGATGCCCTTGTAGTAGTAGTACAGAGAACTTTTGTCCATATCCAGGGCGTGGGCGATGTCGCCCATGGTGGCGTTTTTCCCCCGCTTAATGAGAACTTCCTCCGCGGTGGCGAGGATCGTAGCCCTCTTCTGCTCAAGACGCTTCTGCTTCAATTGGGACATCGCGTTCTCCCCTTTTTCTAATGCTATTTCAATTCTAATTTCAATTTCAAGTTTAATCTATACCTCTTCTCATTTCAAACAACGACCAACCCGAGATGGGCGTGGGGTGGCAGAAAACGCAGCAGTAGAATATAGTGAGACCATGATACGTCACGAATCAGAAAAGAAACCCTACCCCGTATACGGCGAAGGAGACCAAAGGGTGTACAAGCAGATCCTCGTGGGGCCGAAGGACGGCTTTCAAGGCTACCTGCGGGAGTTCACCCTACAACCGGGAGCCAACAGCCCGTACCACGACCACGATTGGTACCACGTCGTGTATATCCTCGAGGGAAGCGGTTTCGTGAAGATCGGAGGCAATGAGCATCCGATCCGCCAGGGCTCGGTCGTACATGCCCGAGCCGGAATTACTCACGGATTCTTCAATACCGGAGAGGGGCAGATGCGCTTTCTATGCCTCGTTCCGGAAAAAGGAGACGCCTACTCCGAAGCGGACGGCTGATCCGGGCTGCTTCCATTCGACAGGCCCGATCCCACCGAAGCCGCGCCAAGGCTCCGGGTCAGCGCCTTCAATCTGCCCAGATCGTCCGCTGTGAAACCTTTCCACCGCAACGGAAGGAGACTGTTGTTGTGGGTAAGGGGCTCCTCCTCCAGCGCAAACGAAGAGCAGCGTACAGCCTCGGTCCAAAGAGCGCTGCCGGGGGTGGGAGAGTATTCGGCAAGCTGAACCCGGATTCCAAAGGAAGCGGCGTAACGGATCGATTCCTCCACTTCCCCCGCTTCCTGTCCAGGCATTCCCGCCAGCACATAGACGATGATGCTCTTTTTCCCAAATCCCGCCCGGAACAGGTGTTCCAGCCCTTCGGCCAGCATTGGAGTGTCAAGTTTGTTGTCGAGGCTTTCGTGAAAGGCGGTTTTGGCGCTTTCAAAGCCGACACGCACTTCCTGGAATCCCCCCCGCTTCATCATCGATGCGCAGTGGCGGTCGAGATAGCGCAGATGCACTGCGTTGGGTAGATAGAATTCCAAGGCCAGCTCTGATCGGCGTAGCTGTTCAAGAAAGGCAAGCAGCCCCTCCTCTTTGCCCACCAAAAGGGCATCATCATAAAAGGCGAACGAACGGGTACCGAAGCAACGATTTATCTCCCGAACCGTCTGAACAAGCAGATCCGGTCGCCCGGGGATGAACCTGGGCTCGATTGTTTTAGAGGAGCAGTAGGCGCAAGCCAAGGGGCAACCCCGATTTAATCGGAGGACTCCGGCATCCCAGTTCGCCTCGGGAAGGAGAAGCATTTCCTCATCCGGGAGAGGCTCGGCGGCCGGCAGGGATCTATCCGTTAAAATCTTGATAATCTGGGGGAAAGCGGGGCCGGATACCACAACGTCGGCTCCGCTTGTCCCCCGGGCGTGCTGCGGACAGAGGGTCGGGTAGATACCTCCGAGAATCACCTCCACCCTGGGGAACGCTTTCTTCACGATCCGGATCGCCTCTACCACACCGGGGTACCAATAGGTCATCCCTGCGGAAACAAACACAACATCAGGCTCCTCCGCGGATATCCGGGCCTCGAGGCTCTCTGCTACAACGCCGTAGC
The DNA here is from genome assembly GCA_964604845.1 of uncultured Spirochaetaceae bacterium. Taxonomy (GTDB): domain Bacteria; phylum Spirochaetota; class Spirochaetia; order SZUA-6; family DRHE01; genus JAFGQJ01. Next base: position 37,763 of record CAZSBH010000013.1, read on the forward strand.
GGGCATAGCTGCGCTCGGCAGCCGCCACTGCCGGCGGGGCAGGAAGGACCTGACGAAAAAACTTCCCCGTGCCTCGATCTTCTCGGCGGGGGCTGCCCAGCAAGGCAGCGCTGCGGGGATCCGTATAATCCATAGCATTAACTAATCGCACCTGGTAACCCGCCCGAACGAGCCATGCGCCCAATCTGCAGAGGGCGTATGGTTTGAGGAACAGGTCATAGAGGGCAAAATCGTAGATCGGAGGAAAGAGCAGGAGTGCTCTGGGCTGTCGCCTCGGCCGGTTGCGCCTCGGCCGGTCGCGCTGGACAAAGGACCCCATTTTTGTTAATTTTACCACGGCTTTTAAGGCGCCGTACCCAAGGGGTAAGGGAGAGGTCTGCAAAACCTTTATGCACCGGTTCGAATCCGGTCGGCGCCTTTTTCTCCACCCTCCATCCGCTGATACCAGTACAGAGCCAGGGCGGTCATGGAATTGGTGTATGGATCTCGACCGATTCCGTCAACCAGATCCTCTACCGGTACCAGCAGAACATCGAGCAGCTCCTGTTCGTCCAAGCGATCTTTGGGCTCCCGGGAGGAGTCCAGGTGCAGGTCGCCGGCAACAAACGTGTAGCAGCGATTGGTCATAAAGGCCGGATTGGGAGCGATCGTGCCGATCGGCTTCAGAGTTTTCGCCCGATATCCGGTCTCCTCGTACAGCTCTCTCCCGGCAGCCCACGCAGGGGATTCCCCGGTTTCGATCAAGCCGGCGGGAAACTCCACGGTGATACCGGCGATCCCCTGACGGTATTGTTTCACCATGAGAAAACAGGTTCTGCCCGCATCGTCTTTGAGAACAGAAACCACATTCACCCAATCCGGTGCTTTAAGGAGATGGAAGATTCCTTCCGTGCCGTTTGGAGCTCTTCGCCTTGACTCGTACAGATCAAATATTCCGCAGCGCTTCACCAGCTGCGATACGATCTCCCGCCAGTGTAGATGATCATCCCTGCTGTTCATAGAAACGCCCTAACCGTAGCACGAAAGTCTCCGGCCTTTCAATTCCTGCGCTGCAGTGATAGAATTCTCGCAGACTGAGTTCTATTTCATTCGATGAACAGCAGAATCGTAGCCTTACTGACGGATTTTGGCGGTAAAGACGCCTACGTCGGTGTGATGAAAGCTATCATCCTTTCCCGTGATCCTTCGATTCGGATCGTAGACCTGACTCACGAAATCGAACCGCAGGATCTGCTTTCCGCTTCTTACCTTCTCTACACAGCCTGGGACTATTTTCCGTCGGGAAGTGTTTTCTGCGCCGTGGTTGATCCCGGTGTGGGTAGCGAGCGGGGGACTCTCCTGGCCGATGTCCAGGGCAAATACCTGGTTGCTCCGGACAACGGCCTGATTAGTTTGCTCCTGCGGATGTATCCGGATGGCCTGGCCCACTCATTGCGAATTGCAGGGCTTACCGAATCCGCTGCTGTACCTTCAAAGAGCGATCCTCCTCTAACCCGACCGCTGCCCAGCAGTACCTTTCACGGGCGGGACCTGTTCGCTCCGGCTGCCGCCCTGTGTGCAGTCGGTCATGAAGATCAGCTTCGGGGTGGGCGGATCCAACCGGTTGTTCTGGCTGAGGTCATCCCCGAGCATGTGGCAGATGCTATACATGGGCATATCCTTCATATAGATCGCTTTGGGAACTGTATCACTTCAATACACAGAAGAGATATTGAGATGCTCGACAATAAAAACAGGAAAATCACTGTACAGGCGGGCGCATTTCACGACGATAGGTTGAGGATCACCTATGCCGACGTACCAGTCGGGGCTGCGCTCTGTTTAATCGGTAGTTCCGGATTTCTGGAAATTTCCGTACGTGAGGACAGCGCAGCGAAACGCTACGGGTTTTCCGCTGGTCAGCCAGTCATCTTGACCGGCGCAGATCATTGAGTTTCATGATACTCGATTCCTTCGCTTAACATTGACAATCTCAATACCGATCCATATACTAGCGATAGTTATTCGCCCCACGATGGCACATAGTCCCTGTACACAGGGGGCGAGGGAAACCGTCACGATAACAAAGAGGAGCATTATCCTAGGAAAAGGCATGGCCAATCCTTTACAACTTTCGATGGTGAACTTCAAGAAAGGCTCGTACATCATCGTCGAAGGGAAACCCAACGCCGCTAACTTCTATATCATTCGTGGTGGCAAAGTCGGACTTAGCAAAGAAGTTTCTATCGTAGAGGAAGAGGGCGGAAACGTCCTGGGTCCCGGCGATTTTTTTGGCGTTATCTCGACTATGTCTGCCCATAGCCACATCGAAACCGCACAAGCCCTGACGGATGTATCTCTGATCTCCGTGCTTCGCGATCAATACGATATGCTGATCGAGAAGAATGCTCCCGTGGCCATGAAGATCATTCAGGGATTTTCCCGCCGCATGCGCTACCTGGACGAGGCGGTGACCCGGCTGACTCTGAAGAGTTCCGGTTCCGAGCATCCCAGCCACCTGTTCAAGGTAGGCGAATACTACGCCCGTCAAAGCCAGTACAATCAGGCTTACTATGCCTACTTCCGCTATCTTCAGCACTGCCCCGATGGGGAACACGTGGTCACGGCCAAGGAACGGATGTCCAAGATTCATCCCTATGCCAAGGCGGTCTACCTGGAGAAGAAAGAGGGAGAGTTCACCCGTTCCTATCCGAAGGCCACCATGATCTGCAGCGAGTCCGAGCCCGGCGACGAGCTCTACATCATCCAAAAAGGATCGATCAAGGTCAGTAAGATCGTCGACGATAAAGAGGTACTGCTGGCACTGCTGAAAGCGGGAGACATCTTCGGAGAAATGGCACTGCTTGAAAACAAACCCCGATCCGCTTCGGGGATCGCCTACGATGATACCACGGTGATGGTTGTAAACCGCGCCAATTTTCAACGAATGGTCCAAACCCAGCCCCAATTGATCACTCGTCTGACTCAGTTATTGGCCGAGCGAATATGGGTTGTCTACCGTCAATTGGCCAATACCATCATGAACAACCCGCTGGGCAGGCTCTACGATCGGCTATGGCTGGAACTGGAGAAGAATCGAGTCCACACCGCCCCGGGCGAGCCGTATACCTTTGATTTCGGGCCCAAAGAGCTGATCAACATGGTGGGAATGTCCATGGAAGAGGGCAAAAGTGTCCTGCAGAAACTGTTCGAAAACAAGAAAATCAAGGTCGTAGACAATCACATTTTCTCCACGGACGGCGAGGAAATCCACAAGCAGGCCGAGTACTTCAAGAAAATGGAGAAAATCCAGAAATCCCGTGAAGAGGGCTCCTTCAAAGCCCAGCACTGAGCCTGATGCTCCTTACTGGATCTGTGAGCGAGCAAGGCAGGCCGACGAGGCACTTCCCGCACACGTCTGCCTCACCGACTTTCTTGAACCTTGCCTCATTCTTCAGACACATTTCGTAACACTTCCGCCGATCGAACCGATCCTTGAACAGTGCGGAATTGACGCATCGATCGACGCATTTCAGGCACGATGAATCATATCGGTACAAACAGGTTTCATGGTTCAGCCGCGGATTAGCGGCTACGCTCAGATCCGTAACAAAACTTCCGATTCTGCCACAACATCCGCGTTCGGTGATCATCATATTGTTCTGGCCAAAATTGCCCAATCCTGCCACGTAGCCGATATGTCTGTGCGACCAATCGCTGATCAATCTCTGCTCATCGAAATTATGGGTTGCCGGAGTGGTTTTCACCTTGTAGTTCCTCGCATCCAGAAAATCCCTCATATGCTTCCCAAGTGCTGCGATCAGACCATTCGTTTCCACATAGGCAAGCACCCATTTCTTCGAGGCCAACACTCCAGCGATATTACTCATTGCCACTTTTTTCTCAAACGGCAAGAAGAAAGCAATCACGGTCTTCGCTGTAGGAAGCAGGTCCTGAGGCAGCAGATGCGTCGGCGATACCACCCGCTTCAGTACCTTGAAGAGCGGATCTCCAGCGTCGGCACAACCTACGATAGGTCGCGCCCACGTTGTCGCAGTCCGGTTTTCAGTTTGATATTGCGCAGTGAATCGTTCAATCTCGGCAACGATTAGATCTTTCATCTTGTGTATGTCAACCAATCTCCTTCAGATACATACACATACGTCTGCCGCTGGGTCTGGATCGCAGCCCGCGGCTTCAGACAATAGCTCCGCGTAGGTCTCTTCACGATTTCGTGGTCCTCCCATAAAACGGGTAACATCTTTATCCATATTTCTGGGAAAACTCTTCGGGGCAAGCAGTTATCATTCGTTTGTTATAGTCGAAAAAGGCGATACCGGTTTTCACCCGGGCGATCTCTTTCCCTTGGTTCGTGAGAGCATAGTAGAAGTCAAAACCATATCGTCCAACATCGTCGATATAAAGTGTTAGATCGAGTTTATCTCCCAAATTCCCCTCCGCCTTGTAGAGTACCATCGCATCGGTCATGATGATACCCTTTCCGTAGAGATTCGTTTCACTGTGGCCGATCCCATTCAAAAAGCGGATACGGGCCTCATGGCAGAGGGTCAGGACGGAGTCGTTTCCTAGGTGGCCCCCGTAATTCACATCATCCACCCTGACTCGAATCGTGGTTTTATAGACTTCACGTCCTTTTACATTGAATTGAACTCTGGCCACCGGCTTCCCTCCTGTTGCGCTGAATCTGCTTTGCCCATTGCGCAGCACGTTCGAGCTCCCCTTCTTTCATCGGCCCCTCTGTTCCGTTCACAAAGAATCCTTCGGGCGGCATGACCAGGTCTCCCCCTTTTTTCTGAAGCCTGCCGGCGATGGGCTTCGCGGCATAGCCTCCGATCTTTACTAAGAACCCCAATATGGAGGACTTTATATCGTCGGTTGAAATCCTGGTGTCAAACGCAGCCACTTTGGTCCCCTCGAGACCATCAACAGGAATTCTTTTGAGAAACTTGGTTATACTTTCCGTTGGTCGGAATCCCCTCGTGGGGGAACCGACGATCAATAGCTTCAGTCCTGTTAGCCGGTCCGGCTTCACGCTGCTGACCCGCAGTATTTCCACATTCTCCGGGGAATCAAGTGAATTGCCTATCTCCCGGGCCACCTGCTCCGTATTGCCAAAAACAGAATCATAGATAACCATCGCATTCATCAATCTAAACCTCCGCCATAGAATTTTAACCTATAGAATCAAAACG
>CAZSBH010000013.1:43054-65073 GCA_964604845.1 uncultured Spirochaetaceae bacterium
TGCTCTAATCATTCGACACATATCCTTCTCTGGATTGTTACTCAATTTTGATGGTTTGATTGCGGGCGCTGCTCCAATACTCTAATGATCTGCATTACGGTACGATTCACCGGAGTAGCGACACGGTGAACACCGCCCAATTCTACGATCTTGCCACTGAAGATCTCTATCTCGGTTTTGCGGCCTGTTTCTATATCCTGCAGCATCGAGGATTTGCCCTGCGGAGATAAACTGTTGAGGAAGCCATACCACTGATCCAAATCCTGATCCGTAAGGTGTACACCGACGACCTTTGCCAACTCAATCACCTCTCGCATTAAAGCCTCCATCAAGCCCTGAGCGTCCCGGGAGGATTGGAACACCCCATAAGGAGCGCGCATCACCGCCGAGGCTTGGTTTATTCCGACATTGACCATTAGTTTCCACCAAAGCATCCGATTCATGTCCTCCGGCGTTTCATATGGAATTTCTGCCCTGTCGAATGCTGCCTGCACTCTGAGAACCCGTTCGCTGGGCCGGGTGTTGCGGAGTTCACCGAAATACAGTACTCCCGGCTTTGTGTACGTGACCCGGTTCCCCTCACGTACAGCATCAATGCCGACAGAGATAGTATAGAGCATTTTGTCCATTCCATGGATTGAACCGATGTACTCTTCGCTATCGAGTCCATTCATCACCGAAATGATGATGGTGGAGCTGCCAACCAGTTTTTTCAAATCATGGACTGCATCCTTGAGATGATGATGTTTGAGTGCCACCACGATGAGATCTGCAGGGGATGCAGCTTCGTCAGGATGAACCACAGGCAGAGAGTACTGTTTCCCATTCACGACCAAACCTTCGCTCTTCAATCGGTCGTAGTAACGACCTCCTGCGATCATTTCCGTCGAAAAACTATCTGCATCGAAAAACCTCGAGGCAAGAAAAGCACCCATCGCCCCTCCGCCGAGGATGGCTACCCTATGTATCTTTTGCATGTAGTACTCCTCTCCCTTAGTTCCATGAGCCTCCCGGCGGCCAAAGGTGCAGACCTTGCCGAATGCATACGAATGGTTGCCGGGTCCTCGTTCGTATGCAGACTATATACCTAATTTGATCCCTTTTGCGACACTATCGTCAACGTAACCGACTGGCTTTGACTTTTCCAACAGTACTATTAAGTATCGTCCAGGGGGTGACAGTTTGACTCTCCGATTGTGTTTAAGTAGTGATTGCACCGTGACAAATACAACTTATAAATTAAATTTTTTAATTTATATAGCAAATATATAAATATTTTTTTAGAAATATTTGATTATTGATAAAGGATATGCTAATTTTGTCCAGAAAGGAATTTCGATTTATAATGGAAGCGAAATACAGAAAGAGGCTCAACAACGCGATCCTGCAGGTGTTGCGGCAGGCCCTGAGAATATCTCTCTACGACCCCTCGATGGCGCTTTTTTTGCTGAAGACCCTCTTCCGGCAGAAAAAAGCTGCCCGTATCCGTGAAAACTGGGAGGAACGCGGGATCCATGTGCCTCCCTTTATGATCGCCAGCGTTACCAGGCAGTGCAATCTGAACTGCACGGGCTGCTACGCTCACGCTCAGCAGCGAATCAACCATCGCGAGATGTCAAGTGCACGCTTCAATGAGCTGATGGATGAGGCCCGGGAGCTCGGTTTTGCCTTTGCCCTTCTGGCTGGAGGAGAACCGCTGACCCGCCCGAACATCCTCGATACGACGGAAACTCACCCACAAATCATTTTTCCGCTTTTTACAAATGGTCTGCTTCTTTCGGATCCGATGTTGGATCGGCTCGGCAAGCAGAAAAACGTGATTCCTGTGCTCAGTTTGGAAGGCTACGAGCAGGAAACCGATGCTCGACGAGGGCAGGGTGTCTACGGCAATCTGCTTCGAGCCATGAAGGCCATGAAGGCGAGGCGGATGTTCTTCGGCATCTCCCTGACGGTCACTCGATCCAATTTCCAACTAGTCACCTCCGAATCCTTTGTTCACCAACTTGTTAAAGACGGCTGTCGGTTGTTCTTCTTTGTCGAGTACATACCCGTGAAAGAGAGTACCGAAGATATGGTGATCTCTTCCTCCCAGCGCGAGGGACTCGAGCTGCGAATGCGGGAGCTGCGGCGGACTTTCAATCGCGTGTTCATCTCCTTTCCCGGGGACGAACAGAGCTACGGCGGATGCCTGGCGGCAGGCCGTGGATTCGTACATGTCAGCCCGGATGGCGGGCTCGAACCCTGCCCCTTTGCACCCTACTCCGATACCAACCTGGAGCACTCGTCGCTGAAACAGGGGCTGGCTTCGGTCTTCTTGAACGGGATCCGGGAAAGCGACGAGCACCTGGAGGAGACGGAGGGCGGCTGTGCTCTCTGGAACAAGCGGGATTGGGTCCAATCATTGCTGCTGAAATCCAGAACAAAGATCGCCTGAACCAGGACGAGCTTCTACGGATAGATACCTAATCCAGCTTCGAAATCTCGGACGGACGACCATAAATGGAGTGGCAGATCAAAACAACTGTGATTGAACTGTCTCTATGAAAGCCAACATATTCTGCAGGGGAACATCGCCCTCCACGTCATGAGCCGGAGAGAGTATGTAGCCGCCGCCGCTTCCGTGCTCGATAAGCCGGGCTGTTTCCCGTCGCACCTCTTCCGGAGTGCCGTACGGCAGGGTCCGCTGTGTGGAAAGCCCCCCGTGAAAGGCCAGACGGCCGTGATACCTGTCCATCAGCGCATGTATATCCATCACTTCCGGTTGAAATGGGTTGAAGCAGCCTAGTCCGATCTCGATCAGATCGTCGAACAGCTCGTCAACATCCCCGCAGGAATGGATCATCACAACCCTGTCCGCCTCTTTGACTACTCCGTACATACGCTTCAAAATGGGATAGATGAACTCCCGCCAAAGCTGAGGGCCCATCTGCAGTCCCCTCTGTTGACCCCAGTCATCCCCGAAATAGACGCCATCGATATCGAACTCCAGGGCCTTGTTGATCTGGGCGATGTTGTACTCGCCGATGCGCCGGAGCAACTCCCGGACAAAATCAGGGTGATCGTAGAAATCCATCATGAGGTTTTCAAATCCCCTCATCGTCCAGGCTCTCTCCCACAGGGAAAAGCCGATTTGATACACTCGAAAGCGATCGCCGTATCGAGCTATCTTCTCGGGAATATCGGCAAAGAAGCGGGGATCGACAGGATCGGGAAAGGAGTAGCCATGCAGGGTGGGCTCGGCGAGTACGGAATTCTTCACGTCTCCGATATCCTTGTCGATGCTGCGGTCCCAGACCACACCGAACACGTCTTGCACCAGATTCGAACCGACATCGGCGAAAAAGCCGATATCACTGCCAAGCCTGAGCAGATGGTTGCCGAGAACCGTCTCCAGATCTTTTTCCTCCCCGTAATGGGCGCGAAGCTTTTCCTTCGCTTCGAGTGTAAAGCCGAAGGACCAGGGAACATAGGGCGGGCGCTCGTGCTCGAGCACCGTCCGGATGATCTCGCGTTTGTTCACAGGCCCCTACCTCTTATAAAACTCTTTCAGCAGTCCCGCGTAATGATTGAGGGTCGAGGCGACATTCGCATCCCCGACTAAGATCTCTCGGGACGCTCGAGCGCAGAGGATGATCGAGAGCATGAACGACGGGTGATGGTTTGCCGGAATGGAAACTGCCGTGTCCATCTGTTTCCTCAGCACCCGAGCGAATTTGTCCTGGTACACAGGATTGTTCTCCAGCTCATCTGTTCGCACCGGCAGCATTCCTGTCCCGCGATAGTATCGCTCGCATACCCCAGGATCCATGGTCAGGTATTTGATGAGCTGAACGGCCTGCTTCTTGTTCTTGCACTGGCGAAACACCGAGAGGGTGTGATTCCAGAGGATCGAGGCAGACGCCCCATTGGGGGTCTTTGGCAGGGTGGAAAAGCCGATGTTGTCCATGTTTCCCCGATATCCCCGGTTCAATGTTGGGATGATATTCCTCAGCCAGGGACCTTCGATATAGCAGGCGATCAGATTGTGAGCAAAACGCCGGCGGTTCTCCAGGTGCCCGCTGTCTAGGTCAATGTGGCTTTCATTGATGAATCGTTTCAGCCAGGTGAAAGCCCTGATGTTCGATTCGGAGTTGAAGATCATCTCACCGTCGTTGTTGATGATACCGCCGTTGAAAGACTGCAGGAAGTTGTAAATCGTATATAAGAAAAACTGCTCGTCATCCATCACCGGGATGGCGTAGGGTGCGATCCTGCCTTTGGATCGTTCGTGTATCTTGGCGAACAGCCCGGTGAGCTCATCGTAGTATTCGACGTCGCAATCCTCACAGTCGCCGAACTCGGAGAGGAGCTGCTTGTTGAAAAACAGGATGTTTGGGGCATTTACCCAGTTGAAGCCATACACCCGCCCACGGTAGGTGACGGCATCCACAGTCTGCGGGTAGATATTTCCCGTTACCTCGGGTCCCCACTCCTCATCGAGGGGATGGAGGGCGCCCTGGTGAGCGAAGATCGGAATCCAGAGATAGATCAGGGCGGAAATATCCGGAGCCTTACCTGCAGTGGCCATCAGCATCAGTTGATGTTCTGTCTGGAGATAGGGAATACCGAGGCTTTCTATGGAGATCCCCGGGTTGTCCTCCATATACTCCTGAAGCAGGGAATTGAGGCCGGATGCAGAGTACTCCTCCAGGCATAACCAATTCGTGAACGCCAGGGTATTTGTTTTTTCTCGTATGAAGGTGCCCTTTCCCGGAACCCGTTCGAGAAGGCCTTCGGCGACCAGATCAAGGACCGCTACACGTACAGTAGCCCTGCTGATCCCGAAGTGTTTGCTTATCTCCAGTTCCGGCGGGATGCGGTCCGTTCCGGCATGACGCTCTTCTATATATGCGAGCAGATACTCCTTGACCTGCTGGTACAGTGGGACTCTTGATTCCTTGTCGAAAGAAACCGTCATGCTGTCAGCTCGGTTCTCCGTATCGGGTCCGGCGAATCGTGTTCACCAAAGCCCAGAAGTTTGCCATCGGCGTGTCCAGCTGAATATGATGTGTCGGGCCGATGATCAGACCGCCGTTCTTTCCGATGGTATGTAATCTCTGCAGTACTTCCTCGCGAACCTCATCGGGAGTCCCGAAGGGAAGGGTATGCTGCTCGTCGATCGAACCCCAGAAACAGAGCCTGTCTCCGAAAAGTCTCTTGACCTCGGCCGGATCCATGCTGGCCGGTTGAATCGGGTTCAGCACGTCGAGCCCGATTTCGATCAGATCGGGGATGATCTCGAAAATACGGCCGTCTGAATGATAGGCAATCTTGACCGCCGGATTGATCGCTTTGCACTCGGAGATGAAACGAGCCATTCGGGGCTTGAAGAAGCGCCGCCACATCTCCGGGGAAATCACCATAGCGCTTTGGCCGCCCATATCGTCGCCGGTCCAGATCATATCGACCCCCATCTGCACCAATCTCTTGGCGGCGCTGCGGTGATAGGAGTCGGGGATATCGAGGATTCGCTCGACCAAATCGGGATTGACTGCGAAATCCATCATAATCGCTTCGAGCCCCCGCAGGGCCCAGGCCGTTTCGAATATGGTGGTCACGGTGACCCCGACAACCCAGTACTCATCCCTGTATGTGTCGATTACCCGCCCCGCCTCTGTGTAGAGCTCCGGCCTGTCTGGATCCGGTGGCGTGTAGGATTCGATTGCCTCATCCTTGGCAAGGGGGTGCCGGGCGATCTCGGTGTATCGGCCCGTGCCGTATATGGTTTCATACTCCTGTGATTTCCAGCCGATTCCCCATTCATCCGTGTACTCCCCCGCCTCCTGATAGTAAGAGTTGGCCCAGCCCACCGAAGTTAGAAGCATGTCTTCGTCGATCTGCCGCTCGAGCCAGTAGGTGTTCCCGCCGCCGTGGGGATTGTGGCTCGTCACCGCTGTATCGGTGCTTGCTTGGGTTTTAAGCTCTGCTTCGAGCCGGGCTGCAAACTCGGGGGTGAAGCTGATCTGCATTGGACAGCGATCCGCCTCCTCGTGATTCAATGCGGCTCTGACCCGATCGCGGTGCTTCATCTCACCCACTCGCTAAAATGCCCTTGACAACGCGCTTTCATTGCATATATAGTGTCCAGTAATGTACATACATTAGTAGACAATATTACCACTGTCAAGGGTTGTTTCCCGGTACAGGCAGGGGTATCTGAATAAAGGGGAGCGAATGTCCAGGAATTACAAGCACGTCCTGAAAATGGAGCGGGTCTACAAGTACTTCGGCAAGGTCGAGGCGCTGAAGGGAATCGATTTCGAAGTCGGAGCCAACGAGGTGGTCGGCTTGATCGGAGACAATGGAGCGGGTAAATCCACGATGGTTGCGATCATGACCGGCGTGTTTTCCCCGACCCGCGGGGCGATGTATATCCGGGACGAGAAGGTGGACTTCCGTCACTACAACGTGCGCAAGGCTCACCGCTGGAAGATCGAAACAGTGTTCCAGCAGAGCTCTCTGGGGGAGAAGCAACCCCTCTGGAGAAACTTCTTCATCGGGCGCCAGGTCACTAAATCCCTGGGTTTCATCAATATAAAAAAGGAAAAGGAGCTGGCACAGCACATCATGCTCGACCTGATCGGCTTTCGAGGGGCCGGGATCACCGTGGACTCGACGGTGAGCAAGCTCTCCGGAGGAGAGCGGCAGGGAATCGCCATCGGCCGGGCCATGTATTTCGACGCCGACCTGATTATCCTCGACGAGCCCACCGTGGCCCTGTCCCTCAAAGAGGTGCAGAAGGTGCTCAACTTCACTCGGAAGATCAAGGAATCGGGGCGGGCCTGCGTGTACATCTCGCACACCATTCCCCACGTATATCAGGTCGCCGACCGTTTCGTGATCATCGACCGAGGCGAGATAGTGGCCAACTTTCAGAAGAGTGAAATCTCCTTGGAGGAGCTGGATTCATTCATGCTCAAATACTCCACGGAACAGGTGGCGGGCTGACGATGAAACAGACAACAGTCATTGGTCAGAACAGAGGATTAGGCCGTATCGAAGCGTTGCCCATCATACTGGTGTACGTCGTGATCGTGATCACCTTCATGATCTCGGCCCCGGAAACTTTTCTCAAGTACCGGATCTATCAGGCCTTCATGTCCACAGTCCCGGTACCGCTGATCCTGGCTTTGGGATTGACCCTGGTGGTTGCAGCCGGCGAAATCGACCTGTCATTTCCGTCGATCATCGCCTTTTCCGGTTTTGTCTTTGCTGCCCTCTACAAAATTACCGGACAGACCTGGATGCCCCTGATCGCAGCCCTTGCCTCCGGGGCGTTTGTGGGACTTGTAAACGGCCTGTTGGTGGCGGTGGTGGGGATCCCCTCGATCATTGCGACTCTAGGCGGCCAGTTCCTCTGGAGCGGCCTGACGGTGATCCTATCCGGAGGTCTGGCCTGGAACATCCGGGATATCCGCAACGAGAGCATTCATACGCTTTTCGTGGGCAGGATTGGCGGGATTCTTCCGGCCCAGGTGATCTGGGCTACGGTGGTGGCGGTTATCCTCTGGTTTATCCTCAACCGGCACCGCTTCGGCGAGCATATCCTGTTCATCGGCGACAACGCCGAAGTGGCCCGGGTCACGGGTGTCAATGTGCGGAGAACCAAGATTCTGCTCTTCACCCTGATGGGTACCCTGGCCGGGTTCGCCGCCGTGCTTTTGACCCTCGAGATGGCCACATTTTGGACCACCCAGGGCGGCGGCATGTTGCTTATCACCATGGCGGCAGTTTTCATCGGCGGCACCTCGATCTTCGGTGGTGAAGGAACGATCATCGGCACCTATGTCGGCTCCTTCATTGTCGGCTCCCTGGAAGCGGGTATCGTGGCCACGGGACTGGGCGGCTTCTGGACCCGCTTCATCGTGGGTTTGGTGCTTATTCTGGCCGTGGCCCTGCACGTACTGCTGGGCAGAGGCAAAAACCTCAGCGAGGTGCGATTCCTGCGGTTTGTTTTCAAAAAAAGGAAAAGCGGCCCGGATTCCTGAAGGGGAAATTCCCGATTCGTGGAAACCGGCTACAGTATAAAAACCATTTTACTAAGGAGGGTGCAATGAAAAAGCATCTGAGGATCGGTTTGGCGCTTCTTGCGCTGCTTTCAGTCCTTACCCTTGGACTGACAGGCTGCGCTGAGAAGGCCGAAGAGGCGCCTAAAGAGGCTCTGTTGGGTGACGGCATGGTCATCTACTTCCAGTGCGGAGGTCCGGCGGGCGGACCGGCCACGATCGCCAGGACCAATGGTGCTCGGGATGCGGCCAAAGCCTTCGGGGTCAAGCTCATCGAGCAGTACTCCGAGTGGCAGCCCGCCAAGATGGTGGAGCAGTTCAAGGAAGCCCTGGCGGCCACTCCCGACGGGATCGAGATCATGGGTCACCCCGGATCGGACGCCTTCGCGCCTTTAGTCAAAGAGGCTCGAGAGAAGGGGATCATCGTAACGAGCGGCAACGCTCCGCTAACGGCGCTGTACAACACCTACGTGGCCGACGGATTCGGCTACGCCGGTGTCGATCTGTACATGGGCGGATACATTACCGGGCAGAACATGGCCAAACGCGGATTGAAGGCCGGTGACAAGGTCCTGGTGTATGGTCTGATGGCCGAGGCTGAACGGGGAATGAGCACCCGCGGTATGTTCGACGCCCTGACCGAGGCGGGATGCAAGGTTGATTACCTGGAGATCTCCCAGGAAGTCAACGCCGACTTCTCGCAGGCTGTACCGGTGCTCACCGCCTACGTGGCCAAGAACCCCGACATCAAGGGAATCGGAACCCAGCACGGCGGTATCACCTCGATGTTCGAGAAGGTGCTCAGCGAAGCCGGGAAGAAACCGGGTGACGTGGTCGCCGGCGGTATCGACCTGACTCCGCAAACCATCGACGGCCTGAAGAGCGGCTATGTGGCCGTTACGCTGGACCAGCAGCTGTACCTGCAGGGATTCCTGCCGGTCATGCAGATCGTGTTGACCAAGAAGTACGGCTTTGCCGGCTTGTACATCAACACCGGTGCCGGCGTAGTGACACCGGACACCATCGATAAGCTCGTACCGCTGATCGATGCGGGGATCCGCTAGTCTCGCTGTCACAGCAACGCTGCAGCAAGCCAACTTGAGAAAACCCCGCAGACCGCCTGCGGGGTTTTTTGTCCATCGACATCGAAACAGGTAAGCAAATCAATGATGAGAAATCTGAACAGCAAATCGACGTTTGCACTTTGTATCGGAAACCGAGGGCTTTTTCCCGCCGCCCTGCTGGCCGACGCCAGAGATGACATGAGCAGGACGCTGAAGGCCTTGGGGCACCAGGTCCTGATGCTCGATCCTTCAGCCACCCGCCACGGAGCAGTGGAAACCCCCAAGGAGGGCCGATTGTTTGCGGATTTTCTGCAACGCCATCGGGGCAATTTCGACGGAGTGATCCTTTGTCTGCCCAACTTCGGCGATGAGAACGGTGCGGTGGCGGCCCTGAAGGACTCCGGGGTGCCGATTCTGATCCAGGCCTATCCGGATCAGCTGGATAAGATGGCGCCGGAGCTGCGACGGGACGCTTTCTGCGGGAAATTTTCGATAATGGATGTGTTCTGCCAGCACGGAGTGAAGTTCACAAGCCTGAAGCCCCACACCGTGCATCCGGAGGGCAAGCAATTCGCCGCCAACATCGAATATTTCGACCGCCTCTGTCGGATCACATCGAGTCTCAAAAACCTGACAGTCGGGGCCATCGGCGCCCGGACCACCGCCTTCAAAACAGTCAGGATCGACGAACTGACCCTGCAGCGCTACGGCGTGACGGTGGAAACCTTCGATCTTTCCGACCTGTTTTCCAGGATCGAATCTCTTGAAGACAACAGCCCTCTTGTGGCAGACAAGGCACGGCAGCTGAATGATTACACCCGCTGGGACGTAGTTCCGGAGCGTTCTTTTCTGACCATCGCCAAAATGGGAGTTGCCATCGACCGGATCGTGGAGGAAAACCAGCTCGATGCGCTGGCCATCCGCTGCTGGATCGAGATGCAGGAGCAGTTGGGAATTTCCCCCTGCGTACTGCTGAGTGAAATGAACGACCGGGGACTGCCGGCGGCATGCGAGCTGGACATCGGCAATGCCGTCATCATGACAGCCCTTTCCCGGGCTTCGGGAAGCGCGGCCGCCTGTCTGGACTGGAACAACAACTACGCCGAGGATCCGGAGAAGTGCATTCTGTTTCACTGCGGATCCATGCCCCAGAGCATGATGAAAGAGAAGGGACGGGTTACGGACCACGAGATTCTGAAAAACTCGGTAGGACCGGGTCGCGGCTACGGATGCAACGTCGGTCGGATCGCCCCTATGCCGATGACCTTCGGCAGCCTGCTGAGTGAAGATGGGAAGCTCAAGGTCTACCTGGGAGAAGGTCGGTTCACCGACGATCCCATACCCCCTGATTTCTTCGGCTGTGCCGGGGTGGCGCACATCGACGCCCTTCAGGACGCGCTGCAGACGATCGGTCAAAGTGGTTTTCGCCACCACGTCAGTGTGACCGAGGGACACCTTCTGGAGCCGGCAAAGGAGGCCTTGGCGAAGTATCTGGGGTATGAAGTGACCTGTGTGTGAAGTAGCCTGATAGGCCAACTGGACTGCAACCAGGGACAGCCCTGATACTCGGGGCAAGGCCAGCTGGTCGGCCGACAGCGGTCCCATCACGATGATGTGCGAATTATCGCGGTCGGGTCCAATGATAGGTTACCCAGCGGTTTGTTGCATTCTACGATCTTCCTCAGCCGCCTCCGGTTCGTCCCCTCCCCATTGAGTGCTCCTTACCGAAACGGATTAACCCTGGCTTGCGGCACAAATGTGGAGCGGGCAGCGTCAGCTAATTTTCTCAAAGACGTGGTCCGACGCCGTTCGTTTGTATCCGATCCCGCGCTTCGTTCTGTATAGCAGCTGTCGCGTGACTTGAACATTCCTCGCTGGCACGAAACAGCCGGGATATAGACAGGAGTTCGACATGTCTTCCGCCATGATACTTGTCTCTTCGAAAAGTTCTCGTTTTAGTAGATCCCGAGCACTTGCAGGTCCGACCAGTAGGCATTGTAACTGGCCAGGGCTCCCGTGACCTCTTCGTGGATCACTTGCAGGGAGGGAATGTCGGTCCTCGTTACGGCCCGTCCTTGGGGATTCATCTGGTTGAGGTCGATGAGACCCTTCGACAGAGCGAGGTGGTTGAAATCCAGGTTCCCGAAAAAGTAGGCGTATGGATCGACCTCGGGAGGAATGTTCATGCGAATCTTGCCCTCTGCCAGGATCGGGTCCACGGGAATCCAGCCGACGGTTTCAAGATAGAACTCCGCCCAGTAATGCCTGGCTGCCTGCAGATCTCTGTCCACCAGGTAGCCGGCAACCGGTCGCGCGGGGATCCCCTGGCTGCGGGCGAGTGCGCAGAACAGAATCGCATAGACGTACGGATTTCCCTTTCTGTCTTCGACCGCTTTGAGTATATCGTACTCCTGATACTCCGGATCTACCTGCAGCCGGGTAACCACGTATCGGTAGATTTCCCGAGCCTTGCGGTAGGGATTGCGCTCGCGTCCCACCACGCTCGAGCTTATCTTCACGATCCCCTCGTTGGTCGCCGGAACGATCATATCGGCGGAGGTGTACTTCTTATACAATCTCCTGGTGGTATCGTAGTTGGTCGGCACCTTGGCTATATTCACCTTGGTCTCAACGGAGTATCTGTCCACCATGAAGCTCTGAAAGATCGTGTAGGTCTTGTCCGCACTGAGGTTTTCGAAGTTAAACAGCTTGACACCGTTGACATTGTCAAACAGGGGATCAGGCTCCTGACTCACCAGCTGAATCTCTCTTTGCTCCGGGGCTTGAACCAGCTGGGGGATCCAGAGACTCAGAGTGTTGTCGCCGTCCGCAGAAACCGATCCGACCTCCATCGAATATTGCACGGCGTAGGTTCGCTTCTCCGGGAACAACTTGGTACCGGCGGCACTTTCAATCTCCACGAATACGGCGTTGCTTCTGCCCTTATCCGTAATGACCAGGAGGTGGCCGGAGGAAGCACCATCGGGCACCCAAACCCGGATTTCTCTATCGCTCCACTGTTCGTAGTCCAGGTCGTAGTCCATGGCCGGGATCAAAGACGAATCATCCACTTCGGTGTAGTCCCGGATCTCATCCCCTGAGATCCAGGTAAATACCACCTGGGAGCTGCCCCGATGCAGACCGAAGTTCATCCCGCTGAGGGTAAGAAGAGTGCCCACCGAACCGGTTTCAGGCTCCAACATACTGAGATAGGGTTGGCCCGGCTTGCCGGGTCCGGAAAGAACCACCGGCACCTGCTCCTTGTTGGTGAATAACAGTCCTTTGCTCCTGCCGTTTTTAGTGATGACCCGAACCATACCGGAACTGACATCTTCAGGGATACGGAGACTGATTCGACTGTCCGACCAGTCCAAATACCCCGAAGAGACCGGCGCGTATCCCCCGATCACAACCTCCCCGCCGTTGCGTTCATCCCCGAAGTATTTCCCGGTGATGACCATCACATCCTGCGGAAAACCGATTTTTGGTGTAATTGATTCAACCAGGGGAGGACGCCCGGTCATTCTGGAGCTGAGCAGGAGAAAAGCAAAAAGGACGAGCAAGGCGGATGTGAAAATAAACTCTCTGCGCTTGAAAAATGGTTTGGGGATTATTTTTTGTTCATCCATGATTATTCGACGGGCGCGCGGAACAATTCTCTGTAGGGAAAAATCTCCACCTCGAGTTGTATATTGAATGTTGGTGTATTGGCGAACTTTTGTGAAAAGCCGAGCGGAAAGAACAAGACCTTTTCACCCCAGGAAACGGGAATGCTCTGAATCGTAGTAAGATATCTGGTCTTTGCATTTGCTGCCTCGGAAAACCACACTTGCCCCTGGGCCACGAGCAGCAGGTTTCCATTCTCCTCCTGGTACGGAGTGAACACAACATCGATTCGAATGTTGTCCCCTACCAGGCGCACAGCTACACTGCGCCCGGGAAGGGTTACCTTCTTGCTCTGCGAGTTCCATACGGGTTGCTCGTTGGGTGGAAGGACTTTCGCCGTTATTTGCAGCTGAAGAGCTTTATCGATCAGGGAATCGAGGGTTTCATCCTGAAAAAATCGCTCTAGATCGCTTTCCTGGGCTCCCAGAGACGCGAGGCAGAAGGTGAACAGGATCAAAATCAGGACCCGCCGGGTCAACGAAGCCTCCTGGAATATTCATCGGCCCGAAGCATCTTGGGTTCGCCGAACTGTAGGAACTCCGTGTCCTCAGGTAGATTTATGACGATTTCCTGGTTCACCGCCTCGTGGTCCAGAGACCGGAGGAGCTGCTCCAGGTCCTCGATCGGCGCGGCCACCTGAACCTCGGTGATCCCAGAAGGCTCCCGTTTGATGCTCATGAAGGGGAAATTCGGTCTGGTGCTGAAAAGAATCAGGACCCCCCCCATCCCGAGAAAAAGCACGAACATAGCCACGACTGCCGGAAGGGGCAGGCTGATGCGAGTCCGCCAGAACGTAAGCTTCCTCCAAACGTGAGCCACGTGGCTGCTGCTCTTCAACCTCTCCAGGGTCCGCTCCAGAGACTCCTCGAATCGAGGTACTTGATCCTCTTGAAGCACCCGGCTCAGCCGCTCGAGCTCCGCCAGTGTTCCTTGGCAACGCTCACAGTCTTCGATATGTTTTTGGATTCTTTCCGACCAGGGAGATTCCACCTCCCCGTCGAAAAAAGCAGATAGCAGGTCAGGGTTGGGACAATTCATATCCCTCTCTTCTTCAACCGATCTCGCCGTCGAGCAGCTGAGCCAGACGCTCCCGTGCTCGAAATGCCCTTACTTTGACGTTCCCCTCACTGATTCCCATAATATTGGCAATTTCTTTATAACTAAGAACCCCATACTCCTTCAAAACCAGAACCATTCTCATCTTGGCAGGAAGCTTGTTCAAAGCTTCCTGAACGATGCTGCGGGTCTGCTCCTTGAAAAACTCTTGTTCGGTGGCTTTGGAATATTGGGGGGCATTCTTTTGCAACCGTCCGTAGGCCCGTTTCTCCCTCGCTCTCTTCTTCTCATAGTTCAGAGAGATATTCTTGAGAACACGTATCAACCAGTACTTCGTTTGCTCGAGGTTCGGAAGAGGTTCCTCCCGCTGTAAGTACTTGATGAACGCTTCGTGACAGAGATCCTCCGCCTTTGTTCTACTGCCCGTAATTCGATAGGAAATCCGGAACAGTATCGGGTAGAGAGACTCGTATACTTTGTCGAATAATTCCTCACGCAACATTGTAAACAACAAACCTAGGTCATTCGTTACAAAATCTTCTCAAAGTTTTTCTTTCTTCCAGCGCACGCCTGCCGGTGTATCTTCGAGTATTATTCCCATCCGGCGCAGTCGATCTCTGATTTCGTCGGCCCGGGCAAAGTCCTTGATCGAACGAGCCTGTTCCCGCTCACCGATCAGGGCTTGAACCTCGTCCTGAAGTTGCGGATCGAGCTCTTCCGGCTCTACGGAAGCAATATCCAGACCAAGAACCCGGTCCATCTCCGATAAGGTGGCCAACTTCTGCTCCGGAGCAATCGAGTCATCCTTGATCAATTCCCAAAATGGTACCAAAGCTTTGGGAATGTTCAGATCCTGCTCCAGAGCGTCCCGAAAGCTCTCCAGCAGACCCGCAGCCTTGCCGGCGATATTTCCCGATGCCCCCGGATTCGGATTCTCTTCTTTCAGCCTGAGAATCCGTTCGATCATATTGTGCCGACCACTTTGAGCCGCATCCAGAGCCTGGAAACCGAACTGCAAGGGGGAGCGGTAGTGTGCTCCAAGGCAGAAATAGCGATAATCGAGTGCATCGTATCCCTTTTCCACGATACTGCCCAGGGTCAGGAAGTTGCCCGCGGATTTCGCCATCTTTTCTTTGGCCAGCACGAGAAACTCGCCGTGAAGCCAGTACTTGACCCAGGGCGTCTTACCCGTAGCAGCCTCGCTTTGGGCGATCTCGTTGCTGTGATGTACGGATATATGATCGATACCTCCGCAGTGGATGTCGAACTGCTCGCCGAGGTACTTCATACTCATGGCGCTGCATTCGATATGCCAACCCGGATACCCCCTACCCCACGGGGAATCCCAAAGCATGGTCTGATGCTCGAACTTGGAGCGGGTGAACCAGAGCACAAAATCGTGGGGATTCTTCTTGTTGGGATCGACTGCTATGCGGGCACCGGCCTTCAAATCCTCCCGCACCTGGCCGGTGAGTTTCCCGAAGTTGGATGTCTTTCCCACATCGAAGTAGACGTTGCCGCCGGCCCGGTAGGTGAATCCCGCCTTCTCGATACGGAGGATCAGTTCGATCATGTCCCGGATATGGTCTGTTGCTCGACAGGCGATGTCCGGCTTGGTTATGTTGAGGGCCTCAAGATCCCGGAAAAAGGCCTGGGTGTAGAACTCGGCTATTTCCCAGACGCTCTTCCGCTGCTCCCGGGCGCCTTTCAACATCTTGTCCTCCCCCTGATCGGCGTCATCGGTCAGGTGTCCCACGTCAGTGATGTTCATGACGTGTTTGACCTTGTAGCCGAGAAAACGCAGAGCACGGACCAGCAGGTCTTCGAAGATGTAGGTGCGCAGGTTTCCGATATGGGCGTATTGATACACGGTGGGACCGCAGGTATATACGCCCACCTGACCGGCCCGTATCGGTACGAACTCTTGAGTTTCTCTGCCCAGGGTGTTGAAAAGCGAAAGAGACACCCAATCCTCCTTTTCCGCGATTTGCTCTTTTGCTTTGTCCTTGAAATGAGGACGATGTAGATTATTTTATAGTTTGTATATAGACTCTGCCTGTGAGAAACGTAGGGAAAATCCCGAAAAAAATCAACCTACCCTGCCCCGCTTCTTACAACGAACCGATGAGCCGCCACACCGCTTTTCGAATTGGGGGACCCGCAGACGTATTTGTCACTCCCCGCAGCACAGAAGAGCTGGCCGCGGCCTACAAGCTGCTCAATGAACAGGAAGTCCCCGCGTTTATCCTCGGAGCCGGGGCAAACATCCTGGTAGCGGATCGGGGAATTCGCGGCGCGGTGATCGATATGAGCGGTTTACAGGGATGCACGCTGTCTCAAACAGGGCGCGTCGGTATTCTGAATGCCTGGGCCGGTACGCCGATCAGCGATGCCAGCACCCACGCCCTGGATCACGGCCTGTCGGGCCTGGAGTTCATCTATTCCATGCCGGGAAGCGTAGGGGGGTCTGTCTGGATGAATGCCCGCTGTTACGGTCGCTCGATCTCTGAGGTGCTGAGCCGGGTGGAGGTGCTGAATGCGGAGGGAACCATCACCGATCTGGAGGTGGATCGGGAGCAGTTCAGCTACAAACGATCTCCCTTCCAACACTTGAGGTCCCTGATCCTGCGAGCAAGCTTCTATCTGACCCCAGGAGATCGGAAGCAGATGGAGGAAAGGATGGTCTCGATCAAACAGGACCGGGAGGAAAAAGGGCATTTTCTGCATCCCTGCGCCGGATCCATATTTAAAAACAACAGGGCGTTCGGCAGACCGACGGGCATGCTCATCGACTCCCTGAGGCTCAAGGGCGCGAGCATCGGAGATGCCCGCGTCTCGAAGCTGCACGGCAACATCATAGTAAATGCCGGCAACGCTCGCGGGGAGGACGTATTGGAACTGATACTCCTACTCGAAACCAAGGTGAGGGAAGCGTTCGGTTTCGAGTTGGAACGGGAGATCTTGCTGGTTGGGCAGTGGCAGGAGGAGGCAACATGACCGGTTTCTTGGACAATATGCGGGAGTATCTGAAGGATCTCAAGGATCAGGAATTGAAGAAAGTGATCGCGGAGATCCCGATCAACGAGCTCATCGAGATTTGGGACGATCTGGACGAGGAGGAGGAGCTCAAGCTCTTCCGCATCCTGGATCTGGAACGCAAGGTCGATCTGATGGACACCCTGCCCATCTCCAAACAGGAGATGCTGATCAAATCCTTGACCGGTGCTCACGCCAAAGCCCTGCTTGCCGAGATGGACCCGGACGACCTGACCGACTTCATCCAGGCGGTATCCGCGGAGGTCCGGGAGTCTGTCTGGAACGCCCTGGAGGCGGAAGCCAAAGAGGAAACGCTGTTTCTGCTGAAGTACGACTACGACGACGCCGCCGGTTTGATGACCACCCGCTATCTGGCGATTCGCCCCAATCTCAAGGTCTCCCAAGCCCTCAACTGGGTCCGGAAGAACATGCACGACGTGGAAACGGCCTACTACATCTATGTTCTGGATCCGCTGAAACGGCTGATCGGCGTGGTGTCCCTGCGGGACCTTCTGGCCGGCGAGGATGATGATTTGGTACAGAACGTCATGGTGAAAGAGGTGATTACCGTCTTCCAGGACACGGACCAGGAGGAGACGGCCAAGATTCTCGAGACCTACGACCTTCTCGCCCTGCCCGTTGTGGATCACTACCACCGGTTGTTGGGTATCGTCACCTTCGACGATATCATCGACGTAATCCGGGAGGAGCAGACAGAGGATATCTACAAGATGAGCGCCGTAGCCGTCAGCCGGGCGACCTACCTGGAAAGTTCTGTGTTTGCGCTCATGCGTCGCCGCATTCCCTGGCTGATCG
Source organism: uncultured Spirochaetaceae bacterium (assembly GCA_964604845.1). Taxonomy (GTDB): domain Bacteria; phylum Spirochaetota; class Spirochaetia; order SZUA-6; family DRHE01; genus JAFGQJ01. Next base: position 60,738 of record CAZSBH010000013.1, read on the forward strand.
TCCTGTTGCTCGCCGCGACCATTACGACCAATGTCATCGCCGGGTATCGCCACGTCCTCGAGGCGGCCGTAGTTCTGGCGTTCTTCATCCCTATCGTCACCGGAACGGGGGGGAACTCGGGCACCCAATCGGCGACCCTGATGATCCGCGGTCTGGCAACCGGGGAGCTTCGTTTCCAGGATATCTGGCGTATCATCGGTAGAGAAGTTCTGGTAGGGATCCTGATCGGCGTGTGTCTCGGCATCCTCACCGTTGCTCGGGCCATGCTTCTTCCTCCCGCTGTCGGCTTGAATGAAGCCCTGGCCGTGGGAACGGCTATGTGCTTCGTGGTTATCGTCGCAACCCTGGTGGGAGCGCTGGCGCCTCTGATCATTTCCCGGTTGGGCTTCGATCCGACGGTGATGGCGGGTCCCTTGATGGCCACGCTGATCGATGTATCGGGGCTGACCATCTATTTCGAAACGGCCAAACTCCTTCTGAAAGTTGCCTGAAGCTATGATTCTCGTGGTCGGACACAATCCGGATTGGAAGAAGATTTACAGGATCTCAAGGATGGAGGTGGGCCGGGTGAATCGTCTCGACGCATCCGAATTCTTTCCCGCCGGCAAGGGAGCCAATACGGCCCGGGTTCTGCTCGGTTTAGGGGAACGGGTCCTGCTTCTCAGCTATTTCGGCGGCAACAACGGGAAACTTTTTCAAAAGGCCATTCAGGCGGAGAAACTCCCCCATCGCCACGTTCGGACAGTGGGGGAAACCCGAACCTGCACAACGATCCTGGAAGACAACGAAGTTACCACCGAGCTCATAGAGCCCGCAGCTCCGCTCCAACCTGAGGAGGTGGCGTGTTTCGAGAGACGCTTTCGAAAGATATTACCCTCGTCAAAGCTGTTGGTGATTGCCGGGACCTCTCTGCCGGGATCTCCGGTGGATTGCTACAGAGCCTATATAGAGGAGGCGAAGAAACGGGGGATCCCCACGGTTCTCGACTCCTACCGGACCCACGGTCAAGCGGCGCTGCAAGCCTCCCCGGAAGTTCTGAAGATCAATCTCTACGAGCTTGAGAGTTTGACCGGAGAGGAGCTGTCTGACACGGGCAAACGAAAAACCGCGATCCAGACGGTTCGAGAACAGTACGGGATAGACTGGATCATCATCACGAGGGGCGGCGAAGGGGTCGAGGGCTACGACGGGCAGCGCCTCCTTCGGGCAACCGCGCCCAGGATCCGTGTGCTGAATCCGATCGGCAGCGGCGACGCCGTGACAGCCGGAATCGCCCATACTCTGCTCCGCGGCGAGTCCCTCGACCAAGCCCTGCTCAGAGGAACGGCCCTGGGTACGGCCAACTGCCTGAACCTCTACCCGGGGCGGGTAGAGCGCTCGGAGTACGAACGAATCCTCGAGGCGGTTGAGGTCCAGCCGCTGTAGCGCTTGTGTCGGGGACTCATAACTTTCCAGGGGTCAACGCGACCAGGTTGTTTCCGCTTCCAGCCCTATACAAACAGAGAGAAGATCAAAAAAATCTAATCCACCGTGATCTTGCTCCGGGCGCCTGAACGGCAAGACCCGCCGGGTTTCCACGCGGGCATACAACCGTTTGGCCTCCCCCTTCAGCTCGACATCGGCGGATAGGTGCCAGCCTAGGGTTGGCCGGGATTGAAGCTCCATCTCCAGCTCGACCTGTCCCCACACGGGATCGAGGGCCCACAACAGCCTGAGGTCCCTCTCCCATCCGTTCTCAGAGCCCCATTCAGCAGCCATCCCCGCTGAAAGCTCCCAGAGGTGCCAGTCGAGGGTTCCACCGCCTTCCAGGCAGAGCCCTTGCTCCGGGAAACCACTGGAAGACCATCGCCGCTCCATCTCTGCTTCAGCCTGGAGGTGCAGCAGGCAGCGAGAGGCGGCGCGGCGGGTAGCCACCGCCCCGAGGGCAATCAGATCGCGGCTTTCCCGGAACGGCGCAGGGATTAGGGGCAACCGGTCGATCTCTCTGCGGTAGCTCCCGAACAGTCGGGAGGACCGCCAGTTCCACCCCAATCTGACGGCAAAGATCCACTCAAGATCTCCCGAACGGCCCTCTGGAGTGAGGAAGTGATCCGTACAATGTCCGATCAGGAGGATGATCTCCGAGCGCCGGCCTGTCCAGGTTGCGCGCAGGGAATACACAGCCCCCGGAAGTACCCGCTGAGCCCCCGAAACGGAGGCGGACAGGTACAGCGAGACCGGCTGTAGATCAAAGGTAAAAGATCCGGCCAGGTGGCTGAGCAAGCCTCCTGCAAAGGGAGGCGGGTCGACAAACCATGATTCCTCTCCTCCGCCCCGCAGCTGATCCGAAGGATTGGAGAGCAAGCCCAGTAGCTCAACCGCCGCTCTCCCCCCAAACGACAGCCCGATCAGGCTCCCCACCTGGGCTCCGACGTCCTCTCTGTACAGAACAAACCATTCCCAATGCCGTGGGATGACTTCCAGGACTACCCCGCTTCTGCCGCCTATATCCGATCCGATATCCAGCGCTACTTCAGTTGACTCTGAAAAAACACCGCTCCCGGCACTGTGGGCAAGGGGATTGTAGAGCTGAGGGAGGATCCCACCGAGGGCGACCGGACCGGCGGTTACCACGGGAGTGGCAATCCCCAGCGTCCATTGGCCCGGATGCAGCACGGGATCACCGGTACTTCGATTCTCGATATACACAAAACGGCTCTGAGGACGATCGAGCAGAACACGGGTTTGTATCCTCTGCAGCTCTACAAGCTCTGTTCTCAGCACCGCCGAGGTGTCTTCGCACCGGAGAAAGGAAACCGGCAGAAGATAGAAGACGAATCCCAGAACCGGAACTATGGCCGACTTGCGGTGTGTCACAAGGATTGATTTGCAAATGCCATGCCAGAGAGGTCAAGGCGGCTGCGGGCCGTGGAAACCCTGATTTACACCTATTTACAATTGACCTTTGAACACAGATCCATGGAGATCCTGCCCTCGGGCCTCAGCGCTCGATTGACAGATGCCGGCGCGGTCATTATAGTGCAGCCGAAACCTATTAGGGCGATCGGAGTCAGATTATGGATATCCTTACACTAAACTGCGGGAGTTCCTCGCTGAAATACCAGCTGTACGACTGGGACAGCCGGGAAGTTCTGGCCAAAGGAATCGTGGAGCGGGTAACCGTGGGCGGTTCGTTCATCGAGCACTACGCCAAAGGCAAAGGCACCGTTAAGAAGGAGAAGGACTGTCCCGACCACAGGGTGGCTCTCGAGCTGATTATCGAGACTCTGACCGATCCGAAGATCGGAGCGATCGGCGACCTGGGAGAGATCAAGGCGGTGGGACATCGGGTCGTGCACGGGGGAGAGAAGTTCGCCCAATCCGTGGTCATCGACCAGGAAGCCCTCAACACCTTCAAGCAGCTGGCCGATCTGGCCCCCCTGCACAATCCACCCAACATCACCGGCATCGAAGCCGCGCAGGCGGTGCTGCCCCAGGTGCCCCACTGCGCCGTCATGGATACCGCCTGGCACCAGACCATGCCCGCCCACGTCTTCATCTACGCCCTGCCCTACAGCTGGTACGAGAACTACGGGGTGCGGCGCTACGGCTTCCACGGCACCTCCTTTCTCTACGTTGCCAAGCGGGCGGCGGTACTCCTCGGCAAAGATCCCTTCGCCTGCAACCTCGTCCTCCTCCATATCGGCAACGGAGCCAGTGCCAATGCGGTCCGAAATGGGATTTCGGTGGACACCTCGATGGGCCTGACACCCCTGGAAGGCCTGGTCATGGGAACCCGGGCCGGGGATCACGACCCGGCCATCGGCTACTACATCATGGACAAGGAAGCTCTGGCCCCCAAGGAAGTGGAACAGATGCTGAACAAGAAGAGCGGTATACTGGGTATCACCGAGATCTTCACAGACCGCCGGGATGTGGAAACCGCAGCGAAAAAGGGTGACAAACGAGCTGAGCTGGCGATAGAGATCGAGTCATACCGCCTCAAAAAGTATATCGGAGCCTACTGTGCCGCTTTGGGCCGGGTCGATGCTTTGGTGTTCACGGCCGGGGTCGGGGAGCGGGGATCCCTCATAAGAGAAAAGGCGGTCGCCGGCCTGGAAGGGTTGGGCATCAAGATTGACCCAAGGCGGAACGACATCTCCAAAACTCGGAACGCCGAGACCCTGATCTCCACCCCGGATTCGCCGGTGAAGATCTTTGTCATCCCCACGGATGAAGAGCTGGTCATGACCGAGGACACCTACGCCCTGCTTCAGGGCACCTACAAGGTCCATACGAATTTCACCTACAGCTTTCAACATCCCGAGTACCGGAACAAAGAGAGGGCGGAAGCCCT
>CAZSBH010000014.1:0-54044 GCA_964604845.1 uncultured Spirochaetaceae bacterium
CTAGTGCACCCGCGCGGATTTGCGTTGCAGCAGTTCCGAAAGAACTTTGCCAGGCTTTTCGATCTTGCTCAAGAACATCATCGCGGCGATGATGTAGGGCTTGAAGCTCGCCTCTCTGTAGGTGGCCAGGCGGAAGCGCTCGAACACCGAAGCGGCCACCTCCCCGTGTTCGCAGTTCACGCCGGAGATGTCCGCCGGCAGGCAGTGCAGGTACAGGGCGTCTTTGGTTTTCCTCATCAGCTCTTCGCCGCATTCCCAATCGATGAATCGCTTGTTCAGCTCCAGACACTCCTTTTCCAGGTCATCGAGTTTTCGAGTGTCACCGGTTTTCAACAGCTCGGTGCGGCGCTGCATCACCTCGTAGGGAGCCCAACTCTTGGGATAGACGATATCCGCATCGGCGAAGGCCTCAGCCATGGAATGGGTCCGGTGAAAATCTCCACCGCATGCCTCGCTGTTTTTTCCGGCCAAATCTTCCACCTCCGGGATCAGGGTGTATCCTTCGGGGTAGGCCAGGGTCACCTCCATCCCAAAACGGCTCATCAGGCCGATCACACCCTGGGGTACGGAGAGGGGTTTGCCGTAGGAGGGGGAGTAGGCCCAGGTCATGGCGATCTTTTTTCCCTTTAGCGCTTCCAGGCTGCCGAAATAACTGGCCAAATGTAGGAGGTCCGAAAGGGATTGGGTGGGGTGGTCGATGTCGCACTGCAAATTGACCAGAGTGGGGATCTGGGGCAGCACCCCGTTTCGGTGGCCCTCACGAACCGACTCCGAAACCTCTCTCATGTAGGTATGCCCGTAGCCGAGATACATGTCATCCCGGATTCCGATGATCTCGGTGAGAAAGGAGATCATGTTGGCTGTTTCCCGAACGGTTTCACCGTGAGCGATCTGGGACTTTGTTTCATCGAGGTCTTGGGCGGCCAAACCGAGCAGGTTGGCCGCGCTCTGGAAGCTGAAACGGGTTCGGGTCGACTTGTCCCGGAAGATCGCCACGGCCAGGCCGGAGTCGAAGATCCGGGGGGAGATACTGCATGCCCGCATGATCTGCAGGATCTCCGCGACTGCGAGAACCGCTCGGATTTCATCCTCCGCCTTGTCCCAGGTCAGGAGAAAATCACTCTGGTACAGGGCGCCGGTTTGCAGGGAATCGAGGGCATCGATCGTGTTTCCTATCTCTTTGAGTTCCATGGCGTTATTATACGTTGGGAACCGCAGCGCTCCAAGTCAACGATCGGTGGTTGGCCGCCGGCTGGTATAGCCCTTGAAAGAACTTGCAAGTTATGTGATTATGTATTATACATATTACGTGGAGGATAAAGATGGCCAACATCACAATGTCCATCGATGGAGTATTACTGAAAAGAGCGCGCAAAATAGCTATTGACAAGGATACGAGCTTGACAGGGTTAATTCGGGATTTTTTGGTTGAGCTCGTTGAGAAGGAAGAGGTGCTCAAGGAGATGGCTGCTTCCGAGTTGGAATCGTTATTCACAAAAAGCCAGGCAGTAGTCGGAGACAAAACCTGGACACGAGACGAGCTTCATGTCAGACGGTAGCTATTTTATAGACACAAATGTACTGGTGTATGCCAACGACAGTGCGGATGTAAAAAAACAGGCAACCGCGATTCGACTGGTCACCGGCGGGATAAGAAGCGGAAGAGGTGTCATCTCTTCGCAGGTTTTGAGTGAGTTCTGGGTCACGGTGACACAAAAAATCCAAGTACCCCTCGATCGAGAGAAAGCGGAAAATGAGCTTGAAAACTTTCGAGCAATGCGCATCATCAGCATCGATTACGATACAGTGAGAGCTGCCGTGCACCTGCAAAAGCGGCATCAACTCTCCTACTGGGATGCACTTATCCTCTCTACGGCACAGATCGCCGGCTGCCGGTGCATCTACTCGGAAGATTTGAACCAAGGTCACAAATACGGCGATCTTGTCATCGTCGACCCGTTTTCGAAAGGCTCTTAGAGTCCGCCCAGCACCTAGTCCAGTCCCTGACCCGAGAGGGCGAGCAGGTCGAGGCTGTTGAGAAACAGGTCCGGATTCACCAAACTCGGTGGGATTTGCTCCCTCGTACTGAGGGAGCAGGGTCAGAGCCAGATTGAGATTCGGGGGGGGCATCGGTCCTGCCGCTCAGGATGGTCTGGGCCTGGGCTTGCTCCAGGGAGAGGCGATCCTGCCGCACCGTCGGATTGTTAGCCTGTGCCCCGACAACAAGCTGTTTCGAGCGAATATCCGGCTTGGTCCTTGTATAGCCTATGGGTGGGCTATCCCACCAGCTCCCGGGCAGCTGCCAGGATCCGCGAGGTGTTCGGGAGCACCTGATCCTCCAGGTGGCGGGCATACGGAATTGTTGTCTCTGTGCAGACGCGGCGGTACTTCAACCGCACCCCTCGTTCCAGAGCTGTCGCGGCCAGCTCACCGGACAGCCCGAAGCGCATGTAGTCTTCATCCACGACCAGAAGGCGGCCGCTCTTCTCAATCGCGGAGCATACCGTTCCCGTGTCCAGCGGTGAAACCGTTCTCAGGTCGATAACCCCCGCGGTTATGCCATCTTCGGCGAGTACTTTTGCTGCCTCGAGGCAGCGATGCACTCCCACGGCCACGCTGACCATGGTGAGATCGTCTCCCTCCCGGACCACGGAAGCTCTTCCGGGGGAGATCGGGTTCCAACGCCTGGACACGTGTGCTCTGGCTCCCGCCTCCGGTACATCGAATCGAACCGTTGTTCTGCCTCCTCTGCCCATGAACTCCAGCCAGTCGTTCGAGAGAAGCTTGTGCTCCAGGAAGACAACCGGGCCGGGATAGTTCAAGGAGCCGAGAAAGAGACCTCCCGCATCGGCCGGATTAGAGGGAACGACAATCTGTAGGCCCGGAATGTGTGCCAGCCAGCCCCAAAGAGACTGCTCGTGCTGGCCGCCATCCCCGTAGCCTCCGCCGCAGGCCGAGCGTATGACCAGGGGTACGTTCCAGCGGCCTCCGGAAAACGCTTCAATCTTTGCCGCTTCGTTCAGCAAGGCACTGGCTGCCACGGCAATAAAATCGATAATCATGATCTCCACCACGGGCCGCAGTCCCGCCATGGCTGCGCCCACCGCTGCTCCGAGGAAGGCTGATTCGCTGATCGGAGTGGACCTAACCCTCTGCTCTCCGAACCTCGCCCGCAGGTTGAGGCGAAGTGTGTGCGTGTCCTCGCCGAAAACAATGATGCGGGAATCTTCAGCCATGGCCTGAGCAAGCGCCGAGTCCACCGCTTCGGAGAAGTTCATTTTGCTCATCGAGAATCCTCCCCAGCCAGCGCTTGGGCAGCGGCCGCCTCGACTTGCTCCGCGACTTCCCTCTCGAGAACGTTTAGACGCTGAGATTCACCCGCGATCCTGTCGCGGAGCAGGGTGACGGGGTCCTCCTGCCGTGCAGCCAGCTGCCGAAGCAGTCGAGTCACCCCTCCCAGGCTATTTAGGCGCTCTTTGGTTCCGGCGCCCCGCAGCGACAAAGAAGCCCGTATCAACGGACCAGTCCGCTTCGCAAGCTCGCCAGGGTTCCGCAGCAGGACGGGAGCTGGATCACCTAGAAAATGGCCGTCTAACCGGGAACATCGAGCTCGGATGAATCCAGGCCCTCCGCCGCTTCGGATACGTTGGATCTCTTCCCCGGCTGCCCGCCAGGCTGCTTCGGCGTCCAGACCGTCGACATCACGACATGACAAACCGAAGCCGTGCGCCCGATCGAAAATGCTTCCCCCTGTCAGTTCCTGCGAAGGGGAGGTGATTGCCCACCGGTTGTCCTTGCACACGAACAGAAGGGGCAGCTTCCATATCACCGCCAGGTTTAGGGATTCGAGGAGCATTCCCTGATTGAGAGCACCTTCCCCGAAAAAGGCTACGGTGATTGAATTCGGTCGGAGCATCTGTCCCGCCAGGGAAAATCCGGCGGCCATGGGACCGGCGGACCCGACGATACCGGAGGAAGCGACCAGATGGTCCGCCGACATGAGATGCATATGACCCCCTTGTCCCGCGCAGAGCCCGTCGGTTTGCCCTAGAAGCTCTTTGAAGATCAAGACCGGATCGACGCCGCGAGCGATCAGCGGGGGTGTGCTTCGGTGATCCAGGGCCAAAGCATCACCGTCGCGAATGTGGTCAACAACTCCGACGATGACCGCTTCCTCTCCCGTGCCGAGATGCATCTCTCCGGAGATCAGACCCGCCTGCCAGAGGGATTTGATCCGTTCTTCCACACACCGGATCTCGAACATCATCCTGTAGAGCTTCCAAAGATCTACGTCCATACTTTTAACCCCGGACATACAGTAGCATGTTGCGGGCCGACCCACAAATGAATGGTCCTGTAGATATGTATTAGGTATTCAACCGATTGCCGGCGTGTATTGTATCCCGGCTGTTCCGAACTGCGGGTCCCTTAAAATACGTACCGCAAAACGGCCCGCCGTTTGGAGCGGCGGGCGACCTCTTTGAATCCCAGCTTGCGGAACGTACCGATAGTGCCGGTGAAGGCCCCGCCCGGATCAAACCGGCTCGTTTCGGGATCGACGGGGTAGGCCTCCACGATCTGGGCACCGTTGGCACGGGCGTAATCCAGGGCTGCGTCGATGAGGTGCCGTGTCAACCCACAGCGCCGATACTGCCGGGGGATGTAGAAGCAGACGATCGACCAGACCGGCTGGTCGTCTACACGTTTCAGGACCGGGGAGCGGTCGAGAACAGGAAACGCCTCCCGGGGCGCTACCGAGCACCAACCGATCGTCTCGTTCCGGAGGTAGGCGATCAGGCCGGGCACCTCGCCGCTGCGGATGATCGCCTCCATAGCCCGCCGGTTTTCCTCCCCATGCATCCTGTCGAACTCCGAACGCGTGATGCGCCACCACATGCACCAGCAACCGCCGTCAGCCCCATTGGGACCGAACAACCTCTGCATGTCCGGCCACTCGACCATCGTAACCGGTTTGAAAACCAGCATGTCCTTTGTCAGTTTCATCTCCAACCACTCTTTTTCATATCCGTCAGCACATTATCGCCGAAAAAAGGATTCCCGAAAACAGCTTAGAAAAAGCTTTTTTGCTGCCGATGACCTGCAGCCCCTAGAGATTTCTACCAGCTGCTCGGCGGAGGACTTTCTTTGACCTATTTTTCCAATTGACCTGCCAGTTTCAACTATAATACACTTACCTGTCGGAGGAGTGATAAATTGTTCTTCCTTGAGGAATTAGAGAAAAAACTCAACCCTTTTTTTAAAAAGCACAATATCATCAAAGCCATCGTGTTCGGATCTTACGCGCGTAAAACTGAGAACAGAAAGAGTGACCTTGATTTAATTCTTGTTCAGAAAACAGAGAAGAGGTTTTTTGCGCGATATGACGATATTATCGATATTTACGGCTATCTTAAAGGAATTCCGACGGACATCCTCATATATACACCGGAAGAACTCAGCCGGATGTCAGCACGACCGTTCATTCGAAATGCCCTGGAAGAAGGTGTGACAATTTATGGGGATTGAGAAATCGAAAGAAGAAGCGCGCCGCTGGTTTCAGACGGCTGAGAGTGATCTGAAGACTGCCCGGATTCTTCATGCCAACCAGCGGTATGCTCACGCCTGTTTTCACGCCCAGCAGGCAGGAGAGAAGTCTTTGAAATCGATCTGGTATCTCCGTTCAGGTGATCCCTGGGGACATTCAGTCCAGAAATTGATTGACGACCTCAAAGACTTTGATATAGATCTCTTTAAGCATCTTGAAGATCTCCTGCTTGTAGGGAGCAAATTAGATAGATTTTACATTCCCACCCGCTACCCAAGTGGTCTACCCGATCTTACACCTGACAAAGCCTATTTTGAAGAAGATGCCTCAGCTGCTATAGAGTTGTCGGAACAATTGGTTGATCGTGTTAGACCTCTGATTCTTGAATGACCTGACTTCAACTTTAAACAGCGATGACGCCCGTATTCCCTTGAGACCCGAGTCGTCCCCGGATATAATGGCCTCGCTATGAAGAACCTGTTAAATGGAATCGAAGATGTACTGTTGATGGGACCGGGCCCGTCGAGCGTGTACCCGGAAGTTTACAGCGCCTTAAGTCGGAGTACGCTGGGATATCTGGATGCCTATTTTATCCGGATTATGGACGAGATCAAGGCACTGCTCCAGAAGTTGATGAAAACGCGGAACGAGCTGACCTTGGCGGTCTCCGGCACGGGAATGGCCGGTATGGAAACCTGCCTGGTAAACCTGCTCGAGCCCGAAGATGCGATCCTGATCCTGATCAACGGCGTGTTCGGGACCCGGATGCGGGAGATTGCCGCCCGGCTCGGCGCGGATGTGGACGTGCTGGAGTTCGAGTGGGGTACTCCGGTTGAGCCGGAGGCCGTGGAGAAAAAGCTGAAGGAACGGAGCTACAAGCTCGTGGCCATGGTCCATGCCGAAACCTCAACAGGAGTGCGGAATCCCGCCCAAGAAGTCGGGCAGCTGCTCAAAGCTTCCGACTCTCTGTACCTTCTCGACGCGGTCACAAGCCTGGGTGGAATCGAGGTCGACGTGGACGGCTGGGGGGTGGATGCCCTGTACAGCGGTTCTCAGAAGTGTCTGTCCTGTCCGCCCGGGCTTTCTCCGGTTACTTTTTCAGGGCAGGCGGAAAAGGCCATTGCAAACCGGAAAGCCAAGACTCCTAGCTTCTATCTCGACATCGATCTGATCGGCAAATACTGGGGCGGAGAGAAACGGGCCTATCACCATACCGCTCCGATGAATATGTTTTACGGGCTGTATCAGTCCCTGCTGTTGGTCATGGAAGAGGGTATGGAGAAGGTGTTCGCCCGTCACCGGAAGGTGCATGAGATACTGGTTCGGGGGCTCGAGGATCTGGGTTTGCAGCTCCTCGTTGACCAGCCCTTCCGTTTGCCCATGCTCAATGCTGTAAAAATCCCGCAAGGGGTGGAGGATGCCGCCGGGCGCAGCGCCTTGCGAACCAGGCACAAGATCGAAATCGGAGCGGGGCTGGGCCCTCTGGCAGGTAAGATCTGGCGCATCGGCGTAATGGGGCACACCGCCCGGGAGGAGAATGTAGAGCGCCTGCTCTCCGCTCTGCGTGAGGTGCTCTAACAAAAGATCTTTCCCTATTCGAGTCGCTTGCGGAAGCGCAGCGCGCTCACGGCAAGGATCAGCACACCGATACCGAATAGGATCAGAGTCTCGTCCCACAACTCGGGCATTCCGGCACTTTTGAGGAAAATCCCCCGGACAATCAGAAAGTAGTACCGCAGAGGAAACAGAAGGGTTGCGTACTGGATCAATCGCGGCATGTTTTCGATCGGAAACACGAAGCCGGAGAGAATGATCATGGGGAGCATGATAAAGAACACCGACGTCATCATAGCCTGCTGCTGGGTCCTGGACACAGTGGAGACCAGGAGTCCCAGCCCCAAGGTGGAGATAAGAAACACACCGGAGAGGGCGAACAGCAGAAAGACGCTTCCTGCGATCACGATGCCGAACAACAGCCGCGCCACCAGGATCACCAGGGCGATGTCGACCGCTCCGATCAGGATGAAGGGGATAAGTTTTCCGATCACCAACTGGATGGGACGAATCGGGGTGACCATCAGCTGCTCGAGGGTACCCACTTCTTTCTCTTTCACGATGGCAAGAGAGGTGAGCATCATGGTCATGACCATCAAGAGCATGGCCAGTATCCCCGGGACCATGAAGTTCCGGCTCTTCAGCTCAGGATTGTACCAGATCCTGATCTTGAGATCCGGCTGTACCGGTTTCAAGGACGGAGGCAAGTCGCCGAACCGGTCAAGGAAATAACGGCTGGAGTAACGGTTCACGATGATCGATGCGTAGTTGAGGGCAATAACTGCGAGGCTGGATTCCGAGCCGTCACCGAACAGCTGCAAGGGTGGTCCTGCATCCGCCGCGAGTTTTCGACCGAAATCCTGGGGGATCACGATCCCGATGGTGGCCACCCCGTCTTTCAATCGCGCTTCCACCTCGTCGTGATTTTCCACGTACGAGGCTGCTTGGAAATACCCGGACGCGAAGAACTCCTCAAGAAGCTCGCGACTCTCCGAGCTATGGTCCAGGTCGCACACCACTGCAGGAATATCACGTACATCCAGATTGGCCGCATATCCGAGAATGAGAAGCTGGATTACAGGGGAGATAAAAACAATGGGAAGCATGCGGCGATCCCTGCGAAGCTGTTGGAACTCTTTGCGTACGATACAGCCGATGCGTCCTTTTCTAATCATGAGCGCCGGTTCTCCTCAGCCGGAAAGTGCTCAAGGCAAGGGTCGCCGCCGAAAATACAACCAGGCCCAGGACTGCCGGCCAGAAGGACAGCAACCCTGAGCCTTTGATGATGACACCACGCAGGGCTTCCAGGACGTAGCGAGCCGGCACAAGGTAGGTAATCGCCCGGATGATCCAAGGCATGTTACGGATCGGAAACACGAACCCGGAGAGCAGAAAGGACGGTAGAATCGTAATGAGCACCGCCAATGTAAACGCCACCTGCTGGGTCGCCGAAATGGTCGAGATTAGGATCCCCAGCCCCAGGCAGCTCGACAGAAAAAGCAACATGACCAAGAGAAGCAGCAGATAGCTTCCGCGAATGGTTACGCCGAACAGAAGATAGCTCACACCCAGGACTCCGATAGCAGAGATCAGGGAAATGAAGATATACGGTATAGTCTTGCCGACGACCAGCTCCAATGGGCGCAGGGGCGAGACCAGGATCTGCTCCATGGTGCCCGTTTCTTTTTCCCGCACAATACTCAACGCGGTGCTTACCACGGCACTGATAACCAAAATCAGCGTGATCAGCCCGGGTACTAAAAACACGGAACTTTTCAGCTCTGGATTGTACCAAACCCGGGGACGGAAATCCAAAGAGCCCTTCGGCCCGCCTCCCGCAAGCTTCAGATTTGCGTTGATCTGGGCGGTATAATTTCGGCTGATAACCTCCAAATAACCGAGTACAGTTGAAGCCTCGGTGGGATTCGATCCGTCGAGGAGCATCTGCACCTCGCAGGTCTTGTCCCGCCAAAGCTTCCTGGTGAATCCCCGAGGGATTACCAGGGCAACTTTGATTTCTCCCCCGTTCAGCAGCTCGTCGATTTGACTGTTGCTTTGTACATACACTCGGACATCGAAGTACTCGCTGTTCTCGAAAGCCCGCAGAAAGTCGCGGCTCTCCTTGCTGTTCTCCAGATCCATCACACCCATCGGAATGTTTCGTACGTCCAAGCTGATGGCATAACCGAACATGACCAGCAGAAACAGGGGGATGAAGAGAATGACCCCTAGACTGCGTTTGTCCCGGGAGATCTGCCGGAACTCCTTCCGTACTACCGGACGGATCCGTGTAATCACGACTGTGCTCCCGCGGCCTGCGATTCGATCGTCTGGATGAAGATGTCTTCTAGAGAAGGCACGATCGTGTCTATCCTGCTCAGCTCGATTCGATTATCCGAAAGCAGATCTCTGATCCTTGCTTCGGCTTCCCGACGATCCATGGATGTGTCCAGTTGGATGTGCAGATTGCTGCCGAAAACTGAGGCATGGCGAATCCATGGACGGTTCTTGAGAAGCCCGAGCGCTGCGATGCAGGGTGAGCAGGCAACCTCTAAAGTTAAGGCGTCCAGCGATCTGTCCTTCATTTGCCGCGGAGTGCCCTCAGCGATAATGCGGCCGGCGTGGAGCAGAAGAAGACGGCTGCAATACTCAGCCTCATCGAGGTAGTGGGTCGTGACGAGCACGGTGGTTCCCCCTTCGGCCAGGAGGTTGATCAACTCCCAAAAATGTCGGCGGGAGAGGGGATCAACGCCGGCGGTAGGCTCATCTAGAAACACAACGGGAGGAGCGTGTAAAACGGCGCAGCCGAGGGCCAGACGCTGCCTGAAGCCGCCTGCCAGTTCTGCGGTGATGGAATCCTCTCGTCCCTTTAGTCCCGCCATCTTCACAGCCCAGGCCTCCCGCTCGCGGATTCGATCGTCGGTCAGTCCGTAGATCCCGCCAAAAAAACGGATGTTTTCCCGCACGGTCAGGTCTTTGTAGAGGGAAAAGCGCTGAGACATGTAGCCGATGTTCTGCTTGACCTGTTCTGGTTGCTCGTTGACCCGGTAGCCGGCTACCCAAGCGATGCCGGAGGTGGGAAGCAGTAAACCGCAGAGCATACGGATCGTGGTGGACTTTCCAGCGCCGTTGGCGCCGAGAAGACCGAAGATACTACCCCGTTCGACAGAGAAACTGACCTCGTCCACCGCCGTAAATGAGCCGAAGCATTTGGTAAGTCCATGGGCTTCGATGGCTGTTGGCTTCACTCCCGTCCTCCCGCCTCACCCGTTCCCCGAAACCCGTTGGCTCTCGGAGGCATCCCGGCTCTTCGATCCTTTTTCTGTCTCGAGCAGGGAGATGAATACATCTTCCAACCGAGGCTGGATCTCTCGCCAGCCCTTGATCTCGATCTTCCGATCCTCAAACAGCATGCGGATCGCCGATCTCTGCCGCTCGGGTTCTCTCAGCAGAACATGAAGGCGGTCCCCGAAGGTCTGCACCTCATAAGTCTCCGGCTGGCTTTGCAGAAGGGAGTATGCCTTCCGAACATCGGAACAAACAATCTCCTCGAGAGATCCTTTCAAACGGGATCGCAGGGCTGTTGGGGTGTCGGTGATTAGCAGCCGGCCGGAGTCGATCAAGCCCACCCGGTGGCAGCGCTCCGCCTCGTCCAGGTACGGGGTGGTCAGTAGGATCGTGATCCCTTGATCCAATAGTCCGGAGAGAATAATCCAAAACTCTCGCCGGGAAACAGGGTCCACCCCTGTCGTGGGTTCATCGAGAAACAGGACGCTGGGGCTGTGGATGAGGGTACAAGCCAGAGCCAGCTTCTGCTTCATCCCACCGGAAAGCTTCTCCGCCAGCCGCTTGCGAAAGGGTATCAAACGGGTGAACTCGAGGAGCTCCTCCCGGCGACTGCGATAATTTCCGACATTGTGTATTTCTGAGAAGAATTCGATGTTTTCATCGACGCTCAGATCACCGTACACACTGAAACCCTGGGTAAAGTAGCCGATTCGCTCCTTGATTTGAGACAGTTCGGTTTTCAGATCCAGACCCAGAATGCGGGCACTGCCGGCGTTGGGTTTTAAAATTCCGCAGAGGAGGCGAAGCAGCGTGGTTTTCCCCGCGCCGTCAGGTCCGACCAGAGCGAACATCTCCCCCCTCTGTATCTCAAGATGGACGCCGCGGAGCGCTTCCGTTTGTTTGAACCGCTTGCTGAGCCCGATGATTTCAATGGCCGGGGTGGGCATCGTGGTTTCCAGCATTCCTGTCTCGCTACGGGTTCGTCGTTTTTGGAATTAGAATCGCATCGGCAGGCATTCCGGGCTTGAGGATCAACGCGGGGTTCGGGATGGAGATCCTCACCCTGAAAACCAGTTTGACCCGCTCTTCCCGGGTCTGAATATTCTTCGGGGTGAACTCCGCTTCCGGAGAGATGAAGGTAATCCTTCCCTCGAAAGAACTCTGCGACCGGTTGTCGGTACGCACGGCGGCCGACTGACCCAGCGAGATGAGGCCCAGGTCTACTTCGCTCACATAAACGGTAAGCTCTACCCGACTGAGATCCGAAAGGATAAGCAACGGGGTCCCCGGTGCGACCAGTTCCCCCGCCTCGACCAGTTTGTGGGTGACGATTCCGCTGCGGGGTGCGCGCACGGTAGTGTCGGAGATGCTCTTTTCCAGCAGCTTCATGGAAATTCCGGCTTGCTCGAGCGCTGCCCGGGACGCCTCCACCTCTTCAGGACGAGCCAGGTTTTGGAACTTCCGCAGAACTTGCGAAGCGGAATTGTTCTGTGCTTGGGCTACAATCACGCGGGCTTCCGCGTCATCCCGCTGCTTCTTTGAGACACTGCCGCTGGCAAACAGATCTCGCATTCGCTGAGCATCGTCCCGGGCGGTGCGCAGGTTCTCCTCCGATTGGGTAAGGGCTTCTTCGGCCTGGCGGATATCCTCGATCCTGGCCCCCTTCAGCAGGAGATTCAGCTGAGCCTCGGCCAGCCTGAATCCCGCTCCGGCCTGTTCGAGCTGCAGATCCAGGGTGGAGTGATCGATTCGGGCCAGCACCTGTCCTTCGTTGATGGATGACCCCTCTTCTACCGGGAGCTCCAGCACCTGTCCTCCAACCTTGGCTGATACTTTTATGTCGGTGGCTTCGATCGTTCCCGTGGCGATCAGCTGTTGTGCGTCGGGAGAGCACGATAGAAGCAGGAGCAGAACAGAGAGCGAACAAAGAGCAACGACAATCGGGTATAGCCTCATCCTTCCGTTCCTCCAATAACATCTGCCACTGTATCCCCTACAGAAAAACTCTTCCTGGCGTTTTCCGATAAAAGACCCTGGTAGGTAATTTTCACCACTGTCTCGAAAACCTCCTTCGCCGATGCAGACAGAACAAACAGCTTCTCCGGATTGAGAATGTGCTGGACGATCATTAGTAGTATGTCTACGATGAGTTTCGGGTCGATGTCCTTGCGGATCGCGCCCTCCCGAATGCCCGCCTGAATCATGGCCCCAACATTGTCGTGGAAGATCCTGCTTCGGCTTTCCTCGATGGTGCGCCAGATCTGCGGGGCTTTTCTGGAGATGTCCTGAAGCGGCTCGGAACTGAGACTGGCGAATTGAACGCCGACCAGTCCCAGCATGGCTTTCAGTTTCTCAACGGAGCTTATATTCGGTCGGTCACCTATCTCCTGTATGTGGGCGCGGATACGATCCATCTTTCGTTCCATCGCCTGCCGAAGCAGTTGCTCCTTGCTGCGGAAGTGCAGGTAAATCGTTTTCTTACTGACCCCGACCGCCTCGGCCAGCTCGTCCGTGGTTACCCGGCTGAAACCCCGCCTGAGAAACAGCTCGGCGGCGTGATCCATGATCCTTTCTCTGACCGGCTTCATGTCGACCATTCGTATCCACCCGTTGATCTAGATACTGTGGAAACTAATGCAGTTTTTCTAGTTTCTTTAATCAGCATACTACCGCATCCGGGAAAAAGCAATAACCGTGGAAGCAAGCAGGAGATCAGAAGCTGTACCGCGCGGAGATCTGCAGTGTGTGTCGGAACGGAGAAAGGGAGGCTTCGTCGAACTGACCGGTTTGCAGGCTGAACATGCCTCCATAGACCATCTCTAAAGCCAGGCTACCTGAAAAATTATAAGTCAGGGCGGACAGGACCTGCAGAGCCCGGGAATCCGGCGAGAAGAGGACTGTCAAATCGACATCCGTGGATATCGTATACACGGGGATTTGAAGATTCAGCATCAGGTACTGTCTGGCGAAGTACCCCGGCCGGAAAAGCATCAGGTACTCTGCCGGTGCAATGTCATCGCTGATGTTGTACGCATCGAGGGCATCCTCATAGTCACGGCGCTGGGCCAATGAATAGCCTTCTCCATTGTAGAAGTACTCAAAAGTAAACGACACTTCCGTTGTGAAGGTGTACTGCAAACCGAGAAGACCGCTGAAGAGCCAGCCGTTTCGCCAGTGCAGACCGGCGGTGTCCGCTAGAGGCACCCTGCTTCCCTTCAGGAGGGCTGCCTCCCCGTAGAGTCCCAATCCGGTCAGATCGGCGAAAAAACCCAACCCTATCGCCGGTACATAAGGGTCTTCGCTGGCGGCACCTCCCTGTTTGTACAGTCCGCTGAGCTTGAGCTCGAAAGAAGGAAGCGACAGGGTAGCTTGGAGGGCGCCCTGAAGCTGATCGATATCCACGCCCGAGGAGAAAGGCTGCGGCCGGTAGATGCCGGCCAGCCTGAGAAGCAGAAGGTTGCCCGCCGAGTATTGGACACTCAGGGCCTCTACTCCTTTCAGCTCCCGATCGGGGTCGGAGGGATCTTTGGTGGAGCTGAAGAAATCCATCGGATTCCAGCCGAAGCCGTATCCGGTAACCAGGCTCTGGCGTCCTATTGTGATCGTCACCGCCTGCCCGGCATACAACTGTACATAGGCCCGCAGGACTTCCAGTGCTGAAGGCGCGGGTCCCAGAAAGATCAAGGCGTCCGCCACCGCCGTGGCCTGATCTGGTGAATCGGTGGCAGCGGCGAATAAAGCTTGTGCCAGGTCGTAAGGCTTCAAAGCCACCCAAAGGGCAAAGGCGCTCTTCTGCTCCCGGCTGCTGAGCTTGAAGATCAGGTCCGTATTCATCTTCAGATCCCGAAATTCCAGAATATTTGCAGGGTTCAGGGGGCTATCAAATTTGCTCCCATCGTTTTCAGGCACCGGATAGGCGCTCACCCCGAGGGTCGCTTCCCCGGAAAATGCAGTATCAGAAAAGAGGGGACCTCCGAGCAGGCTGAACAGGAATCCGCAAAAAAACAGTTTCCGCATCTCCACACCCTCCTACTGGATTCTTTGCAGATAGCTGATCGTGAACATATCCTCTTCGACCTTGGTACTATCGAACTCCACGCGCTTCGTGACCACTTCGGTTCGGCTGGGCTGGGTATGGCTTTCCATGATCATTTGGAACGGGTAATCCCTGCCGTCCGTGTTGCGGTAATCGGAGAAGGTCAAAGACTTGATTACAGCCCCGCTCTGGATGTAATCGATCTTCAGATACCGGTAATTCTGCTGGTCGATATAAGCCACCAGCTTCTCGTAGGTATCCTCTTGCCCGGTTCTGGGAGTCAAAGCAATCTGGAAACATTTCCTTTCAGCCACAATAACATCCCGGTTTTCCAGGGTAGCCTGGTACTTCTTGGCGATACCCTGGCCGCTGTCACCCATATCACTGTACGAAAAATCCGTGCCGCCGGCTGAGTTCTTCTTTGCAGAAGAGCTCAGCTTGCGGATTCTGCCCGTGGAGGCGAAGCGCACCCACAGGTCGTTATCGATGATCAGGTAGGCGGTGCCTTTCATGCGGGCCGGCTCCAGGTACAGGGTCAGGGAGTAGCTTCTCCCCCCTTCGTCCATCGTGTAGCCTTCCACCACTTGGGTGGGACGAGCCGAGCCGGAACGGTAGACGGTCATTTCACTGACGCTGTATATTTTGTTGCCGATGAAGGGCTTCTCGGCTTGGCGAACGATCTGCCCGGCATCCTGAGCGCCTGCCGTCGCAGCGAAGAGCGAGGAGATGGTAATCAAGAGTAACGGGAGAACTTTCATTTTTTCCTCCTAGATGTCCAGGGATGAATGTTTAGGCCGAGTCTTTCCGCCATTATGATCAGTACGGCGGGATGAAGGAGAATCGCGAAGAGGTAGGCCAAAGCCATGGCGATGGAGAGCACGATTCCGGTGCTGCGCATGGCCCGCATTATGGAAGGGATAAAGGAAGCGAAACCGATGATGGTGGTCACGGAAGTTAAAAGAACCGCCTTCCCGGTACGAGCGACCACCAGGGGCATATTCCCCTTGCCCTCCAGGAGGTAGCGGTGGTTGAAATGGACCGCGTCATCCACACCGATGCCGATCAGCAGGGGCACGGCTATAATATTAATAAAATCGAATTTGATACCTGCCAGGCTCATGATGCCGAACAGAGAAAGGAAGGAGAGGCAGAGCGGGAGTAAGGTGGCCAAGGCCAGCTTGATGTTCCTGAAATCGAGGACTAGAAGAAGGAAGATCACGAGCAGCGCGGTTACTGCTGCCCGCACACCATCGTGTTGGGCTATCTCGGTCATCTGGTCCGCTACCAGCACCAGGCCCGTGGCCCGTTCGGTAACCGTGGCGATCTGATTGGTAAAGACGGAACGGAAATTTTCGTCCCAAGGATTGCCGGTTGGTATGATATTCATCAGAAAATCGTGCCCGTCGGAGGATACATACGTGTCCCGGATGTCGGGGGGAACCATATCCAGGCCGATCGCTTCGGGATTGGACATGGGTAGAAGTATTGCTTGGAGGGACGGCACGAACTGCTGCTGTAAGCGTATCAGGCCTGAGGCGGATCCAGATTCGTTTGTTTCCAATTCTAAGATCAGGCGGTCGAGATCAGTTTTTGCGATTTTTTCTCCCGTCGCATCTCTGCCGGTCAACCGGTTCAGCTTGTCGAGCAACTTGTCCATCCCGCCGGCGAAGGCAAGATCGGACATTTCCAACAGGTTGTCCTCCAGGCGTTGCAGCTGGCTGCCCAACTGTTCCCGGTCCAGCGTCTCATCCGGTCCAAGTGCCAGAATCTGCCTGCGGAAGCGAAGCGCCTGCTCCGCCCGTAAGGATTGCTCTTCGGGGGAAGGGAAATAGGGGACGATGGAATCCACCGTTTTTACCGACTCCAATTTATCGATCTTTTTTTCGATTTCTCGCATCTGCTGCAGATTCGTTTCGGTCACTGACATCGTGTCCGGGGCCATGCCGAACTCCTTAACCATCTGATCCTGAAGCTCGATCGACTCTAAACCCTTGGCCTCCATGTTCATGATATTCCCCTCGACCTGGACCTTTCCGGCCTGAGTGCCCACAAGAATCGCGGCCGCCAGCATTATGGCAGCGAAGATTGCCGGTCGGCGGGACACGCGTTCTCCCAGAACGGGGATCCAGGAATAGCGCAAACCCACCCGCCTCAGCAACTCGGAGTCGCTTTTCCCCTTGCGGGCCAGCCGGCTGCCCCGAAATCCCAACAGCGCCGGCAAAATGATGAACATAGACGCCAGCTCGCAGAGGATCCCGAGGCCCGCGACGATTCCCAGTTCTTTGACCATTTGCGATTTGGCGACCTGCAAGGCGAAAAAGGCAATAGCAGTGGTCAAGGCACCGGTGAGGATTCCCGGGCCGCTTTTACGAACGCTCTGCAGTACCGACTCGGCGACCGTCAGGCCGTGCTCGCGTTCTTGTACGTACGCGGTCAACAAGTGGATGGCGTAGTCTATGCCCAAGCCCACCAAGGCGACCATGTACATAGCGCTCAAGATATTCAATCGCCCCATGACCCATCCGGCCAGTCCGGCGGTCCACAGGATTCCTATCAGCAGAGGAATCCCGGAGATGAACGGGGCGGAGTACATGCGGAAGGAGAGAATCATCAACAGCAGTATCAGCACAACGGCGATAATCATGGAGATGCCCAAACCCTGCTCGCTGGTAATGATTTCATCTTTCATTACCACCAGAAGTCCGGTCAGGCCGGCTGTAACACCGAGAGTCCGTACTTTATTCTTGATGATATGCTCCAGCTCCGGGATCTCCGCAACGACGCGTTCCAAATCGTTGATGGTGAAAGCGGGTTGGATAAACAGTACAGCCATAGTACCGTCCCGGTTCAGAAAATAGGGGCTCCCAAAGATAAATTGATCGAGGCCTGCGGAGAGTTCCTCAGGATCCGTCTCTCTCCCGTTGCCATCTGCCGCAGCCGCGCTCATCAGGCCAATGATCTTCCCCAACCCTTCCAGCTGGCCAGAGGTCTGCTCTTCTTCCTCGGAGAGTTTTTTCTCGTTCCCCGAGTATTCCCTCTCGAAGTCATCGTTCAAATGAGTAATCAGAGGTACAAGATTCAGGTCGGTGAACATCCTCTGGAAGCGCTCGATATCCTCTTTTTTACTGAGAATCAAACCGTGCTCGCGAATGTAATCTAGATCGAAGCGGCCCTGTACTCGGACAATACTGGCGGCGTACTCTGGGCGGGAAAGCTCGACAACGATGGAGTCAACCGCAGCGGTAATGGTTTGCCGCGCTCGATCACGGTCCGCGCTGTTTTCGGCTTTTAGTACCACCACGATGCTCGAGGCGGCGGGAAAGGTCTCGACGATATTCTGCAGGTCTCGAACCTTGGGCGAGTCCTTGGGCATCAGGGAGTAATAGGTCAGCTCCAGTCGGAGACGGGAGAGGCCCAATCCCAGCAGTACGGTGATGCCCAGGGCGATCAGCAGTGCACTTACCCAGTGCTTCGCCGCCCAAACGCCCCAAGCTCCGAGCATGCGCATTCGTCGAGTCTCTTTGTTAGCGGGCATTCTTGCTCCCCTCTCTCTCCTGCTGCAAAATCGATTCAAGGAATTCCAGATATTGCCTGAACAGCCGCCTGCCGGGAGCGGTCAGAGAGTACACGGTCTGTATTTTGTCACCGGCGATCTCTTTTTTTTGGTGGACATATTCCGCATGTAGAAGTTTTTTAATATGACCGTAGACTGCCCCGTCGCTCGTTCCTAAAAGCAGCTTGAAACGATTGAAGGAGACTACCCCTTCCTGGTGCAGCAGAGTCATCATGGACAGACGGGTCTTCTCGAAGAACACCGGATCGAATTGGGTGTAGAGTTGGTCGGCGTTCACCGGATTTTTTTTGCCGTGCAGGCCGTGGTGATGCCGACAATGATCTGCGATGCTCCAACAGTACAACCGACCACGGGTACTAGAAGCTGGTGCGGCACATGGAACAGGTACAGAACCACGGCCAGAACGATGAACAGGTAACCGTGGATGTACATATGGGTGTAGGTTGTTTGGGCGAATACGAAGTAGAACACCGAGGCGGTCAGCAGAAATACCAATGGCAGATAACCGACCGCTTCCAGTCGAATCAGAAGGAGCAACAGCAGAATTAGCACGGAGCAACAGCCGATAAGGCTGAGATAGAAACGGACCAGTGTTCTTGAAAACAGAGGTAGAGCCTGTTTGCTCATATTCCGGGTCAGAGAGATAACCTCGGTCAAGCCTAAGAGTAGAATGGCAGGGAGCCATATCACCAGAAAGAGCCTCTCAAGATTCAGTCCCAAAGTCCGCTCGACCAGATAGTGGATCACGCTGGCCAGGGCGATAACCGATCCCCAGACGTAAAAAGACCAGGTTTCATATATCGGTTTGTTGTCCGCTCTAAACAGCATGTCCTTGATGGTGGCTATGTCCTGCAGATATTTCTCCAGATCCGGTTCATTCTCTTTCATTTGTCTCTTCCCTTAATGCCTTCGATTTCTCTTATGCTTTTATTCTACAAAGTTACTTTGTATTGCAAAGTGACTTTTAATAACAAAGTAATAAATTTTGGTAAATGCGTCAACCGGAAAAGCTTTAGATGAAGATCTTTCCCGGATTCAGAATGCCGTTGGGATCAAAATCTTCCTTGATCCTGCGCATGATTTCGATCTGAGCTTGATCGATACCCAGAGACAGGAAAGACTTCCTTGTTAAACCGATCCCATGTTCCCCGGTGACCATGCCGCCTAGGGATACGGCCAGGCGGTAGATCTCTTCGGCGGCTTTCGGTGCCTGGTTTTCCCACACATCCTCCGGAACATCCTTGATGATGTTGACGTGCACGTTGCCGTCCCCGGCATGGCCGAAGTTGATGATGGGAAGCTCGTAGCGCTCCCCCACCTCTTTGATCTTGGGAAGAAGCTTGGGCAGCTGGGTACGGGGAACCACGATGTCCTGTGTATCCATGATATGCTGGGGACTCAAGTTTTGCAGGGCTTCGATGATCATCTTCCGGGTCTCCCACAGGCGATCTCTCATCTGGTTGTTGTCGGCTACAAGGACGTCGATCGCCCCGTTTTCCAGGCAGATCTCCCCGATCCGTTCATAGTCCCGGTCGATTTGAGCCTTGTCATTGCCGTCCAGCGTGATCAGAAGGTGAGCCGCAGCCTCCCGAAAAGGCACCTCCTTTTCCAGGAGTTTTTCCACGGCCAGGACGCTGTCCCTCTCCATAAACTCCAGAGCTACCGGCACGATCCTGGCTTTGATGACATCCGATACGGTTTTCCCGGCGGCTTGAAAGGTGTCGAAGGGAACGAGCAAATCCACCCGGTGTTCCGGTTTTGGCACCAGGCGCAGCAGGATCCGGGTTACCACGGCCAGGGTTCCTTCGGATCCGGTCAGCAGTTGGATCAGATTGTAGCCGGTGACGTTTTTCACGACCTTGCCCCCCAGCTCCATGATCTCACCGCTGGGAAGGACCGCCTGCAGGCCGCACACGTAATCCTTGGTCACTCCGTATTTGATTGCCCGGGGGCCGCCGGCGTTTTCGGCTATGTTCCCGCCGATCGAGCAGGAGTCAAGGCTGGCCGGGTCCGGGGGATAGAACAGACCGACCGCTTCCACCTCCCTGTGCAGGTTGCCCGTAATCACCCCAGGCTCCACCATCACCATCAGGTTCTCTTCGTCGATCTCCAGGATCCTGTCCATCTTCTCCAGGGACAGAACCAAGCCGCCGAACACGGGCACAGCACCGCCGCTCAGGCCCTGCCCCGCACCACGCGGAGTGACAGGAAATCGTTTTTTCTGGGCCAGCTTGAGGATTTCGGAAACCTGTTCGGTGGACGTAACCCGAGCCACCGCCTCCGGTTCGTGCCATAGCTCCGCCACTTCATCGTGGGCGTAGGCGTCCATGTCGTCTGGAGGGGTAAGGAGGTTTTCCTCTCCAACGATACTCCGGAGCTCCTTTAAGACTTCGCTGTCGATCTTGTTGTACATGATAGGATTTGCATTATACTGGCAAGCAAGGGCAATAGGAAGTGGTTTTCGATATGCATCGCTACTGGACAGTGGTCGCCTTGATCGCGATTCTGCTCGCTGGCTGCGGAAGCGGGAGCAAGCGGGGATTCGTTGAGGTGGACAGCTAGGAGTACACCCGAACGTTCGAATGGGACATCGTCGACGGCGGTGAGTTCGAGGCCGCCGCCGAAGCGGCCTGCAACTGCCGGCTGGAGGACCTGTTCGATCGGTGGGTCGGGGACAATCGGCCGGAGTAATTTGGTCTTCTACTGACGAATAAGCAAGGTGAAAAGCATGACCGAGCAACCAAACATCATTTTAATTTTGACAGATCATTTCCGTCCTGATGCCGTGGGGACAAGCACACCGAACCTGCTGTCCCTGGCAGAGCGCGGCGTTCGGTTTGCCAACGCCTACTGCGCCTCTCCGCTCTGTCAGCCTGCTCGAGCCTCGATCATTACGGGAAAATCGCCCTCTCAGCATGGGATCTGCGGCAACCAGGCGGAGCCGATTCATTCGGATCTGCAGGCAACTACTTTCATGAGGTATCTCCAGGAGGCAAGTTATCACAGGGCCTTGATCGGCAAGCATCATTATCTGGACCGCTTCGGGATTGGAATGGATGTCACCGATGACGATGAACAGATCAAGCTCTACGGATTCGATTCGGTGCTTCAGGTGGTGGATGACGATGAAAACCAGCACAACGACGATGCTTACACCCATCATCTGCGGGAAAAAGGTCTCCTGGAGAAGTTCCGAGACGTTTTTGACGAGCTGGCCTGGGAGTGTAAACCTCACCCCTTTGAGGAGGAGGACACACCGGACGGATTTATCGGCCGCCGTGGAGTCGAATTCATAGAGGGGTACAATCGGTCCCAACCGTTTTACCTCAACCTTTCATTTATCGGTCCCCATCCTCCCTACTGGCACCCTGGAGAGCTTCAGCACGATCCGGAGGCGATGCCCGAGCCTCTCGCCGGAACGACCGATCCGCCGGCTCAACGAGGTTCGGTGAAATATCAGGCTCTTTCTCTCAGTGCGAGGGAAAACCGGGCTCATTACATGGACAAGTGTGCATTGATCGATCGCTGGGTCGGATCGTTGCTGAAGACGCTCGAAAAGAGGGGATTTCTGGAAAACACGGTGATCGTTTTCACCTCCGACCATGGTGATAACCTGGGTGATTTCGGCATTTGGGATAAACGCCGCTTCTTTGAGCAGTGTGTGGGGGTCCCTCTGATCTGTGCCGGTCCCGGGATCGAAGCCGGGGATAGAAGGAGTGGAAGCAGGATCAGCAAGGCGTTGGTTTCTCACCTCGATCTGTATCCTACCCTTCTGGATATAGCCGGGCTGAGCAGGCAGTACGATCATACATTCTGGGGGCGAACTCTCTGGCCGTTGCTGAGCGGTGAAATCGGTACGCATCATCGAGCCGTTTTTGCCGAGCTGGCAACATCGGTGATGATCCGCACCGGCGGCTGGAAGCTCGTATTTGACCCCGAGCAGGGGGGAGTGTCCCACTTGTACAACCTGGCCAGGGATCCGAAAGAACTGGAGAATCTATCGGGAGTGGCCGGTTACGAGGCGATAAGCCGGGGGTTGATAGAGCAGATCCTCTCCCACCGCATTCGTCTGAGTCAGTATACGCATAGTAAGGAAGAAAAGCGGCTCCAGAGGATCCGTATCTCCTGATCGAAAGCCGTCAGATCCCCCGAACCGTTTTTCGAAAAAAATATTGACATACATGGTATACCATGTATAATAGGTTAAGTAAAACCGGGACAGTCCCGGCACCATATGTTATATGGTTAATTATATCCTTAAAAAGCTTAAGGAAACCCCACAAGGAGGTTAGGAAATGAGAAAAGCAGTCATTTCCCTGGTAATCCTGCTGTTTTCCGGGGCGTTGATCTTCGCCACCGGCGGACAGGAAGAAGCTGCTCCGGCGACGGCAGCAGCGGAGAAAACTCCGATCGAGGAGTACAATCCCGGTTTCGCCTTCCCCACCGGAAAGGTCGAGCTTTCCTACTGGCATGTACTGGGAACCCGCCCCGGCTTCGATGAGTTGGCTCAGGAGATCGCTCGGGCCTATTCGGCGATTCACCCGAATGTCAGCATCTCGGTTCGCCAGATTCCCAATGCCCAACAGCGAGCCATCTATAGTGCCGCTTTCGAGTCCCGCACCCCCGGGGATATCGTTTGGACCGAAGCGCAGGTCGGACTGATGGCCAAGGCACTGGCCCCGGCTCCGGATTGGGCTGCAAAGTATATGGAGGATCTATTTACTCCCTATACGCTCAGCCTGGCCAAAGTCAAGGGTAAGTACTACGGTTGGAGT
Organism: uncultured Spirochaetaceae bacterium; assembly: GCA_964604845.1. Lineage (GTDB taxonomy): Bacteria > Spirochaetota > Spirochaetia > SZUA-6 > DRHE01 > JAFGQJ01. The sequence goes on from CAZSBH010000014.1 coordinate 22,773, forward strand.
GGTGCTGAAGTAGATGCTGGTCAGATGCTCTACTACCGCAAGGACCTGTTCCGGGAAGCCGGATTGAACCCCGACGACCCGCCGGAATTCATGCCAGGGTTGCTCGACGCGGCTCAGAAGCTCACCAAGTGGGAAGGCGGGCAGATGTCCCAGGCGGGTATTGCGCTTCGCTACGCCGGAGGGCATCAGGGAATCGGAGACAAGTTCAGCAAGTACGCAGCGGCCTGGGTGGATACCCGGAAGAACTTCTACTACAGCGAGGATTTCAAGGACGTCATATTCGACGACCCGGGCTGGATCGAGGCGAGCCAGTTCTTCCACGATCTGGTGTTCAAGTACAAAGTGACCAACACGACCCTGCCCACACCGATTGAAGCTTTCGGCCTCGGCTTGGCGGCCATGACCAACCGGGAGTCTTTCTTCGCCGGCTGGCTGAAAGAAAACGCTCCGGACGCTGAATACGGGATCGCTCCCCTGGCCAGCGGCAAGGCTCCGCATGGACGGTATCAGACCGGTGCCATGCCTTGGCTGGCTCTGAACTGTGTCACCGTCGATTCCAAGAACCCTGATGTGGCCTGGGATTTCAACATGTATCTGGTGAATGAGGAGAACGAACTGCGCATCGCCAAGAACAACGGAGGCATGTCCCGGCTGAAATCCGCTCAGGATGACCCCTTCTTCAAAGAACTGCCCTACTTCGATGTGTTCCAGACCATGACCACGAAACGGCCAATCGTGCGCAACGTGTATCTGGACCCCAACACCCTTCAGGCCGAGCTGGAAGCGAAGCTGGGTGAAGCTGCCGTCGATCTGTTGACCAACGAAAACGCCGACGCAGCTGCCCTGATGAAAGACATGGCGGCCTACGGACGCAAACGACTCCAAGAGATCGGCGTTCGGTAATAATTGGCAATTCCCACAAGGCAGGCGCACATGCGCCTGCCTTGCTTACAATGACGACCAAGGACGATGTATGCAAGCCAGGATGAGCATAGGAAAAAAATTTGTCCACGATATTTCCCATCCCATTTTACGGTGGGGATATATCTTCGTGATTCCCGGGTTGCTCTCCTACCTGCTGTTCACCTTCTACCCCACGATCCGCTGTCTGGTTCAGTCGCTTCATCTGATTCGCGGTGCCGGCAATCCCTGGGTTTTCAACGGGATCAACAACTACCTGGATATCTTCAAGGATAAAATCTTCTGGGATTCCCTGAAGAACACCTTCTACTACGTAGCTCTGACGATTCCTCTCGGTACGGTCATCTCTTTGCTTCTGGCGGTAGTTCTCAATTCGATCGTGAAGGCACGAGGCTTCTTTCGCGCTCTCTTCTTCATTCCCAGCGTAGCGGGCGTGATCGCCGTTGGGATCGTATTCAACTGGATGTATGAACCGTATCTAGGCGTTCTGAATTTGCTGCTGAGCAAGCTGGGTCTTCCCCGCTTGAACTGGTTGCGGGACCTCAAGCTTGCCCTGCCGAGCATCGCCGTCATGAATATTTGGCAGACCCTCGGCTACAACGTCGTGATTTTCTTGGCAGGGCTTCTCGCTATTCCCTCCGAGCTGTACGAAGCCGCCGATATCGACGGGACCAATCCGATACGTAAGCTCTTGAGCATAACGATCCCACTGGTTGCTCCGTCGATGTGGTTTGTCATTATCAACAACACCATCCGCAACCTGCAGGTGTTCAGCGAGATCTTTGTCATGACCGGTGGCGGACCGGGACACGCAACAACGACGGTAGGGTTCAGAGTATATCAGTACGCCTTCCTGTTCTTGAGCTTCGGAAAGGCCAGCGCCAATGTCATGGTCCTCCTGCTCATTATTCTGGCGGTGACGTTAATGCAACTTCGTTTCTTCGAGCGCCGTACCCAGGTGGAATTCTAGAAAGGAGGGGGGATGAGTTACAGCAAGAAACGAAGTACCAGGAAAATTATCACCTACGCGGTTCTTATAATTGTCGCCGTATTCATTTTGTTTCCCTTCTTTTGGATGATTTCCACGGCATTCAAGCCGAACACCGATATAATCAAGCGTCCACCGATCTTTCTGCCGTCGAAACCGACATTGGTTCATTTCCAGAAAGTCTTTGCACAGGTTCAATATTTCCGCACGTTGTACAACAGCCTGTTCGTATCCGGTATGACGACGCTGATTACGATCTTTTTTTCCACGATGGTGGGGTATGCCATCGCCAAGTATCGGGTGGTAGGACTCAATGTGATCTTCATCCTGATCCTTTCCGGGTTGATGATACCGCCCTTCACGATCGCGATTCCGCTTTACATCGTTGCCACTCAGATCCGAATGGTGAACACCCTGTGGGGTGTGATCATCCCCTTTTCGATCAGCAATTTCGGTATTTTTCTGATGCGCCAGTATTGCCTAGGAGTTCCGCAGGATTTGATTAGTGCGGCCCGGATCGATGGAGCTTCAGAGTTTGCGATCCTGATTCGGATCATTTTCCCGGTTGTGGCTACCGGATGTACGGCCCTGGGAATCTTGAAGTTTCTCTTGACTTGGAACGATCTGTTCTGGCCGTTGATCATGCTCACCGAAGAAGCGAACAAGACCTTGACTGTTATGCTGGCTACCTATATCGATTTTGAACGTTTCGTCGATTACGGACTGCTGATGGCCATGACCACGTTGGTTGTGCTCCCGGTTATTCTTCTTTTTGTGGTATTTCAGCGAAGAATCATAGAAGGCGTTGCTTTAACAGGAATGAAAGGTTAGGTGAGCGCATGCGCGTGGAAAACAAGGTAAAGCAGAAGCTTCGGGACCGCCGGCCTACCATCGGTTCCTGGATCATGATCGGGGATCTCGCTTCGGCGGAGATTCTGGCGGGCGCAGGTTTTGACTGGATCACCGTGGATATGGAGCACACCTCGATTACCTACGAAACCCTTCCCGTGCTGCTGGCCGGGATCCGCGCTCACGGGGCCGAGACCTTCGTCCGTGTCGAAGACAACAATCCGGCGGTCATCAAACGCGTGCTGGACTGCGGCGCCGGCGGGATCATCGTTCCGTTGGTAAACAGCGGTAAGGAAGCGGAGGCGGCGGTGAGGTCGGCGAAGTATCCTCCCGACGGTGTCCGGGGAGTTTCTCTGGGACGGGCCAGCGGCTACGGAAACAACTTCGAGGATTACTTCGACTCGATCAATGACCAGGTGATCGTATTGGCACAGATCGAGCACTACCTGGCGGTGGACAGGATAGAAGAAATCGTATCTGTGGAAGGTTTGGACGGGGTGTTTCTGGGACCCTACGATCTGTCCGGTTCTATGGGCATCGTCGCTCAATTCGACCATCCCCGGATGGCCGAGGCGAGAAAGCGGGTGCTCGAAGCCGCCGGTAAGGCTGGTAAGGCCGTCGGCATTCATGAGGTGAGCCCCGAGGCCGAAGCCGTGCAGGCCCTGCTCGAAGAAGGGTTCAACTTCGTGGCCTGCAGTATCGATACGATATTTCTGGGAAACTCAGCCCGCAAGGTGACTACTGAGCTGAAGCAGATCTTGGGTTGAAGGGTGGAGCGGTGAAACAGGATGTGCTCGCTCTGGCGGAATTGCTGAAGAACACGGGAAAGCGCCCCTCCAAGGAAACCCTCAATCACCCCGAACTGATTCGTCTGGCCGCGGGACTGGATCCGTACACCCAGACAGCAAATGCGTACCGGGAAGCGTACCACGCCCTCGGAATCGACTTGATCAACCGGGTTCCGGAAGACAACGCCCCGCCGCCGCTTAAGTTCGGGGAAGTGAGAGACGTGGGGGGAGGCTACAGGGAAGCCCATCTGGGGCTGTACAACACGTTAGCCCGCCACGTGTATCCCTTCACCTCGGTCGAGGAGTTCTGGCAGGCGGACGCCCTGGATCCCCGATACGAGGAGTTGCGCACACCCTCCCCGCACCGCTTGGATCCTGTGGAAATCCGACGCAAGTCGGAACTACTCGGAGATGTGGGTCTATACTACTACATGCTGTATACGACCCTTTTCATGTGGGGGGTTGAGTATCTCGGATGGGAGGTCTTTCTCATGGCTGCGGCCATGGACCCGGAAGGATTTGATGAGAAGTTCTTCCGAGTTGTGCTCCCCAGATCCCTCAGAATGATCGAGACGCTGGCGGAGGTCGATTCCCCCTTCGTGTTTTGTCACGACGACCTGGCCGACGCCAGGGGTCCGATGTTCGCGCCGGCCTGGTACGAAAAGTATATCTTTCCCCGGTACGGGCAGCTTTGGAGCCCGGCGAAGCGGAAGGGGAAAAAGGTGATCTTCGTGGCGGACGGCAACATGAACGAGTTCCTCGAGCCGCTGCGAGCCACCGGGGTAGAGGGGGTGATGCTGGAGAACCCGGCCACGGACTTCGAGAAGACACTGAATGTTTTCGGTGACAAAATCGTTATCGGGGGGATAGAGACCGGAGTTCTCATGCACGGATCTCCGGAGCAGGTACGGCAGCATGTTCTGCGGGTGCACGAACGAACACGGGACATCCCTGGGTTCGTCATGTCCACACCGGGAGGAATCCACGGTAACCTGCCTCTCGAGAATCTGGCTGCCTACTTCGATACCCGGGTAGAAACGGGACACACCCCGGAGGGGTGGAGAAGGGGATAGGGGGAGATTTTTCGAGTGGAGAAGCTGAGCATAGAGGAACGGGTCGCCGGGTTCAAACGATTCTTCGCCATGAGCAACACTGAAGGACCCCTGGTCGGATTCTTCAGAGACACCTACTACCCGCTCAAGCGATACAGGACCGAAGCCTTTCTGCCGGGGGGGGATCTGTCTCCCCGGGACATCGATGTCGAGCCGTTTCTGCCGGAATATGAACGGCTGTTTCATCTTCACGACGAGACAGCGGGGGATTTTTTGTGGAGTGCCGCCGCTTTCTGGGGGATCCCCTGGATGGAGGCTCTGACCGGCTGCGGGGTGGTCGCCGATCATACGACCGGTTCTTCCCGCAGTCAAGTGCCAACGGACTTTCAGGGTGCGGAGGACGTCCCCGTGTTCGATCGCAACAATCCCTGGGTACGGAAAGCCTTGGAGTTTCTGAAGCGCCTGACCCAGGCCAGCCGGGGTCGGTTTGCTCTGGCTACCACCCTGATGCGCGGGATTTCCGATCTTCTGGCCGCGCTGTACGGTAGTCCTGATTTTATCTACACCCTGATGGATCGTCCGAATGAACAGAAGCGGGTTGTTGAGAAATTGACCGCCCTTTGGGTCGCTTTTGCCCGGTCACAGCTGGAGATGATTCCGGATTTTCACGGAGGTACGGGTTCTTTCTATTACGGAGTATGGCTTCCGGGAAAGGGCGTGTGGCTGCAGGAGGATGCCTCCGCTCTCATGTCTCCCGAGTTGTTCGGCGGCTTTATTGCTCCGGCAATTCACAAGATGGCCCGCAGTTTCGATACCAGTGTAATTCATCTTCATCCAAGCAGCTACATACCGGTGGAATATCTGATCGAGACACCGTTGAGTGCGGTGGAGCTGCATATCGACTTCGGCGGCCCGAGGGCTGAGGAGTTGTTCCCCTATTATCGAAAGATCCTCGATCGCAAACCTCTGGTAATCTGGGGTGACCTGACGCTTGAGGACCTCGACTTCATCGCCGCCAAGCTGGATCCTCAGGCCTTGGCCCTGTTGCCGGTTGTTGACTCCCGGGAACAGGCCGAGGGAATTTGGGGGAAATTCAAAACATGACGGGAAAGGAAGGCGTTGTGAAGGAAACGGTTATCTGCACGGAAGCTCAGTTTGTGAAAGGGGAGGAGAATTATCGCCGCTATGGGGCCGCCTATGATTGGATCCCCTGTCGGGAAGAAGAGGAAGATCTGGCACGGTGTATCCGCGACAGCAAGGCCAGAATCGCCATTCTGGGAACGTACCGTTATCGGGGACAGCTGTATCAGGCTCTGGCGGAATCCGCCGGGGAGGGTCCCGCTTTGATCGCCCGCCATGGTGTCGGTTACGACGGGGTGGACCTCGAGCTGTGTAGGAAGAACAATATCATGGCCACGATCACACCGGGTACTTTGGATCAGTCCGTGGCGGAACATGCAATTGCGCTGATTCTCAGTCTTGTCCGGGATATCCCAGCCCTCGACAGATCGATGCGGGAATCCCGCTATGCTCCTGTCACGACTGTGGAGCTTGCGGGCAAAAGTCTGGGCGTGGCGGGATTCGGTAAGATCGGCAAGCAGGTGGCAACGATCGCCTCCCGCGGTCTGGCCATGAAGGTGATCGCCTTCGACAGCCTCACTCTCGAGGAACAGCTGCCCCGGGAGGGTCTGGGGAAAGAGGAGTTTTGTCGCAAGTACGGCCTCGGCGGGTATTTCACCGATTATTTCGAGTTCGCGAAATCGATAGACATCCTTACGATCCACATGCCGGCGATGGAGGGGACGCTGAATTTCTTTGATGCGGGTCGACTGTCCGCACTGAAATCCTCGGCATACCTGATAAACACCGGACGAGGCGCTCTGATCGACGAAGATGCCCTCTACGATGCGCTGAAGGCAGAAAAGTTGAGGGCAGCCGCCCTGGACGTGTATCACAACGAGCCCTATGCGCCTGTGTCCCCAGCCAGAGATCTTCGACAGCTTCCCAACGTGATTCTCACCCCTCACGTAGCCTCGAACACCGTGGAAGCGAATTTCCGGGTTCAACAGAATATTCTGCAGAACATCGAGAGATTTCTCCAGGGTCGATACGAGGAGATGACCCGGGTCGTATGAGGGAGTATTGAATGGCAGATTTTCGAACCGAGTACGAAAAGGTCCACGAAGCGATCCGCAACGCGGTTATAGCGGGAAAGTACGAGCCGGGGGAACGTCTTCCCCAGAGAAAACTGGCGGAGACCTTCAATACTACGACAATTACGGTTCGGGAAGCACTCCGATTTCTTGAACAGGACGGCCTGATATCGATCGAACCGAAATGGGGTGCCATGGTCGTTGAGATAACGCCGGAGAAGATCTATGGACGCTATATCGTTCGGGAAGCTCTGGAAGGAATGGCGGCTCGCCTGGCAGCCGAAAACATTACAGCCGAGGAGAAAGAATTGCTCATGGAGTTGGCCGGGAAGTGCGATCGGGAACTTCTCGACGATGGAGTCAGCCGCCAGGACAAGGCCAACCTCCACTTTACGCTGCACGAAAAAATCGTGAACATCACCCGCTGTCCGGAACTGATACAGTCGATCAACCGGAACAACCTGCATACGGTTATCCTATCGAATGCCTATCATATCGACTGGCGTCATGACAATCCTGAGCGCCACCGGAATCTGGTGCAGAGTATCATTTCCGGCGACCCTGACCGGGCGGAAAGCACCATGCGGGAACATGTACGTGACGGCTATGCAATGGAGTTGAAAGCAATCCAGAACGAAGCTTGATTGCAGCCGGCTCAAGTCGGTTTGCTGCTGTTCTTGCGCAGCTCGATCAGTCGCTCCAAATAATCGGACCATTTGACCGGGCTCTCCCGGCGGAAGGGAATCCGGTACAGGTGTTTTCGGTACATGAAATGAAGCTTGTCTCCCGGTTCGATGATGAGGGAATCGATCTCCTCCAACGGAGCAGCCAAACGAACCTTCCCCCTTTTCTTGAGACGACCACGAAAAATGAATCGTCTGTTTGTCAGAAAGGCCCGGCCGAATCCGAAAATCCGTAAATCGGGATACCGCTTTTCCCGGTACAGGAAGTGGGGTCGGCTGACCAGGTAGAGCTTCTCTCCTTCTTCGAGACGGATCAGGCTGGAGCGGATCGGTTTCAGAGGCATGACTTTGATCTGCCGGTAGATCTCGGCAACCGTTCTTGATTCTCCTGCCGCTTCGCCGTCTTCGTCGACCGGTGTCAGGCGGCTGCCCAGATCGACTTCCCAGGATGCAAAACAGCTGTGGCATTCCACCTGGTTGGTCGCCAACGGCTCTGTAGCTCGCAGGCTCTCTACGCTCTGGCAGTTCGGACAGCGGTAGAGAATCTTGTGGATGCCGGAAGCCAGGCCGGGCACCCGCCGTTTTACCTCCGGTACCTTCAGCCCGTAGTCGGGAATACGGATCGCTTCGGCGATGTCGGTGATGACCTGTTCTTCCGAGTCGGGGATCGTATCCGAGGTATACAGCTGGTCGAAGATCAGGCGCACCCGAATCGGCCGCCACTTGTCAGCCCACCGGGGAAAGTGGAGGTAGCCGCCCTCGAGCCTGCAGGAAAATACGGGTACTTTCATTCGCCTAATGATCCGGGCGATCGTCGGGATAATGGGGGCGTTGGTGCCGTCCCACGATCGTGTGCCCTCCGGATACACGCCGACCAGACCCCCCGCTTGAAGCATCCTGATGATGATCCTGATCGATTGAAAGTCCTGAGCCTGCCTGCGAAAGGGGATGGTCCCGAACACACGGACAATGAAGCTGAGCACTCTGCCCCGAAACAGCTCTTCGGTAGCAACAAAATGGATCGGCCTATCTACCACGTCGTAGATCCAGATAGGGTCGAAGAAGTTGACATGATTGGCAACCAGGAAAGCCGGTCCGGTACGAGGAATGATGTCCTTGTTCAAAGGTTGAAGATTGAAAATCCTCCGTATGGCCGGGCGCAGGTACTGGGAGACTAAGATGTAGAATAGGGGATTGACGGGTTTTGCATCCCGCAGGTTGTCTCGCTTTGTCGCCATCCTATTTCTTTGTAAAAAGCCCTTTCAGAGGAACAGAGAATACCGGCTCGGACTGAATATTTTCCTTCTCCAGAATGGCGTTTGCCGCCATCAGGGCGGATGTGCAGGCGGCTTCCATCAACATCGCCGGATAGGGTAGCTTGACCCAGTCTCCGGCCAGATAGAGATTGTCGATTCCCGGATCAAATGTGGGACGCTGATTGTACAGCCCGGTGTGGAAAGCCGTGAAGTCCTCCCGCAGCTGATGATACTCGTAGAGAATCTCCGCTTTTTTCAGCTCTGGAAGGTAGGCGTACAGCTCGTCGAGAAAATGCTTTCTGATCGTCTTCTTGTCCGGTACCTCATCCGGTACCGCGTAGGAGTGTAGCTCGAATATCCCCCCCCTTGTCTTCTTGGCCCATTTTGCCGAAGTGTCCTCCAGATTGTGATACACGGATATGGAGTCCAGGAGCTTGACCCTATCGGTGAAGATAAAGAAGGGAACCTTTTTTTCCAGGCCCCGGTCCAGCCAGAGACGAAGGACTGAGTAGCGCTGGGATGGCTTCAGCGCCGCGAGCCTTTGATGGCTCTCCGGATTCTCAGCCTGGATAAACCCGGATGCCTCTGCGAGGGATTTGCTGCCGACAACGTCAGTGGCCAGAATGGCGTAGTCGAAAGACTTCCCGGCCACTTTGAAACCTTCCCCCCGGCGTTGGATATTCTTTACAGGTTTCCCCGTCAGGATCGTGACGCCGTGCCGTTGGAGGAATTTCCGGGCGGGAGCCAGGAAGGTGGTTTCAAAGTCATCCTTCGGCACATCGTATATCAATCCCAAATCGTTACTGAGAAAGTAGAAATGAAAACCCTTGATCATCTCCGCCATCGACATCAGATGAGATTCCGAGAAAAAAGCCCTCGTAAACGTGCTGAAGATGATCATCATCTGAGGCGGCAGACCGACCTGCTCGGCGAATTGCTGGAAGGACACGTTATCGAAGAGTCTGAAGGTTTTTTCGGCATCATAGCTCAGGAAGGCGAGGAGACGCCGGGACTCCGGGTTTTTCATCATATCCCCGAGTTTGTACACCTTGTGTTTCGCCATGGAGAGCATATTCAGAGCCGGGGTTGTCTTGATGCCTTTGAATCCGTAATCGCCGTGATCAAGGGTCGAGATCAGGTAATCTTCGATCGGGATGAGATACTTGCCGGCCCCGATCTTGTCCAATAAATTGCGCAGGTTGTAGTACTGCCGGAAGAAGGCGTGAAAGCCGTGCTCAACCTGAGTTTCAAAGCCGTCTTCGAACCGTACAGGCCAGGACCCTATCTTCCCCCCCAGATAATCATTTTTTTCGAAAAGGGTGACCTTGAAACCTCGTTCCGAGAGCAGCGCGGATGCCGTTAACCCGGCAATGCCCCCTCCTACCACTGCAACCGATCTCTCCTGCCTGGTTTTCTTGGGTAGACCATCGCTGACTACGTTGACCTGGAGCCGATTTCCGCCCAGCCGCTTCATGATGATGCCCTCGATCAAACCTCTTCCCATTTTCTTATCTCTCAATATCGATTTTCCGGCCCTTCCAGATAACCTCATGCCAGAGAAAGGTCCGCACCAGGGATAAGACAAATATACCTGCAAAGAAAACTAATGTAATGGGATACAACAAGGCCGTGTACACCCCGTAGTTCCCCATGCGGGAGAGAATCCAGAAGATCTGCAGTGTGTAGAGGATGTTGAGGATCAGCCACGGTGCAATTCCCTGCAGGTTCGAACTCAGCAGCAAGAACAGCAGCCAGAAGGATACGATGAATCCCCCGGCAACCCAGCAGATCATGGGCACCAGGATTTTTCGGGATGCTGCCCGAGCTCCAGAAGCCATCCCCTTGCTGAAACCGGTGATCAACGAGCGAATTCCGGCCGGATACATCCTAAAGGAAATGGCGCCCTTGCCTCCAAAATTATGTATCTCGAAACCGGCCTGAAGAAAACTCTGGCCGAGGGCGACATCCTCCAAAATTGCTCCCCGGACCTCCTCATGCCCCCCGGAGGCGAAATAGTCTGTCTTGGAACAGACCACGCAGGGGCCGAAAGCACCCAAGGAACCCGCCTTTGCCCCCCGGAGGGTGAACGAGCCCATGCTGGCCATGATGATGATGTTGAAGACGGCGGAGAGTCGCTCGTAGAGGCGTTTCATGCGGTGGTATGGCCAGATGGACAGCAATCCTCCGACGCGGAGGTAGGAGCACACGATCTTCTCTATCCCCCCCGGTCCCACCGCGGTGTCCGCGTCTAGAAAGAGAAATAGCTCGCCCCTGGCCCGACAGGCGCCCTGCCAGCAGGCCCAGGGTTTGCCCAACCATCCTCTCGGCAGTTCTTCGGCCGGGATCACCCGCGCCCCGTAGGTAGCGGCGATCCGAGGGGTGGCATCCTCGGAATGGTCATCCACCACGATAACCTCTGCGACCGGGAACTCCTGGTGTTTCAACGATCCTAGTAGGGTGGGAAGGGTCTTCTCTTCATTGCGTGCAGGTATGATAATCGAGACCGCTGGTGTTTCCCCCGGATTTCCCCGCTCCGGATTGGGGATTCTCCAGAGCAGGATAAAGGCGAGAGACCAGATGAGCGTCAGTGCGATAACTACTGTAACGAGCATATTTTTGAGCCTGAGCGAACACAGGCAACTCAGGGGATCAAGAGAACCTCAACCCCGGATTCCTTGACCCTTGAGGGCATCCTTCGTATTTTCAATCTCGACAAAGGAAGACGTATTAGTATGAAACATATTCCAAAACAATACCAATCTAAATTGAAAGCTTTTTTAGGCAGTCCGACTACCGCGGGAAAACTCGTTTGCTTTGCACTATTTGCTGCCGTCGGAATCAGTTCATTACCGGCGGATGATCTGCGAGAGGGGAAAAGCCTTCTCGACCGCGCTACTGAGGGATTATTCAATCAGACCCTACCCTCGGCAAGGCTTCGGGGGTTGCTGGATCGGAGCTTTCAAGTCTTCGGAGCAATACAAGTGGCCTGTGATCGAGACTACTGGCGAGCCCAGGTTGCCTACCTCTACGGGTTCGTCGAGCAGGGGGAAGACCGTTCCAAAGAAGCGGAACGCAGATTCACAGAAGGATACGAGCTGGCAGAGAGTGCCCTGAGCTGTGGTGAGTTCAGTGACGGGTATCGACTGTTGGCCGATACCCAAGCCCAGCTTCTTATGTTCAATGGCCTGCTGTACAAGATGAACTTCGGTCCGAAGGTTCGTGACCTGGCAGAAAAAGCGTTGGAGTTGGATCCCGACAACACCAAGGCGCGGCTGACCCTCGCCCTGTATTACAAGAACGCTCCTGCCATCGCCGGGGGGAACGAGAAAACGGCATTAGAGATACTGCATGGGATAGAGAAGAGAAGGGTCCTCGAGCCACTAGACAGGTTCTCGGTAAACATGTGGTTGGGGATCTCCTATGCAGAAAATAAGAATGGGTTTTTGGCTCGGAAATATATTTCTCAGGCCCGGGAGATCTTTCCGGGAAACACCTGGCTGGAGGAGATACTAACCGAGCATTCCCTCTGATCCTGACTTGGTCGGAGGGTATCGGCGCAACAGGGCATCCCAGCGCAGGTTTATCGGTTCTTTTCCCTTGACCACTACCTGACCCTTCTCTCCGAGAAGGATTGCTCGAGAGAGCCTGCTGAGGAGTTCCTCTTCCTGCTGCTCGAGCCACTCTATGCCTTGGTAGTTTTTGTGATTCACCTGAAAGACCCGGTCCGCCAAAAAGAAAGCCTCCGCCCGTTGGTCAATCAGAAACTCGCAGCGAATTCCCAGAGGCAGCAAATTCACCTCGCCGCCATGAAGCTTGAGGATGTGCCCTACACCGCGCTGAAACTCCAGAGGCCGTAGACCGGAGTAGCGCAGCACCCCCTGGGGGAAGATGCACAGCGCGTTGGCCGAATCCCGCAGCACTTCAGCGGAATACTCGAGCGCGGCGTAGGCTCTACGCGGCAGACCCGGTTCGATGCCGAAGGCGCCGATGCGGCTGAAGAAGCGATATTTGGATAGCTGTTCCTCCAACATCATCAGATGAAGTTTTCGCTTCAGAAGTCTTTTGTTGAGGATGTAGAGAAAGAAGCCGTCCCACCAGGTGCTGTGATTGGGTGTGATCAGCAGGGGCAGGTCAGGATCGATAGCGGGGATCTCGCCAAGAAAGTACAAGCCGTAAAAGTGTTTTCGAAACTGTCTCAAGATATAGGGGAGGAAGACGCGGTCTGCCCAGGAAGAGTGGCGAGCGCGGGTCATATCCCCCACCATGGCACGATTTTCTTCCCCTTGCAACCGATGAAGCAGCTGCTAATCTCTACGGTTCATTTGTTCCGCTGCGTCGAGCAGTTGTAGCGAGGCTTCCGGGGCGAACATCGTACAGACCGTTTCATAGAGTTGTGCTGCAAGGGGTTCCTGAAAGTTGTTCTTGTGCGGCAGATACCCGATCCAGCCGCCGAAAAGACCAGCGATTAAGGCGATCCGATCGGGGAGCCGCTGCCGCCAGTCGAAAGCCACATCGAGCAACACCTCCATCGGAATTCCTAAGATTTTCACGGAACCGAAATCGAGAAGGTGGATCGGACAGTGGACCTGCCCCTTGCTTCCGTCGATCATCTCTCCCCCGGTCTTGTAGATGCTCAGGAAGGAAGCGTAGGTAAACTGCTCGGCCACCCAACGGCGGGTCTGTTCAGCGTCTAGATTCTTCTTGCGGCTCTGCTCCTTGACCATCGCATTAACGATTGAGCTTTCCGGCACCTCCTCCGGGGCGATTTCCAAAAAAGACGAAAACTTCTGCTTCCATTCCTCCAACTTCGCCTGGACCTGATCGGGAGTCAATCCTCCGTAGCGCAGAGGCAAAGAGATGGTACGGCTCTCGACACGTCCACGCTCCAGCTTTGAGACAGGTTTGGAGTTTCTGCCGCTCCTCAAGGCCCCTGACATCTTATCGGCGACCTGTTCCATGACTTCGAAAGACGAACCTATGGCCTGGTCAGGGTCGGCCATATCCAAAGCCCCCCTGCAGACCGGATCCACGTTCCCCTCCGCACCCTGTAAAAACATTACCGGAATGCCGAGCTCCTTTTGAAGCTTGGTTCGTACCGGGCCGAGCCAGTCTGCGCTGATCAGATAATTATCGACGCCCAAGACGGTCAGATGACAGGAATAGTGGAAAAGGAATCCCCGCTCTTGGCCCGAATCATCGAAAAGCGAAAACATCACTACCCGCGGATCGATCGGTGAGCTGGACTCCCGCCGATTTACTCCCAGATCGCTCTCGGCCGTTCGCACCTCGATACGGCATATAACTGCCTGTTCTCGGGCCTTCTGAATCGCCTCCGCGCAACCGGCGATGAGCTTGTTGTAGTACCTTCGCGCCCACGGCTGCGAACTCCTGCTCACAAAGCGTACATCCGGTCCGGAGTGAGTATGGGTTGCGGAAACAAGTATCTGCCGCTTCGCCAATCCGATCTTTCCCGATATCTTCGCGGCCAGCTCATCAACGGAAATCACGCTCAGCAGGCATAAATCCAGTACGACCCAGATGAAGGGTTCAACCCCTTCGGGTTCGAGCCACCAGGCATAGGCAAACAACGGGTCATGAACTCCTTCGGAAGAATGCGTTCGGTCTCCATAACCCATCAGGGGCACGCTTTCTTCAGGTGTGATGTCAGAGTAAGCGATTGCGGTTTTAATCATTCTATTCCTCCAATTTATAGAACTCCGGATCCTTTGCTGTCCCGGTTAAAAGATCGCCTGGAATCTCAAAATCGAGAAGTGGGCCGTGCTGCTGCGCCCCATAGACGTCCCGGTCTCCGGGAGCCCCGGAGCTTACACCGGAACGCGGCACGGTTATCTTTACAGTGCGGATGCTGTCCACATAGTAGATCTTTACCTGCTGCGCCTCCACACCGTATCGAAGGGCTACGGCGCTCTCGGTCAAGACCCCGGCGTGCTTCACGGTGGCGTAATAGGTCTGCCGGGCAAACACGATATCTATTGTTATCCAGAAAGGTCCTGCGTTCTTGCTGCGGAAAATCTCAGTCAAATCTTCAAGGCGGCTCATTTCCAAGTTCTCCTGTCCCGGTATGCATTCACCGGCACCGCACAGTCCCCGTACGCGGACCCACATCGACCTCAAAGCTCTTCATATTCAATGGGAAACAGCTTTGCTTGGTCGGCTCCATGAAGGAGATGATATATATTGAAAGAATAGGTTCGACCCGCGGAAAGATCCGACGGGGAAAAAGGGAAGGCCAGATTACCCGCGGTTGTGCTTCGGCCGGGAAACGAGCAATGCAGGAACGATGAACGAGCTAAAGCCAGGATATTATCCGCCGCTTCCTGGGTCGAAGCAATCGCTTCGATCAATACACCGGCTTCATGACCTTGTCGATCCTTCAGAGGCTCGTTGGGTCCTAACACTGCATTGCAGCCGTAGTAGCGAAAGAACAGCCGATAGCCTGATCCCTTTACCGATTCCGACAGATTTCCCTCAACCATCTTCCGGGTTTCTTCCTCGATTTCCTTAACATGGGTCAGAGCCTTGAAATCCCGAATCCCGGCAAAGGTGATGGTCCGGAAACCCTCCAGGCGGGCGCCTTCGAGTTTGATCGTGATTCCGCCGGTGCGGGGATGAAACCGGCTTCCCGATACCCGCACAGAGCCGTCTGGAAGCGCTTCGTATTTCGCGGCGGACAGATCTACGGTACCTTCCGGTTCCTCGAAAAGGTTGGGGTTGGGCTGCTCGTACAAACTGTGGCTGGCCACCGACGTCGGTGTTACCCTGCGCTTTGGATTGAGGGCTCTCACCGTGAAGTGATCCTCCCGGATTGTGCCCAGAACCGAATCGCCCGCAGTGGGAGGCCTTGCACAGAGGGCGCCGCACTCGATCACCTTGGCAAGATGCAGTGCCAGCGCATGATCGTAGCCGAGCATGATTGGAAGGCAGGCGAAGATCGACGCATCACAGGCTCGGCCGGCGATGATCACTTCCGCGTCTTGATTCAGAGCCCGGATGAAGGGGCCGGTTCCCATCTGTCCCACTATCCGTTCGCTTTGCTGCGCCTCCGCGGCACGCAGAGGATCCACTCCCGGCATCGCTTCGATTCTGCCCTCTTCGATGGCTTGAAGCACCACCCCCTTTTTTATCTCGCCATGTATCAAGGCGAGCTTGAAATGCAGGTTGTCCTCTTTGGCGCAACGGCGCACTACCTCAGCGAGGGAATGCAGGTGGGGCTCCCCCCCTGCGGTTCCCGCCGATCCGATCACGAGGGGGACCCCAAGTTTCCGCGCACCCCGCAGAGCATGCCTGAAGTCTCGATAAACCTGTTCCGTTTTCACCAGCTGAGTGCCGCTTCCCAGATAGAACGGGCCGGCATCCGTTGAGCCTGCATCGGCGCCGAGCATCCCAGGTTTGGATCTGAGCCCCGTTTCCAGACTCTCCAGCTCGTATCCGTATCCCAAGAAGCCGTTCAAGGCGACGAGTTTTAGTTCCTCCATGACTTCTCTACTCTTCCACCCCGACCGATGTATACTCGTAGCCGGCGGGGATTCCGAGTTGACGGTACACGTTATCTAATTCCGCTCGGCTCCGCCGTTCCAGGTTTTCGAAGTAGTTGTTACCGTGAGCATCGATGTCTACGAAAAATGGGCCGAACCGTCGAACTTCGAAAATCCAGGTAGCTTCGGTTTTCCCAAGCTCTTCCAGAAAGTGCACGCCGTGCACCTTCTGGACCTGCTCAGATATCTGATTCCCGCAGATCCCTATCTTGGACAGATGAACACCTCCGATATCTTTCAAAGCCCGTGCCGTCGAAGCCCCCATGGTAGTCTTGCCGATCAATGTTCGCAGCTTCAATTTCCGGATTAGCGCCGGAGCGTACTTTTCGAAGCGGATGCTCGAGGTAGGTTCAATACTCAGCACTTTCCAGCCGTCGGGATCCTGTGCCATCACCGGTCCGACGTGGAAGAAGCAGTTGATCCTGCGAAAGTCGATTGGCGGCAGCAGATCTTTCTCGATCGCCCGGATATGAAACAGACTTCTTCCGGTAAACATCAGGCCGCTGACTGTTACCAGGCTGCCCAGCTCCAGTGCCCGTGCTTGTTCTTCCCTCAACGGCAGCGAGAGATCGACTGTTTCTTTGTTTTTAATTGACTGCTGCACCGAAGTTCCCCGTATACTCTGTTTTCTTTCCTTCTCGGATCAACGCCCGCCAGCGGCGGCCGATCGAACATTGGGCGTTTACCGCGACGGGCAAGGCCGCCGTATGGGTAGCGGCCCGTTCCACGTGTACGGCTAGAACGGCGAACTCCCCTCGTGAACCCATTGGCCCGATCCCCAGGCTCCGAGAAGCAAGGAGAAGACGCTCTTCGATTTCCTGGAGATCCGCGTGCGGGTTGCTTGTGCCCACCGGTCTGAGTAGAGCGGCCCGTTTTGCCATGGTCATACAAAGATCCGCGGTGCCCCCGATGCCCACACCGACGATAGCGGGCGGGCAGATCTTGCCCGCGTAGCAGCCCTCCCGAATCGAATCGATCACAAACTTGAAGATGCCCGGCCTGCCGTCGGAGGGATACAACATTCGGTAAAACGTCCCGAAAATCTCCGATCCTCCTCCTTTCGGAGCAGCAACGATGTCGAGCAAGTCCGCCGGTCCGTCAAAGCGGAGCTGCACCCTGGGCATCTCCATTCCTGTGTTCGTTCCTGGATTTTTTCGCGTAAGCGGATCAACCATAGTGGGGCGAAGGTAGCCTTCCTTGGTTGCTCGTTCGGTTGCCGTACGGGCCGCCTCCCACAGAGTGTTGTAGCCTCCCTCGATCTGGACACCGGAGCCGGCGGTTATGAAGAAGAGAGGAAACCCCGTGTCGCCGCAAACCAGGCCCTTGCCCTCAGATGCCAGACGGGCGTTTTCCAGGGTAACCTCCATATGTTTGCGGCCCAGGGGGTCCTTTTCCCGTCTCAATACCTCCTCCAGCGCGTTCCGGATATCCGGGGGCATTCTGGTTGCTGCCAGCTTGAGGGTCTCGAACATGGTCGTGTCCAGCTGGTTTCGGCTGATCATGTTTGTACCACTCCGGGAATCTCCCAGCCGAGTTTTTTCATTAGAACGATTGCATTTCCGCCTAGGATCTGTTCTTTGGCATTCTCCGGAATATTCGCGTAGGCCAGAGGACCGAAAGCCGTGCCGAAATCCAGATCAAGGGCGTCAGACCCATGGAGTATCTTTTCCAGGGGCAGCTTTTCGTACATCTGTTCGATGGACATGCAGGAGAAACCCGGATACACGAAGGCCGCGCAGGTGCACTGATAGACATTGTCGCAGCGTTCGAGAATCCGGTTGGTGGCAACATCCAGCGTGGGGTGTCCTACAATGAAGGTGAGCTCGGGAAAGTTCCGGGCGTATGACTCGAGATGCTCCGCATTGCGCCAGTCGTGATGCAACACCACCCAGCCTCGGCCACGGGCATAGTCGAAGGCGGGAGACCAGTCCAGGGCCAGCTCGTCCACGCCCTGGTAATCCGACAGGAGCTTGATCCCGCGGGAACCGCTGCGCACTCCCTGCTCCAACAATTCCTGCCAGTCCTGCGGAAAAAGGGCGTGCAGGGTGGTGAGGGGTGTAAAACGCCGCGGGGATTTCCGATGTGCCCCGTAGACGCAGAGGTTTTTGACTTCCGGATCCGTGGTCGTAGACAGAGCAAAAGTTACGGCGTGATCTACCCCGTATCGATCCATATACCTGAGAACATCCTCGACCCCGCTGAAGGGAACGTAGTAGAACCTGGAGGAGGCTCCGAGATGAGTGTGAAAATCGATCACCGGGATATGCCTTAGTGCTTCACCCCGACGCACACAGTCGAGGATTCCCCCTCCGGTATCAGCCATAATCCGCCTCTTCAATCAACTCTTTTAGGTTTCCAACCGCGATTTGCCGCTTATCGGCGTCGCCGATGTCGGCGTAGCGGACACAGGCTTGAAAGCTGCCCGGATCCAGGTGTGGGAGGCCCGAACTGAAAACCAGACGTTCCGGCCCGAATACCTTGCAAATCTGGGCGATGGATTGTGCCTGCCAGAGACCGGAGATCGCTACTCTGAGGTTGTCCGTAGCGGCTAGGGCGTCAAACATCGGACGGTTTGAGCGGGTTCGCCATTCCCAAACGAGTACCGGGAGGTGGGGGTGATCCCGGCAGAAGTCGATCAGATGATACCAGTCAATCACATCCTGCTCAGGATCCGTTTTCCAGTAGGTCAGCAGCAGAGGAATCCGCCGCTGCTCCAGAAGCAGGGCAAGCTGGGAGATCCTGGGACTTCTGCCGAGATCGATGCGGCGCATCAAGGGATTGATCAGCACGGCTTTTACACCGACGGCTAAGGCTCTCTGCAGGAAAAGCTCGGGAGTTTCCGGGATCACGAAAGCCGGGTCGAAGGCCCAGACCGGAAACAAAGCCGGATCGCTCAACTGCTCCAACGCCCGATTGCCCTGCTCCGGGTCGCTGTCCCTTGAGACTGTGTGAAAAACCAAAGCCCGATCGAGGTCCCAGCGCTGCATGACCGAGAGGGCCTGCGTTTGTGTGCGGGGACAATCGGGGATGCTCGAGTTGCTGCGGCCGAGGGGGAAGAAGGCGTCAAAGAACAGCATCGCTTCAGCCCTTGATGCCGGCCAGTGCCGTGCCCCGGATAAAATACTTGGAGAAGAAAAGGTAGAGGATCACAAGAGGAATGCAGGCAGACACCGACATGGCCAGTTGATCCGGGTAGGGGGTGAAGAACACGCCGGAGAACAGGGCGATCCCGACGGGCAGTGTCCGCAGGTCGGTGCCGGAGACGATCACCAGCGGCCAGATCAGATTCTTCCAGACGTACTGGGAATGGAAGATGATCAGGGACACGACAGCCACTCGGGATAGGGGCATACCGACCATTCGGAATATTCGAAACTCCCCGGCCCCGTCGATACGGGCGGCCTCGAGAAGTTCATTCGGGACGGCGTAGAAAAACTGGCGCATCAGGAACACCCCGAAGGCGGACAGGGATAGAGGCAGGATGATACCTAGATAGGTGTTTACCAATCCGATCCTCTTCATGAGCACGAACAGGGGAACGATGACGGCGTGAATCGGCACCATGAGCGTGCTCAGGATGATGGTGAAGAAGAGATCCCGACCCTTGAACCTGTATTTCGAGAACCCATAGCCTGCGGTCGTACAGATGCTGATGTTCAATCCCACCGCCGCCACCAGCACGACGACCGAGTTCAGGTAGTACCGCCCGAAGGGTCCGGAGGCAAAGGCGTTCCTGTAACTGCTGAAGTTCCACTCCGGCGGCAGCAGCTTGACCGGGATGTCCAGGATGTCTTTGTTGAACTTGAAGGATCCCAGAACCATCCAGATAAAGGGAAAGAGAATCACCAGGCCGATCAAGATCGCGACCAGGTAGTGTGCAACCCGCGTGATGATCTCTTTTGTCTTTCCGTGACTTGCCATGGGTTTACCTCTCCCTCTCCTGGAAGATCCGGATCTGGATAATGGAGAAAAGCAGCATGGTAAGGAAGTAAAACACGGTAACCGCGGAGGAATAGCCGACCTTTAGATATTTGAAGGCGTTTTTGTAGATAAACAGGGTCAACAGCTCGGTGGCGTAGTTCGGTCCGCCTTGAGAGATGACGTAGGGAATCGGAAACTGACCGAACACGAAAATGATGCAGGTAACCAGAACCAGAATGATCGTCGGCCGCAGCAGGGGAATGGTGATGGCGAACAGTCTCCTTAACCAGGAGGCGCCGTCGATCATGGCGGATTCGTGCAGCTCCTCCGGGATGTTCTGCAGTCCTGCGATGAACATCACCATGTAGTAGCCCACGGACACCCAGACCTGTACCAAAATGATCGAGTACAGGGCAATCCGTTCCGAATCCAACCAGGGTATCGAGGTCTTGAAGAATAAGGATACGATGGCGTTGAGTACTCCCGTGGTCTGGAACATCAGCTTCCACACTACCGCAATCGCCGGTGTGACCAGAACCACCGGGACGAAGTAGATTGACTGGAAAAGGTTCCGTGCTTTCAGCTTGCGGCTGTCCAGCATCAGTGCGAAGCTGAAGGAGAGTACGATCAAGATGCCGGCGCTGAGAAACGTGTAGTAGAGGGTGCGCCCCCAGGAATCCAAGAAGTCCTCGTCCCGCAGCAGATTGCGGAAGTTCTTCAAGCCGATCCAAATCTTGGCGCCCAGCAGATCCCATTTGAACAGACTCAACCGGAAGGCGTTGATCATCGGTAGAATCAACAGGAAGCTGAACAGGATCAGTGCCGGAAGAATGAACCAGTACCCGGCGTTGTTGATTTTTTTTACCCGTGAGCTCACCATCGTTTTCCCTCTATCCGTGACACGAATACCCCGGAACCCGGCGGATACCTGTCGGTACCCGCCGGGTAGCGCGGGGCTTGATTCATTACTGACTTAACACTTCGTTGATCTTCGCGTTCGCCTCCGCCAAAGCAGTTTTTACGGCTTTGCCTTCATAGACGATTTCCGAAACCGCCTTGAAGTACATGTCCGTCAGCTCGGCGTAGTACTGGGTCAGCGGCCGCGGTGAGGCATGTTTGAGCTCGGCTCCGAACACGTCCCAACTGGGCAGATTGTCCTTGGCAACCTGCTCGCTGTAGCCGATGCGGGGCTGGAACAATCCTTCCTTGATGAAATCATCCGGGGTCGAGGCGATAGCATCCGCCATCATCCAGGCTTCTTTCTGATTTTTCGAAGCCTTGGTCACGTAGGTGGAGTAACCGTATCCGATGCCCCCAAAGTCCTTACCACCCTTGTAGCGGGGGTAGGGGAAGACCTTGGCCTTGTCGTAGGTGTCGGGATACTCGGATTTCATGACACCCCAGTACCAGGCACCGCCGGTCAGGAACATGGACAGAAGCTCATTGCCGAATCCTTCCCGGTCATCGGTCACCAGGCCGGGGTCCCAGATCTTGTCCTTGAGGATCCAGCCGGTAAAAGTGGTTACAGCCTGTTCCGCTCCGGGCTGATCGAGCAGGCCCTTGGATACCGTGTCGTTGACCAGGCCGACGCCCTTGCCGTACAACAGCGGGAAGCTGACGTTCATGACAAAATTGGCGGTTTTGAAGTTCACGCCGAAACCGTTGCGCTTGCGTACACCCCCCTCGTCCACGGTCAGCTTTTTCGCGACCGCGGCGAAGTCGTCCCAGGTTTTGGGGGCGTCCTTTTCAGGATCCAATCCCGCCTCTCTGAAGTGGTCCATGTTCAACCAGGCACAGTAGTTGCTCAGCTCGTGGGGTATGCCGTAATACTTGCCCTTGAAGAACCCCCCGGCCGACTTCAAGGCACCGGACTGCCACATGTTCACTACTTCATCGACGGTGTTTTTACCGAACCCGGCGGGATCGATGGTGACACACAGATCCTTTTCCAGAAACACCGCAGCCCGAGAAGCGGCGATCGTGAAGGAATCGGGGGCCTGCCCGCCGGCAATCGCGGTAAGGACCTTGTCCCCTAAATCCGGATCTGCGAAGACTACATACTCGACCTTGATGTTCGGGTTGCTGGCCATAAAGTTGTCGATATTTCTGGCGATCAACCCGTCGAAGGGCGGCTGAGTATGGCCGTAATGAAGAAGACTGACCTCCTTCGCTCCTTCCTGCGCCCCGCCGGCCCACCCTAGCAGGCCGATCAGCATCAGCGCAAGTACCAAAAGCACAGTTCTTTGCATAGAACACCTCCGTATTTTTTTCCTGAAACCGCGGGTCGTTCCCGTCAGCACAGGTTTGTTCTCCGAATAAAGGACAACGGTCGTGAGGATCGGCCTTCCTAGTTCAGCCCATGCCTCTCAGTGTTTCGTTCATCTCTCCGGTTGCCTCCAGGCCTAGAGAGGCGAGTCTCCGCTCGAATTTTTTATCCATCCTGCTAACGGTGCTGTGGATGGTGCAGGAGCCCAAGATAGTACCCTTTCTGTCGAAAAGAGGAAAGGACACCGCTGCGGCGTCGCGGTAGTATTCTTCCGCCCCCGCGGCATAACGGTTTTTCCGTATTTCCTCCAGGCTTGTCCACAACCTCGATTCGTCTACGATAGTATTCTCCGTATACCCGGTAAATATCGTTTTATCAATTATCCTTTGAGCCCGCGTTTGTTCCATGAATGCCAGGATGCAGCGGCCTCCGGCACCGCAGTACAGCGGCAGGGTTCTGCCGAGATGGGTGTCCTGACGCACGAATTGTGTCCCACGGGCGATGGCCATAATCACCCAGTTGTTGTCGATCGGGATGCTCAGAGACACATCCTCTTCGCTGTCCCGAGCCAGTGTCACCATTCGGGGCAAACAGAGGTCTCTGAGGTCATGGCGGTAGCTCACCCTCTCGGCAAGGTCCCTGAGTTTGAACCCCAATCCGTACTTCTTTGTATCAGAATTGAAGATGATATAGCCGGATTTTTTAAATGTGCTGAGAATTAGATGTACCGTGCCTTTGTGCAAGCCGAGCTGGGTGGCGATCTCGGTAACTCCCAACCAGGGGTGCTCGCGGGTAAACAGCTCCAAGATCGTGATTGCCTTTTGTACTGTTTTCAAGAATTGCTTTGTTTGTTCATATAATATGAACACTGTATCTATTTTTTGAATGATAACATAGAAGTGTTCGGCTGTCAATGTTATTACCCCAGGAGCCAGTGGAAGATCGACGGCGTGCCCGTCGAAAAATCCTGATTCCCTTCTCGAGCCCCATCTCCCCCTTATCTGTAACAATATACTTGATTAATTTTATAATGTTTGTTACCTTGAATAGTATAGGGGGGTACCCTACATGCCTGGAAACGGCAAGAATGGTCAGATAGCTCGGGCGGCTCATCATCCCGATGAAACCAAGGTGAATCTGGTGAATCGTTTGCGCCGGATAGAGGGCCAGATTCGAGGGATCGCGCGGATGGTGGATTCTGATGTGTATTGTGATGACATCCTGAATCAGATCACATCGGTGGAAGCGGCTCTGAGCGGTGTACGTAAAGCATTGCTGGAAGCTCATATCCGCAGTTGTGTTTTAGATCAGATCGAGGAGGGACGTTACGAGGTGATCGATGAGCTGATGAAGACGATCGGCAGGATGTCTCGGTGATGTACAGAGACTGGAAGCTTAGCCTCTGTGCTAGGAGAAGTCGGGTGTCCTGGGAGAGCAGTGGAGCCGTTGGAGGATCTATGAGCGAAGGAAAGGAAAGAGCAACGTTGGCAGTGTCGGGGATGACCTGTGCGACCTGTGCACTGCGCATTGAGAAGGGGTTGAAAAACGTTTCGGGAGTCAACCTCGCCTCGGTCAATCTGGCCACGGAGAAGGCTACGGTTGAATACGACCCCAAGTTGGTCGAAGACGGTCAGTTTGAAAAGCTGATCAGAGATTTGGGCTATGATGCGATACAGGAACCGAATCAGGACCTGGACACAAGCGCAGCCGCCGAGAGCACGGATCGTGAGAAAGAACTTCGACGGCGGGAAGCGCGCAAACTACGGGTGAGCTTCATCGTATCCGCTTCCCTGAGTACACCCCTGCTGGTGGCGATGTTTGCGGGGTTGTTCAACATAGAAGCGCTGATGTTTCTTCACAACCCGATCGTTCAGCTTGTTTTGGCGACTCCCGTACAGTTAATCGTCGGTTATCGATTCTACAAAAATGCCTTCAAAAGCCTGAGATCGGGAAGTCCCGGTATGGATGTCCTGGTGGCGCTCGGGACCAGTGCGGCATATTTGTACAGCATCTACAATGGTTTCCTTCGCAGCCTTCCGGAAGGGCAGAGTCCCGCCCTGTATTTTGAAGCGTCCGCCATCATCATTACCCTGGTCCTGCTCGGCAAGCTTCTCGAGGCTGTGGCTAAAGGCAGAACCTCGGATGCGATAAAGCATTTGATCGGACTTCAGCCCAAAACAGCCCGGGTGCTGCGCAGCGGCGAGGAGGTGGATATCCCGATCGCGGAAGTTCAGGTCGGAGAGGTGGTGCTCGTGCGCCCCGGAGAAAAGATTCCCGTGGACGGTGAGATCATCAACGGAAGCTCTGCGGTCGACGAAAGCATGATCACCGGCGAGAGTATTCCCGCGGAGAAGTTGACGGGAGATCGGGTAATCGGGGCAACGGTCAACACCTTCGGCGCTTTCAGTTTTAAGGCTACCAAGGTAGGCAAAGATACGGTTCTGGCCCAGATCATTCGGGTAGTGGAAGAAGCCCAAGGATCCAAGGCACCGATCCAACGATTGGCCGACAGGGTCGCCGGGATTTTTGTGCCCGTTGTGCTCGGGGTTGCCGTGATTACCTTTCTTATCTGGCTTCTTGCAGCGGGCAACCTGACCATGGGCTTGGTCAGCGCTGTGGCGGTTCTGGTAATCGCCTGTCCCTGCGCGATGGGATTGGCTACTCCGACGGCGATCATGGTGGGAACCGGGAAGGGAGCCGAGAACGGTATCTTGATCCGCAGTGCAGAGAGTCTCGAGCTTGCCTACAGGCTCAACGCCGTGGTTCTGGATAAGACGGGCACGATTACCCGAGGCGAACCCTCTGTAACGGATATCATACCCCTGAACGGCTGGAGCCGTGCAGATCTGCTGCGTGTTGCCGGAGCGGCGGAGAAAAATTCCGAGCATCCTCTGGGGATCGCTGTTATCGAGGCAGCCCGCAGCGAACTGGAGGGAATCGACGAGCCCACCGAATTTCAGACTACTCCCGGAAAGGGGGTTCAAGCTGTGGTAGGAGGCCGTGCCGTTCTGATCGGCACCCGGAGCTATCTCCACGAGCACAATGTCGCGGTAGAAGCGGTGGAAAAACAGGTCAGCGAGTTGGAGGCGGGGGGGAAAACGGTGATGCTTTTATCAGTGGATGGAACCGCCCAGGGGTTGTTGGCCGTCGCCGATAGGGTCAAGGACAGCTCCCGCAGAGCCATCCAAGTGCTCAAGGAGATGGGGCTCCAGGTATACATGATTACAGGCGACAATCGTAGGACCGCCGAGGCGATCGGCCGGGAGGTCGGTGTGGCCGATATCATGGCCGAGGTACTTCCCGAAAGAAAAGCCCAGGCTGTGGAAGAGATTCGTAATCAGGGAAAGATCGTGGCCATGGTCGGAGACGGCATCAATGATGCCCCGGCCTTGGTCACCGCGGATATCGGAATGGCCATGGGAACCGGAACGGACATTGCCATGGAATCGGCGGACATCACCTTGATGAATGGAGATCTGATGAGTGTTCCCGCCGCGATCCAACTCTCCCAGAAGACGATGCGGAAGATAAAGCAAAATCTGTTCTGGGCGTTCTTTTACAACATCGTGGGAATACCTATTGCCGCTCTCGGGATGCTCAACCCCATCATCGCCGGGGCGGCCATGGCCTTCAGCTCAGTTTCTGTGGTCAGCAACTCATTGAGTTTGAGGCGATTCAGGGTGAAGCAGGGGTAAGAGTTTTGGGAAGCACCGGAATTCGAGTGCCCCCCAAACGGAATATTAGAAAAAAACAGTATCGCTTGCGGCCGTGAGGGGTCGTGAGCGAGAGAGGAGTTATACTATGACCAGTAAAATCATCAACGTCGAGGGTATGAGCTGCGATCACTGCAAGATGGCTGTCACCAAAGCGGTGAGTGAGCTGGAAGGGGTGTCTGCCGTCGAGGTCAGTCTGGAAAATAAGACTGTCAGCGTGGATTTCGAAGAGGAGCGGCTGCCCATCGATGCTATAAAACAGGCGATCGAAGGTCAGGGCTACGATGTAGTCTAGGCCCCGAGTCCGCACGCCGCCGGCCCCCCCCACCTGAACGGACCACCACAAGCAGCAGTTTACAAAAATGGGGGAATACCCAAGATTGCGAGCATTACTGAAGAAAATTCTCTTCAGTGGTGTACATTGAAAGGAACTTCTGAGTAGCATGGGTCTATTACAACAGGTATCAACCCTATATCCGTCGGAACCGATTCAGGCCGACGGTGGTGCTGAACAAGGGAACCGGGAACGAGAGACCGAGGGGATGAGAACTGCATGAAGGAACGGTTGATTGAACGAAGAGGTACGAAGCGTATTAGAATCAGCGCTCCTGTCGACCTCTGCGTGGAGGACTTCGAGGTGAACGCCCAGATGATCGACTATTCGGATCATGGAGCCCTGTTCAGAATCGCCGTGGAGGATCGGGAAAAGGTAAGTGCGGAGGATCTTGGAAAGGACGCAATATTTGTGTTGAAAATCAAGAACAGTCCGGATAGGGAGTACACCGGAGAGATCATCCGCTTTTTTTTCAAGGGGGATGACAGATATATAGCCCTGAGATTCTGGGAAACGTACCGAGAGCTTCCTTCTACATATTAGCGATGATCTCGGATCCGAATTCCGAACATTTCAGCAGCTTTGCTCCTTCCATCAGCCGGGCGAAATCGTAGGTAACGGTTTTCTTGGCGATGGTTGTCTCCAGACCCTTGATGATCAAATCCGCCGCTTCCTTCCAGCCCATGTAGCGAAGCATCATTTCTCCGGACAGGATCACCGAACCGGGATTCACCTTGTCTTGGTTCGCGTACTTCGGGGCTGTCCCGTGGGTAGCCTCGAATACGGCATGGCCGCTGACATAGTTGATGTTTCCTCCCGGAGCGATCCCGATTCCACCTACCTGAGCAGCCAGAGCATCCGAAGCGTAATCTCCATTTAGATTGGTGGTGGCGATCACTTCGAATTCCGTCGGCCGCGTCAGTACCTGCTGCAGAAAGATATCGGCAATTACGTCCTTGATCAGGATCTTGCCCCCCGGCACTTTTCCGTCGATGTCTTCCCAGGCGACGCAGAGCTCGGGGAACTCCTTTTTGGCCAGCTCGTAGCCCCACTTCATGAAGGCCCCTTCGGTATACTTCTGGATGTTGCCCTTGTGTACGAGGGTTACACTCCTGCGCTTGTTCTCCAGCGCATAGTTGATTGCCGCCCGTACCAGGCGGTGGGAACGAGTGATACTGATCGGTTTCAACCCTACGCCCGAGTCGGGAAGTATCTGCCAGCCAAATTCCTTCTTACAGTAGTTGATCAGCTTGGCCGCTTCGGCACTGCCCTCTTCGAACTCCAAACCTGCGTAAACATCTTCCGTGTTTTCCCGAAAAATCACCATATCAACCTGTTCGGGGTGCACAACGGGGCTCGGGACTCCCTTGAACCAGCGCACCGGACGGACGCAGGCGTACAGATCGAGGATACGCCGCAGGGCCACGTTGAGACTGCGTATTCCGCCTCCGATCGGTGTGGTAAGAGGTCCTTTGATGCCCACGAGGAACTCTTTGAAAGCATCGACGGTTTCCTCGGGAAGCCAGCTGCCGGTTTCTTTGTACGCTTTTTCACCGGCCAAGACTTCCTTCCAGACGATTTTTCGTTTCCCGCCATAGCTGTTTCGGACTGCCGCGTCGAAAACCCGTACCGCCGCCGCCCAGATATCGGGTCCGGTACCGTCACCTTCAATGAACGGAACAATCGGAGTGGCGGGAACCTGCAGGGCTCTATCCTTCATGATGGTCTTCTGGCCTTCACTCATATTCGATCCTTTCCATCAACCGAGCCTCAACTGTAGTGTATTACAAGTCAGTATTTCTCGAAGTCGTTGGAAATTCAAGTCACAGCTGCTCATCCTCGTGCATTCCGAGGACTTCCAACGGGCCGTTAAAACAATCTATAGTGCCGTAGGGTAAGGATCTTTGGGAGAAAGAGGCACGTAGGAGGAGGAGGTCAACATGCACTCGGTAGTGATGAAGCGGGCCATTATGCTGATTGTGGTGGCTTTTCTGCTCGTAAACGCAGCCGGCATCCTCGGCGCTCAGGACATCACCGTGGAGGATCTGGATCAGCGGCGGAATCGGATCAATGCAGCGGGCATGCTCACCCTAGGATCCTGGGCGCTGGCAAATATCGGCGCTAACACCGCTCTCTATTTTTCCACCGACGAAGACATACGATACTTCTACCAAATGAACGTACTTTGGAATTTCATCAACCTGGGAATTGCCGGGCTGGGATACTATGGTTCTGCACGGGCTGTTCCGAGCAAGGACCTTTTTGCGGCTGTCGATGCTCAATACAATCTGGAGAAAGTTCTTCTCTTGAACGCAGGACTGGATGCCGCCTATATCATGACGGGTTTGTTCCTTGTGGAATATGGGAGAAGCTTCCCCGGCCGGCAAACGATGTTTCGCGGCTACGGACAGTCCCTGCTTGTTCAGGGCGGTTTTTTGCTCGTTTTCGATCTAGTGATGTATGGTATCCAGCGAGGCAGCCGCAAGCTCCTAGAGCCTCTCTTAAACGAATAGCCCTCAAATCGCAATATGGCGGGGACGGCTTTTGTCAAACGCTCTTTCTCTTTGTGGGTCGGGTCAAACAAAGTGTTGCACACCGGATGTTTGACAGGCTATCAGTTGTAGTATAGAATATCCATATTCTATAAAGAAAAAGGGTATAGAATATGGATATTCCATACACATTGCGGCGTGAAGATCGGATCCTGGAACGGTTCATACTTGACGACAACGTTCATAAGCCCGTTCTGCTGGTTGAAGGAGCGCGACAGGTTGGTAAAACCTGGCTGGTCGAAAACGCCCTGCGCCATACCGGCAAGCCCACTTTCGAGGTGAACCTGGAACGCGATTCCCTGCTGCGAGCCGAGATCGATGACTGCAGGGATTTTCAGGAATTCCAGGACCTCCTGGAGGATCGCCTGGGGTTTACGGGCGGCAGCCCTAGCATCTTGTTTATCGATGAAGCCCAGGAGAGCCGGCACCTTGGACGCTATGTACGCTTCATGAAGGAGGCGTGGGAGAAATCCACCACGATCCTGTCCGGATCGACGCTGACCCGGCTGTTTCGTAATGATACGCGCTACCCAGTTGGGAGGGTGCAGAAGCTGGTGCTGTGGCCTTTCTCCTTCTCCGAGTTCCTCAGAACCGGGGATAAAGATTACTTGACGCGAGTAATTCTGAAGTCTCCGTCGGAAGTATCGGGGAAGCGCCATCAGACCCTTCTATCTTTCTACGACCGCTATCTCGAGGTCGGAGGACTGCCGATGGTCGTGCGGGCGTATTTCAATGGCGAGGACTACAGGAAGGTTCGTGCCCAGATCATCTCCGACTACGAGCAGGATTTCATCCGGATATTTGGAGAAGAGTTGATCCACATCGCAAGGGGATGCCTGCGCAGTGTGGCTAACTTTGCAGGCGGCGTTTCGAAAAACACCACAGTCATTCCATCGCCCACAACGCCCCTCAACGCCCGGATCAATGAGATCTTTGCTCGCCTCGAAGGCTGGCACCTGATCATTCGTTCGGAGCAGAGCGGTCCCTCACCGGAGGGGAGCTACGGTTATCTACCCAAGAGGTATCTCTTCGATACCGGTGTGCTCCGTCATTTGCGGGAGTCTGCAGTTCCGTCGATCAGCGTTTTGAACACTGTTTCCATGGCAGCACGAACACCCCTTGGCGGTGTGCTCGAGAACCAGGTTGCCGTGGACCTCATCCGTTCTGTCGGCGTCCTGTCCGGCTGGAAGAGGAGTTCCGCCGGTACCGAGATCGACTTCGTAGTAAAACGTGGGAATGCGAGTGTCCCGATCGAGTGCAAGGCTACGTTGTCGGTGAACAGGAGACACCTGAAGGGCGTCCTAGACTATCTGAACTTGTACTCTGTACCCAAGGGATACACGGTCAGTTTTGCCCCTCGTTCCTCCATAGAGGTCGAGCATAGGACGATCGAGAACGTTCCCGCCTACCTTGTAGAAGCGGTCGTAGAGCGATCGGTCTGATTTTCCCAACATTGTTTCGGCACGCTTCCACGGTTGCACCTGCTCCGAAAGTACACCCATCAACAATTCTACTTTATAGATCCAGAAAATGTTGCCACTTATCGATTTTCGTATTACAATTAGACCGAACGTTCTATCTATAGGGTGTATGGAAGAAAAATGACCGGTCAACAAGAAGAGAAAAAGGGAAGAACCACAAAGCAGAGGATTCTGGACGAGGCGGAGAAGCTTTTCGCGGTGAAGGGCTTTGAAGGCACCGGTATTGAGGAGATCGCCCACAACGTGGGTATCCGAAAGTCCGTGATCTACTACCACTTCAAGAACAAAGAAGCGATCCTCCAAACCATGCTCGACGAGTTTGTAGCCAGAGGGGTTGCCTTTAAAAAGAGCCTATTTGTGCGATATGCGGAATCTTTCATGAGCAAGTTGACGGAAGTGATGGAAGAGATGGTCGGGTTCATGGAAGAGCACCGGCGCATCACTACAATTGTTCTCATGGAGTCGATCAAGAATCCTCGCCATGTTCCGCTTCTCGAGCTGTGGAATTTCCAATCCTCTGCGGCTCGAGAGGTCGTGGCCAACGCCGAGTCGCACAACATTGAAACGGTGAAGGGCTTCGATCGGGATCTGGAAGGGATGCATGAAGCCTTCTTCATGCTTTCTTTTCCGATCATCGGGTACACCGTGTTTTCGGATAAGTGGTGTGAGTACAACGGCTACGACAAGGAGAAATCCCGAAAGAACTTCGTCGATGCCTTTCTCTGGTACTTTGGAGAACGGACTCTAAAAAGAGGTACA
>CAZSBH010000014.1:54144-60826 GCA_964604845.1 uncultured Spirochaetaceae bacterium
AACTTGAAAGACGGATCATGGAAGGGATCGCGAACTTTGTGATTCGGTATCACAAGATAATCCCCATCGTGGCGGTCGTTCTGCTCGTCCTGAGCGGGATCGCAGCACAGAACATTCGCGTGACAACCCGGATGGAGGATATGATGCCCTTCGACAATCCGCAGGTGAAAGCCATTCATGAAATCGATGAGGTTTTTAACAGCGGCATGTCTCTGATGATCACGGTAGAAGGCCGGGACAAGGAACGAATGGCCGAGGGCGCCGAGGCTTTTGCCGCGGCTGTTCGCAACAGCCCCGAGGTGATGCAGTACATAAAAACAATCAATCTCAAGATGGATCGGGAGTTTGTCACCAACTGGGGATTGATGCTCCAGAAAGCCAAGGATCTGGAGCAGTCTCGGGACACCTTCGCCGAGCTGAACCTGCTTCCCTTCCTCACCTCTTTAAATGATTCCTTCGAGCGCACCTACACGGGGGAGGAAGCGGAGGAAGAGATATCTACACACAGGCAGGAGAACGAGGCGGTGGCTATGCTGAACCAACTGGAGGCGTTTTTCGTATTGCTCCGGGAATATCTGGAGAGTCCCAGTGAAGCCGAAGCACAGGAAACCGGAGAAGTCATGGCTCAGGCCTTCCTCTACGGTGACATGTACGGATTCAGCCCGGACAACAGCATGCTGTTGTTTTCCCTCATTCCCGACTTTTCCGTGGACGAGATCCAGAAGATGGTGGACATGACCAACGAGATCAAAAAAATCCGGGCTGATGTCCAGAGCCAGTTCCCCGATCTGGTCGTGGCTTACACGGGAGAGATCGCCATCGGTGCGGATGAACAGGAGGCGCTGGGTTTCGATTTGCTGGTACCGGCGCTGGTGGCCCTGGTAGTGATTCTGCTGCTGTTTGTCTTTTCCTTCAACCCGATCCGCTCGGTGGTATTTGCCCTGATCGTCTTGATATTCGGGATTCTTTACACCTACGGACTGTTAGGTATCACCTTCCAGGAGATCACCATGCTTACCAGCTTCATGGCGGTCATGCTGATCGGACTTGGGATCGACTACGGTATCCAGGTTGTCACCAACTACACGACCTACCGAGCCGATGGGTTGGAGCCCAAGGAGGCGCTGCGAAACACGTACGTACGGGCGGGCATGGGCACATTCCTGGCCGCCCTGACCACGGCGATCGGCTTTTTCGTTATGGCGGCGACCGGATCCAAGGCCCTCGCCGAGTTCGGCGTGCTGGCGGGGATGGGGATCATCTGCTGTTTCATCGCTCTGTTCTTCATCCTTCCCGCGGTCCTGCTCTGGTTTGTGAAACGAGATCCGGCCATAGCACGGCTTCCCAAGGTGGATTACCGTTTCATCGCCGGCCTGGGGAAGACCACCTTCGGTCACAAATGGATCACTTTGGCGATCGGATTGGTCGTGACAGGCGGGTTGTTCGCCGCCGCGTTTCTCAACCGCATGGAGTACGACATGATGAAGCTGGAACCGGGGCATATGACCTCCATCAAGATGTACTACAAGGTGCTGGACAAGTTCGACATCAACATCATGTCCGCCATGGCCGTGGCCGATTCGGTAGAGGAAGCCAGAGAGCTGCAGGAAGCGCTGGAAAAAGAATCCCTCATCGCAGAGGTAAGCTCCGTGGCTCAGTTCATTCCCTCCGACAGCGAGCAGGACGCTCGCCTTGCTGAAATCAGCAGGATCCGCGATATGGATTCACGATACGTGGCCGATTTCCCCTATACCCCTGATCGTATAGAGGCGCTTGCCTACGAGATCCAGCGTTTGGAATGGAACGTCATCGAGATCGGCGACCTCTCCGTGGCCGGTCTGGGGGAAGACAACAAGATCATGGACAAACGTAATCAGATGATCCGGGAGATTTTCGGTGCCGAAGTCGGTGAACCCGGAGCGGAGGTCTTTCAAAAGGTGATTCAGCTGATCGAACAGGACCCGGCGGCGGTCGCGACCGCCGTAGCAGCTCTTGATGGATATTTTGCCGCAGAGATGAACCGGATTGTAGAGGCCATGTCCCGGGTGGATCGGAGAATCACGGTGCAGGACATACCGGAACAGTACGCCAAGCAGTACCTCGAAGAGGGAGGAAATCGCAACCTCGTGTTCGCCTACCCCGTGAAATCGGCGACCATCGACAAAGAGGGCATGCTTCGCTTCAACGAACGCATGGCTCAAGTCTCGCCCAAGATCACCGGCTGGGTTCCGGTCTTGGTATCCTGGACCGAGGATGTTGAAGCGGGATCCAAAAAGGCGGCTGTATTCATATTCCTGGTGGTCTTCATCGTTATGGTCCTCACCTTCCGCAGTTTGCGCTACGCAATCCTTGCGGCGGTACCGCTGCTGGCCGGCATGATCTGGATGTTGGGGATCTACCCGCTTCTGGGATTGAAGCTGAACGCCGTCAACATTGCCGTGATTCCCCTGGTAATCGGTATGGGCATCGACTTCGGGATCCATATCGTTCACCGCTTTCGGATAGAGAAGGACCTGGAGACGGTCTACCTGTACACGGGAAAAGCGGTCTTCCTGTCCGCGCTGACTACAATAATCGGCTTCGGCTCACTGGCTCTGATCGGCTCCTTTCCTTCCATCGCCTCGATAGGATCCATCCTGTTCTTGGGAATCGCCACCTGCCTGGTCGCAACGATCTTGCTGCTCCCGGCTCTGCTGTCCTTCGTCCACAGGCGAGAGAGGCAATAGGTGAACCATACCCCAACCATACTTTCGGCCGGTTCCGGTGCCGATACACCGTATTACCGTATAGGAACGGGGTGCAGCAGCTGCACCCCGACCGGCCGCGCGTACAAGGGGGTATGACATGCTGTCCGAAGAAAAGGTGATGGGTACGCTGGCGGATTTCGTTATTCGCTACCACAAAGTGATTCCAATCGTTGGTTTGATTCTGTTTGTCCTCAGCATCGTCGCTGCCAGCACCATCGAGGTGAAGACTCAGATCAAAGATTTGCTG
This sequence comes from uncultured Spirochaetaceae bacterium, assembly GCA_964604845.1. Classification (GTDB taxonomy): domain Bacteria; phylum Spirochaetota; class Spirochaetia; order SZUA-6; family DRHE01; genus JAFGQJ01. The sequence goes on from CAZSBH010000014.1 coordinate 57,139, forward strand.
CCGGAGGATAATCCACAGGTGAAGAGTTTCGAGGAAGTCGATGAGCTCTTCCATGGCGGAACGGCAGTCTTGATCACGATTGAGGGCTCTGATCGGGTCGAGATGGCCCGATGCGCCGAGGCCTATGCCGAGGCCGTGCGGGCAAATCCCCGGTTGATGAGCTATGTTCACACCATCGATCTGAAGCTGGATCGGGATTTTGCCGTTACCTGGGGGTTGCTCCTACAAGAAGCGGAGGATCTCGAAAGAACTCGAGAATCCTTCTCCGCAGTCAATCTGCTTCCCTTCCTGACCGCTTTGAATGATTCCTTCGAGCAAACCTATACCGGGGATGAGGCAGAGGAGGAGATCGAGAGCAGCAAACAGGAAAACGAGGCGGTAGGGATGTTGAATCAGTTGGAGCGGTTTTGCACGATGCTGCGGGAGTATCTCGAAGATCCGGATACGATATCGACACAGGAGCAGGGCAAGAATCTTGCGGAGACGTTTCTTTTTGGGGATATCTATGGCTTCAGCCCTGACAACAGCATGCTGATGTTCACCATTTCTCCCAATTTCAATGCTATAGAAATCGACAAATGCACGGAGATGACCGAGGAAATCCGAAACGTCCAGGCGAGTGTCCAAGAGCAGTTCCCCTCTGTAAAGATCGGCTACACCGGAGATGTGGCTATGCAGGCGGACGAGCAGGATGCTATGGGCTTTGACATGCTGGTACCGGCCCTGGTGGCCCTGGTATTGATCCTGCTCCTTTTCCTCTTCTCCTTCAACCAGATACGTTCGATCCTCTTCATATTGATCACCCTGTTGTTTGGGATCGTATTCAACTACGGTTTGGTGGGGATCACGATCGGCGAAATCACGATGCTGACCAGTATCATGTCCGTGCTGTTGATCGGCATGGGAGTTGACTATGGAATCCAGGTAGTGATCAATTTCACGACATTTCGAAGCGACGGCTGTTCCCCTGCGATAGCCGTGAGGAATACTTACATCAAAGCGGGAATGGGCATCTTCCTGGCCGCCGTAACCACGGCAATAGCCTTTTTCGTTCTCGCCGCTACCGGTTCGAAAGCCTTCGCCCAATTTGGGATTGTCATGGGTACCGGGATTCTGATGTGTCTGCTGGCCATGATATTCATACTGCCGGCTCTACTCTTGTGGTTCGGCAAAAAGGATGTTTCTCGCTCCCACATTCCCAACATCAACTATGACTATCTCGCAAGCCTTGGTAAGTTCACCTATCGACATCACTGGGCCACGCTGGGCATTGCCATCGTCATCACCGCCGGAGCCCTCATGACCGCGGTGTATTTCAATCGTATGGAAACAGATTTTTTGAAGCTCGAACCCCAGGGTATGCCCTCTATCGTTCAGTACAAGAAAGTCATGGACAAGTACGATATTACTCCCTTTCCCTCCATGGTAATTTCCGACAGCCTGGAAGAGGCACGAACGTTGACAGAAGCCCTGGAGGAAGAACCCATGGTGGCGGAGGTGCGATCCATAGTGTCCTTCATCCCCACGGATCAGGAGCAGGAGGCGCGGCTGGCCGAGATCGGAAGGATCCGCGCGATGCCCGGTCGTTATCAACGAAGGGAGTACTCGGCGGATGAAATGGAATCCTTTGTCTATGAAGTGCAGAGGCTCGAGTGGAATGTGATCGAGATGGGAGACCTCTCGGTGGCCGGGCTAGGGGAAGACAACAAAATTCTGGAAAAGCGTAACCGGATGGTTCGAGAGATCTTCGGCGCTGAGGTGGGAAAGCCGGGGGAGGAGGTTTTTCAGAAGCTGATCCAACGTATAGAATCCGACCCTGCTGTCTACGCCGAACGGCTGAGTCGGTTGGATTTTCAATATGCCCGGGAGATGGATCGCATGATCGGCACCATGGCCCAGATAGATCGAAAAATCTCCCTTGAAGATCTTCCCCCCTCGATCGTTGGAGGGCTTCTGGACGAATCCGGAAGCAAGACCCTTGTGCTGGCATACCCAAAGCCGGGCCTCCTCAATGACCTGGAAAGTATGGAGCGATTCAGTACGGCTTTGGAGGAGGTATCCCCGCGAATCACCGGCTCGACCCAGTTCGGGATTGTCTGGATGGAAGAGATCGGTGCAGCCTCGAAGAAAGCCGCGCTGTTGATCTTCCTGGCTGTTTTGGTTTTCGTGGCTCTCGGCTTTCGCAGCCTCCGGTATACCCTGTTTGCGGTACTCCCCCTCGCCGCGGGAATGATCTGGATGCTCGGTGTCTATCCCCTTCTCGGGCTGAAGCTCAATCCTATCAATATTGCAGTAATCCCACTGGTCATCGGCATGGGTATCGATTTCGGAATACACCTGGCCCACCGCTACAAAGTGGAAAGGGATATCGTCACCGTTTATCGCTATACCGGTAAGGGAGTGTTTCTTTCCGCCCTCACCACGATGATTGGATTTGGTTCCCTCGGTTTGATCGGGACTTTCGCATCGATCTCGTCGATGGGAATCATCCTGTTTATCGGCCTAGGAGCCTGTTTGACTGCGGCGATCCTCGTGCTGCCGGCGTTGCTACGTTTCGACAGCAAACGAGGAAAATTTGTCGGAAATAAAGATTATAGAGAACCAGAGAGGAGTGTGTCATGAACAGGAGAATACGGATCGTCTTCGTGTCTATGTTGTTTTTGCTATCCGCGCTTGTATTGGTTTTTGCCGAAGAAGATGCCCTGCAGATCATACGGGAGGTTGAAGCACGGCAACGAGCCGAGACCAGCAAGGCGGAGCTGAGCATGTTGGTGTACCCCGACGCCGACGATTCCGGTAATGTCCGTGAGTTCAAGGTGATCAGTTACAGCAAGGGCGAGGAGGATTCCTACATGCAGTTCGTTGAACCCCGGGCGATAAAGGGATTGAGCATCCTAAGCAGGAGTGGTGACCAGTGGGTGTATTTTTCCTCCACCGGAAGGGTGCGGAAAATCGCCGGCAAGGGCAAGGAACAGTCGGTACGCGGCGTTGGGGGGGACTTCAACTATGAGGACCTGAGTGCAGGCAATTGGGAGGAGAAGTACGATTTTCGGGTTCAAAGGAGCGATTCCAGAGAGTGGGTGCTCGAAGGAACTGCAAAGCAGAGGGATTCCGTCTACTCACGGATCCTGATCAGCATCGATAAAGGAACGTATCTCAGCACTAAAATCGAGTACTACACCGAGGAGGAGGGTCACTACAAAGACCTCGAGATGACCGAGGTCAAAAAGATGGGGGGCCGGGATGTTCCGACTCGCATGGTGATGAAAAACTATGACAAGAACAGTATGACCGTAATCATCACCCATGCGATTCAGCACGACGTGCCGATTGATGACAAATACTTCAACCCAACCCGGTTCTATAAGTAACGATTTCGGTCCCAGAAGGTGCCTACAAACCCTGCGGTCGCTTGAAGGAGGACAACGATGAAATCGAAGCTACGAGGATTGTTGGCTGTTGCCGTTTTTCTGAACGGAATCGCCATTTCCGTCACAGCCCAGGAGAGTTTTTACGAGGAAACCTTCAGCCTGTACGGCTATATCGTCAACTTTTTCAACGCCAACCTCTACTCCGAGGACTGGCGGATCACCGACTCGGACTACGGCAACATCCTCTACGGCCGATTGAAGGGTGATTGGAATCCGGGGGACAACCTGAGCTTCCATGCCGAGCTGGCTTATCAGGG